>CAMCRZ010000020.1 GCA_945877425.1 uncultured Treponema sp.
CAGAAGAACTGCCTGAAATTGAAGAACCGCTTAAGGAAGAACTTGTGCCTGAAAATCAAGGCGCTCCTGAAGAAGATTTGGAAGGAGAAAACGTAGCTTCTGTTGAACCTGCTAAGCCAGTTCAGGAAGAAATTCCGGAAGAAGCAGTAGAGGCAGAAGAACTGCCTGAAATTGAAGAACTGCTTAAGGAAGAACTTGTGCCTGAAAATACAGAAGAGCCGCAGGAAGACAAGGCCGGTGAAACAGTTGATTCTTCTGAACCGGAAGAAGAAGTTTACGAAGCAATTATTCTTGTGCCTGCTGAACCAGTTGTTCCTGAGCCGGAAGAAAAAGCTGAAGAAAAATCAGTAAAGAATATTGAAGAAACAATAATTCTTGAACCTGTAGAAGTTGCTGAAAATAATACTGACAGAATTGAAGCTGCTACAGTTTCGGAAAGTTCCCTTAAAAAAGGTTTCTACTATATTCAGATTGCAGCTTATGGAAAAAGAGAAAATCTTGAAGCCGTTCTTGATAAGTACGGAAAGTATCCGATTGTATTTGTAAAGAACAGTTCAGGAATTTCAAAAGTTCTTGTAGGACCTCTTTCTGTTGATGAATACGGAGCAGTTCTTGCAAAGTTCCGTTCATTCGGATTTAAGGATGCATTTGTCAAAACAATTAAATAAAAAAAATTAAAAAAAATGTTTAATTTTTTGATTTTGATATTGACAAAGTTTTTAGTAAATTATATATTACTAATACATTCAGCAATGAGTTAACTCAATCAGTTGAATGACGGGCTATTAGCTCAGGTGGTAGAGCACCGCCCTTTTAAGGCGGCTGTCTGCAGTTCGAGTCTGCAATAGCTCAAAGGAATCAAGTTTAGGCTTGGTTCCTTTTTTTTGCAATAAATCTAAAGCAAAAAGCAAATTTTTCAAAACTCCTTGTGAAAAAAAAAGTTGCAAAAAATTATGAAATGCATTTAGTATATAAATATATACCAATCAGGTATGGAAAAGATATTAAATAAGTCGTAAAATGAGTTATGAAAAAAATTCAGTCAAAATTCATCATCTTAATGGCAACCGCATTAGTTACAACTTCTGTTGCAATTGGGTTTTGCTGTATTACTGCCGTTCGTAATTTAATTAGGGAAAATAATAATAAATACTTAAAGCATTCATGCGTAAATTCAATTAACTACATAAACACTCTTTTAGATAAAGTTCAGAAAACTGTAGAATTTTTCTATGAAGATTTAGACGAACGTATTTCAGATCCTTTAAAACTAAGCGACAAAGAGTATCGTGAAGATTTTTGTAGAAGGGTAGAAAAAGTGTTTCTTCCTATTGCAAACAAAACAGAAAGCCTGGTTTCTATATATCTTCGCTTTACTCCGGAACTTACAGATTCAAAAGCAGGATTTTTTTACATAAAAAGGGCATTGGACAGTCCTCTGGAAAAAAGGGAAACGTCAGATATTTTATTTTACAAAGAAAACAATCCCCAGTTTTTAGTCTGGTTTTATTATCCGCTGGAAAGCAAAAAGCCAGTCTGGATTGACCCTTACCTTGACACAAAAGTCAGAGGCGAAAAAATCATTTCTTATGTCATACCAATTATAAAGAATGGAATAGAAGTGGGCGTTATAGGTGCAGACGTTGATTTTAATTCCATAGTAAAGGCATCATCATTTTTTAAGGACGTAGAACATTCAGGCGCAAGAATTTTTGATTCTTCGGAAAACCTTGCTTACCTTTCAAAAGAGTTTAACGACATCAGTTTAAAATCAGAAAAAAAAGATTTGTTTTTGTTTAAGGAAACTCTTCTAAACGGAATGACTCTGGAACTTACTGCAATTCCTGCAAACGTAACTGCTGAAAGTGCAGAAATCATTGTAAAAATGATTGTCCTTACGCTTATAATAATTTTTGTGTACATTTTAATTACAGTTTTTCTTGTAAAGTCTATTATAAAACCCTTGAACAAGCTTAACCGCCTTGCAATGAATGTAGCTGCAGGAAATCTTGATGTAGAATCAATCGATAAATCTGATGACGAAATCGGCAAGCTTATTAACAGTTTTACTCTTTCTGTCGGAAGGCTTAAAAACAGCATTGAAATTACAAATTCCCGTGCCTTAACTGATTCTCTTACAGGCGTAAAAAATAAAGCTGCATACGACAGTGCAATAAAAAACATTAACAGTGCAGTTCAAAATGGAAGCCTTAAGAATTTCGCAATAGTTGTTTTTGACTGCAACAACTTAAAGCTCATAAACGATACTTACGGTCATGAGTGCGGAAATATTTTCTTAAAAAACTGCAGTGCATTTATCTGCAGAATATTTTCTCATAGTCCTGTGTTTAGGATTGGTGGCGATGAATTTGTTACTATTTTGCAAAACGAAGATTTTAACGACAGAAACGAATTAGTTGCTGACTTTGAAAAAATGATGACTATTATCGTTCACGGAAAACACCTTCCTTACGAAGACGTTTCAATTGCAATGGGCATGGCAGACTTTGACGTAAAGATTGATTTTTCCGCAGAAACAGTTTTTAAACGGGCAGACAAGGCAATGTACGAAAATAAAAAGCAGATGAAAAATGACCTTTGTTCCCCCCCCCACACAACTGTGAAGTAGCCGGCTTTGATTTAACGGAATAGAAAACCAACAGGCATAAACAACTGCTACACTTTTCTAAGAACGTCAACTACATGGCTTGAAGCTCCCAGAAGTTCAGGCCTCTGGCATACAGCCATCTGATATTGTATAAACATTTGAAAACTTTCCTCGTCAAGTGCATTCAGTTCACGGCGCAAAAAATCAGCACTTCCGTCCGGAGCAAAAATTTTTTCACGCTTAAGCCCGGAAAGATTTTTCAGTTCATCAATATCTTCAAGGCGCAGGTAGGAATACAAATCATTTTTTGAAGTAAGGCAATGAAAATCATCTGTTAAAGTTTTGTTTTCCATACATTCAAGAATATGCTGCTCTTTAAAACAGTAAGTCAGAACAGCGTACTCGTTCATAACGTATCCTGCAAAAATAATTCCGCCTTTTTTAGTAACACGTTTTGCTTCTTCAAAAGCCTTAAGTTTTTCTTCTTTAGTCTGAAGGTGATACAGCGGACCAAATAAAATTGTAATGTCAAAAGTTTCATCCTGCAGAAAGTGAAGGTTAAGTGCATTTCCCTGCCAGCATTTTACGGCAGAATGTTTTCCCTGCAATATTTCAAAATTACGCTTAACAAGTTCAACGGCAGTAACATCGTATCCTTCCTGGGAAAGTTTTACGGAATATCTTCCTGTTCCGGCACCGATGTCTAAAATTCTGGCACTTTTATTTTCACCAATAAACTCCCGGATAAATTTCATGGAAACTTCAAATTCAACTTTTCCGTGCCTTGTAGTAAGCCTGTGGTCTTCATTAAACTTATTGTAATATTTTTCTAAGTCAGTCATTTTCCTAGAATATCAGTTTTTCTTCTGATTGACTACAATTACATTTAGAATTAAAATATCACTATGTTTGATTCCAAAGATTCTATCAATTTTGAAACTGAAGAAGAAGATTTTGATACTGTCATGGCAAGTGACATTACTTTTTCAGGAACAATAAAATTCTGCAAGCCTTTTATGATTAAGGGAAAAATGAACGGTAATATAGAAGCTACAAGCGATCTTCTTATTGACACTGATGCAGAAGTTAATGCCGACATCGTAGCTGACCGTGTTCTTGTCCGTGGAAAAACTAAAGGAAATATTATCGGGAAAAAACTTGTTTACGTTACTTCTACAGGTTCTGTAACAGGTGACATTGTTTCTTCACAAGTTGTTCTTGAACCAGGCTCAAGTTTTTCAGGAAAATGTTCAATGACTCAAATTGAAGCTGCAGAATAAAATAATCTGCTAAGTAAAATATTTACAGGAAAATAAAATGTTTTTTAATGTTAAGAAAATAGTTTTTTCAGTTTGTATTTTTTTTGTTTCCTTTCAGATTTTTTCTCAGGCAGGCAAACCTGATGCACTAAGGCTTTACAACGAAGGTCACTTTAAGGAAGCCATTGCTGTTTGCGAAGGCGAGCTGGAAGTTAATCCAAGAAACATTGAATCTTACGTTGTGCTGTGCTGGTCGCTTATAAAAAACAAGCAGTACTGGGAATGTGAACAGAAGGCAACTGCAGCAAGAAAAATAAATTCTTATGATGTAAGGCTTATTGAAGTTCTTGGTGAAGCAAAATTTTATCTTCAGAAATATGATGAAAGCATGGCAATGTTCCAGCGCTATATTGCAAATGCCGGAGAAAACGGTTCACGTGTAGGCGAAGTTTATTATTTTATGGGCGAAATTTACATTCTTCAGGGAAAGTTCCAGCACGCAGACATTTCGTTTTCAGCAGCAGTGCGCAATTCTCCTCAAAGGGCTTACTGGTGGAGCAGGTTAGGTTACGCAAAGGAAAAAACTTCTGACTGGAAAAATGCAGTTATTGCTTACGACCAGGCGCTGAAAATTGACGCAACACAGTACGATGCAGTTACAGGAAGAAAGCGCTGCCTTCCTCATCTTCAGTAGATTGTAAATGGAAAAAATAATTCACTTTGAAACATTAGGCTGCCGTCTTAATCAGGATGAAACAGAAGGTGCTGTCCGCTCTTTTTCCAAAAACGGATTTTCCTGCCACACGGAAGCTGTTACTTCAAAAACTTTAACTTCAGAAGATGTAATTTTCTGTGTCATAAATACCTGCACTGTAACAGGAAAGGCTGAACAAAAGGCCAGGCGCATCATCAGGCTTTGTCTTGAAAAGTTTCCTAAAAGCATTGTCTGCGTTACAGGATGCTACGCCGAACTTGACGAAGCTGCCATAAAAAAAATTGACTGTAACCACATTACAGTAATTCCTGGAACTAAGAAATTTATTTTAAACGATGTGGCTTTTGAACTAAGCAAAGAAAATCTTTTTACCCAGAACGGTTTTGTTGACATCAAAAAAATAAATGAATTTATTTCTGAAAAAAATACTTACTACAACAGCGTACAGATTTCCAATTTAAAGTTTTCGCTGTATACTCCGGTTTTTGAAAAGCACAGCAGGGCAAGCCTTAAAATTCAAGACGGATGCAACAACAGCTGTACTTTTTGCCGCATTCATTTTGCAAGAGGAAAAGCAATTTCCCTTAATGTAGAAGAAGTTTTAAAACGCGTAAAGGAACTGGAACTTAACGGCAAGGAAGAAGTTGTCTTGACCGGTGTAAATTTAAGTCAGTATGCAGGAGATTTTTCTGAAAACGGAAAAACTGAAAAGAAAAGTTTTGCTTTTCTGCTAAAGTATCTTGTGGAAAATACTGAAAAAATTAAATTTAGGGTTTCTTCTTTTTATCCTCAATGCGTAACTGATGAACTTTGTGAAGTGCTGAAAAATAACCGTGTGCAGCCTTTCTTTCATTTAAGCATTCAAAGCGGAAGTAATTCTGTTTTAAAAGCAATGGCACGTCCTTATACAAAAAATCATGTAGTTGATGCAGTAAAAAAGCTGAATCTTGCCCGTCCTGAAATGTTTATTTCCTGCGACATTATAGCAGGTTTTCCCGGCGAAACTGAAAATGATTTTAACGATACGGTTTCTCTTTGCAATGAATGTAATTTTTCCTGGATTCACGTTTTTCCTTTCAGTGCAAGACCTGGCACTTCTGCTGCTTCATTTAAAAATCAGATTGAAGAAAAAATAAAATCTTACAGAGCAGCTGTTCTTGGAAAAATTGCAGTAAAGGGCAAAATCAATTACATTAACAGTATAGTTGGAAAGTGTTTTGATGCAGTTGTAGAAAACAGCCGTGCCCTGCGTTTAAGAAAAAATATAGAAAAAGATGATGAAGTAAAAACTTATCACGCTGTAACTGACAATTACATTCACGTGGAATTTAAAAGCAAAGAGATTTTTGAAAACTCCCGCTCCGTCCGGTTGAAAATTGTCCGCACGCTTGAAGAAAATATTCAGACAGGAAAAGAAATAGAAGCTCTGGCCCAAATTGTCTGACCTGAAAATATAAAATCCATAAAAAAGCTGCCTGATAATCTATCAGACAGCCATTTTCACCAGTTACAAATTAGAAACTACCAGCTACTGCAACAGCACATGCTACTGTACAGTCGCAACCTTCGGTTGCTTCACGAGTTTCCACTTGCTCGCCAGAGGGCTCGCATTTTGCTTCGCAAAAACGTGAAAACTCGCACGGCTGCCCAGTAGCAAAAATTTCTTTGTATAAAAGAAGTCTAAATTAGAAACTACCAGCTACTGCAACTGCGCATGCTACTGTGCAGCCTACCATTGGGTTGTTTCCCATTCCCATAAAGCCCATCATTTCTACGTGAGCTGGAACTGATGAAGAACCTGCAAACTGTGCGTCTGAGTGCATACGTCCCAAAGTATCTGTAAATCCATAAGAAGCAGGACCTGCAGCCATGTTATCTGGATGGAGAGTACGACCTGTACCACCGCCTGATGCTACAGAGAAGTATTTTTTTCCAGCCAAAAGGCGTTCTTTTTTGTAAGTTCCTGCAACTGGATGCTGGAAACGAGTTGGGTTTGTTGAGTTACCAGTAATTGAAACATCAACATCTTCGTGCCACATAATTGCAACACCTTCGCGAACATCATCAGCACCGTAGCATTTTACGATAAGACGGTCAGGATTGCTTCCGTAAGGAACTTCTTTTACAACTTTCAAAGCTTTGTCTGTTCCTTCACCGTTGAAGTAGTCAAATTCTGTCTGCACATAAGTAAAGCCGTTGATGCGTGAAATAATCTGAGCTGCATCTTTTCCAAGACCGTTCAAAATAACGCGGAGTTTGTTCTTGCGAACTTTATTTGCATTTGCAGCGATTTTGATAGCTCCTTCTGCAGCGGCAAAAGATTCGTGACCTGCAAGGAATGCAAAACACTGTGTTTCTTCAGAAAGAAGACGTGCACCAAGGTTTCCGTGACCAAGACCAACTTTTCTGTCATCAGCTACTGAACCAGGAAGACAGAATGCCTGAAGTCCTTTACCGATGTTTGCAGCAGCAGCAGAACCTGTTTTATCACCAGTTTTTTCTGCTTCTTTAATTGCAATTGCAGAACCTAAAACATAAGCCCATTTTGCATCTTCAAAACAAATCTGCTGTGTAGACTGACAGATTTCATAAGGATCAAATCCTCTATCCTGACAAAGTTTACGTGCAGCCTGAAGTCCTTCTTCACCTTCTGCAAAACCATATTCTTTAAGCGCTTTATTAACCTGTGGGATACGTCCAGCGTAATCTTCAAATAATGCCATATCTATATTCCTCCAAGTTTATTCTTTACGTGGGTCGATAAGTTTTACCATACCCTGATCTTCTGTAACACGACCGTAATGTGTACGAGCACCGGCAATAGCTTCATCCGCTGGCTTTCCTGCTTTAAGTGCATCCATTAACTTACCGAAGTTAATGCAGTTGTAGCCGATAATCTGATTGTCTTTGTCAACAGCAATAGTTTCAACGTAACCTTCTGTCATTTCAAGGTAGCGTGGACCTGTCTTGCGAGTTGCAAACATTGTACCAACCTGTGAGCGAAGGTTCTTTCCAAGATCTTCCAAAGAAGCACCAACTTTAAGTCCGTCTTTAGAATATGCTGACTGAGTGCGTCCGTAAACAATCTGCATGAAAAGTTCACGCATTGCAGTGTTGATGGCATCGCATACAAGGTCAGTGTTAAGAGCTTCAAGAAGAGTTTTACCAATAAGGATTTCTGAAGCCATAGCAGCCGAGTGTGTCATACCTGAACAGCCGATTGTTTCAACAAGAGCTTCTTCAATAATGCCGTCTTTTACGTTCAAAGAAAGCTTGCAGGCACCCTGCTGTGGTGCACACCAACCGATACCGTGTGTAAAACCAGAAATATCTTCGATTTTTTTAGCCTGAACCCATTTTCCTTCTTCCGGAATTGGTGCAGGTCCATGATATGCGCCTTTTGCTAAAGGACACATATGTTCTACTTCTGCTGTGTAGATCATTTCATTACCTCGAAAAATGATATGTGAAGTTGAAAGTTTTCACATCAACTTTCTTGCGATTATAGCACTAAAAAAGATGTAATTCAATATACTGGCAAAATCTGCCAAAGTTCAGCATTTTCCAGGTGCTCTTCTGGCTTTGCAACATAGCTCCGTCAGTTTTTCTTTACTGCAATCAGCGTTAAATCATCGTATTGCGGATCTTCTAGAACTCCGGTGTAGTAAATGTGAGTAGGATCGCCTTCAACTTCCTGTCTGTTGCTGCAATATTCAGAATACTCCCGCCAGTGTTCTTTTAAGAAACAGTCAATTTTTTTGTCAGTCTTAACACGGTCAGTAATTTTAGGCTGAGAAGTTTTGTACATACGGAAAACTTTTTCTATGGAAACAAGAGCCATAATAGCTTCTTCAGCAGTTCCTTCACAGAAAGTAAAGTCAAAATTAAATGTGTCGTTTCCAGGACAATGGAATTTTTTAAGAGCATAATTTTTTCTTGCAAAAACGCTTTCAATAATTTCAGTTACACGGTCAGCCGTCATCTCTTCGTTGTTGTCTCCTGCAGCATGAGTTTCGTGAACTTCACCTTCCTTTAATCCTTCTTTTTCACACTTAATTATATTGAAATTTTCATCCCTGAAGTTTCGCTTGGCTTCTTCAATACCGTCAGTGTAAAGGAAAAGAACATCGCCTTTTTTAAGGGTAAGGGTACTCGTTTTGTATCCGCCGTTCATATCAATAATGTCAGTGCTGAACATTCCTGCAGCAGGCGTTTCCTGTAAAGTGATGGTTTTCTTTTTGCCCAGAGAATTGTCGTAAACCTGAACAAGATTGTCGCCGGCATTACAGAAAGTACATTCTCCAGTCTGGGTATTTAAAATGCAAAGTGTAAAGGCAGCAAATCTTCCTTTAAATCCACGGCTTTCAAGAAGGTCATTTATTTTTCCTACAACAGGAGAAAGATTTTTTCCCTGAGACGGATTGTTCATGTTCCAGTTTTTAAAATAGTTCAGAAAGAGAGTTGCAACTTCAACCATAATAAGTGCAGCAGGAACTCCATGGCCTGAAACATCGCATTTAATTATTGCGTAGTGATTTTCATCAAGCTGCTTGTAGTCAAAGTAGTCACCGCTTAAATCATCAGCACCGGCATAGTAACTGAAAAAGTCTGCACCTTTGGCTTTTAAATTTCCGTAAGTAAGTGCAATGCCGCTTGAATCAGTTTGCAAAGGCAGGAACTTAAGCTGAACTTCTTTACCGAATGTAAGGCTCTTTGCCTGAACTGCCGCTTCAACAAGACCAGCCGTCATTTGATTTACAGTGTCGCCAAGAATACCGATTTCATCTCCTGTCTTTATGTTGATTGATTTTCCGCTTAAAGTTTCCATGTCCGAAGTATCACGAATCATAGCAACATGATTTACCAGAGTATTTATTGGCCGTACAATTCTTGAAGCAATAATGTATGTACTTATGAAGGCAAGAATAATTGCAAGAAGAACTACAAGAAGTCCCGTTTTGTAAATGACATTTCTTTCTCTTGCAATCTGATTTATTAACGACGAAACCGATATTTCAATAAGTACGACTCCGTGAACGTAATTTGAATCTTCTCCCAGGCGATATAAAACAGGCTTGTAGAAAATGTAGCTGGCATTTTTTGAGTCAAGCTTTTCGCCGTTGAATTCAGGGAAACTTCCTGCAGCTTCAGAAGCAATAATGCTGAAGTTATTTTCCAGTTTTGCCTTTAACTGCTTGCGGCTTTCTTCTATCTGGCGCCTTCTGTCTTGTGCAGCAGAATCATTTTTTCCAGAAAGATTTTCAAGTTCCAGAGTTAAAGTGTTGTAGTTTTCAAGAATTACGGAAGAAGTTTCCTTTACTTTGCCGTTCAGCTCATTGAATTGTGCAAAGCGTTCCCTAAGTTCAGTTGAAAGAATCTGACTTGTTCCAGGAATGAAATTTTCAGTTGTAATTTTATCGTTGATTTTTTCGTCATTAGTTGCCCACACGTAAGACAAATCAAATTCATTGCCGTCAAATTCGTTAAGTGAAGAATCTTTCATGCCAAGAATAGTAGCATAGTTTGATTCAGACAAAGCATCAGACTGGTTTACAATATCAGTTAAGTTTAAATTGTCAAAACTTGTAGTTGTAGGAAGATAAGCTTTAGTTCCGCTTTCAAGAGAGTCAAGCATAACGTTTACCCGTTCTTTCAGGCTTGATGTTAAAGTTTCCTGCTGAGTGCGGCTCATGTAAAGTCCGAATGCAAGGAAAATAAGAATGTCCATAAAAGCAATAAGGCATGTTGTATTCAATATAAGTTTTGCTTTCAGGCTTAAACCTTTCTTTTCATAAAGTACTGCTTTTGATTTTTTCTCTAAAGGCATAATGTCTCCTTGAATAAGGGCTTTTACTTCAAGCCTGACTTGTATAGTTTCTTTTGCTGTAGAAATTAAATTTTTTGAAGAAAATATAATTCCAAGAATTGCAAATATAAAAATCAAAATCATTACAATTACAGAAATGTTTACGTTGTTTTTGTAAAGATTTTGAATTGATTTCCATAACGGAACAAAAACGTGCCTGAGCTGATTTTTTACAGTGCCGTATTCCTTTACGTTGAAATATTTGTCAGGTGAAAGATAAAGTCCTCTGTCTGAATGAAGAAGTGCAATTTTATAAACTCCGCTTTCAATGTTGAAAATATTTATGTCGCTTATTTCATTGTTTGACTGAATTTTGTAATCATTGTTTTCAAGTTTTAAAACATAATCGTAAGGAGCAGTTCCGTCTTTATCAAGATACAGTTCCGTAATTTTTCCGTCGTAAGTAAAACCGCCGCCTGTAATTTTTAAAACTGCATCGCCAAAAGAATTCAGTTCGCCTTCAACTTTTGTAATGTAAGTAGAAGGAATGTATTTGTTAAGTATGATTTCCGTAGAATAGACTTCGCCTAAATTTCCAGCTTTATCAACAGCTGCAACTGAAAAAAGGTAAAGTCCGTTTCTGTAGTTATAAAATGATGCTTCAGTATTTCGTGTGGTAACGTAAGATGTCAGCGGTGCGTCTTTTCCCAGTGCATCGTAATTTGCATCAAGTAAAGATTCTGTTTCCTGCTTAATGCGTTCTCCGTCAATTTTTATTGGGTGATATTTATTGCTTACTAAAACTTTTGGAATTGAATCTATAAATTTTAAATTCCATGAATAGCCTGCAACGTCATTTTCGTCATAAGCTTCGTCCCAGTTAAGCGTAAAAGTGTTTGATTCAATAAGTCCGTTTTCGTCCAGCGGAATGTCGTGAAGCTTTACTTTTTCAGGAGGCGTCTTGTCAAAAATACAACTTATGGATGCAGCGTCTGACCAGTTTCCTGCAAAGTCTGTCTGCCTTACTTTAAAATACCATGTTCCGTCTTTTTTAGCCGAAGCGCTCAGCAAAACATTTTCAGGAAGATTTCTTACTTGCAAAGGAGGCATTTCGTTTTCATCATCTGTAAAAATCCATGAAAAGCCTTTTACGTTTGAAGAGTCTGGAGTAAGGGAAACTTTAGCTTTGAAATTTTCCTTGTTTACAGGAACATCGCTTTTGAAATTTTCTGCAGTAATTTTTGGAGGAGCAACACTGTGATCTGTAGTTTGAATTTCAATCTGCTTGATTTTTTTGGAAGTGAGTTTTTCCCAGGCAAATGCAAGGTCGTTTCCTTTTGAAGTTATGATTGCACATGGCAAAGTTATGTTGTTTCTGGCAATAACTTCGTTTTCTTCCCAGAGATTTCCGCTGGATCTTACAAGGTAAACCTTTTCATTTTCATTTTGATTTGTAAACCACAAAGCGTGAAGCATTCCCTTGTATTCAAAAAGTGAAGGGCTTGAACAAAATCCTGCACTGCTGATTTTTTCTGCTTTAGAAATTATTTTTCCGTTGTTGTCAAGAGTTGAAAAGTAAATGTCCGCATTGCTTAAATTAAAAGGTGAACGTTCCCATACAATGTTGAATTTTCCGCCTGAATAAAAAATAAATGGTGACTGATTGCTGTAGTTAAAGAATTTCTTGCCAGGCTCTTCAAATGCAGAATCGCTTGTAATGATGGAAGGCTGAGCCCATGTTTTTCCGCCGTCTTTTGAAGCAGAAGAATACAGCTGAAAGGAATAGTGATTTTCCTGAGAGTGTTGTGCTATAAAAACAAGAACATCAGTTTTATTTCCGCCGCATACAAATGGAACTACAGGATTATAAGCTTTAATTGAATTAGTGTTTAAAGTAGAAAATTCACTCCATTTAAGTCCGTCTTTTGAAACTGAATATTTAAGCCCGAAATTTTCATCAATTCCTGAAGAAACAAAAAGAATGAAACTGCCGTTAGATAAAGTAAAAATTCTCGGAGCAATAAAGCTTTCATTTTCAGAATTCAATTCAGATTTTTCAAAAGAAGCAAAAGTGTCTCTGGAAGAAATAAATTCAAGGCAGCCTTCTTCTTTTAAAATTGCACATACAATGGTTCCGCTTTTATTTACTGAAACTGAATAAACTAAGGGAACTGTTCCTGAAAAAATTATATCCTGTGAAAGAACTTTTTTATCTGACCATTTAATTCCGTCTTGAGTGGAAGAGCATACAATTTGCAAAGAAGAGCCGGCACTTTCCTGCCAGAAAAGTACAGCGCCATTTTTTGAAGAACTGTTTACGGAAGAAGGGTAAGTACATTCAGAAGTTGTGCTGGAAAAAAATTCCGGGTTTTCAAAATAATATGGAACTGTCTGTGAAAATGCAGGAGAAAAAACTGTTATTGCAAACAGGCTTAAAAATAAGAGAAAAGTTTTTTTCATTACTGCTTTTTCCTTGCTTCAATTTGCGATTGTAATTTTTTAACTTTTGCAGAACGCTCATTGCCTTTAGTGCTTAAAATTTTCCGCAACTCTTCATCTGCTGCATAAGGCTGATTGTTCCTTAAATAAGTATATGCTTTCTGATAACTTTCTTCATCTTTTGCAGAAAGAATAACGGCAGACTGCTCACCGTTTTTAAAAGCAATTTCGTCAAGAAGTTCTACAGCATCGCCATTGTCAGGATCTTTTTGAAAAGCCAGAGTTGCTTTTTCCTTTGCTTCCTGAATTTTTCCTGATGCAAAAAGATTTTTCGCTTCGTTGTAAAGTTTTACAGAATCCTGTTTTTCTTTTTCGTCAGTTTTTTTCTGCTTAAGTCCAAGACTGTACTGTGCATTTGTAATTACAGAATTCAATCCGCTGTAACTGCTGTCCATTTCCTGCAGGTCAAGTAAATCAGTGTAAGCCTGCCATGCAACTGCATCTCTTAAAGAAAAGTTTGTTTCCTTTAACGTTTCAAATTTTTCCTTAAACGCCAGATTAAAAGAAACTGGATCTATTAACTTTTCAATTTTCATTTTTAAAAGGTTGGCATCTCTGTTTCTAGGATAAAAATTTTTTACAAGGTTGATTTTTTCAATTGCCTTGTTTAAAAGTTCATTTCCCTGAGCAGAGTTTCCGCTTTCCAAAAGGGCCTTTCCTTTAGAAAAATAAATGTTTGCAATAGAAAGATTTTCCGTCATTTCCATAGCCTTTGAATCGTAAGGAGAAATCTGCCTTCCTTCTTTAATTGCAATTGCCGTGTTTACGAAATCTTTCAGCCTTTCAAGTTCAGAATCTTCCTGCAGACTTACGTCCATAAGTTTAGACCACACTTCACGTTTTGAATCAGCCTGTGAAAGAAGAATGCTGGCGTTGTCAAAGTTTCCTGCATAATACTGAGTCTTAGCCTGAGTTTTCAAATCGCGGATTTCGCTTACGAGAATAGGCTTTTGCTTTTCAACAATGGCTTTTCTCTGATTTATAAGTTCATTGTAAACTTCTTCCTGAATGTCGCCGTCGTTTTTTAAAATTTCAATCTGTGAATTGTAAGTGCTGAGTGCTTTCTGCAAATTTTCAAATGACTGAGTATAATCTTTTGCGTTGAAATTTTTTACGCTTTTTTCGTAGTAAAGGTTTATTTCGTTTTTTGCAAGCTGAGCCTTTAAATGCCTGGCCTTAGCCTGACTTTCCAAAAGTGAATTGTTCTGGGTCAGCTGTGAAAGTCTGGAAATGTAATCTTCTACAATTCTTCTTTCCTTAATGAAATTTGAACTGTAAATTTCTCCTTCATCAAGTTTTGAAATAAAGGAATTTAAAACTTCTTTATTATATTCAACTTCTTTTGTAAAAGGTTCAAGTTGGGAAAGACAGCGCTGCGGGTAAGAAATTTCTTTTTCAGGAGAAACGTAAATTGTAAGCTGTGAATACTTGTTTTCCATTTCGCCGTAAATTACTTCTGCACATTCAGCGTAGTAGCCGGCAGCCTTTATATAAAACTGAATAGATTTTGTTCTGAAAGAATTTTCGAGAGTGATGCAGAAAGTTGTAAAAGTTAAAATGTATTCTTCTACGTAAGGAATTTTATTTTTTTCAGAAGCAATGTTTCTTAGTGCAGAAGAATTTCTTGCAGTTGCAGCATTTTTTTCAAACAGGGAAAAATTATTTGCAGAAGAAATCAAATATTCTGAATAAGCGTTTCTTTCTTCTTCCAAAGTTGCAGAAGATTTTTCCGGAGCTGTAAGAGTTGATTTTTCAATTTTTTTTGAATCGTCCAGATTGTTAAACAGAAGTTCGAAATCTTTAGTTAATGATATAAAATTTTCAGTCTGATTTTTATACGAAGCTTCTTTGTCTGACTGGAAGTTTTCTGCAGAATCAAGAAGTGAGTAAAGCGCATTTATTCTTATTAAAGTTTCAGCGTTGTCTTTTAATTTTAAATTTGAAGCAAGACCTTCTTCGAAAGAAATGTTCTGGAAAAGCCGTTGTGCATTAAAAGTTACAGCGAAAGTTTTTACAGATGCAGCCTGTTCGTTTTCCACAGCAGACTTTAATTTGTTTATGATAAAATCAAACTGGCAGTCCATTGTGCCCCGAATGCCGCTGTAAGAATTTTCCCTTACGCCAAGAATGCCTTTCGAAAGATATGAAATGTAAAGTGAACTGTTTATTTTTCCAATTTCGCTTCCAATTCTTAAAACTGCATTTCTTATTTCTGCAAGCTGCACCAGCTGATTTTTATAGTTTGAAATATTTAGTGCGTAAGTTAAGTCGCCTTTAATTTCGTTTAACTGATTTTGAAGTGAAAGATATTTTTCAAGCTGAATGTTTAATTCCTGAATTTTTTTGTCTGCAAGAGTTTTTTCTGAATCGCTGGCAGTTGAATTAAAATCATTTCTTAAAAAGTCAAAAATGTTTTCGTTGTTTCCGTTTTTTTTCGTAAAGCACTGAATTGCGCCGGAAAAATTTCCGCCGGTTGCAGAAGCAAGTGCTTCGTTCATTATGTTGCCGAAAGCTGCAGGGTAAGAAGCAAACACATTTACTTTTTGAGAAGCTTCAGCCTTTTTTTTTGCAGCAGACAACAAAGCCGGAAATGCAACAATGAGAATAATCGTGAAAAGTTGTTTCTTATGGAAAGAGAATTTGATTTTCATTTAAACTGTGAAATCATACCATTTATTTTATTAAAATACAATTACACAGAAAATCACATCATTACGGCACAGACTTGCAAAGCTGAAACTATTTCTTCCTGCTGAAAATTCTGTAGTTCATCCACGGAAAAATCAAATCTTCTTTTTCAAGATTTGTAAGCCATTCCGTACTTACAGAATTACTTGCCAGAGCGTCAAAAACAATAGTAAAGGAAAGAACGTGCTTTTTAAAACATTTTTTTACGTAATCAGGAAGCTTGTTTTCGTGAAGCATGAGAGGCCATTCACCGCTTTGTGCAAGAAGTACTTCCTTGGCTGCAAGATTTAAAAGCCTTTCCTTTAAGCTGGTTTCAGAAGAAAGACGTTCAGTTAAATCAATCATCCGTTCAGTTGCTTTTCTTATGTAGCGGATCATGTAGCTGTTGGTTCCGTCAATAAAGTCTTCTCCATAGCCTGATTCATCTCCTGAACAAGGGTAAGGCTTGATTTTAGGAAGCTCAAACTGTTTTTCCAAAAGATTTTTACATTGCTCCAGAGTAACGGAACATTCCGGTAAAGAAATCTGAGTTAAAACTTCTTCAAGCCACAAAATTCCTTCACGCCAGGTCTGTCCCATAAGTTCAGCGGGAATTACACAGACAAGAGAAGGATCTTCACCTTTAAGAAGTTCTTCTGCTGATTTTAATTTGTCTGCTTTTTTGTGAATGAAATCCTGTGCATCTTTTTTTACCTGTTCTTCTGCATCTTTTCTGATATAGCGCTTAAAGTCACAGTTTTCATAGTCAATGTCTTTTTCAGTGTTAGCCCAGTATTTGTATCCGGTTGAAGTGCGTGCCTTGTCTTTTTCCAGGAAAGATTCAAGTTCTTTAGAATCAAGTTCAAAACCAATATCCTTTGCGCAGTTACAGTAAACTTCATTGTGCATATATCCGTTTTTTCCGCAAATATCATCAGGTGTATGAGGATCTTTTCCAAAAAGCACAAGGGAATTTCCGCATCTTACAGGAGAAAAAATGCCTGTACCGTTACGTTTTTCTGCAAAAAGAAGTGCCCGTGCATCTACAACAGTGTAATTCATTCCGTAAGAGCGCAAAACTGAATCAAAACCTTCAGCCCATGCACAGAACGGAAGGAAAAAACCTTCACCGCTTTCGCCAAAAAAAGTTCTCTGGGCATAAAGTCCCGTTTCAACCTGAGCATTTAAAGCTTCATGCAAATCCTGAAAGTAGGGAAGGTAAGCTCTTGTAGCAGTTGTAGCAATAAGTTCAACAAAACCCTTTTCCTTATAATACTTAAACTTGCATAAAAGATTCTGATTATATACTTCCGTAAAGTCAAGCTTAGTTTTTTCGTATTTTTCAAGAGTGTCCCGAGCATTTTCAAGAAACTGTGAACCGGCAAGACGTTTTACTTCGCTTTTTCCAAGGGCAATGCATCGGTCAAGCCAGTCAATATACTGCTTTTGAATCTGAGGATCGTTAAGAAGCGTGCATAAAACAGGAGGCATAACAAGGCCAACCTTAAACTTTACCTGAGATTTTTCCAGTTTTCCAAAAAGATTTAGCAGCGGAATGTAAGTGTCTGTAATTCCAGTAAAGAGAATTTCGTTTTGAACAGTAAAATCTGTCTCTTCGCAAATATTACGAAAAAAAACTTGATTTGCTTCAATAATTAACACAAGATTTTTTTTAGACACTTTAGTTTCCTCTTATTTTTAACTGATTTTATTTTAAATTGAAAAAGACTGACGGTAATTGTTGTAGTGAGTGTAAAGCAGTTCTTTCATTCCAGAAAGACGTTCAAGATCTGTCATGATTATTTCTTTTCCAGGCTGAATGTTTGTAATTTCCGGATTTTCTGCAGGAATATGCACTTTTCTTGAAAAAGCCATAACTTTAGGGCTTTCTCCTTTAAGCGAATAAACCAGGTCTGCCATTACAATTTTTTTATTTGAAGGAATAAGAATGTATTGCTGGCGTTCATCAAAATTAACTTTAACGTCAAAAGAATCTGATGAAGTTTCATCTTCTTCGTTTTCAAAAAAAGCTATATGTAAAAACAATGAATCAAACTGGGGATTTTTCCTTAAAAAGTTTAAATCTGTCTCTTTTATGTCCCAGTAAACGAAAATCCACGCAGGATTTCTTAAAATCAGCCCCACTGTAGTATCGTTGTAAGTTTCAGGAAGTTCGTCTTGAATAGAAACGTCTTTGTCTGTAAGAATAACGTCGTCTTTAGATTTTTCCTGGGAAAGTTCTTCTTCAGTAGCTAAAAGTTCACCAATTATAAATGTTCTGTTTAAATTGTCCGGGACATCGATGCCATAATCTTCAGAAATAGAAATTAAATCGGCAGTAGATAAAGTTTCAAGATATTGTCTGGACAGAATTTTTTTTTCCATAGGTAGATAATTACGAAAAAAGTGTTTTGTGTCAATAATCCTGAAAGTAAAAATTTTAAATAGCACCAAAAGAAGTACAGAGGAAAAAGAAAGGCTTTTTTCTAATGGTAACAATCTGGTAACAATTGTTGATTAAAAAGTTCTAATTCCTTGTATTATATGAAATTAGATTTGGAGATGGGGGGAATTGAACCCCCGTCCAGTTAAGCTAACCAGGCACCTCTACAGGTTTATTGAAGCGAGGTAGTTGTCGGGAGACGGTAGCAGCTTCAAAAGCGTCGTCTCCGTATTCCAGAAAAAGTCCACTGTAAAACCTGGACATAATACAGTGCAAGTCCCTGTTTGTGACAGTTTGTTATGGCGTTAGGAACAGCACACCATAAAAACCGGCACTGCTTAAGCAGCGAGTGCTAACTGTTCGTTTTCAGACTGTTCGTCTTCTCTACGTTTTGCAGTTATTTTTTTTGTCAGTTTAAGGCACCTTCACACCTACCTGCAGCACAAGATTACTCTTATCTGTCGAAACCGGTACATCCCCTGATTCTAATTCAGTTTATCGGATATGGTAAATATAATAAATAAAAATCTAAATTACAAGTATTTATCTTAGTAATTAAGAATCAACTGTAACACCATGGCGTTTTTGCTGGAAGTGCTTGAGCATGGCAACACCGTTTTTCTTGTCGTTGTATACAAAGCCGCCGTTCCAGTATTCAAGAGCAGCAAACAAAGCGTTTCCACCGTCCTGATCATCAGATTTTTTTGTACGGAATGTTACATAGTTAGCAAGTTCTTCAAAATTTGAATTATGAAGACATTCAAGACGCTTTCTGTTAAATTCATTCCATTTTTCAAGATCTTTAAAACCTTCGCCTTCATCTTCTACAATGATGTGAGCGTGTGTTGCACTGAAAGAATACCAGACGTGAATTTTCTTGTTAATGTCACACTGATTTCCGTGCTTAACACCGTTTTTAATTATTTCACTAATCTGCTGTTCAAGAAGGTTAATTTCTTTTATTTCAAGAGGAGCAGACTGTACAATAAGAAGTGTAAAGTAACGAATCTGTCTGAAATCAGAAGGAAACTCCTTGTAAAGCATATTAGATTTGTCAAAGAGCGGATCATTGCTGTCTGAACGTAATTCCTTAATATCTTCCATAAGTACGACTTCCTTTATTCGTTAATCATAAGAAGGGCTTCTTCTACACTGTTTGCAATAGGGAAGTAACCCATAAGCTTAGTAAGCTCAATAACTTTTTTAACAGAACCGTGAATATTTGAAATATAAAGCTTAAGGTTCATCTTTTTGATTGTAGAACAAATATAGATAAGTGCTCCAATTCCAGATGAGTCAATGTAGTCAACTTGTTCAAGATTAATTACGAACGATTTTACATTCTTTTCAAGCATTTTCATTACAAGTTCCTTAAGTTTGTAGGAATTGTACAAGTCCATTTCACCATTTACATCAATGATGTAGACATCGCCATTTTTCCTAATTTTAAGTTCCATATTTCTGCTCCTTAAAACAATTTTTACTCAAAATCATTATAATCTAATAAATTTTAGCGCAGTCGTCAAATGTTAAAACTTAACAATAAGAAGCGACTGATCATCATGCTGACTCAAGTTACCGCAGAAGTTTTTAAGATCTGCCTTAACAAGATTAGCAATATCTTTTCCTGAAGACTTACAGTTTTCAGAAATAACTCTTAGCAAAGATTCTCTTGTGTACTGCTGGCCTGCTTCGTTTAATGCTTCTACAACACCATCAGTGTATGTAACAATTATATCACCTTTTTTTACTTTTTGCACAAAATCTTTATATTCTGATGATTTTTCTACACCGATTGGTTCTGATGTATGAGATATGCGCTCAAAATTATTTGTTTCGCAGTTAAAGTAGTAAACAGGAATAGTTCCGCCTGTAGAAAATTCAACTGTCATAGTAGTTGGGTCGTAGTTAATAAGTGCACATGAGCCGAAGTGATCTGGTATGAAATTTTCAGCAGCAATGCCTTTGTTTACCCATGTAAGGATTGTTCCTGCTGATTTTTTTGTATTTACTACAAGACGAAGCATTGCCCTGAGCATTGACATAATTACTATGCTGTTTATTCCTTTTCCTGCAATGTCGCTCATTACAAAGGAAATTCTGTCTTTTCTTGAAGGAATGACGTCGTAATAGTCACCGCAGACACCTTCGTTCTGAGTCCAGATAGAGCCGAGAGAAAGTCCTGAAATAACAGGAAGCTTTGCAGGCTTAAGGATATTCTGAATTTGAGTTGCAAGTTCTGCTTCTTTTGTAATTTCATTATGCTCGATAATGTCTTTTACTGTTGTAACGTTTGCAATGGCAGAAGCAGCAAATCCGGCTAAAGTATTTGTTAAGTCAAACTGTTCTTCCGTAAACAATGCGCTTGTCTTGTTGTTTGAAAGAGCAATTACACCGATTACTGCATCACCGACTTTTAACGGAGAAACAATGTAGCTTCCGCATTCAAGGAATTCTTCAGGACCATTCTGATAAATTCTGCTGTCAAGTTCAGGCTTCGTAATAAGTTCAGGCTTTCCTGCAGTTGCAATTTCGCCAAAAATATTGTCGTGAAGGGCAAAAGATGCAAACTTAAAGTTTGTAACGATTCTTATAGGCTTGTGAGGCATATCGCTTGGAAGCTTGTATGGAGGCGGAAATTCACCGTCGAAAGCCTTAACCGTAATGACATCGTCAAAATCATCTACAAGGAGAATTGCCGAACCGTCTGCCTTAACTTCTTCTTTTATAGTTTTGTTGATGTAATCCAAAAGCAGGCTGAGTCCGTTTTCTTCTGTAAAAGACTGTGTAGACTTAACCATAAAGTCACGGCTTATGTTAAGCAGAGCTTCGTCGCCCTGAGAAAGTTCTGTAGCTTTTTTCTCTTCTTCCTCTTTTTCCTGTTTTTTTGCTTCTTCCAGAGCTTTTCTTGCCTTTTTGTTTACGTAAGGAGGAACAAGCTTAATGTTTTCCTTTGGCTCGAAAGTTGCAAGCATAATGAGATATGGAATAAGAATAAATGCAGCTATGCATATTGATGATATGAAAAAAGTGTAAACTCCGTCCGGCGGCCTTCTTGCAGAAAGCTTAACTGCACAAAAAAGGCTTGAACATAAAACTATTAAATCTGAAAGAATAAGAACGAAACTTACTCCTGCAGTTTTTTTATGTTTTACTGAAATAAGGAGAATTAAAATCAGCCCTGCTACAATTGCCGTTGCAAATAAAGGAATGTATGCAATGTTGTTAGTGAATATCAAAATATACTCCCTGTACCATATCAACTTTAAATATTTTTTTAATTTTACCATTGAAATATAGTACCGTCAAGATTTGATTATTTTAAAATATCGGCAGAATTCAGTGAAAAACGGTGAAAAAATTTGCTTTATTTAAAAGTTTTTTTCAGTTTTGATTTTGCAAAGACATTCTTTATTCTTGAGGCAAGGGATTTTTTTCCGTAACTGTGCTTGAAATCTTCTGCTGCATCATCAAGGCTGAAATCATTACCGAATTTCTGCTTAAGTTCGTCCCAATACTTGATTAAGAAGACGTAAAGGTCAGAAATGGTGCGTTTTTTGAATCTCCGCATAATGTGATGATTTTTAATTGCCTGTATAACTGGAAGATATACGTTATGAAACCAGGAATCTATTGCCTGTTCAAGAGGAATTTCTTCTTTTTTGTCCATGTTGATGTAATACTTATGGATGAGAATGTGGTTAAAGATAAGGTCGTACTGTCCTGGACTTGAAAAATCAAGACACCACCAGTCTGTTATGTCGCCGAAATTTGTTTCTGCATAAAAAACTCTTTTTTCGTACTCAATAACCTGCCTTACCATCTGCTCTTTTGTAGAACTGGGCTTAAGCTTTATTTCGCTTTTTAAACTTACGACTTCTGCATCAATGTTTTCTATGCCCTGAGCTTTTGCTACAGAAACACGGTGATTTCCGTCTCTTACAAAATAAAGTCCGCCTAATTCGTAAAGGCTTATTGGAGGAAGTGTTATGTCCTGCAAGTGAGCAAGATCTACACGTTCCCACCGGCTTTTAAGGAAATTGTTCTTAGGAAAAAAGTGATTGTCAAAGTCCTGATAGCGTCCTTCGCTTCCTACAATAAGGTTAATGGGTACAACCTGCATTCCCTTGTATACTTCATTTTTTGGCTTGAGAAGCTTTTTTATGTCGGAAAAAGAAATAAGCGTTGCTTCTTCCGGATTGAGAAAGTGCTGTATTTCGTTAAAAAGTGCTTTGTTGCGTGCTTTTGTAAAATCTTCCTCAGTCTGAGATGGTAAATACGTTCTGGACAAAGTCTTCTCCTTTTTGTCTTGATTTTTTTATTAAATTAGGTTCTTTTAATTCAACTAAAATGTGACTGTAAGCATTTATGACAGCCGTACTTCCGCATTGAGTGAAGCGCTTTGCCTGAAGGTCGTAAAGGTGTATGTGTCCGTGAATGAGGATTGAAGGACTGAACTTTCTGATAAACCAGTTAAAGCACTCGAATCCTTTGTGGCAAGGGTCTTCTTTGTCGTGAATGTGTCTTGGAGATGCATGTGTAAGGAAAATGTCACAGTAGCGGCCGTAACGTATTTTATTCCACAAAAGTCCCGGAATAAGCTTTAAAAGCTGGCACTTCATCTGAAAATCAGTAAACTGGCACAAACCGTTGTTGTATTTAAGGGAGCCTGAAACTCCTGCTATGAGTAAAGGCGTAGTTTTTCCGTTTTTAAGGGTAAATTTAAGCCTTTTGTCGCGGATTATCCTGTTGCTTGCATAATCAGCACCGTGGCTGTGGGAAAAATCAGTCTGTTCGTGAGGTGAAGCTGGCCCTTCCTGGTTTTTATTGTTGTAGTATTTGTATTCTTCAAGATTGTGGTTTCCGAAAACGAAAAAAGTAGGGCGCCCTATTGCAGAAACAATGAAATCAACGTAATCCATGGAAAGATCACCTGCACAAAAAACAGCATCTACATTTCCGTAACGCTCTTTTACCGAAGTTGAGTAAACTAAAGGATCAATTTGGTCTGAAACGCACAGAAACTTCATTTAAAGACCTGCTTTTGTAAATAGATTTTCCAGTTTTTCTTTTGAAACAAGCGTAACTGCCCTGTTTTCAGCAAATTTAACTGCCGAAGCAGAAAACTGTGAACTTGATACGATTATTCCCTGTTCGTACTTTGCGTTTTTAACTGTATCAACTACTTTTCTTACAACGGAATCTTCAAGAGGCTGGGTTTCCCTGAAGAACAGTACAAGAAAAATCTGCTGCCTTACGTTCATCCATGTTCCCTTTTTCTTTTCAATTGCAAGAAGCTGGCAGCCGAATTTAGTAGGTTCAATTTTCTGGCAGTCAAGGTTAAGTCCGTCGTTTGTAATTTTTTTGCACATTTCAAGAAAATCAGAATTTGAGCAGGTAAGGTACTCCTTCATGTTGTCATTTGTCTGCAAATCTTTGTACTGGGAAAGCTTTGCGCCTACATCTTTAAACTGACGGTTGTTTTTAAAAATTGCTTCCCACTGTTCAATGGCATTTTCAATTTTGCGGTTTTTTTCGTAACAGGCTGCAAGAAAGTACCTGGCGTAAAGTGTTTCCTGTGCATTTTCATCTTTTGCAACTTTTATTGCCCTGTCAAAATCATCCTGCGCCTGATCAATCTGACCTGCAATCATAAGGCAAGTACCTTTTTCAATAAGGGCTTTCTGCTTAAGCGAAGAATCACGCTGGGCTTTTTCGAAAGATTTAACTGCTGCAGGAAGATTTTTCATTTCCTTAAGGATTTTTCCAAGGTAATAGTAGTTTGAATAATTTTCCGGATTTAATTTAATTGCAGTGTCAATTTCTTTTTTAGCTTCATTGTACTGTTTGCTTCTATAAAGAAGGTGTCCCATTGCAGTGTGTGCCTGAGGATGCTTTTTGTTAGCCGTAATTGTTTTCTGATAAAATCCCATGGCAAGTCCGGCTTTTCCCTGTGCTTCGTATATTTTTCCTACGTTAAAGTCGTTTTCTGCATTTGAAGGTTCCATTTTTGTAAGGAGCAGATATTCTTTAAGTGCATCGTCATTCTGATTGTAAAGCTTGTAAAGTTCTGCCATCTGCTTGCGGAATTCAAGTTCAGGAATGTCACCGTTAAAAACAGCGTTCTGGTTTACAGTTTTGTATTCTATGAAGGCAAGTTCCGGCTTTTTGTCTGCCATGTAGGCTTTTCCAAGGTAATAATGTGCAACGTAATCTTTTGAATTTTTTGTGATGAGGGATTTTGCAAGTCTTTGTGCCTGCTGATATTTTCCGTCGTTTATGGCTTTTTTTATTCCGTCAAGTTTCTGTGGTGATGAAAAATTCTTTATGATAAATATTACAGTGAAGATTATAAATGCTATTAAAATGGCAGCCAGAAAAATGTAAGCCATTGACTTTTCCCCTTAACGCATAAAATTCTTTTTTAGATTAACTGTTTTATTTAAATATGTCAAATGTAATGGTT
This sequence comes from uncultured Treponema sp., assembly GCA_945877425.1. Lineage (GTDB taxonomy): Bacteria > Spirochaetota > Spirochaetia > Treponematales > Treponemataceae > Treponema_D. Next base: position 24,464 of record CAMCRZ010000020.1, read on the forward strand.
TTATGGTTTTATAATGATTTTTATGTGAAAGCTGATGTTTAAAATGCCGATGATTGAAGTGTATGAGTGTTTTTATATTTTGATTAAAATATTTTTACGGATGAGGACAAATTTTGTATGCAAGTTAACTTAAACCGTTTGAAACGTTATATTTTAGCTTTAGTTTTAATTTTTACAGGAGCAGCCGTTTTTTGCCAGAATGGAGATTTTTCTGAAGGAGAAAAACTTTTCAGGCAGAACAGACCGAAAGATGCAGTTCCTTATTTAAAAAGTGCAGTTGAATCTGGAAGTGCACCAAAGGCTTACAATTACCTTGCGCTGTGCTATTTTCAGTTAGGTGAATACAATCTTGCACTTGATGTCTGTAATGCAGGCTTGAAAACTCCAGGTACAGACAAAAAAGTTCTTGCTTACAATGCAGGAAACATTTGCTTTGCCAAAAAAGATTATGCTGAAGCGGAAAAGTGGTATTCCCTTGCTGTCAGTGCAGACGGATTTTACAGTGAGCCTGTCCTTAACAGGGCAAATGCAAGGCTGAATTTAGGGAAGCTTGCGGAAAGTAAGGCTGATTATGAAAAATACATTGAACTTGCACCGGATGATGTTCAGAGGCCTGAAATAGAAAAGCTTTTAGTTCTTCTTTCTGAAGAAATTGTTGTTCGTGAAGAAGAGCGTGTTGCTCAGGAAAAGCGTTTGCTTGAAGAACAGCAGCGCATTAAGGAAGAAGAGGAACGCCTTGCAGAAGCAGCAAGAATTATTGCTGAACAGGAAGCAGCTGAAAAAGAGCGCATTGCCAGGGAAGAAAGTGAAAAAAGACGGAAGCTTCTTGAAGAAGTTGCAGCCAGTTTGCAGAAAGTAGAAAGTGAAAATATGTCAGCAGGAGCAGAAGGAACTATAGATTATGACTACGAAACAGAACTTGAATAACGAAGATAAAAAAGTAAAAAAGACAGCGTCTGCAGTTAAGAAATCAGCAGCTGCAACCGCAGCAGCAAAAACTACGGCGAAAAAGTCAGCAGCTACAACCGCAGCAGCAAAAACTACGGCGAAAAAATCAGCAGCAGCTACAACCACAGCAGCAAAAACTACGGCAAAAAAGTCAGCAGCAGCTACAACCGCAGCAGCAAAAACTACGGCGAAAAAATCAGCTGCAGCTACAACCGCAGCAGCAAAAACTACGGCGAAAAAGTCAGCAGCTACAACCGCAGCAGCAAAAACTGTGGCAGAAGAGCATGTACTTCCGACAGAAAAAACTGTTGCTGCAGAAGAAAAGCCTGTACTTAATCAGGAAATGGAAACTCCAACTTCAAGGGAAACTCCAGCTGCAACATCTTCATCTTCAATAGAAGAAACTGAACAGAAAAAATCCGCCTCTCAGTCAGAAAAAAGCAGAATCATTATAATCCTTCTTCTTGCACTGATTTTTTTGCTTCTCGTTGCAATTGGAGCAGGAACTTTTGCACTTATTACTTTTGGAAAAAACAAGGCCAATGTTCAAAATCAGACAGTAGCAGAAAAAACTGACAATTCTGAAAAAAAAGAAATCATTCTTTCACGGGCAGCAGGTTATATAGAAAAAGGAATGTACGATCAGGCAATTTCTTTGCTGAACGACTATTTGAAGGAAAACTTAACTGACACAGAAGAAGCAGATGCTTTGCTTGAAAAGGCAACGTCTTTGAAAAAAAACAGCAGCAGGGAAAATCCTTCAATTAACTTTGACTCTTCGGGAATTGAATCAAGTTTTGACTCTTTGCGGGACGAACTTAACAGGCAGAACGAAGAACTGGCAAAACAAAATGCTGAACTTGCCCGTCAGAATGCTGAAAACTTAAAAAATGCACAGGCAAACGCTCAGGCTTTAAATGATTTTATAAAGCAACAGCAGAAAGCCGAAGAAGAACGTCGTGCCAAAGAAGCAGAAGATGAAGCCAGAAGAAAAAGGGAAGCAGAACAAAAAGCAAAAGCTGAACAGGAACGTCTTGCTCTTGAAGCAAAAAAAGCTGCAGAAAGTGCTGAACTTGCAAAAACAATTGCACAGATAAATTCAGAAATTCAGCAGGGAAAAGCCCTTCTTAACTTAGGTGATGTTTCCGGCGCAATGGAACACTTTAACAAGGCTAAGGAAATCCTTCCTGCAAACGACAATGAATTTGCAGCAGCAAAATTAAGTGAAATTACAAGAGCCCTTTATGAATCTTCACAGAATTTAAATAGTCCGCAGAATAAAGAGGCTGCAGAGGCTTCAATACAGTATGCAGAAAAAACTCTTGCAGTTAACGACAAGGACAGTGCAGCCCATTACATTTACGGAATGCAGGCTTTTGAAAATAAAGATTATGCACTTGCGGAAAAAGAACTTAAGGCAGCCGTTACAAATGAAAGCGATAATGCAAGTTATTATTATCAGCTCGGACGCATTCAGGCAAGCCAGAAAAAGTATGAAGAAGCAGCTGTGTCTTTTCAGTTGTGCGTAAAATACGATGACAGTTTTTATCAGGCTTACTACAATCTTGGATTTGTAAACGAAAAGCTTAAAAAGACAAGCCAGGCACTTACTTTTTACAGACGCTCTTACGCAATCAATAAGGAATACGAAAATGCTTATCTTGCAGCAGCCAGACTTCTTGTAAAGCAGGGTGATTATAACGGAGCAATTGAAGCTTACAACGAAGCAGTAAGGATAAATTCTTCCAAGGCAAGCACTTTCAAGGAATTAGGTTCAGCCTGTTCTTCTGCAGGAAGATATAAGGAAGCCGAAAATGCTTTCAGAAAAGCTCTTTCTTACAATGGCACTGAGCAGGACGCTGTAACTAATTACAACCTTTCTACAGTTCTCTACAATCTTGGAAAACTTGATGATGCTCAGGAGTGTGCAAAAATAGCTTATGAACAGAGAAATACAGTTTCCAGACAGCTGCAGTCAAGCATTATTTACAATTACGCTTTGATTTCGGATCAGCTTGTAAAAAAAGATCTGGCAATAATTCTTTACCAGGAAGCCATATCTGCAGATCCGGCAAACGTAAAGGCAAAAATTAATCTGGCAGTTCTTTGTCTTGAAGAAAAACAGGTTGATACAGCAATTACGCTTTTACTTGACGCTTATGCAAGGGAAAACAATAACTTTGAAGCAAACAACAATCTTGGCAATGCATATAAAATAAAAGGCGATTATAAAAATGCAATTGAATATTACTGCAATGCATTGAAAATTCAGCCTAGAGATACAGTTGTAAAGGAAAATCTTGCAAAAGCTTACGTTGCCTGCGAACAGTGGGCTAATGCAAAAAGCGTTTATGAAGACGTAATTAAGGCAAACACGGAAAACTACGATGCATTTTTTGATCTTGCAAAAGTATGCATTTCCCTTAACGAAAATTCTGAAGCGGAAAAATATCTTGTCTACATTCAGGAAAAAAATCCGTCATTTAAATCAGAAGAAGTTAAGGCACTTCTGCAGTCTGTAAAATAATTTAAGTGCGCTTTACTAAAGCAAAAAGCTGAGCCTTTGTAATTTTAGTGTACACAGGCCTTCCGTGAGGGCAATGTGGATCTGGAAGTTCAAGGGCTAGCTTTGCTATCTGGGCTGCAGTTTCATCGTCTAAAACTGTACCGTCCATTACTGCACTTCGGCATGCTGTAGATGCGGCTGTAGCTGTAAGTACATCTTTGGGATTTATTCTTTTCTGAAGAAGATCACGCTGCAAATCTCCTTCGCTGCCTTTCCATCGTACCGGAACTGTTGAAACTTCCCATTTTCCGTTGCCGCAGTTTTTTATACTAAAGCCGCTTTCGTTAAGTCCGTCCTTTATTTCTTCAAGATAGTTGTCTTCTGATGCGCTGGAAGTCTGGATTGAGTAGGGCACAATAAGGTTTTGCTTTTCTCCTGATTTTTCCATTATTTCGTTAAAGCGCCTTCTTTCGTCTGCTGCGTGCTGGTCAATTATGTAAAGAGTGTCGTTTTTTTCAGCAATTAAAAATGTTCCTAAAGCACTTCCCACAAAATGAAAATTGTCAGAATCAGTTAAGGTGTTCTGAATGTAATTATGCTTTGTCTCCGGCTGTTCACCTGGTTTTTCATTACTCTGAAGTTCCTGCAGGATTTTTTCTGTATAGGATTTGTTTCCGTTCGAAAAGCTTCCGTTAAAAAAGCTGGTTCTGTAATCGCCTCTGAAATTTTTGTCTGGATAAGCATAATTTTTCGGGCTAAGATGAATGCTGCTTATTGTGGCTTTTTCAGAAGATCCAACTTGAGAAGAAAAATCTTTCTGTAATGAAGTTTCATAAAAACCGGACAGCTCTTCCTGAGTTTCTTCCAGAGTATCTTCCACTAAATTTTTTACGGTATACTGCTTAAAAAAGTTCCGTACTGCTGAACTTACACCGCGGTGAAGTGAACTTAAGTCTTTGAACCGTGCTTCTTTTTTTGCAGGATGAATGTTAAAGTCAACTTGGGAAGAATCAACTTTTGCAAAAAGACAGGCTACAGGGTGAGTGCCGTTTGGAAAATATCCTTCAGCACCATATTCAATTGCCTGAACAAGAGAATATTCGTTTATTTTTCTGCCGTTAACGTAAATGCTTATTTCCTTGCGGCTTGTTCTTGAAACAGAAGGTTCGCCTATAACGAGGGAAAATGACCAGTTGTTCTGGCTGTCTTTGGAATCTATCTGGTAAAAAAGATCTTCAGTTTCAAAAAGCTCCATTGCATCAACAAAACGCTCTTTTAAACTCTGACCTCCGCTAAGGTTAAGCTTTTCTTCACCGTCAACTGAAAAAGTAAATGATAAATCAGGACGAGGCAGAACTTTCTCCTGAAAAGTTGACTTGCACATAAGGGCTTCACTTGCAGGACGCTTTAAAAACATTCTTCTTGCAGGAAAATTTTCAAAAAGTCCCTGGGTCTGTACAATTGTGCCTTCAGTTTTTGCTACAGGAGTTATAACGTGATCTTCTGTAACGGAAGCATTCATTTTAAAACCGCCGCTTGTTATTTCAAGACGGCTTACTGCTGCCATAGAAGAAAGAGCTTCGCCTCTAAAGCCTAAAGTTGTAAGTTTAAGCAAATCAGTTTCGCTGGTGATTTTGCTTGTTGCATGAGGACGTGCACAGGCAGACAAATCTTCTTTCGTCATACCGCAGCCGTTGTCTATAACCCTTATTTTTTCAATTCCGCCTTGTGTGATTTCTACATTTATTCTCGAAGCACCGGAATCAACTGCATTATCCATAAGTTCACGGACTATTGCATTTGGGCGGTCTATAACTTCACCAGCTGCAATTTTTCTTGCAACTTCAGCATTTAACTGTCTGACTGCAGCCATTTTACGAACGTGTTCCGTTTATTTCTGTTGGCGGATTAAACAAGTCTAAAACAGGACCTTCATCAGAGTCATCTTTTTTTGATTTTGTACGCTTAGGTTTTTCTTCTTCATCAGCACAGGGAGAATTCATAAGGATTTGAATCTTGCTTTCCATAGCGTCAAGTTCCTTTTCCATTCCCTTGGCAAGAGTAATGCCCTGTTCAAAATCTTTTAATGCTTCTTCCAAAGTTACGTCACTTCTGCGGATAGATGCAGCCAGCTGTTCAAGTTTATTAAGTTTTTCTTCAAAGTTTTCCATATTTTATTCCTGAGTTTATTTTTTACACTGATTTTTTACAAGTCAGATTTTAATTTACTGTAGCAAAAATTTCTCCCTTGGCAGGAGTGATTTTTAATACTGAACCTTTTGCAGCATCTTCAGGGCAGCGGACTATTTTTCCTGTAGCACTGTCTGTTACCATAGAATATCCTCTTGCAAATACATTTTGTGGATTGCAGTTTTCAAGAGTCTGCACTGCTTTTTCCATGCGGATTTTTTTGTCCTCAAGAAAAGACTGAATGCTGTCAATTAAAGCCTGCCTTGCATTTTCCCATCTTGCTAAATAGGGCTGCTGAATGGTTCTAAGCTGAAGTTCCATATTTTCCGGAGTAAAAGTTTTCAGCATAAGGCGCAGTGAAGAAATACGTTTTTCTACAGCCTGATAAAATTCCTGCTTGTAGGAATTAAGACCTTCCTTTACTTCTGTAAGAACTGGAACGGCAAGTTCTGCAGCAGCACTTGGAGTGGGTGCCCTTACATCAGCAGCAAAATCACTTAAAGCCCAGTCTATGTCATGACCGACTGCACTTATTACAGGAATGTGTGATTCAGCAACTGCCCGTACAACTTTTTCGTCACTGAAAGGAAGCAGATCTTCAAGAGAACCGCCGCCTCTTCCTACAATAAGAACGTCGCACATATTGTATTTGTTTGCAATTTTAATCATATTTTCTACAGTTGGAGCAGCACTGTCGCCCTGAACAATTGCAGGAAAAACTATAACGCTTACTTTAGGATTACGCCTTTTTGTTATGTTAAGGATATCTCTTAAAGCAGCACCTGTGGGACTTGTTACAACCCCTACAGTTTTGGGAAATAAAGGCAAAGATTTTTTTCTTTCCTGAGCAAAAAGACCTTCTTGAGCAAGTCGGCGCTTTCTTTCTTCTATTATTTCCATAATGTCGCCAATGCCTGCTTTAGTCATGGAAGTGATTTGAATCTGATAGTTGCCCCGCTGAGGATAAACTGTAATTCTTCCCTTAGCCTGAACTGTCATGCCGTCTTTTGGAGTAAAGTTTAAATACGAAGCATTGCCCCTGAACATAACGGCATTTATCTGGGAATCACTGTCTTTTAGTACAAAATAAAGGTGTCCTGTAGGATTTGGCCGGAAATTTGAAATTTCTCCCTTAAGTACGATTGAAGGAAAGGAGCCTTCCAGAAGATTTTTTATAAGTCCTGTTACCTGGGAAACTGTAAGAACTTTGTCTTGAGAATTTTCCATGCAACAATTCTAAACATTACCTTTAATTTAGACAAGAGAATTCCGATAATAGAAAAGATGAAAAATATAGTATTTATTTATGCTGGATATTCCACAACAACCTCTTTTGAAAAGATTTTTGATGATAAGTCTGCTTTTGAAAAAGTTTTAGACTGGTGTAAGAAAATAAAAAACTCTGCTGCCGTAGTGGTAGCGACAAGTGAAATTACTCAGGTTCCTGCTGTACAATGCCTTAAAGATGAAGGAGTAGAAAGTTTCAAAGTTTTAACTGAACGCTCATGGAACGTTGCTCTTCTTCTTGAAAAAATGAAGGAAAGCGTACAGAAATACGGTGCAGATGACGTTATTTTTACTTACGCAGATTTTCCGTTTCTGGACATTGCACTTACAGAAAAAATAATTGATTTCCACAAGCGCTATATTGCTGAATACACTTTTGCAGACGGATATCCTTTAGGATTTGCTCCTGAAATGATTGAAAAAGACGCTTTAGGCATAATTCTTGAACTTTCCCGCAACAGTCAGAAATCAATAGGGGAACTTCCTGTTCACAAAGATTCAGTTTTTGCCGTCATGAAAGGCGATGTAAATACTTTTGACATAGAAGCAGTTATTTCGCCAAAAGACTACAGAGGTTTCAGGTTTGATTTTTCTGTCCTTGAAAAAATAAACAGGGAAGCCTGCGTAAACCTTTACAATGCAGCTAAAGAAAAAAACATTGAATTTTCAGCACTGGCACTTTCCGATCTGGCAGAAGTTACAGTTGAAGTTCAGAAAACAGTTCCGGCTTACTACGCAATTCAGATAGCAAGAAACTGTGCTACCTGTGCAGATTACAATCCTTACCCGAATGCATTTAAGAAAAAGTACGGGGCACTTCCTCTTGAAGGAAAAGGCCACGGGCAGGAACAGATGGACTTGCAGAAGTTTTCGTCCCTTATAAATGAAATAAGCAGGCTTTCTGAAAATGCAGTTGTAAGCTTGAGTGTTTACGAAGAACCGCTTACTGTTTCACGGATTGCAGATTACGTTTCAACTGTTCTTGAAAAGTCAGGTCTTTCCGTAATTATTGAAACAGACGGAATGTTAGTAAAGCCTGAACTTATAGAAGAAATTGCAAACATAGTAAACATTATTCCTTCAAGAACAAACGGAATGAGCCCGATCAGCTGGATAGTTGACATCGATGCATTCAGCGAAGAAACTTACAGTAAAATCCGCTCCAACACAGAACCGTTTTGCAGGGAAAAATCTGCTTACCAGAAAGCACTTGAAGCTGTTTCCATGCTGGAAGTGCTTTTCCCCGGAGAAGTTTATCCTCAGTTTACGCGGCTTAACGAAAACGAGCATGAACTTGAAGGTTTCTACAGATACTGGCACGACGCAAAATCACCTTCAAAAGGCAAAGTCATAATCCAGAAGTACGACTGTTTCTGCAAAGCTCTTCCGGAACGCAAGCCTGCAGATCTTTCGCCTTTACGCAGGAATCCGTGCTGGCACTTAAAAAGAGACATGACTGTTCTGGCTGACGGAAATGTTCCGCTGTGTAAGGAATTTATTTTTGAAGAAAGTCTTGGAAACGTTTTTAGCGAAGGTCTTGAAAATTTGTGGAATCGCTTTAACGAAGAACTTAAAAATCAGACAATGAACAATTACGGAAAAAAATGCGGGGATTGTGATGAATACTATACCTTCAATTTTTAATGCAAGAGTCATAAACTACACAGTTTCTGGCGGCGGAGAAGTTCCTGATAAAGTGCTTTTTCCTGTTACTTGTCTTGTAATAAACAGAAAAAATACTCAGTACAAATCACGGATATACGACAATCTGGCAGACAAAGGCTTTGCCCAAATCATCAGCGTTGAAACCAATCAGAAAGGAATAAGCGGAGAACTTCCTGTAAAAGATTATCCTTTTGTAAAATTTCTTGTAACAAGAGAAAACGTTACATGCGGCGACATGATAAACATAGGAATGCAGGAAGCTGAAAATCCTTACGTTCTTGTTCTGCCAAATGAACTGTGCGAAGAAAAAGTGCAGTTTACTCAAACACTTTACGAAAAGCTTGTTGAAAAAGAACAGTTTTGTCTTGTTCCCCGACTTTCTGATTCAAACCGCAAGCCTGTTCCCGTAATGTTCCGCCCTGAGTCAAAAAAGTCAGTTTTTTTTGTAGAACCTGATTTTTCTGCTGGAGAAGGAGAGCACACTCTTTATGCTGCAGATTTTGCCGGATTTTACAACAGGCAGAAATTTATTCAGCTTGGCGGATTTGATTACACCATTACTTCAAAATACTGGCAGAAACTTGATTTGTTTTTCAGAGCCTGGCTTTGGGGCGAAAAAGTTACGGTTGCTTCTGCAATGGAATTTTTTTACAGTGCAGCCGTTCCAGACGAAGACCAGAGTCCAGATCTTTCTTACTTAAGGTTTTATCTTAAAAATTTAGTTCCTGTCTTTAAAACCGATCATGCGTACATACCTGTTTCATCATTTTTTGCATTTAAGCTCAGGAATTCCTGCGGATTAAACGAAAGCCTTTCCCAGTTTTCCGGGGCAAGAAAATGGACTTATCAGAACAGATACCGTTTTAAAAAAGATGCAGTTATGCTTATAGAAGAATGGGGAAAATAAAATGCTGCTTAAAGAGTTTTTTTCCAGACATAATGACTGTACAGTTTTAATAGTTCAGTGCCGCCTTTCATCTACACGCCTTCCTGAAAAAGCTCTGCTGCCTTTAGGAAAAAAATGCGTGCTGGAATGGGCTTTATCTTCAATGAAAAAAGTTAAGGCAGACAGATACTTTCTTGCTACAGACAAAGCCAGTGAAGAAAAGCTTGCACCTGTTGCAAAAAAATGCGGTTTTGAAGTTTTTGCCGGTTCTCTGGATGATGTTCTGGATCGTTTCTGCAACGTAATTAAATTAACGAAAGGCTCTTTAATAATTAGGGCAACTGCAGACAATCCGTTTTTATTTTACGAAGCAGCATCTTCTCTTGTAGAAGAATACAGAAGGTTAGGGCAAAGTTCTCCTGTTGATTACCTCACTTACACAGGACTTCCTCATGGAAGCGGAGTAGAAGTTTTTAACGGCAAGTCACTTTTAAAAGCTGCAGAAGAAACAGCATCGCCTTACGACCATGAACACGTAGGACCTGCACTTTACAATCATCAAGAAAAATACAAATGCAAATTCATACCTTCTCCAAAAAGATGGAATTTTCCTCACTTAAGGACAACAATAGACACGCAATCTGATTACCGCCGGGCACTTTCCATAGTAAACGCAGTATGTGCAAACGGAGACACAGACGGACCTTACACAACAGAGCAGATTCTCAGCGCATTTAAAAATCCTTTAGTTAAATATCCTGTTCTTTTCGTTCCAAGCACAAAAAAAAATCAGGGAACAGGCCATCTTTACCGCTGCCTTGAACTTGCTGCTGAAACAGGAAACGATATTTTTATAAGCGAAAATCCTGAACTTGAACAGACATCTTTTCTTGTAGAAGAAGCACTGGAAAAAGGACTTAAGCCATATCAGATAATCCGCACTCTTGACAACGCTGAATATTACGCCCTTGCAGTTTTAGATTCGTTTAAGACTGATTTGCAGACAGCTTCACTTCTTTCTTCAAAATGTGCAGTATGTGCCCTTGACGAAGGAAACAGCGAAACTTCCTGGGCAGATTATCTTCTTGACGTAATACCAAGCCTTCAGATAAACAGAAACGTAAACTTAAGTGACATTTCATTTATGAAAATGAGCGGCAGTAAAAGAGTCCTGACTTCTCCAGTTGACGTTATAAAAAATGCCGTAGTTGTTTTAGGCGGAGAAGATCCTGCAGGCTTAACGATGATTTCAGCAATATGCCTTGCAAAAAACGGAATTTCAGTAACGGCAGTTTTAAATCAGAAAAATCAGGAAGAAAAATCACGCTTAATTCCGGAAGAACTGAAGCCTTACATTACAATAGTTCCTCCTGTAAAAAATCTCCGCAAAGAACTCTGGAAATACGACTTGGTTGTAACTCATTACGGCTTTACTGCATTTGAAGCTTGCAGTGCAGGCTGCAACGTTATCCTTGAAGGAACTTCGGAACTTCACGAAAAACTTTCCCGCAAGTACGGTTTTGTGTGCCTTAAGAAAAATGAAATTACTCCTGAAAAATTCGCATCACTTCTTTCAGAAAACGACAAACTTAAAAATAAATTCATAGGCTCGGAACAAAAAAGCCTGGCTTCATTCATAACTTCAGTTTCAAAAGGCATAAGTTTGGACTGTCCTGTGTGCCACAAAAAAAGCAGGGAAAATCCAGTTGTTTCAAGAACAAGTGAAAGAACATTCAGGCGCTGTTCAGATTGCTCCATGATTTACATTTCCTGGTCAATGGAAAAAGAAGAAACTTCCTACAGCCGTTCATACTTTTACGAAGATTACCAGAAGCAGTACGGCAAAACTTATCTGGAAGACTTTCCTGCAATAAAATCCCAGTGCGTCCGCCGCATGAGCATAATTGACATGATTCACCATTCTTCAAAAGGCGTTATAACTCCATGTGTCTTAGATGTAGGCTGTGCAATGGGACCTTTTCTTTCAGCTGCAAACGATGCAATGTGGCAGGTTTTTGGCATTGACATAAGCAAAGATGCAGTTGAATACGTTCAGAATCAGCTTAATTTTCCTGCAACATGTTCTGCATTTCCAGACTTTAACTGTGAAAAAGAATTCGGAATAAAACAGTTTGATGCAGTTACAATGTGGTACGTAATAGAACACTTCAAGGATCTGGACAAAGTATTGAAAGCCGTTTCGTCTCTCTTGAAAAAAGGCGGAATTTTTGCATTCAGTACGCCTTCAGCTTCAGGAGTGAGCGCAAAATATAACCGTCAGGAGTTTTTTGAAAAAAGCCCTTCAGACCATTATTCACTTTGGGAACCTGAAAAAGTTTCTGCCATTTTAAAAAGATATGATTTTGAAATAGTAAAAATCGTTTCTACAGGAATTCACCCTGAAAGATTTCCTTCTGCAAAAAAGCATAACTGGACTGACAGGAATTTTCAGTTTAATGTTTTAAAATCCGTAAGCCGAATATTTAAACTGGGCGACACTTTTGAAGTTTATGCACGAAAAACAAAATAACGCAGGTAAAAAATGACTGAAGAAAAATACGTACTTATTCTTGGAGCAGGTCTTATGCAGCGTCCGTCCATAGAGGCTGCCTGGGAACTTGGTTACAAAACATTGGCAGTAGACGCAAATCCAAAGGCGTTGTGTGCCGGTTTTGCAGATAAATTCGAACAGATAGATTTAAAAGACAAGGAAAAAATTGCAGACTTTGCACTTTCAATAAAAGAAAAAATTGCAGCAGTCTTTACGGCAGGAACTGATTTTTCTACTTCAGTTTCATACGTTGCCCAAAAACTCGGTCTCCCGTCCCACTGTTATGAAGCAGCAGAAAAAGCAAGCAATAAAATCTTAATGAGAAAATGCTTTAAGCAGGCAGGAGTTCCTTCTCCGGAATTCCAGCAGATAAGCCGTTCTCAAATAGCAGGATTTCTTGAATTCAACGTTCTGGATTCCATGTCATTCCCGAAAGTCGTAAAGCCTGTAGACAACATGGGCGCAAGAGGATGCCGCTTAATCCGCAGTAAAAAAGAATTTCTTCCGGCCATAGAAGATGCAGTGCGCTATTCAAGAACAGGCTGTGCCATTCTGGAAGATTTTATGGAAGGCCCTGAATATTCAATTGATGCACTTGTCCACAACGGAACTTTAACAATAACGGGATTTGCCGACAGACACATTTTTTTCCAGCCGTACTTCATTGAACTTGGCCACACAATGCCTTCTTCCGCTGATGAAAAAATCAAGCTGGAACTTATAGAAGCATTTGCCAAAGGAGTAAAGGCTCTTGGGTTGACAGAAGGAGCTGCAAAGGCTGATATAAAATACACTTCAAAAGGTCCCATGATTGGAGAAATTGCTGCACGTCTTTCCGGCGGATACATGTCAGGCTGGACTTACCCTTACGCTTCAAATTTAAACCTTACGAAACAAGCCCTTCTCATTGCATTAGGAAAGTCACCAGAACAGCTTATGAACCACAGAGTGCCGCTTCCTGTAAAAAACGTATCACTTGAAGTTTACGATTATCCTTGCAGAAGCACCTGTGCAGAACGTGCATGGATTTCCATTCCGGGCGTAGTAAAGTCAGTAACAGGCGGTGCAAATGCTTACGGTTTTCCTTTCGTAAAAAACGTAATTTACAGAAGCAGCAAAGGCGACCAGGTTGATTTTCCAAGAAACAATGTAGAAAAGTGCGGAAACGTAATTTCACAGTCACAGCAGAGAGAGCTGGCAGTAAAGGCAGCACAGAAAGGCATTGCAAGAATGATAGTAAGGCTTGAACCTGACAACCCTAAAACTCAAAGTTACATTCAAAGGCAGGAAGAAAAAAGCGAACAGGGATTTCCGTTCAGTGCCTATGAATTTTCGCAGGAACTTAAAGATGCAGTTTCATCGTTTGCAAGTGAAAAGAAAAAATTCAATACAAAAGAAAAGCTTTCACTTATCATGCCGGAACAATTAAAAAATCTTCTCCTTACGCCTGTTGATTTTAACTGCCGCAGTGCATTTTTTTCAGTGGAACTTTTTGAAGAATACGTAGAGCTGGAAGTTGAACTTGACACTCTGGAATTCTTCAATGTACTTGAAAGGGCAGGCTTGCAGGGTATACTTTATATTGCTGATACAAAAGCATTAAACGGCAAAAGCTAAGGCTAAGCTAAAAGGAAAAAGTAAAATGAAAAGACTTTCTGCTTTAATATTTTTATTCTTGATTTTTCTCACACAAAAAATTTTTTCACAGCAGACTTCAGAAGTAAAATTATTTCAGGCAGCACAAAAGTCAGGAATGACGGTTTATTTTGATCCTTTAACAGAAAGCTGTATTTTAGAAAAAAACGGCCACCAGATTTCATTCCGTCAGGGTGATGATTTTTTTCTCCAGGATTATAAAACTTTAGTTCAGGAAAAAACGCCTTACCTTAAAGACAATGTGCTTTACACTTCCTTGAATTTTATGAATCAGGCAGAAAATTTTTTCCAGAAAGAAAACAGTGCAAATCCTTACAGAATCGGAGCAATTTTAATAGATCCGGGCCATGGAGGAAAAGATCCGGGTGCCAGCGCAACTCATACAGTAAACGGAAAAACAGTTAAAGTTGTAGAAAAAGACGTAAACCTTAAAGTAGGGCTTAAACTTTATGATTATTTGAAAAAAGCTTACCCTGATAAAAATATTTTAATGACCCGAAGTACAGACGTTTACCTTACGCTTCCTCAAAGAACGGAAATTGCAAACAGCGTAAAACTGGGGCAGAACGAAGCAATCATCTATGTTTCCATTCACGTAAATGCCAGCCTTGACAAAACAGCCGCAGGTTATGAAGTGTGGTATCTTTCTCCAGGATACAGGCGTCAGGTTTTAAATGACAGCAGTGAAGAAGACAAGTCCGTGCGTCAGATTTTAAATAGCATGCTTGAAGAAGAATACACTACGGAATCAATGCTGATAGCAAATTACATTCTTGAAGGAATTGGAGCACAAGTTGGAAATGAAAGTAATTCAAGAGGAATAAAGGCTGAAGAATGGTATGTTGTCCGTAATGCAAATATGCCCAGCGTTTTAGTTGAAACAGGCTTCCTTACAAATCAGAAAGAAGGCTTTCTTCTGGCAGATGACAGGTACTTGCAGAAACTTGCTTTTGGAATATATAATGGCCTGCAGGGATTCGTTACTCATTTTGAACGGTCAAGAGGATTTACGGAAGCAAAATGAAATTAAAATTTAAAATCAGTTTAGAAAAGAATTTTATTTCTCTGGCAGCAGCAGGCGTATTTTTTGGTGCACTGATTTTTGCAATAATAAGATTTTTATGCGCACCTTCTGCAGAAAGACGGATTTTTGCCTTCCAGTCCTACGACACAGACAAACTCTGCTATGAAGTGCGGTATCTTCCTTCTAAACCGATGCAGGGCGACATAGGAATGTTTGCCGATGAAATCCTTCTTGGTCCCATGACAAACCGCTATAAAAGACTGTTTCCTTCAGGAACAAAAACTGACTTTTGTTTTTTAAAGGGAAAAGACCTTTATTTAGGCTTGACAAAAGAAGCATTTAACGTAAAAGCCGAAACTTTTGACATAAAGTCAAACATAGAATTATTAAAGAAAAATATTGTGATGAATTTCACTTATATTGAAAAAATTAATATATTTGTTGATGGAAAGTTTGTTTCTCCGGAAGAAAAAAATGCCGGCTGAAGTTTTTGCCGCCCTAAAAAGACAAAAATTAAGTTGACAAAATATCGTTCTTAGTAGATACTAGAGCCTAACAAGGCTACATCAAAAAGTGTATTAAGAGGAGCTTCTAATGAAGAGGACTTTAGTTTTAACTGCCGCTGCTATGCTTTTAGCAGGAACATTCTCTTTCGCAAAGGAATCAGTTCTTATTGATTTTACTCAGCTTGATGCTGATACTGTTGCAGATGAAAATGGAAATCCTACTGAAAACAGCAGAACTGTAATGGATTATTCTGTTTCTGCAGGTGCAACGTTCACTAGCGATCAGAAATCACTTATGAAAACTTCTTTGGCATTACCTAATTGGGAAGTTGAGCTTAATTCGTCAGCACAGAATGTGGCTTCAATTGCTCTTTCTCAGGTAGTTGCAGCACCAGTAAAGGAAAGTGCAGATGTTCCGTTTGCTGGAAAGAATGTTATGGGTGTTCGCGTACTTTTCCCAAGCTGGAATAGCAATGCAAACGCAAAAATCGTTCCACCTTTTGAAATTCAGGCTTATGAACCATTAGCAGATGCTGATGAAAACGGTGTTCGCCAGGCTCAGACAGACGAGCAGAAAGGTAAGTATCTTTTTGAAGACGGATATGGTCTTGTAAAGAACGTTGGAACATTAAAATCAATTTCTGTAACAACAATGGGAATGAACTTCCCTCACCAGCTTTATGTTCTCCTTAAGGACAATGATGGTGTTGAACGCCGCTACCTTATGGGCAACCTTATGTTTGATGGCTGGAAGACATTAGTTTGGAACAATCCTGACTACGTTTCTGAAGTTCGCAGACGTGAAATTCGTGTTTATCCTATTTATCCACGCGGAACACCTTTCGTTAAGTTCTGTGGTTTCCAGGTAACACGTGATGCTTCTGATATCGGTGAAAACTATATTGGTTACTTCAAGGACGTAAAGATTATTTATGACCTTGCTGTACTTTCTTCTGACCGCGATATTGATGATGAAGACCTTTGGGGAATTATCACAAAGCAGGAAAAAGATCGCCAGAATGGTGAAATGAGTAGATTTGGTTCTAAGCAAGTTACTCGTTACATCGAAAAAGAAAAGATGGCTACAGAAAATGAATTCTCTTCATCACTTGAAGGAAGTTCAGATTCTAACCCACAGACAGTTGGTTCAGACAAATAATTAAGCCGTTTTTAGCAAAGGCCACCTTTCGAAAGCAGGGTGGTCTTTTTTTATTTTAAATATAAACTTTCTTTTTGGGCAAAAGTATGGTACTATAAAAATATAAATATATACTGCATGAGTGCCGGAGAATGTTTTGATGAGTGAAAAATTAAATCTTGAACTTCCTAAAAAAAATTATATCAGTGAAATTTATTTAAGTTATAAAGATGTTTTTCAAGAAATTTTATCTGCCATAGAGCTAAAGTTAAAAAGTACGCTTAAACTTGTTTCCATGCCGACTTTTAAAACTAGAATTAAATCCTTTAACAGTTATTATAAAAAAGTTTTACGTCAAAAAGCTCAGGAAGTTGGAGAAAGCCGTAAACTTGTCTGCCTTACTGACATGATAGGCATAAGGGTAATCTGTGCTTTTCTGGAAGATTTAAACGAAGTAATGAATCAAATAAAACAGAATTTTGACGTAATTGAAATTGAAGACAAAGGTGCAAATCAGTCTTTCAGGGAATTCGGTTATGAGTCACTTCACATTCTTATAAAAATTCCTGCAGACTGTATGCCTGTAAAAAATACAACTCCTGCTTTGCCTGAAAATATGGTTTGCGAAATACAGGTAAGGACTATTCTTCAGGATGCTTGGGCAGAAGTTGAACATGAGCTTATTTATAAATCAGAGTTTAACCCTTTTGACAAGCCTCTCCGCAGAAAACTTGCTTCCATAAATGCCAGCCTTTCTCTTGCCGATACAATTTTCCAAGAAATACGTGATTATCAGAAAAAGCTTCAGAATGAATTGTCTACTAGACGGAATAATTTCTATAGTAAAGCCGATCTTCTTACAGGCGATGCTGAAAAAAATGAACAAAGTTCAGGCTTAAAAAGTGAAAACCTTAACCTTGAAAATGCAAGTATTGATGATCTTGTTTTACAGGCGCTGCATGAGCACAACGTTGGAAACTTTGCTGTTGCAGAAATAATCTACACCAAAATACTTGAGTCTGTTCCCACACCTCCAGATGTAGTGAAAGGCGTTATCTACAAGCACAGGGGAATGGCGTATTTTGCACAGGGAAAATATCCGCAGGCGCTGGATGATTTTAAACTTAGCGTAGAAAAAGATCCTTCAGGTTTCCGCTCGCTTTACTATGAAGGTATAGTTTACAGCGTAATGGAAAAGCATAAAGAAGCAATAGAGTGCTTTAACAGGAGCCTTGAAATTGATTCTTTCCAGAGCCACGTTTATTACAGGCGTTCACTTTCTTACTTTAACCTTGGTGATTATAATAACGCTATGTCTGACATAAACAATGCAGTTAATCTTGGGCTTGAAGATAATGATGTAAAAAGCCTTAAAGCAAAAATTATTTCAAAGTTTGACATGAAAGTCTGATTTTAATTCAGCTGAAAAAATTAGTTTTTTTTACAAAATATGTATTTTGCTATTGACATTATTTTTTATGTTTGATATTATCTGATTATGCAATGAACATTGCTTGTCTCCCTCGTCTAGTGGTTAGGACATCGGGTTTTCATCCCGACAACATGGGTTCAATTCCCGTGGGAGATGTAAGGCGTTACTTAAAAAGTAATGCCTTTTTTTTTTAATGGAGGTCAGTATGAAAAACAAATTATTCCTTATTTCTTTAGCTATGCTTTTTGCCTTTACTGGTTGTTCTGAAAAAGAAAACATTACGGGCAGCTGGCAGATTGAATCACTTAAAAAAGACGGCGTATATCAGGAACTTTTGCCTGTTGAATTAACTGTAACAGAGCAGGACAATGAACTTTTAATTTCAGGAACTTCAACCGTAAATCTTTTTAATGGCAATGTTAAGCTTATATCTGAAAACGAAATTACTTGCGAAAACATTGCATCTACAAGAATGATGGGAAGCCCTGAAGCAATGGAACTGGAAACTTTATTTTTTGACGCACTTTCCGGAAAATTAAAATTCACTGTTAAAAATGACATCTTGACTTTAACTGATTCTGAAAAACAACTGGAGATGACATTCAAAAAAGCAGCAGAAAAATCAAACTAAACTGATTGCCTTATTATTTATTGTAATTGCAAAAAAAAGTCACACAGAAGGTTCTGCGTGACTTTTTTTATAGCTATTTAATTGAAACTTAGAACAGCATTATAATGATTTTTGAAGCCAGTACAATAGAAACAAGTGCAAATGGATAAGTTGCAGCATAAGCAGCAGAAACTTCATCAGTTCCGGCAGTTGCAATTAAAGTTCCTAAAGCAGGTGTAGAAGTCATGCCACCTGTAATGGAACCAAGGTTGTTCAATAGGCTGAGCTTGAAAACGTAACGTGCAATTACATATCCTACAATCATTGGAACTGTAGTCATTACTGCACCGTACACGAAATATGTCCATCTAAATTTATCAATAAAGTTTACGCCTCCAGGAACGCCTGCACCAATCAGGAATAATACAAGACCAAGTTCACGCATAAAGTTAAGTGTTTCTTTTTTAATGCGGCAGTCAATCTTTCCTAAATGAGCAAAGTGTCCTACTAAAAGTCCTCCGATTAAACATCCGCCGGAATTTCCCAGAGAAAAGTTAATTACAGGAATTTTAACTGCACCTATAAGGCAGCCGAGCATTATGGCAAGGAAAAATGCAAAAAATCCGAATGGCTCAATTGCAGTAAGCTTTCCCTTTGGTTCAGGAATGGCAATCTGGTTTGCTGCATGGAAGTTAGAAATTTCGTCTTTCATGTTAACGCGAAGAATTTTCGGAACAAGCTGTACGAATAAAACAACTCCTAAAACACCGAAAGTGTATGCAATTCCGTATCCTGCAGTAACATCAGCTTCAAAAGTTGTAGGAATAATTGAAGGATCAGCTGCGGCCTTTGCTTTGCTTGCTTCGTCTAATAAAGTTGCAACTTCTTTTCCTGCACTGAAACCTGGAGTAGAAGTAAGTCCTCCTGTTAAAAGTCCTACTGCCATAGATGCCGACATATTTTTATCAAGAACTGTAAACAAAACAGCAGTTCCTGCACCAAGAGCAATTATTATAAAGCCTAAAAGAATGTAAGCTAAAGTGCTTTTATTAAAGCTTCTGAAAAATTTAGGACCTGCAATGAGCCCTACAGCCGTAACGAAAAGTGCCGTTCCGATGTTTGAAACTATGCCGAAGTTACCTTTTATTTTGTCAGAAAACAGCGTGATTGTTTTTCCTGAAATATCAAAATTCGGAAAGAAATGAACTAAAACTCCATAAAGGAGTGCAATAAGAAGAACACCTGCTGTTCCCAATTCAATTCCTTTGACTTTAATTCCACCTACAAGATAACCTAAAGTTCCAATAGCAAAAACGATGAAAATAAACGAAAGTGCTGAAGAACATACGCCGGCTAAATAAGCAGTCATTTTAAAAACCTCTTAAAAAATAAAATATAAACTATTATATCTTTATAGATATAAATGTTCAATAAATATCAATAAGTTAAAGAAAGTTAAGGAAACTTATAAGACGTGAGTTTCAGCTGCATTATGATAAAATAGCTTAAATAAAAAAACAGGCCCTTTAATAATTTTAAGCAAACTATTCAGGAGCCTGTTTTGTAAGTTTCTATAACTTTAAGATGATGTTTTATTTACCTGCACCAGGAATTGCCTTGTCAAATTCAGGGTTTCCGTGGTGATATGTTGGAAGAAGTTTTGGAGAAACTGCATCACCTGTAATGCCTGCATCTGCTCTTTCTTTTTCAAATGCACTTACATGGTTAAGGTTCATCTTTGAAGTTTCTGTCTGCTGAATGTTTTTGAACATTTTTCCAGCTTCAATTCCAGCTTCACGTCCGAATACTACAACATCAAGAAGGCTGTTTCCCATAAGGCGGTTAGTTCCGTGAACACCACCAGAAGCTTCACCTGCAACAAGAAGGTTCGGAACATTTGTGTGGCAAGTCTTGTCAATTTCAACACCACCGTTCTGATAGTGAAGTGTAGGGTAAACAAGAATAGGTTCCTTGCGGATATCAATTCCGTACTTAATGAACATATTGTACATTGCTGGAATAGATTTAAGGATTGTTCCTTCTCCGTGAATCATTTCAATCATCGGAGTGTCAAGCCATACTGCATCCTGAACATCATTTTTAACGCCGCGTCCTTCACGAACTTCACGGATAATGCCAGATGCATTAACGTCACGTGTTTCAAGAGGATGAATGTAAACTTCACCGTCTTTGTTGATGAGTTTTGCACCAA
>CAMCRZ010000021.1 GCA_945877425.1 uncultured Treponema sp.
GGGAGGTCAACTCCCGCAATTCGAGCCATCAGTTACTCCTCAACCCTGTCTCTGCTTATGTTTTGGGTTAGAACAGATAATACGAACAATTCCGTTTCTCCTAATAACCTTACACTTATCACAGATGGGCTTTACGCTGGTTCGTACTTTCATAAAAGTCCCCCTAGAAAAATTACACTTACGCTGAATCATGGCAATTCGAAGTGAAAGTTTTCACCATGAACTACAATTCAACGTACCGCATCGTTTATTAGCGGTGCGGTAGTATAGCATAATTTATCTGAATTGTTCTAGTCCTAAAATCACTTTTTTTAGAGATTTCTTGACTTTAAGCCTTTCTTAGTTAATCCATCATGATGATGTGTTTTAAGAAGTGCTTCAACCTGTGCCATTGTATCAATGTCAACGCCAACCAGAATAAGAAGTGAAGTTCCACCCATCAACATAGAAATTGACTGAGGGAAATTGAAAACTATCTGGATAACAGTTGGCAATAAAGCAATAACTGCCAGATATAATGAACCAGGTAATATCAGACGGTTTAAAACCTTCTGAAGATAACTTTCAGTTTTATCAGTTCTGATTCCGGGAATAGAACCACCGTTTTCACGAATATTTCTTGCAATCTCTGTAGGGTTCAGTGTTACCTGAGTGTAGAAGTATGCAAAAAATACAATCAATAAAACTTCAATTACATTATACCAAATTCCAAGTGGATTAAGCCATCTTGCCAAATTACCAAGCCATGGCTGATTTTCTGCAAAACTGTTTGCGAGCTGTAATGGGAATGTCAAAAATGCTGAAGCGAAGATAATTGGGATTACTCCAGAAGGATTGATTTTGAAAGGAATATATGTACTTTGTCCGCCATACATTTTTCTTCCAACTACACGTTTAGCATAGTGAACTGGAATTTTACGTTCGCCAGACTGTTCATATACAACAAAACCAATAATTACAAGGAATAATATAAATGCAACTATAACAAATACAACATTCTGTTCGCCATTACGTACAAGCTTAATAAGTTCCCATACTGCAGAAGGGAGACGTGCAACAATACCAGCAAAAATGAGCATTGAAATACCATTTCCAATACCATGTGCTGTAATCTGGTCTCCCATCCATACAGTAATCATAGAACCTGTTGTAACTGTAAGAATAGCAAGCATCTTAAAGTACAGTTTGTTTTCAAAAATAATCACGCCAGGAACTTGCCGGTTGATGGAATCAGCATAAACAGTAATAGCCATAGACTGAATTAAACAAACAAGTATTGTTCCTACTCTAGTCCAAGTCTGAACTCTACGCTGACCACCTTCTTCCTGAGCAATTCTTTTAAGTGACGGAAAAATGACAAGAGCAAGTTGCAAAATAATCTGTGTTGAAATGTAAGGCATAACACCTAACATAAACACAGAAAATTTTTCAAAAGCACCACCTGCAAAAAAGTCCATGTAACTAGCAAAAGCACCTTCAGCTGCCCTTCCCGAAGTATTGCGAACAATGTCGTTAAAATACTCAACGAGTAAAGAAGCATTAATACCAGGAACAGTTAAAATTGTTCCTAAACGGAAAACTGCTAAGATAAGCAAAGTAAAAAATATACGGGAACGCAATTCTTTTACTTTGAACATATTTACAACAGGATTATTTGCCATGTTAGTCACTCCAACTTTTTTTATTTAGATTCTTCAGCTGAAGTGGCTACTTTTACGGTACCACCAACTTTTTCAATCTTTTCTTTTGCTGATGCTGAAATCTTATCAACAACAACATTAAGTTTCTTTGTAATTTCTCCATTACCAAGAATCTTAACACCGTCAAGATTTTTCTTCAAAAGTCCTTTAAAAACTAAAGAAGCCTGATCTACTGTTTCTCCGTCAGAATATTTTGCTTCCAATTCTGAAAGATTCAAAATTGCATATTCCTTTTTGAAAGAAGCATTAGAAAATCCACGATGGGCAATGCGTCTATATAAAGGCATCTGACCGCCTTCAAAACCAACGTATACCTTTCCTCCAGAACGTGACTGCTGACCTTTGTTTCCTCTTCCAGCTGTTGTACCACGACCAGAAGAAGAACCACGACCAACAATACGTCTCTTTTTATTTGCACCTTGTGGTGCTTTTAAAGTAAAGTCTGACATTAGTTTATCTCCTCTACTTTTACCAAGTGAGCAACAGAAGCAACCATACCTTTAATTGCATCGTTAGCTTCCTGTTCAACTACGGAATTAATTTTTTTAAGACCAAGGCTACGAACAGTTGCCTTTTTTTCAGGTTTCTGTCCGATGACACTTTTAACGAGAGTAATACGTAACTTTGCCATAATTAGCCCCACAAATCATTCAATGTCTTTCCACGGTTAGCTGCAATTTTGCGTGCATCCATAAGGCCTGCAACAGCATCAAATGTAGCGCGTACAACGTTAACAGAAGTACGTGAACCCTGTGACTTTGAAATAACATCTGTAATTCCTGCAGCATCCATAACTGCACGAACTGCACCACCTGCAATGATTCCTGTACCAGGACAAGCTGGTTTAAGAAGAACAGAAGAACTCTTGTAGTTTCCTATAACATCATGTGGAATAGTTCCGTTCTTCATAGAAAGAGTTACAAGATTTGATCTTGCTTTTTCAAGACTCTTTCTGATTGCTTCAGTAACATCATTTGCCTTACCAAATCCGTAACCGATGCGACCTTTTCTGTCACCTACAACTGTAAGTGCAGAGAAAGACATTCTGCGTCCACCTTTTACAGTTTTAGCAGTACGGTTAAGCTTTACAAGCTTTTCAACGAATTCTTCAGATGGCTTTTTATCAACATTTTTCTGGTGTTCCATAGCCTCTCCTAGAATACAATCCCGGCCGAGCGGGTAGCGTCAGCAAGGGCTTTTACAACACCATGGTAAAGATAACCATTACGGTCAAACACTACAGTTGTAATGTTTTTTTCCTTAAGGCGTGAACCCAAAGCTTCTCCAAGTTTTGTTGCACTGGCAACATTTGCCTTAAGTTCAACAAAATCCTTTTCAAGTGTAGAGATGGAAGCAAGAGTTTTGCCTTCATCATCATTGATTACCTGTACGTAAAGATTACGTCCACTCTTGAAAATAGTCATGCGTGGGCGTTCAGCAGTACCGTAAATTGATTTACGAATGTGAACCTTTCTGTGCAGGCGTTTTCTCTGTTTATCAGTTAATTTCTTAAACATATCAATTCACCTTATTTTACACCAGTCTTACCGACTTTGCGTCTGATAACTTCAGTTTCGTAACGGATACCCTTTCCTTTGTAAGGTTCAGGTTTTCTGAGACTGCGAAGCTGAGCACAGAATTCTCCAACCTTTTGCTTATCAATTCCGGTTACTGTAACCTTTCCGTCTTTATCTGCTGTAACAGTAAGACCTTCAGGAATAACTGCAATAAATTCTGAAGAATATCCAAGATTCATTACGATTGTTTTTCCCTGTACTTCTGCACGGAAACCAACACCTGTAATGATGAGTGATTTTGTAAATCCTGCAGAAACACCTATAACCATGTTATCGATAAGTCTGCGGTACAAACCATGAGCAGCACTAGCAGGCTTTGATTCGTTTACAGGATTAACAATTACTTCTGAGTCCTTTACTTCGATTTTAACAAGATCATTGATTTCCTGTTTAAGTTCTCCCTTTGGACCTTTTACAGTTACCAAATTT
Source organism: uncultured Treponema sp. (assembly GCA_945877425.1). Lineage (GTDB taxonomy): Bacteria > Spirochaetota > Spirochaetia > Treponematales > Treponemataceae > Treponema_D. Next base: position 3,707 of record CAMCRZ010000021.1, read on the forward strand.
GGAGCAACAGTAACAGTAACTCCTGCTGGAATAGAAACAGGAAGCTTACCAATTTTTGATGCCATAACCTTCTCCTATTACCATACAGTACAAATCAACTCGCCGCCAACCATCTTTTCAGATGCTTTCTTGCCAGTTGTTACACCAATAGATGTTGAAATAATCAAAGTGCCATATCCGTTGTGAACGCGTGGCAAATCTTTGTAACCAGAGTAAACACGGCGTCCTGGAGTAGAAATTTTTTCCATTCCATGAATAACAGCCTTGTTTTCATCATCATACTTTAAGTTGATTTTAATAATCTGATGCTTTGTTTTTTCATCAGCAACAATCTTAAAGCTCTTAATATATCCTTCTGTTTTAAGGATTTTTACAATTTCCAGTTTCATCTTCGAGGTAGGTACATCTACACACTCGTGACCGGCTTTTGCCGCATTCTGGACTTTTACGAGCATATCTGCTATTGGGTCTGAAGCTGCCATTTTATTCTCCTGTCACTACCAAGATGATTTGGTTACGCCTGGTAAAAGGCCTTCACTTGCTAATTTGCGGAAGCAAATACGACAAATCTTAAACTTGCGCAAATATCCATGTGGACGACCGCAAACCTGACACCTGTTGTATCTACGTGTGCTGTATTTTGGAGTGCGGTTTGCCTTGATAATCATTGATTTCTTAGCCATGAACTTTATCCTTATTTCCTAAATGGCATGCCGAACTTAGACAACAAAGCACGTGCTTCGTTATCAGTAGGAGCACTAGTTACAATACTGATGTTCATACCAGAAACCTTAACAATTTTATCAAAGTCGATTTCCGGGAAGATAATCTGTTCTGTAATACCAAGAGAGAAGTTTCCGTGTCCATCAAAACCAGTTGATTTGATTCCGCGGAAATCCTTAACACGAGGAAGTGCAACGTTGATAAGACGATCGAGGAATTCATACATAATTGTTCCTCTAAGTGTTACCATAGCACCAACCTCATTGCCTTCACGAAGTTTGAAGTTTGCAATACTTTTCTTTGCTCTTGTTTTAACAGCCTTCTGACCGGTAATCTGAGTGAGATCTGTAACTGCAGCATCAAGAAGTTTCTTATTCGTGAGAGCTTCGCCAACACCCATGCTTACAACAATTTTCTTAACTGCTGGAATCTGCATTGTGGATGTGTAACCTAACTCCTTGAAGAGTTCAGGAGCGATTTTTTCCTTATAGACTTTCTTAAGCCGTGGTACGTAATTTTCCATTACAGTGTTTCTCCACACTTGCGGCAAACACGAGTTTTCTTGTCACCGTCAAGTTTGTAACCAATTCTTGTAGGACCGCATTTTTTACATACGAGTGCTACATTTGATACATCCAGAGGAGCTTCAATTTCAGCGATTCCGCCAGCTTCCTGCTGAGATCTTCTTTTAATTGCCTTTTTGATAAGATTAGCGCCGCTTACAATAACACGTACTTTTCCTTTCTTTTCGAAAACACGTACGATTGTTCCACGCTTACCTTTATCTTTTCCAGCAATGATTTCTACGTTGTCGTCTCTACGGATCTTGCATTTCTGATTCATAGTACAACTCCTTACAGTACTTCTGGAGCCAATGATACGATTTTCATGAAATCCATATCACGTAACTCACGGGCAACAGGTCCAAAAATACGCTTTCCCTTTGGGTTTTTATCAGCATCGATAATAACACAAGCGTTATCATCAAAACGTACGTAAGTTCCATCAGGACGGCGATATTCTTTTGAAACACGAACAATAACTGCCTTCTGTACTGAACCTTCTTTAATTGTAGATGTTGGAATTGCTTCCTTAACAGCTACCACAACAATGTCACCAATACCTGCATAACGGCGGTGTGATCCACCTAAAACCTTAATGCACTGAACCAATTTAGCTCCGGAGTTATCGGCAACAACCAAATTAGATTGCATCTGAAGCATATACTACTCCTGCCTTATTTAGCTCTCTCGACGATTGTATCGAGACGCCAACACTTATCTTTGCTAATCGGACTGCACTCTACGATGCGAACTGTATCACCAATATGTGCTTCATTCTTTTCATCGTGAGCCTTGCATTTCTTGGTCCGTGTAACATACTTTTTATAAAGGCGATCCATTTTTTTAGAATCGATTGAAACAACGATAGTTTTATCCATCTTGTCACTTGTAACGATTCCTACAAATGAACGTTTAGCAGCCTTATTCTGAACATTCTGTTCTTCCACGGTAAGCTCCTAATTACTTTGCAGCTAAAGCTTCAGCAGCAGCGGCTCTGAACTTAGCAAGATCCTGCTGATGAATAAGAGTTTCAACACGAGCGATATCGCGACGAATTGTTCTCTTCTGCATTGGGTTATCTACATGACCAACAACCGCCTGAAAACGGATGTCCATGTACTGTTTCTTAAGTTCTGCACGCTTTGCAACAAGTTCATCATAAGAGAGATCTTTATAATTCTTTTTCTTTGAATCAGCCATTTCTTACTCCTATTCAACTGTTGGGCGGAATGCCACTTTTGTTTTAATTGGAAGTTTGCTTGCAGCAAGATGCATAGCACGTTCTGCTAAAGTTTTATCAACTCCACCTACTTCAAACAAAATCATACCAGGTTTAATAACAGCAGCCCAGAATTCAGGTGCACCTTTTCCTTTACCCATACGAGTATCAGCAGGTTTCTTAGAAACAGGCTTATCAGGGAAAATACGAGTCCAAACCTGACCCTGACGGTTAATACAACGGTTAATTGCAACACGAGCAGCTTCAATATGTTTAGCGCTTAACCAAACAGGTTCCATTGCAACTAAAGCAACTTCACCAAAATCTACGAAATTATCTCTTGTAGCATTACCAGTTGGACGACCACGCTGTACCTTACGGTGAGCAACTCTTTTAGGACTAAGCATTTTCTACTTTTCCTCCCTCAGATTTTGGACCGCGTGAACCTCTACGATCGTTAGAGCGACCTCTTGGGCCTTTCTTCTTCTGATCAACAACTTCATCAGTACGAGCTGTACCGTATTTCATTCCATTGAAAACCCATACTTTAATACCGATTTTTCCGTATGTAGTAAGTGCTTCATAGAAACCGTAATCAATGTCTGCTCTGAGAGTGTGAAGAGGAACACGTCCTTCCTTGTGTTCTTCAGAGCGAGTCATGTCAGCTCCACCAAGACGACCAGAAATACGAATCTTAATTCCCTGAGCTCCGTTCTTCATTGCATTTGCAGAAGACTGTTTAAGAGCTTTACGGAATGATCCACGACCAGAAAGCTGTTTTCCGATGTTCTGAGCAATAAGAGAAGCGTTAACTTCTGCTTTCTGCACCTGAGCTATCTTAATCTGAACTTTCTTTGTCAACTGTTTCTGGATATCAGCGCTAATCTTTTCGATTGTAGCACCTTTAGTACCAATAATAACACCCGGGCGTGCTGTATGAATTACAATTGTTACACGCTGTGGGTGACGAACAATTTCAATTTCGGCAATGTCAGCATTTTTACATTCAGGAAGATCATTTACCAACTTACGGATTTTGATGTCTTCAAGAAAATAGTCTGCATAAGTACGAGAATCTGCATACCAACGTGACTGCCAAGTTTTGTTTACACCAAGGCGTAAACCAATAGGATTTACTTTCTGACCCATCTTACTTTCCCGCCTTTTCGTCAACAATAACAGTGATATGACACATACGCTTTAAGAGTTGATCAGCACGTCCGCGAGCACGGAACCATACTCTCTTAAGTCTTGGACCTTCATCAATGCGAATTTCCTTAACATAAAGCATATCTTCATCAAGCTGCTTGTTAGAATTAAGTGCATTAGCTACTGCAGATTTTAATGTTCCGCGGATAAGCTCTGCACCTTTTTGTGGCATTACTTCAAGTATTGCCAATGCTTCTGTACAAGGCTTTCTTTTGATTACATTCGCTACAGGACGAACCTTAGTAGGTGATGCAATGAGGAATTTTGTAACGGCTCTATAACCTTTATTTTCTGTCATTTTCTCGCCCCTAATTATTTACCTGCGCCTTTGTCACCGCCATGGCCCTTAAAAGTTCTTGTAGCAGCAAACTCACCAAGCTTATGACCAACTAAGTTTTCTGTTATATAAACTGGAATCCATGACTTACCATTGTGAACTGAAATAGTATTTCCAACCATTTCAGGAATTATTGTAGAGCAGCGGGAATAAGTTTTAATAATTTTCTTATCAGCAGCTGCCGACTTGTTCATTTCTGAGACTCTCTTGTAAAGTGTTTTATCTACAAAAGGTCCTTTCTTAACTGATCTTGACACGATCTACCCCTGCCTTACTTCTTACGACGACTAATAATAAAGCGACTAGAGGTCTTTCTCTTGTTACGAGTTTTGTAACCTCTACATGGCTGTCCCCAAGGAGTAACTGGCTGATGTCCTTTACCTGCACCTTCACCACCACCAAGAGGGTGATCAACAGGGTTCATAGCCATACCACGAACAGTTGGACGAATACCTCTCCATCTGTTGCGTCCCGCTTTACCAAGCTTAGCATTCATGCGTTCTTCGTTACCAACAGTACCAATTGTTGCATAACATTTGCCATGAATACGACGAAGTTCACCTGAAGGAAGACGAATAGTTACATATTCACCTTCTTTTGCAGCAACCAAAGCGCCTGCACCAGCAGAACGAACTAACTGACCACCGCGTCCAAGTGTAAGTTCAATATTATGAACCATAAATCCAACAGGAATAGCTTCTAGTGGAAGAGCATTTCCAACAGTTGGAGCTGCATTTTCACCTGACATAATCTTCTGATCTACAGTCAAGCCTTTTGGAGCTATAATGTAACGTTTTTCTCCATCAGCATAGAAAATCAATGCAATGTCAGCACTTCTGAATGGATCATATTCGATTGTCTTTACAGTTCCAGGAATACCGTGCTTGTCTCTTCTAAAGTCAATATCACGATACTTTCTTTTATGACCACCACCCTGGTGACGTACAGAAATACGTCCGCCAGCTCCACGACCAGCTTTAGATTTGCGTCCTGAAGTCAAGCTTTTTTCGGGTTTATCGGCTGTCAACTGATCACGTACTAAATCAACGCGACCACGTGTACCTTTTGTATAAGGTTTATATATTTTCAGAGCCATATGGTTCCCCTTAATCAATTATTCAAAGGCTTAAACGCCTTCAAATACCTTTATTGTTTCGCCAGCAGCAAGTTTAACTATTGCTTTTTTATAGCTGGATGTTCTACCAGGCTTACCACGAAGTCTCTTAACTTTTCCTGCAACATTGATTGTTGTACAATCAACAACTTTTACATTGAAAAGTTTGCGAACAGCTTCTTTAATTTCAAATTTTGTAGCACTTGGTGCAACAATAAATGTATATTTATTCTGTTCACGAAGAGCAGTAGCCTTTTCTGAAAGTACAGGTTCAATAAGTACATCTTCGAATGACATTATTTAGCCTCCTTTTCATCAGCATAAAAATCAGAAAGATTTTTAGCAGCGCTTTCAAGCATAATAACCTTTCTTCCATAATAAAGATCATGTGCACGAAGACGATTATATGAAAGGAAATAAACGTTAGGAAGGTTTCTTCCAGCCTGTTTAATGAGCTTGTCATCATCCTTAAGAAGGATAACTGTACGTTCTCCCTTAGTAAAGTTATCGAGAATCTTTACAAGGTCCTTTGTCTTTCCGCTTTCAACAGTGAAATCTTCAACAACAGTAAGTCTGTCGCTCTGAGCCTGAAGGCTAAGAATAGTTTTCATTGCAAGGCGTTTTTCTTTCTTTGGAATTGAGTAACTGAAATCACGTGGTTTTGGTCCAAAAATTGTACCGCCGCCAACGTTAATAGGTGACTTTTTATCACCACGTCTAGCATTACCAGTTCCCTTTTGTTTATAAGGCTTAGCATTGCTGCCATGAACTTCTGCACGACCTTTTGTACAAGCAGTTCCAACACGATTATTTGCTAACTCGTTTGTGATGGCATAATAGATAACATCTTCGTTAATTGGAAGTCCGAAAATTTTATCATCAAGATTAATTGTCCTGAGTTCTTTACCATCGATTGAATAGACTTTCTTTTCCATACTATTCCTCGACCTATTTCTTAATTGCTGCTCTTACAACAAGAGTGCAATCTTTTACACCAGGAACTGCTCCACGAACCATCAAAACCTTAAGTTCAGGGTCAACTTTTACAACTTTTAAATTCTGAACTGTAACACGTTCAAAACCCATACGACCAGGCATCTTAACATTCTTAAGGCAGTGTCCTGGAGTTGTAGAATTTCCTGTACCACCAGCTTCACGATGGAATTTAGAACCGTGAGTTGCACGTCCACCATGGAAGCCCCATCTCTTCATTACACCCTGGAAACCTTTACCTTTAGAGGTAGAAGTTACATCGATGAAACGAACTTTTTCAAATAATTCTACACCAATTTGATCGCCAACTTTTACATCGCCTTCAAAATCGCGAAATTCTTTAAGATGACGTTTTGGTGCAACGTTTTCAGGAAACTGTTTAGCATATGGCTTAGAAACCTTAGACTCTTTTAAATCATCAAGTCCAAGAACTACAGCGTTATAGCCGAACTTTTCCTCTGATTTTGTAGCAACAACAGTATTTGGTTCTACGCGGATCACGGTTACTGGTGTCAGATTTCCGTTTTCATCAAAAACCTGTGTCATTCCTACTTTTTTTGCAATCAGACCTTTCATCTGAATCTCCTATTTGGGATTTATTTCACTCCCTATCGGTCGCCATTCCCGATCCAAGGGAACCGTCCCGTTTATTTTACAGCAATTTGAAACCCAAAATTACTGTTTAATTTCTACATCAACACCGGCTGGTAATTCCAACTTCATCAATGAATCCATAACTTCTGAACTTGGTTCAAAAATGTCAATAAGGCGTTTGTGAGTTCTCATTTCAAACTGTTCACGTGATTTCTTGTTAACAAATGGTGAACGAAGAACTGTAACCTTGTTGATTCTAGTTGGAAGAGGAACTGGTCCTGAAACCTTTGCTCCTGCTTTCTGTACCTGTTCTACGATGTCTTTTGCGCTCTGATCGATCAGACTTACATCAAAAGCACGAAGTCTCACTCGAATCTTGCTATTTGCCATCATTTTCTCCTAAGAACAGAGAGGCTTTTCCTCCCTGCTCTTTTAATAATTAATCGAACTATTCGATAATCTTTGTTACCTGACCAGAAGCGATTGTACGACCGCCTTCACGGATAGCAAGCTTAAGACCTTCGTCCATAGCGATTGGGTGAATAAGTTCACCGATAATCTTTACGTTGTCACCTGGTTTAACCATGTCTGTTCCAGCTTCAAGTTCAACTGTACCTGTAATGTCTGTTGTTCTGAAGTAGAACTGTGGGCGATATCCTGTAAAGAATGGGCTGTGACGTCCACCTTCTTCCTTTGAAAGAACGTAAATCTGAGCTTCGAACTTTGTATGTGGGTGAATGCTTCCTGGTGCAGCAAGAACCTGTCCACGGAGAACATCTTTCTTTTCAATACCACGAAGAAGGATACCAGCGTTATCACCAGCCATACCTTCGTTCAATGTCTTGTTGAACATTTCGATACCTGTAACTGTAGAAGAAGCTGTTGGGCGGATACCAACGAGTTCAACTGCATCACCCATATGAATAACACCACGTTCAATACGTCCAGTAACAACTGTACCACGACCTGTGATTGTGAAGATGTCTTCAATTGGCATAAGGAATGGTTTCTGATCATCACGAACTGGATCATCGAACCAAGAGTCCATAGATGCAAGAAGTTCTTCGATGCAAGCTGTATTAGCAGGATCATCAGAAGCGTTAAGTGCTTTGAATGCTGAACCCTTAATGATTGGTGTTTCTGCTGCGAAACCATATCCCTGGAGTGTATCCTGAACTTCAGCTTCTACAAGTTCGATAAGTTCTGGATCGTCAACAAGGTCAACTTTGTTAAGGAAAACGATAATCTTTGGAACGCCTACCTGACGTGCAAGAAGCAAGTGTTCTTTTGTCTGTGGCATAACTGAATCTGGAGCAGAAACAACGAGAATAGCTCCATCCATCTGAGCAGCACCAGTAATCATGTTCTTGATGTAGTCAGCGTGTCCTGGACAGTCAATGTGTGCATAGTGACGCTTATCTGACTGATATTCCAAGTGACGTGAGTTAATTGTAATACCACGAGCTTTTTCCTCAGGAGCATTATCAATTTCATCATACTTAAGAAGCTTATCACCATACTTTTTAGCACAGTATGCTGTGATAGCTGCAGACAATGTTGTCTTACCATGGTCAACGTGACCAATAGTACCAACGTTCATGTGAGGTTTAGTTCTGTTGAACTCTTCCTTTGCCATGATTTTCTCCTTGTCCTGTATTTTCACAGGATAATTTAATTTTATGTGTTGCACTTTAAGCCAGAAAGCATCATTCCTACTAGGTAACGACACTTTCGCATACACACTTTACCAATTTAAATGAGATGATAAAAATTTAGAACGGATAACTTATCAATCTCTGTTTCATCAATTCGAAGCAGTTAGCCGGATCCACCTATCATCATCAAGTCATTGACAACCGGTATGGAATCTCATGCATTGGATTTACTGGCGTAAATCGGTTTAAGTAAAACCTGTAAGTCAGAAAACCTAAATGCCTTTCCTTAAGGTAACTGCCAACGACACTTACTAACATTTAGGGCGTAAAAACTTGAAAATCAGAAAATTACTGATTAACTTTACAATTTCTACCAGACATTGCTGTCCGTCTGACATTTCAAAGAACCCTAAAATTGCCTAGCAAATGGGCATAAACTGTTACTTTATACACTTTTTTCAATTATTGTGCAAGTGGTAAGTTCATATTTTGCATAAAAAAAACAGGCTGTTTCTAAAAACAACCTGTTTACGAAATCTACCAGCGGTAATGTGCAAAAGCTTTGTTTGCTTCTGCCATCTTGTGTGTATCTTCCTTCTTCTTGTATGCAGAACCTGTGTTATTAAATGCATCAAGTAATTCTGCAGCAAGAGTTTCTGCCATTCCGTGACCTGAGCGGTTACGTGCAGCTCCAACTACCCAGCGCATAGCTAATGCTTCAGCACGGCTATCACGGATTTCCATTGGAACTTGATATGTAGCACCACCAACACGGCGGCTCTTTACTTCATACTTTGGTTTTACATTTTCAAGAGCTTTAAGGAACACTTCAAGAGGATCCTTATCTGTCTTTGACTTAAGCTTATCAAATGCTTCGTATACAATTCTCTGACAAGTAAGCTTTTTTCCATCAAGCATCATGCGTGTTACAAACTTTGTAACAACAGGGCTGTTATATTTTTCATCTGGCATAACCGGACGGTTAATTGACTTCTTATGTCTTCCCATAGTTAAACTCCTCTATTATGCCTTTGGTCTCTTAGCACCATACTTTGAACGACCACGTTTGCGACCGTCAACACCAAGAGTATCTTTTGTACCGCGAATGATATGGTAACGTACACCAGGAAGATCCTTAACACGTCCACCACGAACGAGTACAACTGAGTGTTCCTGCAAGTTATGTCCAATACCAGGAATGTATGCAGTAACTTCAATACCATTACTTAAACGAACACGAGCAATCTTTCTGAGAGCTGAGTTTGGCTTTTTAGGTGTCATAGTCATAACACGTGTACAAACGCCACGTTTCTGAGGACAGGACTGAAGTGCGGGAGCTTTAGTTCTGTTTGCAGAGCTTTGACGACCTTTACGAATTAATTGATTAATTGTAGGCATCGGCCTATTCTCCTATTTTAATGCCGAGCAGCACCTCGGACAAAATTAACAATTTAGTGGGATAATTCTAACGAATTCAGGGCAAATCCGTCAATAGCGTTTCCGAATTTTACCCCGAATTCTTCTATAATATTTTAGTCTTCGTCACCAATATCATCTGTGGCAAAAGAAGGCATTTCTTCCTGACGGGCTTCGTCTTCCTGCTGACGTCTAAGTTCAAGAAGTTCAGCCATCTTAACGTCAAGATCAACGTTTGAACTATCAGAAAGCTTAATGTTATGATACTGCTTCATACCGCTTCCAGCCGGAATGATATGACCGATAATAACATTTTCCTTCAAGCCATGGAGATAATCCTGCTTTCCTTCAATTGCTGCATCAGTAAGGACTTTTGTAGTTTCCTGGAATGAACAGGCTGAAATAAAGGAATCAGTTGTAAGGGCTGCCTTTGTAATTCCCTGAAGTTTAGGACGTGCAACTGCCGGCTGACCACCTGCTGCAATAGTCTTTGCATTTTCTTCACGGAATGTATGCTTGTCAACTTCCTGACCAAACCTGAACTTTGTGTCACCAACTTTGATGATTTCAACTTTCTTAAGCATCTGGCGGATAATGATACCAATGTGCTTGTCGTTGATGTTTACTTCCTGAGCACGGTAAACGCCCTGGATTTCATCAAGGAGGAAGTTCTGAAGTGCATCTTCACCAAGAACATTAAGTTCGTCGTGTGCGTCTACACTTCCTTCGCAAAGTTTTTCTCCAGCCTTAACGTTATCGCCGTCACGAACAATAAGACGCTTGTTGATAGGCACCTGATGTTCGAAAGAAGTTCCGTTTTCATCAGTTACAATAACAGTTCTCTTTGCACGAACAATCTGACCGAAACTTACAACGCCTGTAATCTTTGCAATTACAGCAGGATCTTTCGGCCTGCTTGCCTGGAACAATTCGTTAACACGTGGAAGACCGAGAGTAATATCGTTTGCCTTGCTACCTGCTTTTGGAAGAGCAGCAATTCTTTCACCTGCAACGATTGAATCTCTGTCTGCTTTGTTAAGGATAGAACCTGTAGGAAGGTGATAGCTTCCCAATTCATTTCCGTCTTCATCCTTAATGCTTACACGTGGCTGCTTAGATTCAAGGTGAGTTTCAATAATTGTTCTTGTAACTTTTCCTGTCTGCTTGTTTGTTTTTTCATCAAGTGTAGAACCAGGAATAATGTCTTCGTAGTAAATTGTACCTGAAACTTCGGCAATAATAGGTTCGTTATACTGATCAAATTCACCGACAGGAACATCCTTTTCAACTACACATCCGCCGTTAACGAAATCTTTGTAGATGAAAGTACCGTTTTCAAGTGATTCTTCTATTTCATTGCTTACGAGATAAATTACGTTATCCTTTATAATGATGCGTCCGTTATCTGAAGCAGTGATTTCTTCGCCTTTGTGCTTAAGGAGTAAATTTCCCTTACGAACACGTCCGCCGTTTGCAACAATTACTTCATCACCTGATTCAACAGCATATCTGTTGAAGAGTTTTGACACAACCATTTTACCGCGACGGGTAAAGAGCCAGCCGTTATCCTGAACAACGTGTGTTCCTTCAACGCTTAAAACGTAAACAGGATACTTCATTACAATCTTGTTGTCGCCTGATGTTGTTTCAGCAGCACCACCAGTATGGAATGTACGGAGAGTAAGCTGTGTACCTGGCTGACCGATTGACTGTCCTGCAATAGTTCCAACTGCTTCGCCAATTTCAACGATTTTGTTTCTTGCAAGATCTTTACCGTAACACTTAACGCAAACGCCATGCTTACTTTCGCAAGTGAGAACTGTTCTGATTTTAACTTTTTCTACACCGGCTTCATCAATTTTCTTGGCAAGAGCGTCATCAATGTACTGGTTTACGTCAGCAAGAAGAGTACCGTCAACAGGGTCAATAACACGTTCAATTGTAAAGTGACCTTCGATACGGCTTGCAAGGCTAACTTTAACTTCATCACCTTCTTTAATTGCAGCGTAATCAATACCGTTAATAGTACCGCAGTCTTCTTCGTTTACTACAACGTCCTGAGCAACATCAACAAGTTTACGTGTCATGTAACCTGCGTCGGCTGTTTTCAAAGCTGTATCTGACAAACCTTTACGTGCACCGTTTGAAGAAATAAAGTATTCAATAACGGAAAGTCCTTCCTTAAAGTTTGATTTAATAGGAAGTTCAATAATATCACCGTTAGGTTTCTGCATAAGTCCGCGCATTGCAGCCAGCTGAGAAATCTGCTTTTTGGAACCACGGGCACCAGATGTAGCCATCATGTAGATAGTGTTAAATCCATCTTTATCTTTCTGGAGTTTTTCGTACATTAAGTTTGTAAGAGCGTCAGTTGTTTTACCCCAGGCGTTAGTAGATTTTTCGTATCTTTCTTTGTCTGTAATGTTACCTACTCTGTTGTCGTTAATGTATTTCTTAACTTCTTCTTCTGTTTTGCGAACAAGTTCAGCTTTTTCTTCTGGAACAAGGATGTCGTCCATAGAAAGTGTTGCACCGTAGAAAGTTGCATTTTTGTAACCGCAAGCCTTAATGCTGTCAAGCATCTGAACTGTAAGCCAAGGACGGTCGCTTAAATAAAGACCATTCAAGAGTTTGCGGAGTTTTTCTTCTTCAAGAGGAGTTTCTCTGTTGAAGATGTGCTGAACCTTGCTGTTAAATGCTGAATCTGCAACAAGTTTTTCCAGTGTTTCAGGATCCATTTTTGAAACGCCGTAAGCTGATTCAATGTATTCCCTTAACATTTTGTCTGAAGTCTGAGCAACGTGATAAACAGATTCAATCATCTTCTTAAGTTTTTTGTCACCAAGCTGATCGTTCTGGAAGTCTACTTCATCAGGCATAGATTCGTTAAATGCCATTCTTCCTGCTGTAGTTTCAATCCACTTTCCGTCAGGATCAGAATCATCAGCAACGCACTTGTTAAGAATGTTTCTGTGAATCTTTATTTTTGCCTGCCAGTTAATTGCACCGCTTGAAGCAGCAAGACGAACTTCATCTGCAGAACTGAACACATGACCTTCTCCCTTAGCACCTGGCTTAATGGAAGTCATATAGTAAATTCCTAAAACCATGTCCTGTGAAGGGTTTACGATAGAGTTACCGTTTGCCGGATCAAGAAGGTTTCTGGCCGAAAGCATTAAAGTCCAGCATTCCATCTGAGCTGCCTGAGTAAGAGGAACGTGGATAGCCATCTGGTCACCGTCAAAGTCAGCGTTAAATGCCTTACAAGCTAAAGGATGAAGCTTAAGTGCCTTTCCTGGAACAAGTACAGGTTCAAATGCCTGAATACCAAGGCGGTGAAGTGTCGGAGCACGGTTAAGCATAACTGGATGTTCACGAACTACTTCATCAAGAATTGCGTAAACTTCAGGTGCTTCTGATTCTACAAGATTTTTTGCACGCTTAATGTTTGTAGCAACTCCTTTGTCAACAAGTCTCTTCATTATAAATGGTTTGAAAAGTTCAAGAGCCATTTTTTCAGGAAGACCGCACTGCCAGAGTTTAAGTTCCGGACCAACAACGATAACCGAACGACCTGAATAGTCAACACGCTTACCAAGCAAGTTCTGGCGGAAACGTCCCTGCTTACCTTTAATCATGTCGGAAATTGATTTTAAAGGACGGTTTGACGAACCTTTTACAGTACGCTGCTTGCGTTTAGAGTTATCAAAAAGTGAATCTACTGCTTCCTGGAGCATACGCTTTTCATTGCGGATAATAATATCAGGAGCAGAAAGTTCCATAAGTCTCTTAAGACGATTGTTGCGGTTAATAACACGACGATACAAATCGTTTAAATCAGATGTAGCAAATCTTCCGCCGTCAAGCTGAACCATCGGGCGTAAATCAGGAGGAATAACTGGAACAACATCAAGTACCATCCAAGAAGCTTTGTTTCCTGAACTGATGAAGTTTTCTACAATTTCAATTCTCTTTAAAAGATGAGCATCAGATTTTGCGCCTTTTTCCTGCATCTTTTCACGGAGAGATTTTCTTATTTCTTCAAGATCAAGGTTTTCAAGAAGAGTTTTTATGGCTTCAGCACCCATTCCGGCAGTAAATGCACCACCGTAAAGTTCCTGTGCTTCTTCATACTGATCTTCATCAAGAAGTTCCATCTTCTTAAGGTTAGTTTCACCTGGATCAATAACAATGTATTTTTCGTAGTACAGAATAGAACGAAGGTCTGCAACTTTTAAGTCAAGAAGAAGTCCCATTCTGCTTGGTGTAGAGTGATAGTACCAGATGTGGCTTACTGGTGCAGCAAGTTCAATATGACCTGTGCGTTCACGGCGAACTTTAAAATGTGTAACTTCAACACCACAGCGGTCACAAATAACACCCTTATAACGAATGCTCTTGAATTTTCCGCAGTAACATTCCCATTCTTTTGTTGTACCGAAAATCTTTTCACAGAAAAGACCGTCACGCTCTGGACGAAGAGTACGATAGTTGATTGTTTCCGGCTTCTTAACTTCTCCGTAAGACCATGCTCTAATATCTTCTGGTGAAGCAAGTTTAATTTTAAGGCTTGCAAAATCCTGAATATCACGCATTTTCGTTCTCCTTATCAAAACCAGTGCTTAATTTGTCAATTAATTCCTGATCACGTTCAGTAAGGGCAATACGCTTACCCTGTTCATCGTAAATAGTAAAGTCTAAAGCAAGACCACGTAATTCCTGAACCAAAACGTTAAATGATTCCGGTACACCGATTGGAGCACTAGGATCACCCTTAACAATTGCTTCATAAGCTTTAGAACGTCCATTCATATCATCAGACTTAATAGTCATCATTTCCTGAAGTGTGTTTGCTGCACCATAAGCTTCAAGTGCCCAAACTTCCATTTCTCCAAGACGCTGACCACCAAACTGAGCCTTACCGCCAAGAGGCTGCTGTGTAACAAGAGAATATGGTCCTGTTGAGCGGGCGTGCATTTTGTCATCAACAAGGTGATGGAGCTTCATAAAGTAAATAACGCCGACAAATACAGGGTTAAGGAATGGTTCTCCTGTAAATCCGTCACGAACAATCTGCTTACAGTCAGGGCTTAAACCTGCTTCAACAAGCTTTTCTGCAATCTGTTCCTGACTTGGAGTCTGGAATGCTGGAGAATCGTACCATTCGTTAAGTACCATACCTGCACGTCCAAGTTCGCTTTCCATAATCTGACCAATGTTCATGCGGGAAGGAACACCAAGCGGGTTAAGACAAACATCAAGCGGAGTACCGTCTTCAAGGTAAGGCATATCTTCTACAGGAAGAATTCTTGCAACAACACCCTTGTTTCCGTGACGTCCAGCCATCTTATCACCAACAACAAGCTTTCTCTTGTCTGCAATAACAACTTTGATAACTTCTTTTACGCCAGGCTGAAGCTGTTCATCTTCATCTCTCTTACGGTGCTGAATGTCAACTACAACACCCTGAACTCCGTGTGGAAGTGTTAAAGAAGAGTTTCTTACTTCCTTAGCTTTTTCACCGAAAAGTGCACGCAGCAAAGTAAATTCCGGAGTTGATTCAGAGTCGCTCTTTGGAGTTGTTTTACCAACAAGAATATCACCTGAACGAACTTTTGCACCAATTCTGATAATTCCGTTTTCGTCAAGGTTTTCGATTGCACTCTGGCTTACATTTGGAAGTTCACGAGTAACAGTTTCGTCTCCAAGTTTTGTTTCCCTGACTTCGCAATTATATTCGTGGATATGCATAGAAGTATACATATCTTCCTTTACAACTCTCTGGCTGATAAGAACAGCGTCTTCGTAGTTATATCCGTTCCAAGGTACGAAACCAACAAGAATATTTCTACCAAGTGCAAGTTCACCGTTAAATGTAGCAGGACCGTCTGCAATTACATCGCCAGCTTTAACTTTTTCGCCAACCTGAACTGTAGGACGCTGGTGGTTACAAGTATCTGCATTGTTTTTCTGATATTTAAGAAGCTGATATTCATCAAGTTCGCCGTTTGCTGCTCCTTTCGGCTTAATCTTAATAAGATCACTTTCAACCCAAACAACTTCACCGTCACGTTTTGCCTTAACAAGAACGCCTGAATCGTAAGCTGTTTTTCTTTCCATGCCAGTACCAACGTGCGGAGGCTCTGGGAAAAGAAGAGGAACTGCCTGACGCTGCATGTTACAACCCATCAAAGCACGGTTAGCATCATCATGTTCAAGGAACGGAACGAGAGAAGCTGAAACTGAAATAACCTGACGTGGAGAAACGTCCATGTACTGAATATCGTTAACAGAACGGCTTGTGTATTCACCCTGATGGCGGCAAGATACCATTTCATCCGGGAACGAACCGTCTGCCTTCATTCCTTCTACAACCTGACCAATGTTATACTTTTCTTCTGCAGTTGCATCTATAAGAGTTACTTCATTAGTTGCTTTTCCGTCTCTTACAACACGATATGGTTCCTGAAGGAAGCCGTAGTCGTTAATGCTTGCATAAAGAGCCAGAGAAACAATCAAACCAATGTTCGGACCTTCAGGAGTTTCAATAGGACACATTCTTCCGTAGTGAGTCCAGTGAACATCACGAACTTCAAAACCTGCTCTTTCACGAGTAAGACCGCCATCGCCCAAAGCAGAAATTCTTCTCTTATGTGTAAGTTCTGAAAGCGGATTACACTGATCCATAAACTGAGAAAGCTGTGATGAACCAAAGAACTGCCTGATTTGTGTAACTATCGGCTTAATTGAAATCAAATCCTGAGGTTTAAGAGTTTCTGTTTCCTTAGAATTCATTCTTTCTTTTGCAATACGTTCCATTCTTGTAAAGGCAAATTTAAACTGTTCAGTTAAAAGTTCACCAACTGTACTGATGCGGCGGTTACCTAAATGGTCAATATCATCAACAACTTCAATGCCCATGTAAACTTCAATAAGGCGTTTCATGGTATTTATGATGTCATCTTGTGTTAAAGTAAATTTATCTGACGGAGTGTCACTGTCAAAGCGGCAGTTAAGCTTGTAGCGTCCTGTTCTTCCAAGGTCGTAGCGTCTGTCACTGTAGAACATACTGTTCATGTCTTTTTCAGCAGCTTCCAATGTAATAGGTTCGCCAGGCTGAAGTGTGCTGTAAACCATAGAAAGACAAAGTTCCTTAGAAGGTTCATCTACAATTTCGTTGCCCTGTTTAGCAAAAAGAAGCTCTTCCTTTTCAAAACAGTTGATAATCATTTCGCTGTTAAGTGATTCGTTTTTGCCTTCTTTTTTATTGCCTGTTCTTGTATCAAACTTAATGATGGAAATTTCTTCTACGCCGTTTGCAACAAGATCATCAATGTCGTGACGATGGAGTTTTTCGCCTGCACGGAACAACTTCTTTTCTTCGCCACTGTCTGCATCTTTTATGATGACAGCTGAAGCTAAAACTTTATTTACAAGTTCTTCTCTTTTATCTTCTTCAGACGGAACCTGAACATTTTCTGTTTTATAGAAACAACGGATTATTTCTTCACGACTTTCAATGCCCAAAGCCCTAAGGAAAACTGTACCGAGAATCTTCTTTCTGCGGTCAATTTTTGTCCAGATAAGTTCTTTTTTCTGATCAATTTCAAATTCAAGCCATGAACCTTTTTTAGGAATAATGCGGCTTGAGAAAATACCTTTGTCGTGCTGGAAAATAACACCAGGTGAACGCTTAATCTGGCTTATAACAACACGTTCTGCACCGTTAATGATAAAAGTGCCACGGTCTGTCATAAGAGGAACGTCACCCATATATATTGGTTTAGAAAGGATTGCTCCTGTTTCTGCAAAGTTCAAACTGATAGTTGCTTTAAGAGGAACTGCATAAGTAAGACCTTTCTTCTTGCAGTCAAGTTCACTGTACTTAATATTGTCAAATTCAAGAGTATAGTCTTCAAACTGAAGTTCCATATCTTCATTCTGACTTTTAATAGGGAAAGTTGAATTAAAAACTTCCTGCAGACCTTTGTTTTCTAAAGGTTCCTTGTTTTCTATCTTTTTTCGCTGAAGAAATTCTTCGTATGAAGATAACTGAATATCAATAAGGTTAGGAAGTTCCTGAAAATCCTTAATGTCCTTTCCTATGTACTGGCGTACAATCTTTTTACTTTTTGCGAACATCAAATACCTCTCAAGGTGAATCGAAAATGGTACAACTCAAACTGCTACAAGCAAAAACTTTGCTCAGCACAAGAATGAATGTCCATCGTTTTCAATCTGTTCTACGAAGTGCGTCAGTCTTCTGATTTGGCTAAACTTAATTTTATGACGCCTAAAGCTTCAAGAAAAGTGTACACTCTTCCTGAAGCTTGATTTTAAATCTTGAGTAATGCAACTGTGCAATCTGAAAAATCAAACTGCACATTATTAACATATAGTTTAAGAAATAAAAGGCTAAGCAAAATTATTTCTTGCTTGCTTTTCCACCAGCTGCTTCGATATCAGCAACAATTTTATCTGCATCTTCTTTAGAAACGCCTTCTTTAAGTACTTTTGGAGCGCCTTCAACAAGAGCTTTTGCTTCACCAAGTCCGAGACCTGTAATTGCACGAACTGCTTTGATGATTGCAATTTTCTTTGTTGCATCGATAGATTCAAGTGTAACTGTGAATTCTGTCTGTTCTTCAGCTGCTGCTACTGGACCTGCTGCTACTGCTACTGGAGCTGCTGCAGAAACTCCAAATTTTTCTTCCATTGCTTTAACAAGATCAGCTGCCTGCTGAACTGTCATGTTAGCGATTGCGTCTAAGATTTCGTCATTTGTAAGTGCCATAATTGTCTTCTCCATAATCAATATATGATTAGTTATAATCCGCTGTAGAAAAAACAAACTGTTTCTTTTTACTCTACTTTTTGCGGTAAATTCTGTGGACAGTAATCAGCACAATGAAGCCTGACCACAGTGAAAAAAATCCTGCTCTGAATTAAATAATCCACTGAGAAAAAGCGGTTTTACGCTTAAATTACTCAGCTGCTGGAGCTGGAGCTTCTTCTGCTGCTGGAGCAGATTCTGCTGGTGCTGCTGCCGGAGCTGCAGGACCTTCTTTTTCAAGTTTTTCAACATAAGCCTGCAATGTACCTGCGAGTTTTCTTGCCGGTCCATTGATAGCAGACATAAGCATTGCGATGAGCTGTTTCTTTCCAGGAAGTTTTGAAAGAGCTTCAATTTTTGCTGCATCGTAAAGTTCACCTTCAACCCATGCGCCCTTAACAATAAGAGCCGGTGCGTCTTTGGCAAAATCAAACAAAACCTTTGCAGATTCGTTTGCATCTTCCTTAATTAAAGCGATAGCTGTCGGACCAGAAAGATACTGGGCAACTTCATCGTTTTTCATTTCATCAAAAGCAACTTTTGCAAAATTGTTTTTGAAAACTTTAAGCTGTGAATTCTTTTCACGAAGACCAGCACGAAGCTTTGTAATCTGTTCTACAGTAAGTCCGCGATAATCAACGAAAACGTAATTTTCGTATTCGCTAAGAACTTTCTTTGCTTCTTCAATAGCAGCTGTTTTAGCTGGCTGGAGTTTCTTTGCTCTGATAGCCATTATTCACCCTCCTTATAGTCAACCCAAACGCCAGGTCCCATAGAAGAACTGATTGAAACTGAACGAACAAATCCAGCTTTTGCATCTGCCGGCTTTTTGCGTCCAAGTTCTGAAAGGAATGCTTCTACGTTTTCTGCTGTATCTTTTACATCCATAGAAACTTTTCCTACAGGAATATGAACTACACCAGTTTTGTCTGCACGGAATTCTGTACGGCCTTTTTTAAGTTCTGCTACAGCCTGTGCAATGTTAGGTGTTACAGTTCCAGTTTTAGGGTTAGGCATAAGACCTTTGCGACCTAAAACCATACCAAGACGACCAACGTCCTTCATCATATCCGGAGTAGCAACTGCAACGTCAAATTCCAGCCATCCACCCTTTACTTTGTCGAGATATTCTGTTGAACCTGCGTAAGTAGCACCTGCATCGAGAGCTTCCTGAACTCTGTCTTCTTTACAGAATACAAGAACACATTTTTCACCTGTAAACTGATGTGGGAATACAAGAGTATCACGAACAGTCTGGTTCTTCTCAAGTTTGAGTGTAACAGAAAGTTCAACTGTTTCATCAAATTTTACGTAGTGAAGGTCTTTTACAAGCTGACATGCTTCTGATACAGCGTATTTTTTAGCAGGATCATACTTTTTAAGTGATTCGCGGTATTTCTTTCCGTGTTTCATTATTCAGCCTCCACTTCTACGCCCATACTGCGAGCAGTACCAGCAATAATTTTCTTTGCTGCTTCTACATCATTTGCATTAAGATCTTTAAGTTTCTGTTCTGCAATTTCTGTAAGAGCTTTCTGAGAAAGTTTTCCAACCTTATCACGAAGAGGATTTCCTGCACCCTTCTGAATGCCAACTGCCTTCTTAATAAGAACTGCTGCTGGAGGTGTCTTAAGAATGAATGTGTAAGATTTATCCTGATAAACAGTGATAACTACAGGGATGATAAGTCCCTTTTCCATGCTCTTTGTGCGATCATTAAATTCCTGAACGAACTTAGGTGCAGAAACTCCATGAGGTCCGAGAGCTGGTCCAATAGGTGGAGCTGGTGTAGCAGCGCCTGCAGGGCACTGTAACTTGATGACAGCTGTTACCTTTTTTACGGCCATAATGTATCTCCTAAAATTGGTGTGAGAATGGAAAAATTTTCCAAACCCTAGCGAAATGCCTTTGTCCAACGGACTTGCACTTCTCCCAAATCAAGAAAAGGCTTTTGCCTTGTTCTGCGAAAGATCAGGCAGTTAATTATCACTTTAACTGCAAAAAGCCCGCTACTTTATGTAACAGGCTTATTAAAAGAAATGAATTATATTTTTTCTACTTGACCAACATCCAGTTCCAATGGAGTTGCTCTTCCAAAAATCTGTACATTAACATTAAGTTTGTTCTTTTCAGGGTCAACCTGTTCAACAGAGCCTTCAAAGTTAGCAAATGGTCCTTCTGTAATCTTAACCTTTTCACCAACTTTAATGTCGAATTTTACTCTAGGTGCTTTTTCACCTTTAAGTTCACCGGCACGCATAAGAAGAGCTTTTGCTTCTTCTACAGGAATTGCCCTTGGTCTTTCTGAAGGCTTAGTTCCAACAAAACCATTTACACCATGAACATGACGGATTTTGTTACAAGTATCTTTCCAACCAAACTGCGGAAGATCCATTTCTAAGAAAATGTACCCTGCAACAAGAATACTTGTTTTTACTACTTTTTTACCTTTCTTGTTTTCAACTGTTTCTTCTGTTAAAACTTTTACATCTGAAACAACAGAAGAATCAAGTTCGTTATTTTCAAGAAGCCGTTTTATTTCACCTAAAACTTTCTTTTCATAACCTGCATATACTTGAAGTGTATACCAATTTTTTGCCATCTGAAATACCTTAACAATTACTGTTATTAGCTAGCAAACACAAGATTCATTCCCTGTGTAAATACCCAATCAAGAAGGCCAAGTATAACTGCAACTACTACAGTAGAAATAAATACCACTTTAACAGAGGAAAGAACCTCACTTCTTGAAGGCCAAGTTACTTTTCTAAGTTCTGCTACACATTCTTTGCAAAATCTAAACAACTTTTTCATCTTAACTTCCTCTTTATTGAATTTTCACAGGCCAGGCAGGACTCGAACCCGCGACAACTGGTTTTGGAGACCAGGACTCTACCAACTGAGCTACTGACCTAAATATCTTAAGTCTTTCCAAAAAGCCGAAAAGACTAGATTTCATATAATTATTTAGCTTTTGTTTCCTTATGAAGCAAAGCTTTGCGGCAGAACGGGCAATACTTTATCTTTTCAAGTTTGCCTGTAATATTCTTACGGTTCTTGTATGTTGTATAATTTTTTCTTTTACATTCGCTGCACTGTAAAGCGATAATTTCTACGGCTGACTTTTTCTTGCTTGCCATAATTTTAACTCCTAAAAATCATAAATTTGTAATTAAATCCTAGCTCCCAAGCGGAATCGGACCGCTGACCTCATCGTTACCAACGATGTGCTCTACCGACTGAGCTATAAGAGCATATCTTTTATGATTATGTGTTTTGCTACTATAAATAAATTACAAAATAATGTCAAGAAGTTAGTGCCATTTCCGACGACTTTTTATCATCAGTTTTGAGTAACTAATGAACCTGGAGGCACTGCTTTTGTAACCCATGTATTTCCGCCTATAACGCTGTTTTCGCCTATAACTGTTTCTCCGCCAAGGATTGTTGCATTTGCGTAAATAGTTACGTTGTTTCCGATTGTAGGATGACGCTTTTTGTTCATCAGTTCTTTTTTCACACTTAATGCGCCTAAAGTTACGCCTTGATAAATCTTAACGTTATCGCCTATGTTGCATGATTCACCTATAACTACACCAGTTCCGTGGTCAATAAAAAACTTTTCGCCTATAACTGCAGCCGGATTTATATCAATTCCTGTTTTACCGTGGGCATATTCACTCATAATCCGTGGAATTACAGGTACACCGCTTACTGAAAGAAAATGTGCTATGCGGTAAACAACTATAGCTTCAAGTCCAGGGTATGAAACAATTACGTCTTCTGTTGATTTTGCTGCCGGATCGCCTTCAAATGCTGCCTGAACATCAAGTCCTACTTTTCTGCGGATTTCAGGAATTTCTTCAATAAGTGCCACTGACGTACGCTCTGCCAAAGAAAAACAATATGACTGTTCAACATTTCCGTCCTGAACTGTAAAAACAAGGGCTTTTTTTATTTCACGGGTTAAAACTGAAATAATGCGGTTTACTCTTTCTCCTGTAACGAAACGCAATGTTGCTGAATCTATTTCTTCGGCAGTTCTGTATCCTGGAAAAATAAGTGCCTGAATGTCGTTTAACACTTCGATTACGCTCTGACGGTTTGGAAACATTTTTGCTTCATCAAGATTGATTCCGCCGTATTTTTTGTAGGATTCAAGAATATCATCTATTGCTTTATCTATTGCTCCCATAGATTCCACCTTTTTATAAAATCATTTTACGCGCTGAAATAATTTAGCACAAAGCAAAACTTTTTGTAACTATTATGCCTCTGATTTTTGCTGCGGGCTTTGCGAGAGGGACTGGC
The DNA here is from genome assembly GCA_945877425.1 of uncultured Treponema sp. Taxonomy (GTDB): domain Bacteria; phylum Spirochaetota; class Spirochaetia; order Treponematales; family Treponemataceae; genus Treponema_D. Next base: position 26,674 of record CAMCRZ010000021.1, read on the forward strand.
TCTTTGGTAGAAGAATGTAAGCTTACTTGCAGCGTTTTGAAAAAAGAGGCAGCTGGTGGGCAAGTACGCTGGCGGCGCCGCCTGTTCTTGCCAGAGAGTGCGGGCTTTGCGAGAAAAACCGTGATGACAGGCGGCGGTTTTTTCTATAAAATACGTTTATGCGCAAAAGTTTATTGCTGGCAGTTTTAGTGCTTGTTTTTACAGGCTGCCAGAAACCAGTTCAATGGAAAGAAAAAAAGTGTTCCAGCCAAATCGAATTTATGGGCTTTACAAAAGAAAGTGCATTTTCCACCGTTAAAAGTCAGCTGGAAAAGTGGAACTTGAATTTTAAAGACACAGTCAGCTTTAATTCAAAAATCATTGATACATACTGGATTAAATGGCAAAACGTAAATTACGAAAAAATACGCTTTTACTTTAACAAAAACGACAGCCTTGAACAGATTTCAATATGGATTTTAAACAAAAAAGATTTTGAAGCACTTAAATGGAAGTTTCAGAGCAAATATTCCCTTCACAAAGAAGAAGTTGTCCGCAGCAATTATTACGAATTCAAAGACAAAAATGAAGATTTCATCAAGATGTTTTTTGACAAAGACAACGACTTTTACAAAGTTGATATTTTCTTCTAAAAAAAAAGCAACCCAGAATGATGACATCACCCTGAGTTGCAAAAGTCTAGTTTCCTAGACATCGGAGAGAGTTTATCAGCTTATTTACAAGCTGACTTTAATATAAACGTATTATTTACTCGTGTCAATAAAACTAAATATAAAAAAAAGTTATTTTTGTTTATTTTACATTTATTTTACAAATCACGTAAGGCGCAAATTTAAAACTCGACTATTTCAGGAAATGCTGTTATTTTTTATATAAATCAATTAAAAACAAGGATGTAAAAATGGCTAAAAAAAAAGGTTCTGTTATTTTTAAGTGCAGCAAATGCGGTTACTGTCAGCCAGGCTGGCTTGGAAGATGTCCTGAATGCGGCGGATGGAATACTCTTGAAGAATGTATTGCTGACGACAATGCAGCTTCTCCTTTACAGAAAAACGGTTTTGCCGTAAAAGTCAAGCCTGTTCCAATGAGTAAAATTTCAGTTTACGACAACGGACGGTTTTCTACAGGCAACAGGGAATTTGACCGTGTTTTAGGCGGCGGTGCTACTAAAAGAAGTGCAACTTTAATTGGCGGCGAACCTGGAATAGGAAAATCAACACTTTTAATACAAACAGCAGCAGCTTTTCTTGCTGAAAATTCTACAGGAAGAGTCCTTTACGTTTCCGGAGAAGAATCAGCCTCTCAGATAAAGACAAGGGCAATGCGCTTAAACTTAAACGTTGACGCTGTTGAAATTCTGTGTACCTTACGTCTTGAAGATATTCTTGATGCACTGGACAGTTTAAATCCAACGCTTGTAATAATCGATTCCATTCAGACAGTTTATTCCATAGAAGCAGGCATTATTCCAGGAACTGTAAATCAGCTTAAATATTGCGGCAATGAACTTATCAGCTGGGTTAAGGAAAGAGACAGCGTACTTTTTATGACAGCTCACGTTACTAAAGACGGAAATATTGCAGGTCCGAAAAGTCTGGAGCACATGGTTGATACAGTCATTTCTTTTGAGCGCAATTCTGATGAAGTAAGGTTTATCCGTGCTTTGAAAAACAGATTCGGTTCTGTTGATGAACTTGGCATTTTTGAAATGGAAGCTGACGGTTTGAAACCTGTTTCTGATCCAAGTGCGCTTTTTATTACAAGAAGAAAAGGCTCTACTCCTGCAGGTGTAGCTTGTACATGCGTTTTTGAAGGCAGCAGAGCATTCATTGTAGAAATTCAGGCGCTTACTGTTCCTGCAAAAGCTTCGTTAAACAGAGTGTATTCTGATAAAATTGACAGTGCAAGAGTAAGCCGTGTTGCTGCAGTTCTGGAAAAAAGAGCAGGCATTCAGTTTTGCGATCAGGACATTTACATAAACGTTGCAGGCGGAATAAAGCTTAACGAAAGTGCAATAGATGCATGTCTTGCAGCAGCATTGTATTCAGCAAGGGCAGACATTCCTTTGCCGGAGCGGACTGTAATTTCCGGAGAGTTAAGTCTTGCGGGAGAAATACGGCCTGTAGGAAAGTTAAAGCAGCGCATTAAAACTGCCAGAGAACTTGGCTACAATAAGATTTTTGCCCCGGAAAATGATGATGAAACAGTCTGCATTTCTTCAGTAAAAGAACTTATAAGCGAAATATTTGCAAACAAGCGCTAGTTAAACAGGCTTTTTACAGAATTAACGATTTTATCAAAGAATGATGTTATTCCTGCAACAAGTGTAGCACCGGCAGCAAAAGTTCCTATTGTGCTTCCAATTGACGTTAAAAGGAAAACCAACAAAACTCTTAAAATGCGGTTTCTGTAAAAGCCTTTTAATCCAACAGCATCATCCTGCAAAGATTCCATGTCACTTATTCTTGGCTTACAGATCATTGCCTGAACAAGACCAGCTACAATTCCTACGCCCATAAACGGACAAAGCGATGTAACCGGAGCACTTAAAGCAGCAACTAAAATCGTAATAGGATTTCCTAAAGCAAGAACTGCACCTGCACCAGCTAAAAGTCCGTTCCACAAAATCCACGAAGCAACACCTTTCTTTCCGGCTTCAACTCCGCCCCAGACAAATGCTGAAACAATAAGTGCAACTATTAAAGCAGGAATAATCCAGGCGGCAACTTTTGAAGCCTTGCTTTTTGGCGGAATTTCACTTATTTGCGAACAGTCTGAACTTTCCTGAGATGCAGCAATTGCTTCCAGATGTTTTTGTACGCCATTAAGATGACCGGCACCAAGAACAGCCAGAACTTTATCACCTTTACATTCCCAGATATGACTTGCCAGATATTTATCACGTTCATCAATAAGAACTTCCTTTACTGAAGGCAGATATTCTGACACTTCATTCATCATGGAATCCATTTCACTTTCCTGCTTAAGTTTTTCAATCTGTTCAGGTTCAACATCATCTTTTACAAAAGCAGTTGCAGCTAAAATGCCAAGAAGTTTGCACTTTCCGAAAAAAGAATTTTTGCTCCATGCACGGCGCAAAGTTGTAACTATAGGTCGGTCAACCATTGCAGTAGGAATATTCAGTTCTTCCGCCTTTGTAATGGCAGCCATCATTTCTTCGCCAGGCTGAACTCCTGCAGGAACACCCATTCTTTTTTGATAAGCCGAAAGGACAATGTTTGCCAGCATAAGAAATCCCATCTTCTTTTTAAGGATTTGCACAACATCAGTTTTACGCCAGCTTTCCTTGTCCTTTAAAGTTTTAAGACGGCCTTCATCAAGTTCAATTGCAACACATTCAGGAGATTCCTGTTCAATAGAAGATTTTACTTCTTCAATACTTTGCTGTGAAACGTGAGCTGTTCCTACAAGAACAAATTTCCTGCCGTTAAGCTCAAGATATTTTTTTGTATTTGTATTCTGATTTTCCATCTGATTTTCCTTAACCTTTAAGCTGCAGTTTATTTATCTGCCTTATTTGCTTCGATTGCCCATTCAGCAAGACGATATTCAAAAAACATAGGGCTGTTCATATTGATTACTTTTGCAAACATTTCATTTGCTGCTTCTGTTGAACCGTACATCTGATAAAACAATCCAAGGTAAAAATACATTTTTCCACGATCATTTACATTTGTTAAACGGGCAATTTCCTGCGGCAATGAATTATGTCCGGCTTCATCATGGTAAACACGAAGCATTTTGTATTCTATTGAATTTGGCGCGCCTTTTATTTTAGGAAGAATTTTTCCGCTGTAGTTTTTGCCTTCAGCCTTATTGTTCATCATATAATAGCAGTAAGTTACCATAAGCGGATAAGAAATATTTTCCTGATTGTATTTGCGGCAATTAAAGAATGCGTCTCCTGCAGTTTTATAATCCTTTTCGTGAAGGGCTAAAACTCCAATGCTTTCGTAAGCGTAATAATATTCCGGATTTAACTGTATGACTTTCTGGTAATCAGCAAGGGCTTGCGGAAATTTATCCTGTTCGTCGTAAAGTCCGGCTCTGTAGGCATAAGGCAAAAAGTACTCAGGCATAATTTCAATTGCTTTAGTCCATGCATTTTCTGCATCAGCAAAACGACCTGCTGAACGCAGATAAAGTCCGTAGTTCATGTAATATTCGCCGTTACTGTCATCAATCTGCAATGCTTTTTCAACATTAGCTATGGCAATCTGGAATTTATCATCAGCGTATGCAAGCTTAGCAAGATAAGAGTAAGCCTGTGGATTTTGCGGATTTATTTCAAGAAGCTTGTTAAAAGTTTCAGTTGCCTTTTCGTCATTTTCAAGGTAATAATCCATCTGACCGTAACCAAAAAGTGCATCTTCGTTGCGGCTTTCTTTAGCAAGTGCCTTTAAATAGTAATTTTTTGCCTGCTTGTAGTTTTTGTTAAGGGCTGCACTTTCTCCAAGCTGAATGTTTGCAGGTGCATTGTAAGGATCTTTTGCAACTATTGCCTTAAGCTGCTTCTGTTTTTCCTTGTTGTCGCCTTTTTTTTCAGCAATAGCAAGACGAATTTCCATTACTTCAACGTTTGACTTGTCTGCAGCTTCAAGTTTTTTGCAAAGATTTTCTGCTTCGTCAAAACGGTTTGCGCTTACTAAAAGAGATGCTTTTATAAGGTTTATGTTAAAATCTTCTGCAATGGCACTGTCTATATCTTCGTAAAGTTCAAGGGCAGCATTTTCGTCCTGATTTTTAAGCGCATCCTGAAGTTCTGCCATAAAGAGTTTCTTTTCAATAGAAAACTTTATCTTTTTAAGCTCTTCATTGTTTTTGTTTTTAAGAAGCATTTTGTCTGCAAGAGACTTAGCCTGTGTCAGTCTGCCTGTCAGTTCGTAAAGCCGCACTTTAAGCAAATTAAGCTCGTAATCATCAGCGTATTTTTTCTGATACGACGAAGGTATTTCCGAATATTTTTCAAGAGCTTTTTCGTATTCGCTGTTTTTAGACAAATCCTTTACACTGGCAATAAATTCTTCTTTTGAAAAAACTGACTGGGAAGCATTTGTTTCTGCATCGGGAGCATTGCCTTCTACATTTGAAGAAGCGCAGGAATTTAAAGCAAGGGCAACAAAACTTACAGCAAAAACAACTAAACTGATTTTTTTAACGTACTTTTTCATTTCACTCACCATACAATAAATTATAAAAAAAATCCAATTTATACAGTAAATTTTTACTGTTGAATTTTATATTCTTAATAAGTAAAATATTTTGATTATGCACAAACATCCATTAAGAAAGTTTTTCGGTCTGACAGTACTTTACGCTGCTGTTATTGTCGGCATTTTTGTACTTCAGTTTAAGACTCAATCTATAATTTCAAAAACAATCGGTAACTTTAAAGTTACACTTTATCAGGTAGAAAATGAAAATCAGGAACTTATCCTTAAAAATGAATTTTCTGTAACCCACAACGGCATTTCACTTTTCAGCAATGAAAAAAATCCGGCTTATGCAGTTTCTTCTGACGGAAATAAAACAAATCTTGAACTGGAGCAATGGACTGAAACAGAAAATCAGGCTGTGCTTTTGTTTTCCGGAGATTTATCTTTAACGTTTGACTCATCTGCTGAAGAAGAAAAATTTTCTGTTTACGCAGATTTCCCGGATTCTGTAAAAGAAATTTACGTGCCTTATGAATTGAAAGGTCAGATAAATCAGGAAGCAACTGGCGGAAACAAGATAATCCTTTCCATGCAGAATGAAAACTTTACGTTTACAGTTCCTTCTTACGATAAGAAAAATCTTGTCTTTACTAAAAAAGATGCTGTGGCTCAGGTTTTTCCTTACACTGCCGTTCAAAAGTTTGAGTTTTCAAGTGTTGCCGAACTTCCTCTTGCTTCAGAAGATGCATTTAACTCAAGCGTTAAGGCTTTAAGAGGCAATGCGCTTGTAAAAACAAAGGCTGAAATTCTAAATCCACAGAATGAATCTTATTCGGAAAAAGAGGTTGCCGTTTACGTTGCAGAAATGGGCGCTTCAGGAAAATACAACGAAGCTATTCAAAATGTGCCAGACTCTTTCAAGCAGGGAACTAAACGCACTTACCTTACAACGCCGTATTTCAATCACCTTGTTGAAATGAACAAAACGCTGAATGTTCAGACGGAAAATTTTTCTTCTATGACTGATAAGGCTGTTTCTTCAAAAAATGCTGATATTTTTACAGTTGAAGGCATAAGCGACTACATTCTTAGGGAAAAGAAATCCGCAAAAATCAGAAACCTGCTTGCCATTACTTCTGCAAGTGATTTTTACCCTGATTTGAACCAGGCTGCCGGTATTCTTTACGTTTACGCTGATCTTTACGCCAGAGACAAGGACACTGCTGCTTTGCTTGGTAAAGTTCTGCCCCGCTGTGCTGATGTTATTGAAAATAATTGTACACTTAAGGGAGAAGAGCTTTTTGTTGAAGGATTGGATTTAGCCCAAACTGTTGCTGCAGGATTCGGTCTTGGCAAGGCTGGTTCTTTCCTTAATAACGCTAACTGGAAAAATGCCGGCTTCCTGATTGTAAATTCTGCCCTTAAAAAACAGGAAACTTTTAACAGCAAAACTCTTGCTTCTTTGTATCCGCTTCTTGTTAAGAATAATTCTTACTATCCGCATACAGAAATTCTCGGTTACTACGGAACTCAACCTGTGTGGGCCTGGACTTGCGCGCAAAATGTTACTTATGAAATTGATTCGGAAAGTGTAGTAAACATAAATATTGATTTCCCTGTTACCCAGATTCATCACGTTATCTTTAACGGAATTCCTACTTTCCATTCACAGATTGAAATTCAAGGCCTGATGTTTAAAACTGACCCTCGTTTTGAAAGCTATAATTCTTCCGGTTACGTTTATTTATCTGACCAGAAAACGCTTCTTCTTAAGAGCCGCCATAAATCTGCAAAAGAACTTGTACGCCTTTTCTGCGACCCGGCAGCTAACTTCACGAGATAAAGCAAGAACAGTGGGGCTAGATTATTTCGTTTTCCATCAGTTCAAGAAGTTCCTTGCGGGAATCTGCCAGAAGGTATGATGCAAAGTAAAGCGTTACCACAGATTCAGTTGTAAGATTGTTCATAGGAACTGCACCTTCACGCCACACGCTTGCACTTGTTTCGTACTGGGAAAAATCAATTTTGCGCTCCTGCTGTGACGTACAGAAAAAGTTTATGCCTTTCTTTTTTCCGTTTATAAGCAGATTTTTAAGGGAATAATCACTGTTACGCATATCACCTGTGCCGGAAGAATAAAGTTCTAGAATTACATTATCCACAGCATTTTCCCTGCAGACAATTCTTTCAACAAGAGGCACAACCATTCCAGGATACACTTTTATTACGGCAAGATGTTCTGCAGCTTCGTTTAAAATTTTTTCCATAACCTTAGCTTCAGGCAGCTGAACAGTAAGAAACTGACGGCTTACCGAACTTGAGCAGGTAAAGATTTTTTCCTTCATATTCCAGTTAGTAAAAGGCGTAGAAGATATTCCTGTAAACTTCAAATTCAGCGGAGAATAAAGCGTTTCGTTATAAACAACAAAAACGCCCTTTTCTTTTTCACGGGCAACTTCAACTGCCTTATTTAAATTTTTAGCCGCCTCATCACTGCAGGAAGGAATTTTTTCTGATGCAGTAAGAACTACAGGAACATGAGCAGCACCAAACAGCCAGAACAAAAGCGAAGCCGTATAAGACAAAGTGTCAGTGCCATGAGTTACAACAATTCCGTTTGCAGTACCGCCGTCTATCTTGCACTTAATTTCCGCAACAAGTTTAGCCCAGTCTTTCGGTTCAATTTCTTCGCTAAGCATACTTGAAACAGTTTCAATCTGAACAGGAAAATTTTTATTGTCATTATTCAAAAGTTCACGCAAAGATTCAGAAGTTCCGGCTACAACAGTTCCGTCTTTTTTTTCTTTAGCAGTAAATGCGCCGCCCATAGAAAGCACGTAAATTACGTTAATGTTCAGCTCTTTTTTAATAAGAGCCTTTACTTTTTCAGGAACAGCCCTTCCCTGAGTTTCTTTCATAACCCAGCCAGTTAAAAATTCCAGAGAAGCCATTTCTCCGTTTTTTAGTGCAGCCGAACTTTTTTCGTTAGATTTTATTGCTTTTCTTACAAAAGGCAAAAGTTCATCTTCCGACGCAAGCAAAATCATATTTTTTTCAGCAGCAATACGTTCCGGTTCACCATCATGAAAAAACACATGCTGCATCAAAGCTTTGGCCATTCCACTGTTAATTCTGCCACTTGAAAACATTTTGATTATCTGTGCAAATTTCTGCGGTGTAAGGAGACAGTTTTTTATAGCCTGATTTTTAAGATTAAGCAGACGCATAAACTCGCCGGCCATCCAGTGTGCCGTGTTTGCAGCATCAGCACCAAAAGCAACTGTTTCTTCAAAAAAATCCGCCCTGTCTTTTCTGGCACAAATAAACTGAGCCCTTAGCCTTGAAAGCCCGAAATTTTTGCGCAAACGTTCACGCCTCTGTGAAGGCAGTTCAATTTTGGCAAAAGTCCTGCCTGAAAAAACAGGAACTTCAGTTTTATATTCAGCCTCTTCAAAACGTGCATCTTCCGATCTTTCCTGCCAGCTCTGACTTACTTTTTGCCCCGAAAGCCACAGCCTGCTTTCCTTTTTAACTTTACCGCCTGAGTTTAGAATTTCTTCCTGACGCAAAAGTTCATAATTTATGGCATCTTTAACGAAATTAAATGAATTCAAATTCCTGAGTTTAACAGCAGCACTTTCCTTAGCAAGAGAAACGTAAGCATTGCAGCGCACACAACTTTCGCCTAATTCAAGAGGAATAAGATTTAAGTAAGTAAGAAAAGTGTAAAGCTCTTCAAGAAAAAGAAATGCCTCTTCGCCAAGTTCAAAATCACATTTAGTTTTAATCCTCAAGCAAGGGCAGCCTGCATAAGTCCAGTCCATTTTAGCCTTTTGACCGCCAGTTCTAGTTAAGTTTCCTGATTTCTCTTCAATTCTGATTTCTTCAAGATGAATTTTCTTGCTTTTCTGATGAAAGCTTATGTCAAAACTTCCGCCGGTTCCCACTTTAACTGAATAGCCGGTAAAGGTTTTGTCATCAGGAGGCTCAAGAATATTGCCGGTTAAATGTTCAAGATGAGACTTTTCAAGACAAGTTCCGCCAGTTGCATTTACAAAAGCCAGCGCCTTATGAAGAACAGCAGGCTCAACCTTTACGTTTTCAATTTTAAAGCCTTCATTTGTTCTTTTAAGAAAATCTTTTTTTACTGAATTTATGTCTTTTCTTTGGGAATTTTCTGTTTGAACAAGAAAAACTCCCGGAACAGCAGAAAGAAGCACCCTTACTTCAAGATAAATCTGTGGCTGATACATATAACCCTCTTTTTTTGCCTGAAGTTTAGTTTGGTGATATCACTTTTTGAAGTATTTTACCATACAAACCTTTCAAAATAACAAAAAAATTTGTGCAAATTATACCGTTTTTATAAATTTTATGATATAATTTCAATTCATAAGAGTAGTAAAAAAGTACAGCTTTATCAGGAGTTATTGTGAACAAACACGACTTTCCAAAAATTCATTTCTACGATCAGGACTTTGTTGATATTTATGACAAGACATGGAACTGGTTATCTGATTACTGGATTATTCCAGGCAGCGGCGAAACTTCACCAGACGGGCTTTTCATATATCCTGTAAATGGAAAATATATTTTGGATCAGGCAGAAGCTATTTTCTCTTCATTTTTCCTTGTTTACTCAAATAAGAATTATCCTGCAAATAAAAATATTGACTATTTTTACGAAAGACAAGAAGAAAACGGTGCAATCCGCTGGAAATACGACACTCAAACAGACAAGCCTTTAACTTCAAAAGAAAATCCAGAAGGTGTAGGACTTCCTCTTTTTGCCTGGGCAGAATTTAATCTTTACCACAAAAACGCAAACAAGAAGCGCATTAAGGAAGTTATGCCTAAGCTTCAAAAATATATTGACTGGATAAACAGAACTTTTAAGCAGCAGAACGGGCTTTATTCAGTTCCGCCGGAAAGTTCAACTATGTTTAATTCCCCTAGAAAAGGTACGTTTTATCCTATTGACTTTAACGCATGCATGGCAATTAACGCTGCACACATGTCAGCTTTGGGAGATATTCTTAACGACAAGGAATTAAGCTTTCAGTATAAAAAAATGTATTTCAGCCTTAAAACAAGAATCAACAGTCTTATGTGGGACGAAAATACAGGCTTTTATCACGACCTTGACAAAAACGAACAGCGGCTTCCTCAAAAAACTATTGCAGGATTCTGGCCTTTGCTTGCTGAACTTCCAAATTCAGACAGAGCTGAAACACTTATAAGTCACCTTAAAAACCCTAAAACTTTCGGAACAGATCATCCGTTCCCAACTTTAAGTGCAGACAGCCCGGATTTTAAGGAATCAGGAGACGGATTTAAAGGTTCAGTTGTTGCTCCATTCAACTTTATGATTATAAAAGGTCTGGAAAAATATCAGCATTACGAATTTGCAAGAGAATGTGCAATAAGACACTTGTACTACGTTCTTGAAGGATTAAGCCCTGCAGACTCGAAGCAGAAAGGCGAACTTTACGAAGCTTATCTTCCATGCAAAGAAGGTCCTGCAACCTGCAAATCAGATCCGGAGTTCCCAAGAAAACGCTTCCTTCACTCAATAGGTCTTTCCACAGTTGCACTTATGATAGAAAACGTTATTGGATTAAGCATAAGCTTGCCAAGAAAAACTGTAGACTGGATTATTCCAAACCTTGAAATTATGGGAATAGAAAAACTTTCCCTTAAGCGAAACCTTGTTACTATTTTAAGCAACAAAAGTCCACGAGGCTGGGAAATTCAGATGGAAAGCGAAAAACTTTACTACTTTACAATCAACATTCTTGGCCAGAGCAAAAAAACACTTCCTATACCTTCAGGAAAATGTTCTATGCTTATAGACAAAATTCTCTAAGGAAAAAAATGGCTGGCATTCCAAGAGCAGTAATTGAAATTGGCTCTACAGGCATAAGATTACTTGTTGCGGAAATTACAGACAGCAGCAAGCACAACATTCTTGACCGCAGTGAACAGCTTGTAAACATTGGACGTGACGTTTTTACTACAGGGGCAATTTCCAGAGAAACACTTCTACTTTGCATTCAGATTTTAACACGCTACAAAGAGCAGCTTAAAGGCTGGGGCTTAACGGAAAACGAAACTATTGTAATAGGCACAAGCGCTATCCGTGAAGCCATAAACAGAGACCCTTTTGTTGACAGGGTAAAAGTAAAGACAGGCTATACCGTTCGCGTTATTGACGGAATTGAAGAAAACAGACTTATGTACATTGCAGTTACAGAATGTCTTAAAGAAGAAAATGCCATTATGCGTGAAAGCAATTCCATCATTCTTGAAATTTCCGGCGGTGCTACAGAAATGATGATTATGGAAAAAGGCAGAATGATTGGTGCCCACAGCCTGCGCTTAGGTTCCGTAATTATTGAACAAAACATCCGCTCCCTTACAAGAAATATGGAAGACACAAGGCGCTTCATAGAAGAGTTTATCCATAACACACAAAAATCCCTTGCCAGCGAAATTGATTTTTCTAAAATACAGCAGTTTATTGCCGTAAGCGGTGATTTAAAACTGATTTCACTTTTTATAGGAAAGCAGGTTACGCCTTTTCTCTGGGAAATTACACGGAAAGATTTTGAAACTTTTGTAGATGAAGTCATGCATTATTCTCCGGAAGAATGTGTTGCAAAGTTTAAAATCAATTACAGCGAAACAAACACTTTCTTAATAAGCCTTTTGTCCTACAGAAAATTTGTTGAACTTACAAACGTTCAGTCCATAATTGTGCCGGACATTACAATTCGTGAAGGCGTTATTTTAAGCAACTCAGAACAGCAGAACTTAAACCTTGTAACTGATTTTAACAGCCAGATTATTGCCAGTGCAGTAACTCTCTTGAAGAAATACAACGGCGACTACAACCACGCAAAGTACGTAAAGGAAAAAAGCGTTAAAATTTACGATGCACTGGAGCATGAACTTGGATTAAACCTCCACGCAAGAACGCTTCTGGAAGTAAGTGCCATACTTCACGACATAGGAATGTTTATTGGTGCAGACAACCACCACATTCACGGAAAATACATTGTTTCAAACAGCGAAATTTTCGGAATAAGCATGGAAGACAGGCAGCTTATTGCCCTTATAACCGGATTTCACAAAGGAAACAAAATGCCTCAGGACGACGAAGAGTTTAACCTTCTGCCAAGAAATAGTCGCATGATTATCCTTAAACTATGCGCAATTCTCCGTGTTGCCGATGCACTGGACAGAAGCCATCAGCAGAAAATAAATGAATTTTCCATAAGCTTTGCTTCAGACAGCATAACTTTCCGTGTAAAAGGCCACATAAACCTTGCGCTTGAAAAACTTGGTCTGGCAGAAAAAGGCGACTTATTCGAAAACGTTTTTGGCTATAAAATAGTACTTATTTAAGCAGGAAGTACAGTAAAATGAAAAACAAATACTTTAACAGAGAACTTTCATGGCTGGAATTTAACGCCAGAGTTTTAAACGAAAGTAAAAGAAAAGAAATTCCTCTACTTGAACGGCTTAAATTCCTTGCAATAACATCTTCAAACTTTGACGAATTCTTTCAGGTAAGGGTTGCTTCCATAAAACGCCAGCTGCAGCACAACATTCACACAAACGACCAGAGCGGATATTCGCCTAAAACGCTTCTTGCAAAAATTTCACAACGATGCCACATCCTTACAAAACAACTGGACGACACACTTTCCTACGATATTCTACCTTCACTTGCAAAAGAAGGAATTGTTTACGTTAACGCAAAAAAACTTACGGCAGCACAAAAATCCTACACAGAAAGCATTTTCCGCCACGAAATATTTCCTCTCCTTACGCCTTTACGCACAGATTCAGCGGAATTTCCCCACATTGGAAACCTGCGCTTAACTGCAGCATTTCTTTTAGAACCAATGGAAGGCGTAAAACCCCTTGAGTCAGCCCTAAAGACAAAACTTGAGCAGGACATTCTTGCCTTAGTGCAGGTACCTTCAAGCATTCCGCCAGTTGTATGGCTTCCGGCAAGCGAAGACGGTAAAAAGCAGTTTACAGTTGTAGAAGACATAATTTCACTTTTCGGCAGGGAACTTTTTCCAGGCTACACAGTTAAAGAATATATGCTTTTTAAAGTTGCCAGAGACGCAGATTTTTCAGTTGATGAAGATTCAGGCGAAAATTTCATTCAGGCAATGGAGCAGGTTTTAATAAAGCGCCAGTCTTCTTTTGCCGTAAGAATGACCTGCAACAATTCCAGCGCCAAAATCCAGAAGATGATACAGGAAAAGCTTGAACTTACAGACCAGGACGTTTACACCATAAACAACGTCATAGAGCCATCTTCATTTCTGGAACTTACATCAAGCACGGAAAACCCTTCACTTCTTTACCCTGAATGGAAAAACTTTTACCCCGATGATTTCCCTGAAAAAGAATCATTCTGGAACACTTTACGGCAGAAAGACATTTTGCTCCACGTTCCATACCAGAAATTTGACCCTGTAGTTAAGTTTGTAAAGGCAGCCGCAAAAGACCCAAACGTTCTTGCCATAAAAATGACACTTTACCGCACAGGAAGCGACAGCCCTATTGTTCAGGCATTGAAAAAAGCAGCACAAAACGGCAAGCAGGTTACGGCATTTGTAGAATTAAAGGCACGGTTTGATGAAAAACGCAATATTTCCTGGGCACTTGAACTGGAAAATGCAGGCGTCATTGTAGTTTACGGCGTTGTAAATTTAAAAGTACACGCAAAGGCATGCCTTGTAATCCGCAGGGAAAGCGATGGAATAAGGCGTTACGCACACTTCAGCACAGGCAACTATAATCAGAAAACGGCAAAGATTTACCAGGATTTGTCTATTTTTACAAGCAACCACGACTTAACTTCCGATGCAACACTTTTCTTTAACGTTATTTCAGGATACAGCGCACTGCAGACAATGCACAATCTTTACATGGCACCTGTAACACTAAAGGCAAGGCTTCTTGAACTTATAGAAAGGGAAATCCGTTTAAGCACACCGGAAAATCCTGGACTCATAATGGCAAAAATGAACAGCCTTTGTCATCCGCAGATAATAAACGCACTTTACAAGGCAAGTTGTGCAGGAGTAAAAATACTTCTAAACGTAAGGGGCATTTGTACTTTGGTGCCAGGCGTAAAAGACTTAAGCGAAAACATTTACGTTATAAGCATAATAGACCGCTACCTTGAACACAGCCGCATTTTCTATTTTAAAAACGACGGCGAAGAAGAGCTGTACTTAAGCAGTGCCGACTGGATGGAACGCAATTTAGACAAGCGCATTGAACTTATGATTCCGTTGCGTGATTCAAATACGGCAAAAAGTGTAAAGGAAATACTTAACCTTTATTTTCAGGACAACACACATTCCCACGTGCTGCAGAAAGACGGAAGCTGGAAAATAAAAACTCCCGAAAAAAAAGAGCAGATTGTACGTGTGCAGGAAGTGCTTTACGAAAAGTACAAAAAAAAAGATGCAACTAAAAAGTCTGCACCGAACATAGAGTTTACAGTAAGGAGAAACGGTTAAGTCAGCAGGATTTACGCTGAATTATGCTTGCCGGCAGACTGATACTTACGGCGTCGTCATCTTTACCGGCAGTTTTGTTTACTATCATTTCTACGGCACGTTTTCCCATGGCAGTTTTCTGAACGTTCATAGTTGTTAAAGGCGGATTTGTATATGCCGACATTTCTATGTTGTCTATGCTGACAACCGCAATTTCCTGAGGAACGGCAATGTTTTTTTCGTTAAGATAGTGAAGCAGGCCAATGGCAACTTCATCAGAACCGCAGATTATTGAACGGGGAACGGCAATGTCTTTGTTTTCGTAAATTGACTTCATTGCTTCGTAGCCGCCTTCCATGTTGAAAGCTTGAGCCTTGTAAAATTCCTTTGGATTTGATTTTAATCCGTGAAGCTGAAGAACCTGTTCAACACCTTCTACGCGTTCGTCATTTTCTCCAACGTATGCAATGTCTGTGTAGCCGCACCTGAAAAGATATTCCGTAGCTTTTTTTGCAGTATTCTGTCTGTCAAACAAAACGCTGCTTAAACCTTCGCACTGCCATTCAACGCATACAATAAGCGGAATTCTTTCTTTAATGCGTTCAATTACGGCAAAATCGTCCCTGCTTTTAATTGACTGATCTGTGGAAACAAGTATGATTCCGCCAATTTCTTCCTGATGAATGAGATTGTTAAACAAGACAGGATTTCTAAGTTCATCAAAAAAACGGATAAACCTTACGTGATAATGTGCTTCGTGGGCACCGGAATGAATGCCTGCAAGTATTTCTGAATAAAACGGACGGCGAAAAACTTCTTCGTTGCAGATTACTACACCGATGTTTTTTGCTGCAAATGCTACGTCTCCCTGCTGCAATGCCTGGGCTGCCTTGTTAGGCCTGTAACCAAGCTTTTCTATTGCATCAAGAATGTGCTGCTTTGTTTCCGGTGCAACGCTGCGGTCTGTGTTTCCGCTTATAACGTAACTCACCATGCTTCTAGTAACGCCGGCTTCACGAGCAACATCATTTTGTGTAACATTTCTTTTTTTTACATCCATTTGATATTCCAACCACCTTTTTTTACATTATACTCTCGCAAACTGTCATGCTCAACTAGTGCCACACCGTCACACACCACTCTGTCATGCTGAACCTGCAACGAAGTTTCCCGCGCAACTTGTTTCAGCATCTCTTCCAGCAACTTGCGTGCCTTTTACGACACGCAAGTAATTGTGTTAGTTAGTATCAGAAGTTTCACTGCCTGCTGTGCTACCATCTGATTCAGCAATAACACTTACAGTTACAGTAGCATCGCTATCCACTATGTTTCCGTAAACAGAAAGTCCATTGCTTACAAGCCTAGATATTAAAGCAGTATCTGTTAAAGTACAACTATATACATTCCCGTCCCCCCAGGCCGCATTAGCGACATGAGAATCAGCAGCAATACACAGCCACCAGGCATCCTTATCAGAGCCAGCAGCATCACTAGTAAACGCTACACTTACAGAAATTGAACTTATATTTGTATATCCACTAAAATCACTTGCAGTAACAATATTATTGTAAGTACTCTTTCCTTCAATATTTACTGTTCCAGTTTTTACATTATATTTTGTTCCTGATACGAGTTTATACGTATGTGTCAAATCAGATGTTGCATAATCAAATTCTGCATTTGTATAACCGCTAGTTGCTGTAACTGTTTCAATTGAGCTATCTTTAAGTTCTACATTTGCAAAGTTAATCTGGAACCAGTTCTGTCCATTAAGCATATTTGCTTTATCGATTGTAAATGTTGCAGCTGTTCCTTGCTCGTTAACTTTAACATCCAGCTCTGAAACTTTTACTTTATTACCATTACTATCCGTAGCATCATTTACCCAAATATCTTTTGATGTCGTAATTTTAAGACCGGTTACACTTCCACCTGCAATATTAAATCCATCAAAGCTAATTGTAAACTCTTTAGTAGCTTTTGCTGCTTTAACATTAATTGCAATAATAGAAGATTCATTTGTATAACAGAAATTATCTACATATTCTATAGCTACAGTGTTTCCATCAGAGCCTTTTGCAGTAATAACTACATTGTTGTACCAAAGCCAGTTATTTCCTAAATCTTTATCAAGTTTTGCTATCCAAACTGATGACTCCTCAGCAGGAGCCTCTGCAATTACATCTTCATATGTGCCATTATCTGCACCATAATGTACCGTAACTGTAGTAACGTTGTTTAACGATTCTTCAAAAGTCATTTTAAGTATTGCATTTGGATTATAAACTGTAATAGTAACTGTTACATAAGCATCATCTGCATCTGCATCACCATTAACAAAATATGCTGTTACAGTGCCTTCATAAGTGCTGTCTGCATCTGCAGCTACAATTTTAAAGTAACCAGGTTTTCCATCTACTGGCTCAACTGTTAAACCAGTAGGAGCCGATCCATCAAACTCACAGGCTGTTTTTCCTGGAATATAAATTTCTTTTTCTTCTCCAAAATTAACTGTAACTTCAGTTATTGTACTTGAAGGTGTTTCATCATCTCCACCGTTATCGTTATCAGCACATGAAGTTAATGCAAATGTTCCCATTAAAAGGAAACTAGCAAGAATACCAAAAACTTTTTTTACGTATTTCATATAACCTCCTGAAAATACATATACCCTTTTATTTTTTATCAACACATTTCATTTACACGTGTTGATTTTATATTTTAAGTATACGCCCACTTCCCCCTTCTGTCAAACTTTTTTTTACAAAAATTCCACTTTTTTTCACTTTTTTTCCCCTGCAAAAGTGCTGCGTCTTGTCTCAAAACGCACTTGCCTATCAACTGCAACTTACATACAACCACGCTGGGCATAAGTGTACATTGTTCTTTTTTAAGGCTGTCTAGTGGAGTTGAAGGTTGGGCTTATTTGTAAAGACCTTCTCGTAAAGCGTAAGTTTACTGGCAAGAACAGGCGCCGCCCGGGCGTACTTGCTAAGGGGTTGCGGTTTACATTCAACCAAGCTGCACGTAAGAGTATACTCTTCTTCCAAAGAGTTGGTTGCAAAAGTTAAAGCTTATACTTATCTGCAAAGACCTTCTCATGAAGTAGGAACTTGCTGGCAAGCACAAGGCGCCGCCCGGGCGTACTTGCTACGGGGTTGCACCTTACATTCAACCAAGCTACGCATAAGTATACACTCTTCTTCCAAACTGCTAGTTGCAAAACTTAAAGTTTTCACTTATCTGTAAAGCCACTCTCGTAAAGTGCGAGCTTACTGGCAAGGACAGGCGCCGCCCGGGCGTACTTGCCCACCAGTTGCCTCTTCCTCCAGCCAAGCTGCACATAAGCGTACATTGTTCTTCCAAAGTTCCAGTTGCAAAAGTTAAAGTTTTAACTTATCTGCAAAGCCCC
>CAMCRZ010000022.1 GCA_945877425.1 uncultured Treponema sp.
CAAGCTTCTTTTTGTTTTTTATGTTTTGAAACTCAGAGGTTTTTCAGTGGCCTCCAAGAACAAGGTGGCGGCGCCCTGTCGTGCTTGCCAAGCAGCTGCAACTTCTTCCAATCATTTGCACGCAAGAACATACCGTTCTTCCCAAGCCACAGTCGTACTTGCCCACCAGCCGCCTCTTACATACAACCAAGCTGCACACAAGTCCGCAAGCTGCACCAGGCAACACTTGAACAAAAGGCGTGGTTTTACTAAATTAAAAAAAAATCACTGGAGAAAAAATGAGCATTTTCAATAAAGAAAAAAGTTCTGCAGAAGTTGTTGTAGAAGAAATCTGTAAAATCAAAAAAAATGAAAAAGTTTTAATTATTGCAAATCCTGAAACGAACCTTATTGCCCAGGATTTATTTACGGCCTGCACTCAATCAGGAGCGAAAACAACTTTAATTTATCAGCAGAAAAAAAGTTCTATGGAAAATGCAGAAGAGTCTGTAATAGGTGCTTTAAAATCAGAGCCTGACGTTTGCTTTTCAATTTCGGCAGTAAAGCTTGGAAAAGATGCACAAGGTCAGATGAATCCTTACAAAACTTCAGACGGAAAACAGTACGACAGCATTTTTGACTATCTGCTTGAAGGCAAAAAAACAATGCGTGCAGTGTGGACTCCTGGCATTACAGTTGAAATGTTTGAGCGTACAGTAAAAATCGACTACAAACTTTTAGGCGAACGTTGCAAAAAAATCTGTGCTAAATATAAAAATGCAGAAACAATTCACGTAACGGCACCTTCAGGAACTGATGTAACCGTAAACATAAGCGGAAGAAACGGACTTTGTGATGACGGAAATTTCAGCGAAAAAGGAAGCGGCGGAAATATTCCTGCAGGAGAAGTTTTTGTAAGCCCAGTAGTTGGAAAGACTCAGGGAAAAATCGTATTTGACGGAAGCATGACATTCAGCGACGGTGATTCAATTTTAAACACACCAATTAGCGTAAAAGTGGAAAACGGTTTTGTTACAGAAATAACTGGCGGCGAAGAAGCAAAGCGTCTGCTTAAAGACATAACGGCTGCAGAAAAAGAAGCATTGTCTATGGAAAGCAAAGGTAAGCTGCCAAAAGGACAAGGTGAAGTGTACGCAAAAAATGCCCGCAACATCGGCGAACTTGGAATCGGTCTTAATCCAAACGCAAATATTACAGGCAATATGCTTGAAGATGAAAAAGCATTCAGAACCTGTCACTTTGCAATCGGGCAGAATTACGATGGTGATGCAAACGCTTTGATTCACTTTGACGGAATTGTCCGCAATCCGACTGTAGTAATAAAATATTCTGATGGAACAGAATTTACTCTTCTTAGTGAAGGTGAACTTAAAATTTAAACGCTTACTGTTTGTACAAATTGCTGTACTGAATAATCTGCTCTCTCGTCATAGTTTCATGTTTTTTAAGCATACTTGCAGGAAATCCGTAAGCTTTTTCTAAATCGGCGGAAGTTAAAACTTCTTCCGGTGAACCTAAAGAAATGTTTCTGTCAGGATAAAAAAGCATAACGTTCTGTGCATACTTACGTGACAAATCAATTTCGTGCATTGAAATGTAAACAGGAGTTTTCGTTTCTTCACAAAAAAGCCTTAAATATTCAAGCGAAGAATTTTTCTGGTAATCTTCCATGGCAAACATTGGCTCGTCCATAAAAACAGATGCACTTCCGTAAAGAATACCGAATGCAAGAAGAGTTCTCTGAATTTCACCTTTGCTTATTTCTGTAAGCGGATGATTTAAAACTTTTTCCAGCTCAAACACTGAAATCACTTCACTGAACAAATCACTGTTGCCGCTTTTAATTGATTTAGCTTTTGCCTTTAAATTTCCGTTAGCGTAAACAAAACTAAGCAAGTCCTGAACTTTATCATCAGTTTCAAATTCCATATTCTGATATATTACTGACGCAAGAAGATTTTTCTGTTCTTCTGGTAAAGCTGCCACATCCTGATTTAAAAGCAAAACCTTTCCGTTTTGAGGAATAAGGCGTCCGCTTGCAAGAAGAAGAAATGTACTTTTTCCAGAACCGTTTGGTCCTATTAAACTTGTAAATCCTCCGGGAATGTTTCCTGTAAAATGATCAAAAACCGGCTTTGGTACAATTTGATTTCCTTTCGCATCAGTGTCGCCTTCCACTGCCGGAAATGTAAAGCTTACGTCTAAAAATTCTATTGTGTTCATAAAATCAGAATATCCTAATCAATTTTAAGTTGCAACTCATAATCACACTTTAATTTCGCCTAAAACTTTGCCTATTGAATCGTGAATGACTAAGTCTGCAATGGAATCACTTTGAGTTGCGTCTTTGTTGATTAAAACTATGCTGTTTCCCCTGAAATATCGGATTAAACCTGCTGCCGGATAAACTGTTAAAGAAGTTCCGCCTATTATGAGAAGGTCTGCATTTTCTATAGCAAGAACTGCTCCGTTTACACAATCGTCGTCCAATGCCTCGCCGTAAAGAACAACGTCCGGTTTTATAAGAGAGTTACATTCTGTACAAAGTGGAATGCCTTCTTCGTTGCGGATGCTGATGATGTCCTGTGCACTGAAAAATTTTCCGCATTTTGTACAGTAATTTCGCAGCGTACTTCCGTGGAGTTCAAACACATTCTTGCTTCCTGCAGCCTGATGTAAACCGTCAATGTTCTGGGTGATAACGGCTTTAAGTTTGCCTTTCTGTTCCAGTTCAGCAAGTTTAAAATGTGCAGCGTTGGGCTTTATTCCCTGAACAAGAAGTTTTTCTCTGTAAAAGCGGTAAAATTCTTTTGTATTATTGAAGAAAAATGAATTGCTTAATATTTCTTCCGGCGGATAATCCCACTTCTGATGATAAAGTCCGTCAACGCTTCTAAAATCCGGAATTCCACTTTCTGTAGAAACACCGGCTCCTCCAAAAAAGACAATATTGCTGGAACTTTGAATTAATTCCTGAAGTTTTTCTATTTCGCTCATAGCCTTATTCTAAGCCAAATCAGCAGATAAGTACACGCTTTGCAAGAGGGGCTTTGCGACGTTCAGCCTTACTTTTGCAGCGCCGCCGCCCTGTTCTTGCCATAAAGTGTGTACTTTGCGAGAGGGTCGCAACAAACAGGCACACCTTCCGTGCAGCTTAGTTGAAATAAGTTCAAATTAGAGATATTTGACATTCTACAATTTTCCAAAGTATGCTATCATTACAATGCAGAAAATATGCTTTGATTTTTATCAAATCTAAAATATTAAAAAACTAACTCAAAAGTGCCGATAATGAAGTGAAGATTTTTCATTAAAATTAAGCATAGTTCAGGAGTGGAAGAATATGTTTAAAAAGTGTGTTTTTACAATGATTATTTTTTGTATTACAGTTTCTATGGTTTTCGCAAAGAAACGTATTGATTCAAAAACTCTGACTGCCGAAGACGAAATAAACAGCTGGCAGGAAAAATTTGACGTAAACGATAAGAAAAACGGAAAATACAACATAATTGTTACAGCAGAAGATCAGGCTGGAAACGAAAGCGTTACAGGTCCGTTTAACATTTACATTGATGCAGAAAGCGACTTGCCGGTTACAGGCATAACAAACCCTGTAGAACAAATGCGTGTGCCAGGCAACCTTAACATTGTGGGAACTTGTATAGATGATGATAAAGTGCAGGAAGTATGGCTTGTCCTTGATGGCGACGAAGAAAATCCTGTAAAGGCACAGGGAACAGAATTCTGGTCTTACTATCTTGATACAACACAGCTTCTTGAAGGACCGCACACAATAGAAGTTTACGGAATTGATGATGGAAACCCGGATGCATACATTGGTGAAGACGGAAAAGTAGACAAAGAAAAAGTTGTACCTAAAACAGGTCACCGTGCAAAAGTAACATGGCAGCTGGACAGACGTGTACCAGTTACAACAGTTACATCACCTGAAAATATGGGCGCACTCGTAAGCGGAAAAGTTAAAATTGAAGGATTTGTTACAGACGGAAACGGAATAAAATCACTTGAATACAGCCTTGACGGAACTCATTTTACACAAGTTTCACTTAAAGAAGAAAAATTTAAAGAAAGAGATCCAGACGGACTTTTAAGCCGATACAACTTCAGCTTTTCAATTGATACAACAAAATTCAAAGACGGAGCAATGAACTGTTATTTTAAGGCAACAGACAACGCAGGCTCTATAGGAAGATTTGCTTTCCTTTTCCTTATAGACAACACAAAGCCTGACGTAAAAATCATCACTCCAAAAGAAAAAGAAGCAGCAAACGGAACATTTACAGTAGCCGGTTATGCAAAAGACATAATTGGAATAGAATCACTTAAATGGAAATGGGGCTCAGAAGAAGGAAACTTTGAACTTATTCCTGGAAATCCTTACTGGGTAAAAGAAGTTACAGCTCCAAAAGACAAAAAGTCAGAAGTATTTACAGTAATTGCAACAGATACAATCGGAAATAATGTAGTTGTAACACGTGAAATTCCACTTAATCACGAAGCAGACAAACCGGTTGTTTCTATAAAATATCCTGCAAACGGTGTTTCTGTAGAAGGAGAAGACGGAACTTTATTCCTTAGAGGCGTTGCAACAGATGATGACGGCGTTGTAAGCGTTACTTATAAACTTGATGATAGCGAAGAAAAAACTCTTGACTGTACAGGTGTTTTCTATGCTCCAATAGAAGGCTCACTTGAATACGGAAATCATACAATTACAGTTTACGGCACAGACCGATATGGTGTTAAGGGAAATAAAGTAACATCAACATTTAAGTCTAAAGGAATTGCACCTTCGTTTAAAAATCCTCTTTATAAAGGAGAAGCATTTAAAGACGGAATGGTAATAAATCCGGAAGCAGACGGCACATTTGAAGTTACGGCATTTTCAAGCAGCGGACTTAAATCAGTTTCATACGAAATAAACTGGGGCGCATCAGGAAGCAAAAAAGAAGAAGTGCCGGTAGTAACTGCAGGAACAAATTCTATAAGCGTAAAAGTTCCACTTAAAGGAGACGATTTGCCTTGGGGAATTTCAAAGCTTACAGTAAGCGCAACTGACGTTTACGAAAGAACTTCCGCAAAAACTTATCTTCTTAACATACTTGATTTAACAAAAACTACAGCTGATTTCGCAGGCGTTGTATTCGAAGACAGCACAGTTGGCAATGACGGCGGCGTATTTGCAAATCCAGATATGCCTTTGACAGGATACTTTGTAGGCGGAAAAATTCAGTCTGTTTCCATAAGCCCTGCAATCAGAGGCGTAAGTGCAACATTTGAAGACAACCTTATTTCAGTAAGCTCAAGTGCAGCAACTTCAAATTTCCAGGTAAAAGTTACAACTGATGCAGGAACAGTTTACAGCTCGCAGAATTTGTATTTCTATATTGATGAAAAACCACCTGTAATCAAACTTGATTCAGAAGATACTTACAACAGCGTATTTAAATTCGTAAATAAATCAGACAAATTAAAAGTAAGCGGAACAGTTTCAGGCGACGGAGATTTATCTTTAACATACAGACTTTTCACCGTTTACACTGATATAAACGACGACGGCGTTATTTATTCAATTACAGACGTAAACAAAAGCGACTGGAAAAAAGACGGAATGTCTCTGGACAGACGTGGAAGATTCAGCTTTGAAAAAGGCTCAGAAGATTTGTTCGGCGAAAACGGCAAGGGATTTTCTGTAATCGAATTAAAGGCAACAAGTTCAAACGGAAAAACTTCAGCACAGGCAATTTTCGTAAAGAACATACCTTACGCTCCAGTTCTTGTTGACGAAAACGGTGCACCTAAAAAAGACAAAAACGGCAAAAACTTATCATTGGCATCACCTAAAGCATTTATTATTGAAGGCGAAGATTATTACGGAATCGGCGTTTACCAGGGAACATTAGACAAGGAATTTTCTTACGTAAGAAGAAATGAAATTACAGCTGAACAGAACAAGCTTTCATTCAGCGTTTCCACAGTTGATTCTGTAAAAAAACTTACTGATTCAAAAACAATCGACATCAGCGTGCCGGTTGAAATTTCAGGTCAATTTGTAAAAGTTGACAATGTAAAATATAAGAGCGGACTTCCTTTTGTACTTGAACGTGGAACTTTAAAAGAAGCAGGTCACGTTGCAACTGTTCAGATTAAGGCAAATGCAGGAATTTCCAGAATTGACTACATAATCAGCGGTGACAAAAACAGGGCAGACGGCGGAGACGTTCTTTCTAAAGGTCAGGTTGTTCCTCGCGTAATCAAGGAAGGTGAACTTTACGAAGCAGACATTCCTCTTGCAAATTTACCGGCTCGTCTTACAAACATAAAAGTGTGCGTTTTCGGCGCAAAAGGCGGATATGGTGAAATTACAGGAACAGTTTCTATCTTAAGAACACACAACATTACAGACAGCAGCGGAAAAATTTACTGGGCAGCAATTGATAACGCAGAATATAAAAACGGAAGATACATTTTAAACGACGGTGCGGCATTAAGTGCTTTTGCAAATATTCCTGGAAACATAAAGGCAGAAGTTCGGGGCGGCGTTGCAGGTTTAAGCACAGAAGTTGAAGGCAGCATTGTCAGGCTTAAGGCAAGTGCAGACGGAATTTACAGAGGCGTTTCTATTCGTGTTTACGATGAAGCAGGCGGCTACTATAATTCTCCGGCAATTGACGTTGTAGTTGATACTTCAAAACCAACAATAAAAATTGATTCTCCTGCATCATTAGGATTTGTAAAGGAAAAGTTTACAGTAAGCGGTCAGGTTACAGACGGTTCAGGAATTGAATCACTTGAATATTCAGTTGGCGACAAAACTCCGGCTGTAGTTGAAAAAGACGGAATTGTTACAGACGACGGTGAGTTTAAATGGACTTCAGTTACGCCTTCAAAAGCAGGCTGGTTCAGCTTTACAGTTGACCTTACAGGCCAGGAAGACGGATATGTTCCTGTTTCAATCAGGGCAAAAGACACAACTGGAAAAGTAAACGTTTACAGCACAGCGTATTTTAAAGACACAACTCCTCCAGAAGTAGAAGTTATTCTTCCAGACGCAGAAGCAATACTTAACGGTGAAAATACAATCGTGTTCCGTGTAAAAGATAACGGCGTGTTAAAGACAATGTCTTACCGTTCTTCAGACGGAACTTACAGAAAAGATTTCCCTTGGTCAATAAAAGCAGAACCTTTTGCAGAAGACGCAGATCCTTATCTTGTTTCAATGAATTCTTCTCTGCCGAATATGCACGTTGGCGTAAAGGGAAAAATTCCTCTTGAACAGAAAATGGTTTATCGCTTTACAGATGAAGCAGGCAATGTTACAACACTTAATAATTGGGAATTTACAGTTGACGAAAAGAGTGACAAGCCTATTTCAGAAATCCATCTTCCTGAAGAAAATCAAGTTATTACAACTGACTTCAAAATTTCAGGCTTCCTTTATGATGATGACGGACCTTGTAAAGTTTACTATAAAATCGACAATGAAAAGTATCGTGTTGTAGATGACTCGAAATATGCATTTAACTACGAAATTTCAGTGCCTCTTTCTGCAATGACAGATAACGAACATACAATTTCAGTTTATGCAGTTGACGTAAACGGAACTGTTGGAAATGAAGTTACAAGAAAATTCCGTATTTCTCTTGAAGAACCAAAAGGCGGAATGACAGAGCCGGAAATTGGTAAAACTGTAAAAGAAACAGTTACCCTTAGAGGTTGGGCAAGCGATAAAAACGGAATAAGCAAAGTTCAGGTTTCTGTAGATAACGGCGCATCTTACAACGACGCAATCGGTACAACAAACTGGAGCTACACTTTTGACACCAGAGTAATTCAAGACGGAACACACGTTGTATTTATTAAAATCTGGGACGGTTACGGCATTACAGGTTTGTACTCTTCTTTGATTACACTTGACAATACAGCGCCGGAACTTAATCTTGAGCTTCCTCTTGATGATTCAAAAACTACTAAAAACGTATTCTTCTCAGGTCAGACTACAGACAACATTGGCCTTACAAGTTTGTCTATAACAATACGCTCTCTGGAAAATAAAACTATACCAAGCCGTCTTGCTAAACGTCAGCTTGAACCTGATGAAATTATTTCTCAGGTACTTGATATAAGCGAACTTGAAAACGGCTTCTACAACATTGAACTTACAGGAACAGACGCAGCAGGAAACATTACTCGTGTAAGCCGCAACATTCAGCTTGATAAAAGTAAAGTCCTTACTAAAGCGGAAATGCTTTATCCTCTTAACGGCGAACATCTTCAGGGTGAGTTTAACATTTACGGCTTAGCTTCAAGTGAACCGGAAGATCCTGTTGAAAAAGTAGAGCTTTATCTTGACGGAAAGAAAGTTAAGGAAATTGCCCGTACAGAAGAAGGCGGCGACATTGGAAACAATTCAAGTGCAGCTCTTCTTGCAAACGGATATTTCAGCTTCAAAATAAAAGGTCAGCTTGAACCTTTAACAGAAGGCGGCGAACCAATTGAAGTAAAAGAAGGAACTCATAAATACAGAACAAAAGTAATAACTAAAGCCAAGAAAGAAATCTTTAGTAACGAACAGACTTTTGTTTACAATCCTTACGGCCCTTGGGTAACTCTTGACGACTTTACTTATGGTGATTTTGCAAGAAACAGACCTCTTCTTAAAGGAAATGCAGGTTACATTTTAACTGAAGAAGAAAAAGCTGCTCTTAAAGACAAAAAACTTTCAAGCGAAGAAAGAGTTGCTCTTGAAGGCAAAAAAATCAAGCGTGTTTACATAAGCTTTAACAATGGTAAAACATATACGCCTGTTTCTAAAAAAGACAAAGGTGAATGGTCGTATCGTGTAGAAAATCTTGATATTCCTGCAGGCTACCATTTTATGCTTATTAAAGCTGAAATGTACAACGGCGAAAATGCAATTACCAGAACAATTGTTCAGGTAGACAGGACAGCTCCTTCTGTAAAACTTATTTCTCCTGGAGAAGGCGGACATTACAATCAGCAGTTGGAATTCTCCGGACTTTCTGGTGATGACGTTAAGCTTAAATCAGTTAAGCTGGAATTAAGAAACGGCGACAAATCTTCTTATGAAGTGCCTGGATTTATTCAGGGATTGTATTTTGACGTAAGTGTCTGGGGTGCAACTTTGTACAACGTTGGTGTTGGTCTTACGGCTTTCGATAATGCTGTTAAGATTCAGGTGAACTTCGGTCAGTTTACACAGGAACAGCGCGACCTTATTTCTGATATGTTTGGAAAAGAACACACAGACTTACGCTTTGGAGGAAATGTATTTGGAGCAAAAATCATTGCTCAGATAGCTTATCTTCCATTCAGATATTTCTTTGGACGTGACTGGGACTGGTTAAGTGCAAGTGTTTCTGTAGGAGCAAACTTCTCTTACTTCACAGATTCAGGTGCTTCTATTGTAACAGGAGAAAGTGTAGCTCAAATTCTTTCAGCAGCTTTAATTCAGGTTGAGTTCCCGCGAATTACCCTTTCAAACGCTTCTGTGTTTAAAACATGGTCATTGTATGCAGAACCGCAGTTATGGTTTATTCCATCAGACATTGCAAGTGACGACGCAAAGAAGCAGGTATTTACAGTTTCATTTGGTATAAGAACAAGCGTATTCTAAAAAATGCTGCCACTACGAATAGAAAAATTTGAAAAAATAGTTTACTGTTCGTAGTGGTATTTTTTTTCCAAAAGCAAACAAAGGATTTATTTATGGAAAAACATTTCTCAAGAAAAGCATCTTTTTTGACGGCAATAGTTGTGTTCATTACAGCTATATTTTCCTGTGAATTAGGATTAGGTTCTTCAGTTGATACGCAGGCGCCTGTTATAAAGATTACATCTCCAAGTTCATCGGAAGTTTACAAACAGAACATTGAAGTAAACGGAAGCTGGGCTGACGATAAAGGTGTTGTAAAAATAGAGCTTTCTGTTACAGACACTGATTCAGACAAACTTATGACAGCTGAAAAAAAGCTTGCCAATATTGACGAAAATAAATCTTGGAATTATACACTTTATTCAACCAATTCTGTGGATGTTCCTGAAAATGCAGTTGTTCTTCCAGACGGAAAATATTCTGTAGACGCAACAGCTTACGACAGCAGCGGACATTCTTCTGGAACTTCCAGCCGTTCATTTGAAGTAGACGGAACTGCTCCTGTAGTAGTTTTGTCCAGACCAAATCTTGATTGCGCAAGTTACGGTCGTTACGTAAGCATTGTAGGAATTATTTCAGACGACCACAGCATAAAGAATATGCACATTGATGTTTACGACGAAGCAGGCGAATTAATCGAACTTGCCAAATCAGATTTTTCTGTAGAAGATCCAAGTGAAGTAAACGTTAAAGTTGCACAGTTTTATCCAAAAAGTGAAGCAGAGTCTTTAACAGGCGACACATTACTTATTTATGAAAATTACGTAAAACTTTACGGCACAGAAGATAACGAATCATTTGATATAACAAAGAAATATACAGCCGTAATTTCTGTAACAGACAAAGCTGGAAATGTAAGCAATAAATCTTATGTAAAGTCAGAATTAAGCGAAGTAATTAAAAAAGCAACAGGAACAACTGAATCTCCTGAATCTACGGTTTTAAAGAGCATACTTAACGGTTCATATTCATCAGAAACAGGAATATACAACGATGCTCAGGTAAAGCAGATAAAATCAATTCTTAAAGGAACTATTTACGACACGGAAGATGAATGTTACGACGAAAATTTAAGCGTTTACAATTATCTTGCAGATGAAACTACAAAGCTTAGTTTTTCCATTAACTCAAAGGCAAATCCGACTTACGAAATTTCAAGCTTTAAAGTTGACGACGGAAAGTTTAAGGAAAACACTAAAGAAGGTACTTTAAATATCAAGCTTTCAATGGGTCTTGACAGCAGGGAAATTGAAATCAGTTCCCTTACAGCAAGAATTACCCAAGTTAATGAAACAGGTGAAGCAATTAAAACTGGAACTGTAATAGATGTTGACGGCTACCACATAAAAGATAATGCAGGTCAGGCAGTTTCAGAAAAATCAGGCTACACAGACGGAAGCGAAGTATTCTCAATTAACTTAGGCGACTTTGGCAGTGAACTTTCTTCCGGGGCATATTACATTGTAGAAGTAAGCGGTCATGATGAAGATCAAAATGAACTTATTCCAAAAAGTGACAGTTCAGGGAACTCATACAAGTACGGATTTTACATTCAGTCCTCAACAAATACAACGGAAGTTTCACTGTCTTCTGAATACACAGATATGGATTACGTTAAGGCAGTTGATTATGAAAATGGCATTGTAAAAGTTTTACTTGAAGATTCCGAAGATGCAGAACTTTCTGTTGAAGCTTACGTTTACATAAAAGACAAAATCTATTCAAAGAAGGGTGAACTTGCTACTTCTGAAGTTGAAAAGGAAGAATATAAAGTACGGCCAAAATTAACTGATGGAGAAAATGTTCTTGACGAAAGCCTTTCAGATGAAAGAAAATTCAGCGGTCATACAAACTATACTTTGGAAATTCCAGTTGACCTTAAATCGTATATGGTAGCAAATCCTGCAGACAATTATACTATTGCAGTCAGGGTAGTTGCTACTAAAAATGTAGACGGTGCTGATTTAAATGGTTACGGTTATTACTTCATTTATGCTGACAACAAGGCACCTGAACTTAAGTTTACAAATGAAGAACTTGCCAACTACAGCAACGGCAGCAGTTTGACAATTACTGAAAAAACTAAAACTGTAAACGAAACTTCTGCAGGAACTTACATTTATACAATCAACGGAAAGTGGAGCGACTTAAGCGGTTCCGGCACAAGTCAAATTTTATATTCATTAGATTCAACTGAAAAAGGCACTGGAACTTGGAAAACCCTTGATACAAGCGAAGCACCAGAAGGCGTTCAGTCACTTACAAACTGGGGAAAAGAACTGGACATTTCATCATTTGAAGGAACAGGCGAAAAAATCAGTTTTTACGCAACAGATCAGGTTGGCAACGAAACTGAAGTTTACACTTTTACAAATATAACTTACGACTTTGCAATGCCTGCTGTAAAAGTAACGTCACCTTCTTCAATAGAAAGTTATTATTCATACAATGCAAGCGAGTTGTCTCTTGTAATTACTTCAACTGATTCAAACGGAATTTCCGGCACTGAAATTGTCTGTGAAAAAGACGGCGCTGAAATTTCTTCTGGAACAAACGGCTACACTTTAGAGCAGGAAGCTGTTTTTGTTGATAATGATACAAACCTTTCTACTCAAGTAAGCACTTTAACTTTTAAACGCAACGGTTCTTACGACGGAAAATATAAAGTAACTGCACTTGCTTCTGACATTGCAGACCGTAAGACTAACGTAAGCGACGGCGTTTCTTTTGAAATTACAATTGACGGAACTAAGCCGGAATTTAATGCAGATAAAGGACTTAAAATTAAGAGCAGCGATTACAGTGAAAGTGCATATTACAAAGATACAACTTTAAAAATCGAAGGTTCGTTTAAAGAAGTAACTTCCGGACTTGATACGCTTTACTATTGGATTGGCTATCCTGGAAGAAGTACAGTTCCTTCTGATTTAACGGCTTCTGGCGGACATGACGGAGAAGTATCTTTTGCTTCAACTTCAAAAGGCGAAGAAATTGCGTTTAGCATAACACCTACAGAATTTGCAGAAGACACTAGCACTTCAAGCAATACTCTTTATTTCCAGGCAAAAGACAAAGCAGGAAATTTAAGCGAAAAAAAGTCTTTCACAATTCACGTAGATCAGACTGCACCGGAATTCTCCTGTGCATATTACACTTATGATGACAAAGGTTATTCTAATGCAGTAGGCAACGTTTTAACCAGCGGAAAGAAAGATATAACTGTTTACGGTTCAGTTTCAGATTCTGCCAGCGGAATTAGAAGCCTGACATTTAAATTGGACGGCAAGGAAATTACGCCTTCTTCTTTAACATATACAACTTCTTCAACTCAAATAGACGATTCAACTTGCTTAAGTTCAGCAGAAAAATTTGCAGAATGGATTTCTCCTACTGATGGATCAAGCGCACCTGTTTTTGAAGCATTGTCAGATTCAAACAGAAAAAATGTAACTATATGGAAAGCTGTTATTTCGAAAACTGCATTTGCATCAGGCGGTGCTTTAAGAATTACTTCAACAGATATGGCCGGAAACAACAACGAAGACCAGTCGTTTACTTTCACAGTTGACTCAACTTCTCCAGAAGTAAAGTATTCTCTTAGCGACAATTCAGATGTAAACAAAACAATTGTTTTGTCAGGAACTGCTTCTGACGACAAAATGCTTTCAAGCTTAAGTTCTGTTGCTTATTCAACTTCAACTGGTTCAAGCAAAACATGGCATCCACTTGAAGTTGCTCTTGATGGATTGTACAGCTGGAAAACAGGCGAAATAAACACTTATAATTTATTCCCTGAAACTGACACAACGCCTAAAACTGTTTACTTTAAAGTTACCGCAAACGATACTGCAGGAAACGAAAGTTCTGAATATTTAACAGTTAACGTAGACCAGAACAGCGATCGCCCGAAGGTTTCACTTTCAAACATCAGTCTTGGAGACAGTATGTCTGGTGAAAATTACGTATGGCTTAAAAATCAGACTGTAATAATCGGAACTGCTTCTGATGATGACGGAATAAGCAAATTTGAAATCAGTTTAGACGGAACTCACTGGGACGTTGTAACTTTAACAAACGGCTCTTGGTCTTACGAACTGCAGAATTTCTTTACTACATCAAACGGTTATGCTGAAAGTGACATTAACACTGACGATAAAAAAGAAACTTTGGCTAACGGTAAGCAGACAATTTATTTTAGAGTAACTGATTCTGAAAGCACACAGTTTGTTTCAAAAAATACAAGCGATATTTCTTCAGTTTATCTTGTTGACGGTTCAAACATTTACGGAAGCACTTCTAAAAAAGATTCAGTTGTTTACGTTCAGGTTGATACTATTTTGCCGGAAGTTATTCTTAAAGGTGCAAAACTTGCCGCAAGCAGCAACTGGACAACTTCTTACTCAACTGTAAATGTGGGCGGAAACAACTTAAGCTTTGAACTGAAATTCTCTGCATCAGATGCAAACGGAATTAACGGCTCTACAATAAGCGGTTCTGCAGAATTTGCCTACACAGAAAACGGCACTGCCAAAAAAGTCATTGTAGAAAATCCTGTTGTAACAACTGTAACGGAAAACGGCGAAACTAATTACATTACAAAGTTCACTCTTCCAGAAACAGGCTCTAACAGCAAAGAAACATTAAGCGGAAATTCCGGCTCTGTAAACATTAAAATCACTGTAAAAGACAATGCAGGAAATTCTTCAAGCCAGACTGCAACTATTGCTTATGATTTTGCAGCACCAACTGTAACTTTAAACAATCCTTCTTCTACACAAATTTCCAGCGGAGACGTTACAGCTTACGGAAACATAACTGAAAGTTCTACAACTTACTACGCACTTTCTCCTTCAAGCTCGGCTGTTGGAACTAAAGTTACTTCTTGGGTTGATGAAGACGGAAACGCAGGAACTTACAAGGCAGGAGTTTCTAATGCAACTATAAACGTTACGCCTGAATGGACAGAATTTGATTCTGCAACTTCATGGTATTTGTATTTTGATGGCGATATAGACAACAAAACTGGCGGCAAACACATTGAAACATTAAATCAGCATTTAATTGACTGGGGCATTACTTACGCTGCAAACGACGGAACTGATACAATTGTAAACGGCTTTACTACAGTTGTAAAAATCTTCCTTCACATAAAGGCTGTTGATGGCGCAGGAAATGAAAAACTGTCTTGCTTCCCGATTTTAGTTGATCCTCAGGGAGACAGACCTTCTGTTACAATTGATTATCCTGAAACAAGCGGAACTACTTTAAGCGGAAACGTAACTTTACGAGGTTCAGCTTCTGATCCAAACGGCAGCGTAAAAACTGTATGGGTTCAGCTTGTATCTGAAAAAGATCACACTTCTGATTTCAACTCAATTGTAAGTTACACAGACGGAACTATTTCAAGTGCAACTGTAGTAAGTTCATTAACACCAACACAGGCTGACATTCAAAGCTGGATTGACAACGGCTACGAAGTTTACGACTTTACAAATTACACTGACTCAAGCGTAAAACTTACTTCAGCACCTTCGTCTAACTTTGGAAATTACGGTATTAAGGCAATATTCTCCGGTTCAAGCTGGAACTTAAAAATAAACGGAAACGGCGAGTATAATCCTAGCAGCGGCACAAACAATGTTGCATTTGCAGTTTACGCAAGAGACAATTCAAACAAACTTAGCAGAATGGCTGCACAGATAAATAAATTTGATGCTGATAATCCTGCATTAAGCGGACTTTATCTTGTTCAGTCTGACTCTGATGAAGTTGGCGCTTCAATAACAGCAAGCCGTGAATATACAGAAGATATGTGGGTTAAAGGCGAATGGTACTTAACAGGAACTTTAACTGACAAAGATTTAATTTCAAGCTTAACTATTGGAAACGCTGCAGCATCAATTTCCGGTTCAACTGTTACGATTACAGGAACTGACGCTGCCAAACTTAAAGTTACTGTTTCTGATAAAACTGCAAAGTTTAAGTTTAAGCTTGGAACAGGCGGCTCTGGTGAAGTTGGAAACGTTACTCTTGAAATAGATGCAGCTGACGGTGCAAGTACGGCTCATCACTTTAAGGACACATATTCAATTAACTACGATAACGTAAATCCTGAACACATAACTTCAGGCGATTATTACAATATTTCTTCGGAAATTAAGCAGACAAACAACTGGTACACTTTTGGTTCACAAGTTACGGAAAAGACTCAGGCAAGTCAGAATCAGTCTGGATTTGATTACTTAACTTTCTCTTTCAAGCGTGAATTTACAGGCGGAAAAACTGTAGTTTACGACCCAATGCTTGACAGGTCAGCCAGCGCAATAGTTGTTTCTCCTACAACTGATGCAAATTATACTGCTACAACTCAATCAGAAGGAATGTACTGGATAAGCCAGAGCGTAACTTACGATTCTCTTGGAAACATTACGCTTTCTTCCGAAAACCCGCACATTCATCCAGGCGGACTTTGCAAGATAAACGGCACAAATTATTTCATCACTTCTGTAGAAGGCACAAGCGTTAGAATAAGCGGTTCTCTTCTTGCTGATTCAGACAGTGTAAGCGGAACGGCATACTTTGCACTTGCTCTTGTTGTAAACAATACAGTTGCAGAAGGTTCAAAAGGCGAATTGCAGACTTCAAGCGGTTACGGCTACGGTTACTACGAAAGTCCAAGCAACGATGACGGCGACAGAATGATTGAATCTGTTTCAAAAAGCGGTACAACATGGACTTGGGAAGCAAACATTTGTTCTAAAAATATTCCGGACGGACCTGTAACTTTAACATACACGGCATTCGATCAGGCAGGCAACTATGCAACACAAAGTACAACCGGAAACATCTGCAATAATGCTCCTCGCTTAGCCGGTGTTAAAATAGGAACTGACTCAAACGGAAACGGCAAAATTGATGAAGTCACAAATGCTCAGGGAAAAGTTACTTATTCAGAATGGCACACAGCTTACAGCGGAATGTATTCAACTTACAACAAAGCTGTTTCTTCTCTCGTTATAACTGATGAAGACAATGATGCTAAAGGCTACGTTACTTTAAACGGCTACACACAGATTGTTCCGGAAATTCTTGGCGGTAACAACGAAATTTACTACCAGTACGCTTATGGCTCTTCTAAGTCAGCAAGTGAAACTGCCGCAATGAATAATGTTACAACTCCTCTCGTTGCAACTGAAAATTATCAGGGTGAAAATACTCTTGCCCTTTCAAATGGAATTGAACTTTCAACAGGTGACATTTTGCGCCTAAACATTTCTGATACAAGCGTAAATTCTCCTGCATGGTTTACAATCAATTTGTGGGACAAAACGGAAGCAACAGAAGTATTTGCTACAAGCCAGAAAGCTGTAATTCAACTTGCAGCCGGCATTAACATAAGCGATACAACTGTTCCTGAAGTTTCCATTTCTGAACCTTCTGCCGTAGAAGGAAAAGGTCACGTAGAAATTTCTGCTGACTGGAAAGGAACTTCAAGCTACAATTCATCTGCAACCAGCGGACAATACGACGGCGACACAAAAGTAAGCGGTGTTGTTTCTTACAGCGGAACTGCTAAAGACAATTCAATTTTAAGCGGATTGTATTTTGCCATTCCTTCATACAGTACGAAACTCAGTGCATTTAAAGTTTCTGCAGATAAAACTGTGACTATAAGCGGCACAAGTGTTTCTTTCTACAAGCTTGCATCTTTTGATTCAGCATCATCAACATGGACAACTTACGGCACTTTGGAAGACAACGGCTGGTTAGTTTCCATTACAAACGAAAGCTTTGCAGACGGTCACTCAGTTGATTTTGAACTTAAACTGAACACTGCACTTTGCAATACAGTTGCAGCAAATGATGTTAAAGTTTACGTTATTGCAGAAGACATTGGTAAACCGGCTATAAGTTCTAATTCTGTAAGCAACGGATTGTACACTTATACAATTACATCAACTTCTAACAAAAGCGACAATGCAAGTTATCAGGCTGATATAGTTCCTTACGTTACTTCAATTGAAAGAACAAGCGCTGTTTCTTTAGGAACAATGAATCGTTCTAATTTAGGAAATTATCCTGTTGCAGAAGGGGAAACTCTTACTGTTTACGGCTACAACCTTGGCACAGGAAGTTCAGGCGGTTCTTGGGTAGTAAAAAATTCTGCAGGAACAACTCATGCGACTGGAACAAATGAAAGCGTCGGCGCAAGTTACTCTTCTGTAGCAGCAGGCTCTGGTTCTTACGCAAACAATGATTACTTTACTTTAACAGCACCAACTTACTCTGGAAACTTCAGCGTAACTGTTAACGGAATTGAGTCTCTCAACAACGCAAACAACAACAATGCTGAATATAACGTAGAAAAGTTAAAGATGAGCGGTGTAAGTATGGAGTACACTGCAAATGATGACCGTTACTTTAGCGTATGGAATTTAGGAAACTGCTTTAAAGATACAAGCGAAGAAACTGAATTTAAACATCCTGTAATGACTGCTGACAATAACGGACAACTGTACGCTTCATGGGGAAATCCTTCAAACGGCATTATTCAGTTTAGCTACGGTTTAAATCAAGTTTCTACTCCTATTTACCATTGTTATGATCAGCCGGCAGAATATACTTCTGTTTCAATTGATAAAACAGGCAGCGCTGGAGCTTCCGTTCTTTACTTTGGTGAGCATCAAGGAAAATCCGGTTCATTCTCTTCTACAGGTTTTTCAAGCAGCATGGTTATTGGCGGTGCTTTTGTAAC
Source organism: uncultured Treponema sp. (assembly GCA_945877425.1). Lineage (GTDB taxonomy): Bacteria > Spirochaetota > Spirochaetia > Treponematales > Treponemataceae > Treponema_D. The sequence continues at coordinate 18,453 of CAMCRZ010000022.1, forward strand.
TCAGATTAAACAGTCTGATATTAACAGCAAAACGACATATACCGGTACAACAGATGTAGTTGATGGAAACCCTACTATGTATCTTGATAAATATAACACATCAGGTTTCTATAACTTGTGTAATTACGATATGATACGAAGAATGGGTTCTTTCAGTAATCCTGGAACTGCTCGCAGCGGAAATTATCTTCATAACATCTGGTATGATTCTTCTTCTTTAAGTTTGCGCTATTCTGTAGTAAATGTTGGAGAAAGCAATATTATAGACAATTATAAAAATAACGGAATTGCTGTAGCAGGATGGGTTGTAATTGACGGCGGTTACACTGGACAAGACAGAACTCATAACTGGACAAAAAATGGAACATCCGGCAACACATATAATAGGATTATTTCGGGTAATGGAGATCACTCAATAAACGGAACTTCTAACTACACTGAATTTGATACAGATATATTCCTTGCAAGAACTGCATCAAGTAACCCAACGGTATTTACTAAATCGCCATATATAAGCAATAATGACTCATCTACTCAGCTTGTAACTGAAGGAACTTTATGGAAAGAAGCACCGGCAGCAGGAGATACAATTACACTTTTGCATACAGAAGGTGGAAATTATCAACTTGCATTAAGGCAGGTAACTTCTTATAGCAACAAAACTATAGGCTGGGAAACCGCAGTTCCTTTTACTTATGATTCTGCAAACGTTTATAAAGGTCCTCTTAATGTAGTTGGTGTTGCAGCTAATGCTTTTGACACATTAAATTCAACTGGCGTGCATAAAGGTAACTCTGGTTCTTCTGCAGCAATTGACGTTACTGCATCAGGATATCCTGTAATTGCATATTTTGATGATGCTTCTGCTACTTTGCGTGTGGCTTATGCAAATAGTGTTGAACCTAAACTTTCATCAAACTGGACTCGTGTGGAAACTTCTATAGGATGCAGCGGTGAAGTAAGTCTTAAAGTTGACGGAGCAAATAATCTTCACATTATGTACAACAATGAAGACGGAGTTATGTGTTATGTTAAGGGAACAGTTACTTTGTCAGGCAGTGCTATTTCAAGTATAGCTTTCTCTGATGAAGAAGAAATTGACGATACAGGTTCACTTGCTTACGGTGCAATTTCTGTTATTTACAACGGTTCTTCTTACATTCCGACAATGACTTACATCAACAAGGCAAACTCTGTAAATGCAATAAAGTATGCCCAGCGTTCTTCTGCTGATGAAAACGGCAAATGGAACTTTATGATAATTCCTTCTTTGGGAACAGGTCATTATGCATTGAAAGAAAACAAGCTTTCACTTGAATCAAGCAACAACTGGAGCGGAACTGGAGCTGTTCTTCAAAATCAGTTTGATACAACTCAGCCTAAAACTGCAACTCCTGCAACTGTAGATTCAGTTATTGCTTACAAGACAAGTACTGCTTTTGAAACTGCATATTTGAAGAAAGAGTAGTTCTAGAAAACACAAATGGTTGTCCGGGAAGTTAAGTTTTCGGGCAACCTTTTTTTTACATGCTTAAGTAAATGCGGATTGCTTTTGCGAATTCCTGAATTTTTTTCGGGTCTGAAAAAGACAATGTGCCTAAATCTGGAAGCGGTCCTTTAGAACTTGAGGCTGCCCAGAAACGTATGTCGTTTGTCTGTGTGTCGTGAGAGTATGATGTTTTTGAAACTGGTGCAAGAAGTGTAGAGTCGGAAAGTTTTTCCTGAATTTCATCTGTTAAAAGCTGGGCGAGAATTTTTTCCGGATTATAAGTGTCGTTGAAAATAAGCGCGCAAACTGCAGGGCAAACGGAACTTTGTGTTACAGAAAAATTGTCTTTAGGAAAATCAGTCGTTTCAAAATATTGAATCAGCCGTGAATTGATTTTTCTGTGAAGTGACAATGACATGAAAATTGTTCCTGTAATGCGTTCAGGCGTGTAATAAAGAAATACATCTTCGTTGGAAATTTCGTACCAGTTTTTTGCAATAAGTGAATTGTTCTGCCAGCTTTTTATTTCGTCAAGTGCTTCTTTTAACTGTTCAGGGAAAAATTTGTCTTCAATTACAGAAAGGCTGCTTATTGAATCTGCCAGTTTTACGTAAGAATCTGCTCCGTAAAGGCTGAGTACAACGTTGCTTACAAAACCAAGAAGTTCAGTGTCATTTTTTCCGGCGCATATTGAAGGATATTCGATTTTGTCCTTTGAAGAAGAAAGGTAATTTTTTAACTGAGAAAAATTTTCCGGAGTTGAAAGGTTCAATTTGTTTTTTAATGTGGTGTAAAAAGAAACTTCGTGATGGTCTAAAAGTAACGGCAGAATTTTTTTGTTTTTGGCAAAAGAATTCGGCAGTTTGCTAAAAAGTTCTGATGAAATAAGTTTTCCGTAAGGTGCAGCGTTTTGTGCTGTTTTTCCGTTAAGTGTAAAAAGCAAGTCGTATTTCTGCAGTTGTTCACCGGTAATTTCTTTTGAAGGGTCTAAAACAACAAATTCAAATTTTGTTTCATCGTCAGCAATTATTTGTTCAATCTGATTTTGCAGTACGGCTGTAACTTTTTCGTCAAGGTTGTAAAACGCTATTGCAGGCTTACGAGGCGCGCTTTCTTTTTTTGCAGAAACTGATACTGAAAAAATTACGCCTGCGATTATTGCTATTGCCGCTATTGAAATGATTAAAGGTATAAATATTTTTTTTGAAACTTTCATAATGCAATTTTATCTTAACTGACTGTAAATGTGAAGATTTTCCGCGCCGCCCTTGTTCTTGCCAGAGAGTACGCCATCCCGGATGCATCCGTCACATCAGCCCATAAAAAAAAGTGATATCACATTTATAAATTAAATATCACACTTGCAAAGTTGAGGTTTTGGCGTTAGACTGAATGTATTATGATTAACGAAAAATCTCCAGTTTTAACTGATGAAGAAGCACGAGTTGCTTTGGAAAAATGCATTGAACAGGTTCGCCGCAATCTTGGCGAGTTTACAACAAAATCACAAAATCATTCCAGCGTAAATAATTTTTATCCTGCTTGTGAAAATAATCAGTGGACAACTGGTTTCTGGCCGGGAGAAATATGGCTTGCTTACGAATACACAAAAGACGAAGCATTTAAAAATGCCGCACTTGAACACGTAAAAAGCATGAACTTCCGCATAGAAAATAAAATTTCAGTAGATCATCATGATATGGGATTTTTATATTCACCAACCTGTGTGGCAGCATGGAAACTCGTAAAAAGCGAAACAGGACGCAAAGCAGCAATTCAGGCTGCAGATCAGCTTATATCACGGTTTCAAAGCAAGGGAAATTTCATTCAGGCTTGGGGCGAACTTGGTGCAAAAGACAATTACCGCTACATAGTCGATTGTCTTCTTAACACACCGCTTCTTTACTGGGCAACAAGAGAAACAGGCGACAAAAAATACGCAGAAATTGCCCGGCTTCACACTCAAACCTGCATGAAAAACTCCATACGTGCAGACGGTTCAACATTCCACACATTTTTTATGGACAGCGTTACAGGAGAACCATTGTACGGAAGAACTTGTCAGGGGTACGCAGATGATTCAGTTTGGGCAAGAGGACAATCATGGGGTGTTTACGGAAGTTCCCTGGCATACAGATATGACCGCAACGAAGAATATTTAAAATCTTTCCATAGAACAGTTGACTTTTACCTTTCAAAACTTCCTTCAGACAATGTGCCTTATTGGGACATGATATTTAACGACGAAAATGCAACTCACGACGGCGAAACTGAACCAAGAGATTCTTCTTCAAACTGTATAGTTGCATGCGGACTTTTAGACATGGCATCTCAAACAGGTGACAAAGAATTGGAAAGAAAAGCACGCATTCTGTTAAAGGCATTAGTTGAAGGCTATGCAGTTAAAGACTTTACAAAATCAAACGGACTTTTACTTCACGGAACTTACAGCAAAAAATCGCCATACAACACCTGCACTCCAGAAGGCGTAGACGAATGTACAAGCTGGGGCGATTATTTTTACATGGAAGCATTAACAAGAATTGTAAATCCTGACTGGGAATTATACTGGTAAGAATTTTGCAGGAACTTTTATTTTAAAATCGGAGCAAATTATGGATCCAAAACTTTTTTTTGAACAGGGAAGAAAATTTTTTTTTAACGACAGAGATTTAACTGCTGAATACGTAAAGGCAAACTGTAAGGAAGAACTTAATCACATTCTTCGTGTTGCAGATGAAGTTTGTCGCCAGGAGTTTAAGTTTGACTTGCGCTGGGATATGGAACAGACAGCTGAACCGGTTGTATTTAAAGACAAAATTGACTGGCTTTTTATGCCTGGTGATGATCCTGAATTTATTTACGCATTTAACCGAATGAGGTTCTGGATTTGTCTCGGTCAGGCATACGCTGTAACAAAAGATGAAAAATATGCAGATGCGTTTGTAAATCAACTTTTAGGCTGGATAGAATCAGTTCCACATATTCCTGAAAACGACAAGGCATGGCGCACTTTGGAAACTGGTCTGAGAATGGAATACTGGATAAAAGCAATGATGTATTTCAAGGGAAGTCCGGCTATAACTGCAGAAGTTATGGACAAATTTGTTGCCAGCATGACAGAACACGCTGAGTTTATAATGAGCGTCTGGAACTGGTACAATATGATGAGCAACTGGGGCGTTATGGCAAATCACGGGCTTTTTGTGGCAGGTGTAATGCTTCCGGAAACAGAGCGTACAAAAGAATATATTTCAACAGCAATAAAAAGACTCGACACAGAAATCAGGCTGCAGGTTTATGATGACGGTACACAGTGGGAACAAAGCCCTATGTATCATAATGAAGTAACACAGCTTTTCTACACAGTTGTAATTCTTGCAGAAAGAAACAATATTCCTTTGCCTGAAGGATTTGCAGAAAGAGTTCACAAAATGGCACTGGCAAATGTTTACTGGCAGAAACCAAATGGCGAAGAAATCAGTAACGGCGACAGTGATGAAATTGATGTTCGTGACGTAACCACAATAGGAGCTGCATTTTTCCACGATCCGCTTTTAAAAGGAAGCGCTTACCCTGAACTTGATTTTGACTCTGCCTGGGAAGTTGGAGCTGAACTTGCTGAAGAGTATAAAAATATGAAGTCAGAAAATCCGGCTGAACAGACAGTTGCACTTAAAGATTCAGGAAACTTTTACTTAAGAAGCGGCTGGACAAAAGACGATACGTTTATGCATTTTCACTGCGGAACACTTGGCGCAGGTCACGGTCATTCAGATCAGCTTCACATTGATTTGTACGCAAACCAGGAAGACATTCTTATGGACAGCGGACGCTACACTTACGTTGATAAAATTGACCGCTTTGAATTTAAAGATGCTGCTGCACACAATACAACAATAGTAGACGGTTCAAGCTGCTACAATTACATTGACAGCTGGGAATGTTCAAAGCTGGACAGAGCCGTAAACAGAGTCTGCAAGGACTTTAAAAATTACGCTTATGTAGAAGGCGGACATCTTGGTTATATGCACAGTCTTAAAGGCGGCGTATTTGCCAACAGAAGAATTATTTATTTAAAGCCGGACATTTTTGTTTTAGTTGATGAATTTTATACAAACGGAATTCATTCATACCAGAATTTCCTGCACTTCAACAACAAAGGCAAACTTACAGAACTTGCATCAGGCAACTGGAAATATTCAAGCGAAAGAAACGAAGCACAATTTTTAATGATTGCACCAGATGCTTCAACTGAAAAAATCAAGACACGCTTAAGCCGGCACTACAATTATGTAGAAGAAAACGAAACGTTAAAAACTCAGTGGACTTCAAGAGAATTTTCATATCAGTTTACGGTAATTTCCATAAACAAAGCGGGTGAGTTTGAAGAAGTAAAAGCAGAACTTTTGCCGGTACGCTCAAACTTTAAAAACTGGGAATTTAAGGATTATCAGATTCAGGCACTTAAAATTCAGAAAGGCAAAAAAGATTTCCTTGTTGTAGTTGGACACGAAGAATATGCAACACCAACAGACACATTCTCTACAGACGGATGCGTTGGATTTGGAAATGCAGTTGTATTTAACAGAGCAGCCGGCGAAACAGAAATCGGTACAGTTTTAAATGCTTAGCTAAAAGAGGTATTTATGAAGGAATCAACCTTTAGTTCTTATAAAAAAAACATTCCGCTGGAATTGGAAAGTTTTAAGCCCTTTGCATCTAGCAGCGACAGAAAATTCTGGCAGAACATTTCAGCGGAAATAAAAACAGAAATTTTACATCAGGCTGAACTTGCTGCAGAAAAAATAAAAACTGAAGGCTGGCCCTTATTAAATATGTCACTCTGGCACGATTTTTACAAAAACGGAAACCGTGTTAACTTTGAAAACAATTATTTCAACAGACGAAACATTCTGACGATTTTAGTTTTATCAGAATGTATGGAAAATTCAGGAAAATATCTTGAAGCAATAACAGACGGAATTTTTATGATTTGCGAAGAAAGCGGATGGCAGCTTCCGGCACACAATTCTTACATAAGAGACACACCGCAGCTTCCTTACCCGAATTCCAGCAAACCGATTTTCGACTTATTCGCAGGAGAAACAGCAAACCTTCTTTCGCTTACATATCTTCTGTTAAAAAATCAGCTGGACAAAGATTCGCCTCTTATTTGTGAACGCATAATGAACGAACTGAACTTCAGGATAATTCAGCCTTATTTAAACGAGCATTTCTGGTGGATGGGAAACGAAGATGAACCAATGTGCAACTGGACGCCATGGTGCACACAAAACGTTTTGCTTACATCATTCATTTTACCTTTTTCACAAGAAGTGCGGCATAAAGTTTTGGAAAAATCGCTTTACAGTTTAGACTGTTTTGTAAAAGATTACGGTCATGACGGATGCTGCAGTGAAGGCGCAGAATATTACAGACACGCAGGACTTACTTTTTACAATGCAATAGAAATTATAAATTCAGTTACAGGCGGCTTGCTTAAAGAAGTTTACTCTCTTGAAAAAATTAAAAATATTGCCGAATACATTCTGAATATGAACATTCCTCACAGCGAATACTTTTTTAACTTTGCAGACTGTTCTCCAAAAGCAGGAAAATCCGGAGCAAGAGAATTCCTTTTTGGAAAAGCCGTACATTCAGCTTTACTTTGCAACTTTGCCGCAGAACAATGGGCAGCTTCGTCTGTGGAAGAAAAAATTTTCAGCTTAAGTGCAGGCAAACTTTCCCAGTCAAATTTGTATTACATACTTCAGTCAGTTTTTGCGGACAAAGAAATTGATGCTTACAAAAAAGAAAAAGCTTTGTCTTTGCAGGAAGAAAACGACAGCCTTCAGGACAGAGTAATTTATTACGAAAGCACAGGTGTTTTTATAGTTCACTCAGGAATTTATTCAGTTGCATCAAAAGCAGGTTCAAACGCAGACAGCCACAATCACAACGACACGGGAAGCTTTATCATTTACAAAAAAGGTCAGCCTTTTATAATTGATGTGGGCGTAGAAAATTATACGCAAAAAACTTTTTCACCTGAACGCTACGAAATCTGGACAATGCAAAGTGCTTACCACAATTTGCCTACTTTAAACAACGTAATGCAAAAAGACGGAAAAGAATTTCGTGCAGAAAACACAGGAATTTCCGGTAAAACAATTTCCATGAACATAGAAAAAGCTTATCCTGCAGAAAGCCAGATTGAATTCTACAGGCGGAAAATTTCTACAGAAAAAACAGGCGTAACGGTAACAGACAATTTTAAATTCAGAGGAAATAAAAAACAGACAGTTCTTTCTTTAATGATGAGCAGAAAGTTTGAATACAGCAAAGAAAAAAATGCACTTGTTTGCAAAACCGAAACTTCAGAAGATTTAATAAAATTTACTTCAGGAAATTCTGTAAAGTCAGTGAAAGTTGAAGAAATTCAAATTAACGACAGCCGTTTGCAAAAAACATGGAAAGAAAAAATTTACCGTGCATTAATTGAAGTTCAGGACACGCAGCAGTTTGAAATGATTTTTGAATAATGCAATAATTAAATAATTAAACGTTTAAACAGTTGAATAGTTATATATTATGTGGATTTTTCTTGTTTTAATATACGGAATTTTTAAAGGCATTCGTGAAGTCTGCAAAAAGAAAGCAATGCAGTTTTCATCGCCGTTGGAAATACTCCTTGTTTATTCAATAATAAGTTTTTTACTCGTAACACCGGATTTTAAAAACGCACTTGGACTTGAACCGCACTTTTACGCAGCAATAGCATTTAAATCTTTTGTAATATTCATTGCATGGATTTTCAGCTTTATTGCAATAAAAAAACTTCCAATCAGTTTGTATGGTGTATTGGATTTATCAAGAGTATTGTTTGCAACATTTTTAGGCGTAACCGTACTTGGCGAAACAATGAGCATTTTCCAGATAAGCGGACTCATTTTAGTTTGCCTTGGGCTTGTAGGCTTAAAGTTTTCCCCAAAAACACAGGTTAACTGTAACACGTTACAGTTAACACCACAGACACAATCGCCGGAACAAAAAAATCAGCGGGCAGCAGTTTACATTTTAATGGCATTCATCTCATGTGCACTGAACGCAATCTCCGGCTTAATGGACAAAATCCTCATGCAAAAAATCAACAGCTCACAGTTGCAGTGCTGGTACATGATGTTTTTAGTTTTGTTCTACATTTTATACGCAATATTTACAAAGCAAAAAGTTAGCATAAAAAATACACTGAAAAACAAATGGGTGTGGCTGTTAAGCATTTTGTTCGTTGCAGCAGACAGGGCGCTTTTTTTAGCAAACGCCGACCCTCAAAGCCGCATTACAGTTATGACACTCATAAAGCAGTCAGGGTGCATCGTTGTAATTTTAGCAGGAAAGTTTGTGTTTAAGGAAAAAAATATTCTTCACAAGGCAATTTGTGCTGTCATAATAATAGCAGGAATTTTTCTTGGAGCACACGTTTAAAAGTAAACCCGCTTCCCGCTTCAATGAACTGCCACTTTTTATTTCTGCAGGTGTCAGTTCATTTCCACTAAAATCGGGGCTAGGCTTTTTTTTTTACAGTAAATTTTAAAATGTTCAGAAAAGTTTTTTTTAATCGTCAGCGTTTAGAAATAATTTTATTAGTAATAAGAGTTCCCGTCATTTGAATTAGCAGAACAAGAACAATTATAACTATAACAGCAGGAATCATAATTTCAGGACGGTTTCTCTGGTAGCCGTAACGAATAGCTAAATCTCCCAGTCCGCCTCCACCAATAGTTCCAGCCATAGCAGAATAACCGATTAAATTTATAATTGTAAGAGTAATTCCTGAAACAATAGAAGGCATTGCTTCCGGAATTAAAACTTTAAATATAATCTGGAAATTTGTAGAACCCATTGCTCTTGCTGCCTGAATTACTCCGGGATCAACTTCAATAAGTGCGCCTTCAATAATTCTGGCAACAAAAGGTGCAGCTGCAATGGAAAGCGGTATAATAGTTGCCTTAGTTCCAATTGCTGTATGAAGAATTAATCTTGAAAGCGGAAAAAGCAAAACCATCAGAATTATAAACGGAAAGGAACGGAGAATATCAACTATGCGGCTTAAAATCTGATTGAAAACAGGCTTCGGGAAAATTCCGTTTGTGTTTGTTGAGTAAAGTAAAATTCCAAGAGGAAATCCCAGCAATGTAGAAAATATCCCTGAAAACAAAACCATCTGCAAAGTTTCAAATGTAGATTTGCTTACAACTTCAACAATAAAGTTCCAGTCTATGTTATTCATTTACTGCCTCCACAATTACGTTTTGTTCTTTAAGCCATGAAATTGCTCTGGAAAGTTCTTCCTGTTTACCTTGAATGTCAACTGTCATAGTGCCGATGTTCTGGTCAGGAAGATGCTGAATTCCGCCGCCAAGAAAATTTATGTCTAAGTTAAACTTTTTCAGAAGCGTATTTAAAACAGGCTTTCCTGTAGTTTCTCCGTTAAAGTGCAGAACGTAATTTCCATTTCTTCCAGACCATGAAACAAATTCACTTTTTGGTTCACCGTTTTCTGCAGGCGAAATGTGCATGATAAAATCTTTTGTAACTTCAGACTGAGGATTTGTAAAAATATCAGAAACCTTGCCAAGCTCTACAACTTTTCCGCTGTCAATTACGGCAACACTTTCGCATGCATCTCTGACAACTTCCATTTGATGAGTAATCATTACAACTGTAAGGTTCATCTTTTTCTGAATTTCACGGATAAGATTTAAAATGGAACGTGTTGTCTGCGGATCAAGAGCGCTCGTTGCTTCGTCACAAAACAAAATGTCCGGCTGAGTAGAAAGGGCTCTGGCTATGGCAATACGCTGTTTTTGTCCGCCGCTTAAAGTGCTTACCGGTGCGTTTGCCCTGTCTTCAAGCCCTACAAGCTTAAGCATTTCTTGAACACGCTCTTTAATTACGCTTTTTGGTGTACCGGAAATTTCCAGAGGATAAGCAATATTTTTTGCAGCAGTTCTTGAAGAAAACAAATTGAAGTTCTGGAAAATCATTCCTATTTTACGGCGCTGGGCAATAAGATTTTTTTTGTCCAGGTTGTCAACTCTTTTGTCGTTGTAAAAAACAGACCCGTTGTCCGGCGTTTCAAGAAGGCTAATCAGCCTTACAAGTGAAGATTTTCCTGCACCGCTTTTGCCTATAATTCCAAAGATTGTGTTTTCCGGAATTGTAAGGGAAATATCATTTACGGCAGGAATTTCTTCTTTACCGTTAAAATATGTTTTTTGTAGATTATTTAATTTTATTTGCATTGAATTATTTTGATGAAATTCAATGTTCTTTGCAACATATTTTTTTGTAAAATCTTGAAACTAAAAAGCTCAGTAAAAATCCTGTAAGCGCTCCTGCAATTACGTCTGTTAAAAAATGAACGCCAACGTATATTCTGGAAAATGCCATTAAAAATGCAAAAGTCAAAGCCGGAATGGAAAAGCGTTTTCTGCAGTTAAAGAGAATTGTTCCTGCAAAAGCAAATGCACAGGCAGAATGTCCTGAAGGAAAAGATGAATCTTTAGGAAAAGAAACAAGGCTGACAAGTTCCGTTATTTGAACAAAAGGCCGCTGTCTGTCTATAAGATTTTTTAAAATAAGATTGTTTACTATTAACATAAGTGATAGCGAGCATAAGCATAATATTCCGGTTTTTCTTGTTTTAGGAAAAATCAAAAGGAAAAATACTGCTGCCAGAAAAATAAATCCGCCGTTTCCGCTTATTGTAATTGGTTTTAAAACCGCCGTTAAAAAATCACAGCGTAAGTTTTCCTGTATCCATAAAAGAATTGAATTGTCTAGCTGCTGCATTTTAAATTCTGCTCCAGATAAGTTTATATTTTTTGTGCAAGGGAAATAAATTCTTCAACTTCTTTAGTGTACATTTTTATTCCGCAAGCCCAGAATTCTTTTTTCGTAATGTCAAATCCTGCGTTAAGGCAAAGTTCTTCGCAACTCATTGAGCCTGTTTTTGAAAGTAAGTCTGCATAGGTTTGTGCAAAGTGTGAACTTTCTGTTTTGCTTTTTTCGTAAAGCGCTGCGGCAAAGAGCTGACCAAATGCATAAGGGTAATTGTAAAAGTCAAAATCTGTTATGTAGTAGTGACATTTTAACGCCCACATATATTCGTGACGTTCGCCGTTTAGTCCTGAACCGTAAGTTTTTTCCTGAGCGTTTTTCATCAGAGTGCAGAAATCTTCGGCTGTAAGTTCAGCTTTTTCTCTTGCTTCAAAAACTGATTTTTCAAAATAAAAGCGGCAAAGTATATCAACTAAAACCTGACTTGCATCCTGTAAATCAATGTCCAGAATTTTTATTTTATCTTGGGAAGAAGAATTTTTTATCATGTCCTGCTTGACGATTGTTTCTGCAAAAGTGCTGGCTGTTTCTGCCAAAGTCATAGGGTAATCAAAGAAAAGTGCAGGCTTGTTTTTCATGCAGTAAAAATGATAAGCGTGTCCTATTTCGTGGGCAAGTGTTATTATGTCGCTGAATGTTCCCGTAAAGTTTGTAAGTATTCTGCTTTGATGTGATTTTGGAAAATCTTCGTCGTAAGCACCGCCAACTTTTCCGCTTCTCACTTTAGCATCAATCCAGCCGCTGTCAAAAGCGTTTTGTGCAAAGTCTGACATTTCTTTTGAAAAAGATGCATATTTCTGGACAACGTAATTTTTTGCTTCTTCAAATGTCCACTGTTTTGCCAGGAGTGAATTTTCTTCGTCAGCTGTTTCAATGGGCGCAAATAAGTCGTAAAAAGCAATGCCTTTTTCTTTTTCAGTTCCGGCTGTTTCTGATGCAGTTGATGAAGTTTTCCGTAACAGCTGCGCTTTTGCCCGAAAATATTTTTGCCACACAGGAAGTGACTCTTCTATTGAAGAAATCAGTGCGTCTAACGTTGCTTTTGAAATCCTGCTTGTAAAAAGAGAGTGTTCCAGAGAATTCTGCCAGTTGCGTTTTTTGTTTAAAATTACCGTCTGACCTTTTAAGTTGTTAAGTGATGCTGCAAGAGGAATTTTAAACTGTTCAAGAAGGGCTTTTTCTGTCTGCCATGCGTCTTTTCTTGTTTGAGGGTCTGATGAAAAAGCAAGGTTTCGTATTTCGTTAAAAGTTCTGCCGTTTTTGTCCTGCAAGTTGCTGATGATTTGTTCCTGCAAAAGGCTCCATGCATTTCCGCCAGTCTGATTTAATTCTGCTGCAAGCTTTTCCTGATTTATGTTCATCAAATGTTTTGACTGTTCAATTTTTTCGTTTATAAGGAATTTGTATTCGGTGTAATCTGGAAAGCGTGCGTAAAATTCTCCCAGCAAATTTTGATGTGCAACTAAAAGTGAAGTAAATTTTATTTCCATCTGCTGAACTTGAATCTGGATTTTTTCTGATTCAGCAAGGTTGTTCATGTATTTAGGGTTTGTTGTGTCTGTGGAATAAATTATGTAAGCGTATGCACTTATTGTTTTTGCGTGTGAAATTAAACTGTTAAATATTTCAAGGTAGTGGGCAAGCCATTTTGGAAAGTCAAAGTCGCTGTTTGCCTGAATTGTAAATGATGATGCCATTTCCAAAAGCTGTGCAACGCTGTCTTTTAAACTTTCATATTCGCCAAGATATGTTTTGTATTCGTTACTGTCAAGTGAAGAAAAAAGTGAATCTAATTTCCATTCGGGTATGTTGTTCTGTGCGTTCATTCTTCCATTATACAACTTTTCCGTAAAGTGTGCACTTACCGGCACTCACTGGCAAGAATAAGGAGCGGTATTTCGGGAAAGGTTGCTAAGTTTCGGGTAGGGCTTATTTTTTGGTGTTTTCATAAGTAAAGTGTGTTATAATAGGCGCATGAAAAAAAGTATATTTGAAGGTCTTTTACAGCCTGTTCCTCAAGCAATACGAGACGGGCTTGTTATGGTCATTCAGATTCTTATGATTGGCTCTTTTGCCTGCCTTCTGGAAAACATACAGCTTCCATTTTATCAGCATTTTATACATACATTTGCCGGCGGAACTATTTATGAAGTTCTGGCTTTTGTTGTCAGCGCAACTCTGGGAATGCTTTCTCTGTACACAACAGTTTCCATCAGTTTTTGTTACGCAAGAGTTTTGAACGGTGAAAATAAGTTTTCATCTTTTCCGTATGTTGCCACAGTGCTTGCCTGCTTTTTTATCATGATTGGATTTTTTGAAGGCAATATGACAGACGGCTTGTTTAACATTTCCATGTTTAGCGGAAGAGGAATGTTTGCAGCCTTGCTTTCGGCAATCGGAGGTTCAGTTTTATTTTCAGCTTTTTGCAGATTGTTTAAGACAAAGCGGACATTTTATGCAGACGGCACTGATTCAGCTTTTAATTTTACGGTTTCGTCTTTATTGCCGGCAGCCTGCGTAATTGTAGTGTTCTGTCTTGTAAATTACGTAATAATTGTAGTTACCGGAAAAACCTGCATACAGGATCTTTTTGTTGCTGCAATGAACAGAATTTTTGACAACATGGAAAGATCTTACTTAAGCGGATTGCTTTTTATTTTAATGTCTCAACTTATGTGGTCTGTGGGAATTCACGGAAGCAATCTTTTGGAGCAGGTTGCAGCAGAAAAATTCACGGAAATAAACGGCAGCATAGTTTCAAAATCATTTATGGACAACTTTGTCTTAATGGGCGGTTCAGGCACAACACTTGCACTTGTTATAGCAATAATTCTTTTCAGCAAGCGCAAAACTACAAAAAGGCTTTCCTTAATGTCAACAGGTCCGATTATTTTCAATATAAATGAACTTCTGGTTTTCGGGCTTCCTATTGTTTACAATGTGCTTCTTATAATTCCATTTGTTTTAGTTCCGCTTATTATATATACAACTTCTTATCTGGCTGTAAAGCTGGGGCTTGTTGGTGTAACTGTAAATCAAATTCACTGGACAACACCTTTTATTTTAAGCGGATATCAGACAACCGGCTCTTTTTCGGGAAGTCTGCTGCAGATTGTAAATCTTTTTATTGCAGTTCTGATTTATAGGCCTTTTATTCTGATGTACGACAAGAAAAGCGTTTTGACTAACTTAACTAATATGCGGAATTTAATTGATACTCTTAAGCAAAGCGAAACTTCTCTTGTGCCTGTTACTCTTACTGATTTGAAAGGTCCTGCAGGAATGCTGGCAAAATCTCTTGTAAATGAGTTGCGGGCAGCTCTTGGTAGAAAAGACGTAAAACTTAAGTATCAGCCTCAGTACGACAAAAACAATAAATGCGTAGGTGCCGAAGCCTTGTTGCGCTGGGAACATCCTGTTTATGGATTTATATATCCGCCTCTTGTGGCAAAAATAGCTGCAGAAAGCGGCATTCTCTGGGATTTGGAAAAGTACATTATAAATAAAAGCGTACAGGCACTTCCTGAATTTACTTCTGTCTTTGGTGATGATTTTAAGCTGAGCGTAAACACTACAGTTTCAACTTTCTACAACCCTATGTTTGTGCCTTATGTTAAAAAGATGATTGAAAACTGTCACATAAAAAAAGATACTTTGTGCATTGAAATAACGGAAGAAATGTCTTTTTGTAAAAGTGAAAAAGCCGACGAAATTTTCAGGGAACTCCACAGTGCAGGCTGCCGGCTTGCCCTTGATGATTTTTCTATGGGGCACACTTCCCTTAAGTATCTTCAGAAAAACCAGTTTGACTTTGTAAAAATTGACGGTTCCATTATTAAAGATTGTGTGGAAAATCAGCGTAGCCGTGACATTATTTCTTCCATAATTTATCTTTCCAAGTCACTGCACTTTAATGTGGTAGCTGAATATGTTGAAACTGAAAAGGAAAAGGATTTGCTGCTTAATTTAGGCTGCTGGATTTATCAGGGCTATTTGTACGGAAAAGCAGTTTCGCTGGAAGAATTTATTAAGATGCACGGAATGAATGGAAGCCGCGGGAAAAAATTACAGTAATGGTGCGAAAATTTTAAATATCCAGCCGATAATTCGTGTAACCAGCGGAGTTTTCTTGTAAATTTCCATTGTAACTTCTGTGCAGTCTTTCAGTGTGTTCTGAAAATCTTCTTCAATGCGTGCAATTTCCGGAGAGCAGTACAAAAATACGCCGCATTCAAAATGATGGAATAAACTTCTGTAGTCAAGATTGATTGAGCCTGTTGCTCCTCGATTTCCGTCTGCAACAAAAGATTTTGCGTGAATAAATCCGGGATTGTATTCAAAAATACGAACGCCGTTTTCAATGAGGGTTTTCTGAAATATTTTTCCTACACAGAATGTAATGTAATGGTCATAATGCTTCGGCACTATAAGTGAAACATCAACTCCACGTTTTGCCGCAAAACTTAAAGATGATATCAGATTGTTGTCAAGAATAAGGTATGGCGTTGTAATGTGAACGTAACTGTGCGACTTTGCAAGAATATAACTGTAAACATTTTCGGCTATATCTTCGCCGTTGTATGCATCGTCGTTGTATGGAATGGCAACGCCCTGGTTCGGGAATTTTTCGCATGGAACATCGGCAAATTTTCTGTATTCTGAATCATCGTGCATTTTTTTGTTTGCAATATTCCACATTTGAAGAAACATTATTGTGTAAGAACGTACAGCCGGACCGTCCAGCCTGATTGCAGTGTCTTTCCAGTAATCAAACCGTGAATGGTCAATGTTTGCGTATTCATCAGAAATATTTATTCCGCCAGTGTAGACTGTTTTTCCGTCAATAACAAGGATTTTTCTGTGGTCACGATTGTTCAGCCCTGTGTCAAAAACCGGGATAAAAGGCATGAACACTTTTGATTTTATTCCTTTTTTTGCAAGATACCGCTCATATCTAATTGTAGAATATGCACCAGAACCAAGGCTGTCATACAAAATGCGGACGTCAACTCCCTGTTTTGCTTTGTCGTGAAGAATACTTTGAATTTCAAACCAGATAGTGCTTGGTTCAATAATAAAATATTCTATAAAGATGAATTTTTCTGCTTTTTTCAGATGCTCCTTTATGTCCGGAAAGGCTGTTTCTCCGCTTGAAAAATAAGTTGCTTTTGTGTCAATGTAAGGCGGACAGGCTGAAGTTTCCAGAAGATATTTTGAAATGTCACTTACTTTAGGATATTGCTTAAAAACTGCTGCCGTTTCCTGCGGTTTTTCTCTAAGAATAGGCTCAGAAAGTTTCTTTACTATATTCAGATTTTTTTTCAGATTTCTTCCGCCAAAATTGCCTTTACAGCTAAAGTACAATGGTATTCCGAAAAACGGTAAGACTAAAACAGGAAGAATCCACACTAACTTAAATTCATTTTTTCCAGGACAGTTTGCAAGATATGTAAGGAAAAGAACGCTTAATGCAAGGTTTATTTCTCCGATATAACGTGTAAAGTTTCTGAATTTTAAAACCAGCATAATGTAAATGCTGAACTGTACAAAAAGCAGCAGTGATATAAACAGAAGTTTTGAGTAAGCAAGTGGTTTTAGAAATCGCGTATACTTTAGAGGATGCCGGAAATCTTTGTCTGTAGTAAGCTTCTTTTTTGTCATAGGCAGATTATATCACATAATTTGTAAGATAGAACTTAATTTTTGTTAGATTTACGTAAGGCGTAATTTCATATGCGTTACTCCGAAAACCAGTTTTCTACTCTTAAAAATGAATGTTCAACTGCAACGTTAAAGTCAGAAACGTTCCGTGTTACAAGAACCATTCCGTTGGCAATGGCTGTTGCAGCAATCTGGGTGTCGCAGTAGGGGAGTGGTTTGCCGGAAGCAGCACTTGTTCCGAGCAATTTGCCGCAAATGTCCGCCGCAAAATCGTCGTATGCTATAATTTCGATGTTTTCTTTCAGTCTTTCGATGAAATGTTCTATGGTGCTTTTTCGTTTTCCAGCCTGCATTTTTGATACGCCGTATTCAAGTTCCTGCCATGTAACTGCAGAAATTGCACATAAATCTTTTCTCAGCTCGTAAAGGTCAACAACATTCTGATTGGGACAGTCTTTTGAAAATTCCGATACAATGTTTGTGTCAAGAAGATAAACTTTTTTCACTTGCTGCTCCGTAAACTATTCTTCAAAGATTATTCGGTTTGGGTCGGCGTACACTTTTTCGGGTAAGGGAATACCTTCGCTAGTTAAATATTCAGCGTGTTCCCTTCGCCATTTTGAAAGCCAGGATTCTTTGTTTTGTTTATTGATTTTTTTATACTCTTCGTAACTGATGATAACGGCAACAGGCTTGTCGTATCGTGTAAGTTCCACAGGTTCACCGGTTTCAGCAAGTTTTACAAGGTTTGAGAAATTATTTCGGGCGTCGTAGATTGAAGTTTTACACATAAAGCCTCCGTTTGCAGTTTGGGCAGAAAATGAAATGTTCCTTACTTTCTTGATTATACAACAATGATGAATTCTAGTCAACATTTTATTTTGTTGGCTAGAAGAGCGGGCGGCGCCGCCAGCGTACTTGCCAACAGACTGCCTCTTATCCCAGCCAAGCTGCACGTAAGAGTGTACTCTTCTTTCAAAGTTTTAGTTGCAGAAGTAAAGCGTGTACTTTCTCGCAAGAATACGCCGCCGCCCGCAACGCCTGCTTAAAACAGACTTTTAGCGACTATAACCTCTAAAACAACAATTTTAGTTGATTTTAGCGACTATAACTGATAAAATATACTTATGATTAAGCGTGAAACATACATGCAGAGAATCAGACCGTTTATAAATACAGAACTGATTAAAGTTTTTACAGGTATCAGGCGTTCTGGCAAATCCGTAATGCTTGAACTTGTAAAAGACGAACTTAAAAATTCCGGGGTAAGCGAAAATAACTTTCTCTGCATAAACTTTGAACAGTTTTCTCAATCCGAACTGCTGGATGCAAAAAGCCTTTATGCAAAAATCGTCGAATTTCAAAAAAATACGGAAGGCAGAACATACCTTTTTTTTGATGAAATTCAGGAAGTTGAAGGCTGGGAAAAGTGCATCAATTCCTGCAGGGTAGATTTTGACTGCGATATTTATATAACGGGTTCAAACGCAAAACTTCTGTCAGGGGAACTTGCAACATATCTTGCAGGACGCTATGTGGAGTTTGTCATTTATCCGTTTTCTTTTGCAGAGTTTCTTGAAATGTACAGGCAGAAAAGTCCGGCAACAGACAAATCTTCATGCTTCATGCAGTTTTTAAAAACAGGCGGCATGCCTTTTCTTGCAAATTTCAGCGGCGACGATTCTGCAAAAAATCAATATTTGGAGGACATTTACAATTCCGTAGTTTTAAAAGATGTAGTAAAGCGGAATAATATTCGTGATGTGGACACTCTGGAACGGATTACAGCCTATGCTTTTTCAAATATCGGACACATTTTCAGTGCAACATCCCTTTCAAAATATTTTAAAAGCAAAAACCGCAAAATATCCCATGACACAATTCTAAACTATCTGAAATTTTGTGCCGACGCTTTTCTCATTTACAAAATAAACCGATACGATATGGAAGGCAAAAAGATTGTCAGCGTAAACGAAAAATATTACTGCGCTGACCATGGGCTTCGAGAGGCTGTCTTTGGAAAAAATATGCATAACATAGACCAGGTTCTCGAAAACATAGTCTGCCTTGAACTTTTACGAAGAAATTATAAAGTCTATGTAGGAAAAAAAGGCGACTTGGAGATAGATTTCATTGCGGAAAAGCAGGGTAAAAAAATCTATGTTCAGGTTGCCTATCTTCTAGCAGGTGAAGAAACTGTAAAGCGTGAGTTTTCCGTTTATAATTCAGTAAAAGACAGCTATCCGAAATATGTTGTTTCCATGGACGACATAGATTTTTCTCAGAACGGCATAATCCACAAAAACATAAAAGATTTTTTGCTGGAGGATTTTTGAAACCTGGCAGGAAATGCAAAAAAAGTTGGAGATTATTTTGCTGCTGAACTTGAAAAACTGCCGGAAGAAGCAATTAAACTTGGAAAAAAGAAGGCACTTATAATAAGCGGCCCTCACCTTGAAAAAATCGGACTTGTTGGAAAATGTTCAGACACTTTGAAAGAAGCAGAAATTGAAAGCGTTTCATTTTGCAAAACAGAAGCAAATCCTTCGGTAGAAACTGTAGAAGCAGCAGCTGAACTTTTTTCAAAAACCAGTGCTGATTTTATAGTTGCTTTTGGCGGCGGTTCTCCATTAGATGTAGCAAAGGCAGTTGCAGTACTTGCATCTTACGGCGGAAAAATCACTGATTATGAAGGTGCTGGAAAAGTTCCGGGGCAAGTCGTTCCAATGATTGCCATTCCAACTACTGCTGGAACAGGAAGTGAAGTAACGGCTTTTTCTGTCATTACAGACCATTCAAGAAACTACAAGCTTACAGTTGCATCAAATTATCTGCTCCCAGCCGTTGCAATTCTTGACCCTGAATTGATTTATACAGTTCCGGAATCAACAGCTGCAGCCTGCGGAATAGACGCAATGATACATGCCCTTGAATCTTATCTTTCCAAAGCTGCAAGCCCTTTTTCAGAAATGTGTTCCTTGCGCTCTCTGGAACTTATAGGCTCTTCAATAATTGAATATGCTGCTGACCGTCAGGACAAAAAGTCGGCAGAAAATATGATGCTTGGTTCTTTGTTTGCAGGAATTGCCTTCAGTCACGCCCGACTTGGAAATGTTCATGCCATGAGTCACCCTGTAAGTGCATTCTTCAATGTTCCACACGGAGTTGCAAATGCAATACTTTTACCGAAAGTTGTAGAATTCAACGAAGGTGCTGTAGATAATCCTGACTTATGGAAAAAGTATTTTCAGATATACCGGTGTGTCTGTAAAGAGCCTGTTCCGGAAGAAAAGTTTCTGCCTTCCATGCTGAAAGGTGAACTTAAAGCCCTTAATGCAAAGCTTAAAATCCCGGGAAGCTTAAAAGAAGCAGGCATTACAGAAGAATCTTTCAGTAAAGTTCTTGAGCAAATGACAGACGATGCTATGAAAAGCGGAAACATTGCCGTAAACCCAAGAAAAACTGAACGAAGCGACATCTTAAAACTTTACAAAGAAACTTTCCAGGAAAAATCTTTGTAGAGTGATGTAGATTGCCGCAGAGCAAACAGAGAAGCGTTCCTGTTGATTTACCAGGCACCTGCAGAAAAGTGCATCCTGCCAAAACCGAAGCCACTGAAAAAGGTCGAATTTTAGAAAAATTAGTGTTGTTTATGCCTAAAAATGCAAAGAAAACACACTAAATATGGACTAAAATTTGCAAAAACAGACTTTTTCAGTGGCCTCGCCAAAACCGTACACTTTTTTATAATGTCAGGCAAAAAAGTAATTGACAGGAACCATTTTTTTTTATATATTAGTTGAACAAATACGACGCTGGGTAGAGCAGTTGGCAGCTCGTCGGGCTCATAACCCGGAGGCCGCAGGTTCGAGTCCTGCCCCAGCTAAAAGAAAAACTCTAGTAAAAAAGCTAGAGTTTTTTTTATTTTAAAAGAATTTAATACAAACCCCCAAGGACTCGAAGCGGAGCGAACGCCAACCAACGGGAGGAAAAGGCGACACGGATGTCGCCGTCAGTGAGCGAAGATGCCGTGAAAGGAGCTAACAGGAGGTTTGCGACTGAAACGGCGAGTCCTGCCCCGGCTAAACTGATAAATCCTTGTGTTACAAGTATTTACGACACTACTAAACCCAATCAAGTAGGGCTTAGCGTGATTCAAATTACTAATTTAAGTAAACACTTTAAGTAAAGTAGTTTACGGTCTTAGTGAGGTGAACATGGCTAAGCCCTATTTAATTTTTAAAGCCCATACCGGGATTTATTACGCTCAAATCCGTCTTGCAGACGGAACTCTTTCCAACAACAAATCCACCGGATGCAGAAACCGCGCAGAAGCAGAACGGACTGTCATGCAATGGATTGTAACAGGCAATATTCCTGTTCGTGTCAATTCAAAAGACGCAAAGTTTCAGAGTATCGACAAAATCAGACTGTTCAATGATTTGCGAAATGCAGTTGAACTCTCGACGGCTTACTGACGGTGAATATTTTGCCGCTTTAAAGCTGAATTATTGAAAAAGCTTGGAGAAGCCGTATTAGACCGTCTTCGGGAAACTTGTATAAGTCTTGAGCTCGAAGGCGAAAGTTACAGAACATCCATAAGGGATGTGAATCTGTAATCACAATTAATCTGCAGAATCATTTTGGTTCCGGCCGGACAAAGTGATTCTGAGATTTAACGAGGGAGAAAGTTGCTGCAAAGCTGAAGCTAATCTGGAAAGCTCCTGACGAAAAATCGGCAAGAGCAATGAAGAATGATTTCTGCGAGGAATATGAAAAAGCATTTCCCAAAGCAGTAGAATGTCTTGAGGAGGATTTGAAGATTCTGTTCAGTTCTATGCCTTTGAGAAACTGGACAGTCGCAAGACATCAAGCACAAACACACTGGAAAGGCTTAACCGTGAAATTCGCAAGGCGTTCATCTGTTGTCGGTATTTTTCCTTCAACAGATTCTTATATAAGACTGATAACAAGCTATTTGCTTGAATATTCAGAGGAGTGGCAGACTGAGCGTTGCTACATAAATGCCGGCTCAATAAAAGTTCAAAAGGAGATTTTGTTTAACGTAACATGATGGATATGTGGCTTTTTTCAGAATCAAAATTGCGAACTAAATTTGACACAATCGAACATAAACTGCCGGAAGGTCAGAAATCATATTCTAAAACAAGGCCGATTCAAAAAAGTGAATTTGCGTCGCTTAAAGAATGGTGAAATAAACGTACTGAAAACGAGCAGGCCTGGTGGGTTCCTGTTGAGCGTATTGCTGAAAACGGCTGGAATCTTGATATAAAAAATACGTTTGTGAAGGAAGAAGAAGTAACGCACAGTACGGCAGAACTTCTGGATATGCTGAGCCGTCGTTTAAGAAGAGTGATGTGCTGATTGAAGAGTTAAAGAAGGAATTGAAGTAAATTCCATGATGAAATATCGAGGTCTGTCCCCATTTTACATCTCTTTCCAGCTGATGATTTCCTGCTCCAGTTTTTGATTTGTTTTGAGCATGCAATCAATAATTTCCGGGAAAAGATTTTTTTCTTTTAAGGCGCGGGCTTTTTTCTGGTCGTTTTGTTCGAGGGGTTTTGCAAAGGAGGAATATTTTTCCAGTTGTGCAATTCCCATTTTGTATGGCTTAAAATTTATGTTTGTTTTGGTGCGCAGGTTTTGGAGGATATAAAAACCGTCCGGGTCGATGTCGCCAAAATGCAGGTATTCTTTTTCTGGGTTTTGGCTGTGGATTTTTTTTATGAAATTCTGTTTTGCGCTATTGTGATAGCCTGAAAGGAAGATGTAAAATGTGCCGGCCTCTTTGATTCTGTTAAACGAAGTCAAGTTTTCCACCGTCATGATTTTTGTGTCTTTTATTTCAAAATCGGTAATTTCTTTTATGCAGGCTGAAGAAAGGGCTAGCGGAATTTCTGGAGCTATGCTGATTTTGTTTCCGTTTTGAAAAGTGATTTTTCCGTTTCCTTTAAAATATACATAAGACGGATTTGCATAAACATTCAACTCTTCAAGAATAACTTTGTTTTCTTCTTTTTCGTCTGTACAGTTTTCGATTAAATCATCAAAATAACCGCTCTTCCTTAAAATTCGCAAAACTTTGCTTCTATAAAAATTTTCCCATTTTTTTGAATCTGCCAAAACAGAAATTGAAAGTTCCCGCTCAAGAATTTCATTTTTATTTTCCAGAATGAATGTCAAAAGTTCCACAATGGCGCGGGCTTCTTCCTGAGTAAATTCTGCGTCTTTGCCTTTTTCGAGTCGCTCAGTCTGAATTTTGCAAAAATCTTTTACAATCTGATGGGTAGACGGATTTTTAAAATATTTTGAATAAAAAGAAATTTCTTCCTGCTGCCTTGTTTTTTTATCTTTTACACCAAGAATCGTGCGGATTTTATTCCAGTTTTCGTCTGAACTTTCTGCTGTGATTTTTGTAATGCGTTCATATTTTTTGTCAAGCTGAATAAAATTTTCTGATTCAAGATGGCGGCATTGCTTTTCAAAATCTTCGATTTGATTAATATCCGCAGAATCTTTTTCATAATCTTTAAACACGTCGGAAGGTTTTATTGAAAATTTTTGAGCAACGGAATTTTCGCCTTTATATGTTTTGCTTGATTCATATTTTGCAAGCAGTTTTTGGAGGATTTGTTTTTGAACTGTTGAATATATTTTCATACTTTAGTGCCAGGTTCCTTCTACTGGTTTTGTGTATTTTCCCTGAGTGTAAAGCGAAACTGTATTTTCAATATGCTGGCCGATACTGTTGATTTTTTCTGGAGGGGCTGCATAGAAAACCTGAAAATTATTATCTTCCAAAAATTTGACCATCTGTTCGATTCGCTCCTTTGACAGGGCAGAAAATGCTTCGTCAATAAATGCAATGCGTGCACAACAAACGTCTTTCGGGTAAAACTGCATAAGGCTTGCCGCAAGCACGATAAAATACGGAGTCTGCTTTTCACCGCCGCTGGCAGAACCTTGTTTTTTTGACAAATCCATTTCAGATTCTTCGTCTCCAATATGACTTCTGATTGTCATGTCATAAGTAAAATAATTTCTGTAATCTGAATAATCTTCTTCCTGTTCAGTATCAAGAATTTTGTTTAAAAACGACTGAACATCGTCGGCAAGTTTTTCGTCGCTCACTGTCCGCTCTGTAAACAAATCTGGAGTTTCTGAGTACAGTTCCAGATTTTTACAGATTGTAAAAAATACTGCGCGGTCCGGTTTTTCTTCCATTTTAAATTGATAAATATCGCGTCCAAAGGGAATGCGTTTGAGTTCGGCATTGATTGCAGCAATTTCATCTTTTGCAGAAATTATTTTTTCGTTTAGTTCTGCAACAAAATCGTGAAGGAAAACATCACGAAGTTTTTCTGACTGCTTTTCAACTTTATTTTTTGCTTCGTCAATTTTGACATTTGCAACATCGCGGTAACGGTCGCGGTAAAACGGAATGAATTCGACGCCATAATTTGAAGCATCAATTTCGGAAAGCTGATTGTATTCCCGCTGCTTTTCTTCCATTTTTCTTTTTGAATTTTCAACGTCGTTTGTAAGGTTTTGCAAATGTTTCGAACTTATGATTGTCAAAGAATTGCGCTGCTTGCAGGCACGTTCGTATTCTTCTTTCATTTCGCTGATAAGCTCAGGATGCTTTTCTGAAATTTCTTTATATTCGGTTTCTGCCTTGTCTGAGTTTTCGGCATTTTCTTTAATCTGTCGTTCGATATTTGCAATTTCATTTTCAACTGAACCGAGTTTTCGTTCTATTGATTTTGACTCGCTGTCGGCATTTTCAAGATTTGTTTTTGCAAGTTCATATTCTTTTGCAGCAACGAGCATTTCAGGACTGTTTTTAAGTTCATCAATCTGAACTGCAAGTTTTCCAAAGCTTTTGTTTTTTTCGCCAATTTCTTTTGCGCTGTTAAAATTGTAACGTTCTGCATTCCATTCAACATTATCAATCAAAGTTTTCAGCTGATTTCTGTCCTGAATTTCTTTTTCGTATTTTGATTTTTCCGAGCAAAGAGTTTCAAATTCTTTTTTTGCCTGTTCAAGCTGAATCTTTACAACATTGTTTCCCAGACAAAGCGAAGTTTTGTGAATCTGCATTTTTCCTGCGGAATAACTTTTGCAAATCATTCCGTCTTTTGTAATGCCGCCTTTTGGATGTTCATGCAGTTCATCAAGATTCTGGCACAAAAATATTCCGTTTAAAAGATAATTTGCATACCGCCTTGCACCTTTGTTTGTGATATTTAAAACTGATGATGCAGAATTATTTTCTATTTCGGTTTCAGGAATTTTATCAGTTAGAATTACGCTTGCCCTGTAAATATTTTTTTCGTTCAAAATCGACAAAGCTTCGCGGCAATATTCATCATCAACAATAATGCCGTACCTTTTGTTTCCAAGGAAAGTTTCAATCGCTTTACGCCAGCTTTCATCGTTCAAAGATTCAACAAGTTCTGCAAAAAGGCGCACCTGAGTTTTTATTCCTCGCCTGTTGAATTCATTTTGAATAATTCTTTTGGCTTCTTCGGCTTCGCTCGGAAACTGCCGGATGTTTGACTCAAGATTTTTTATTCTTTTTTGAACTTCCGTAATCTGAAAATTTACTTCATCGAGTTTTGTTTTTATTCGACCGTTTTCTTCTATAAATAAGTCACGCTGATTTTTAATTCTATTTGAAAAATCAATGAACGTAGAAATTTTTTCATCTGATGGAAAATCAGTTTCGCTTAGATTTTGAAGGATTATTTTATTCTCTTCTGGAATTTCAAAATAATCTGACATTTTTGGAAGAATAATTTTTAGCGAAGCCTGGAGCTGCTTTAATTCTGCAAGTTCAGTTTCAAGCTGTTCAATTTGTTTTTTGAGATTGATTTTATCCTGTTCCAGTTTATCGAGAGTTTCTGTTATGGAATGATTTTTGTTCTCGACTTCGGAAAGGCGTTTTCTCATTTCGGAAAGTTTTTCTTCCGTTTCGTTTTTCTTTTCTTCAAGTTCCTGCAACTTAATCTGATTATTCTGAA
>CAMCRZ010000023.1 GCA_945877425.1 uncultured Treponema sp.
TGTATAGCTAAAGCTTTCTGAACCTCCAGCCGAGCTGGAGGTATTCGTTTCACAAAAAAAAAGGAGTGCCTTTACAGACACTCCTTAAAACGCATAGTATAAAGGTTTTACTAATTTACTACAGTAGGAACAACTTCGTTGCCGTTTGCATCGTAATAAGTAATATTTTTAATGTTGATAACCGTACCAGCTGAAGCATTTCCATTCATTCTGAAGAGTACATCAAAAGGTCCCGATTCAGAATCTTTTGCCTCAAATTCACAAACCTGCCAATCTGTACCTAAGGTATATTCCTTTAGTAAACCGTCTGTAGTTTCGGTAGGGTTCCCATTAGTATCAGCTTTAGGGTTTCTCTTAGCACCAAATGTCACTGCAAGATTATCTACACTACTCTTTGCTTCCCATGTTACTTTTGCAATACCTTTCATATCATATATCGGCTGCATGTTAGCACCATCACTACAAAGTACGCCTCCCCACCAGGAAGCGTTAGCAACAGTTATATCCAAACTTTCAGTAGAAATATTTGCTGTAAAAGTACCTCCCCAAATCTGAATATCAAATACATCAGCATACAAATGGAAAGGAACTGCACCTCCACTTCCGCTGCCACTTGGTTTTCTTACCACAACATTAGTACCGTCATTTACTATTGCATCGGCGCAACCTGTAAAAGTAAGAAAAGAAATTGTTGCCATAAAAAGCAAAGCATTTTTTATAAACTTTTTCATTTTTCCCCCTTATTTATCACTGGTAAACACGAACATAGTCAATGTCGTACTCTGCTTTTGCCATGTCAGAATTTATAGCGCCACCTAAGTCTCCGCCTATAGCAAGATTCAGGATAATGTAGAACGGCTGATCAAAAGGCCATGTTTCATAACCTTCGCCCTTATTAAAATAAATTCCGCCTATAGATCTTCCGTCATAATATGGTTCAAGAGAATCTTTATTCCACTTTATGCCGAAAGTGTGATATTTACCGTCTGCCTTAAAATAGTCTGCACCTATAGACGTGTACTTGTGGCTGGCATTATCTGCTCCATAGTGAACAGTTGAATAGCACTTATCCTGTGAAGTTGAAGGAGAATATTCCAAAATATCAATTTCACCGGATGCAGGCCATGTACCGTAAGCACCGTCTCCATTTTTTCCATTAGGATCATGAGGCATTAACCAGAATGCAGGCCATACACCATTATTGCTTACCAAGTTACCAGCAGAATCGTATGCTAAAGGAAGCTTAATGCGGGCTTCAATGTATCCGTATTTCCAGCTCTTATCTCCAGTAGCGTTTTCTGTCTTAATACGGGCACTTTTCCAAGCTCCTGATTCATTTTTAGCAGTAATACGCAAAGCCTTGCCGTCAAGTGCACCATCGTCATCAACAATCTGGGTATTTCCTTTAATATATTGCTGCTTTTCGTTATTAACTTTTCCAGCAGCCCACACTTCATGAGTCCAAGTAGCAGTATCTAACGTGCTAAAGTTATCTTCCCAAACTAAACTCATTCCAGATAAATCCAACTTTTCACCTTCGTCATTCGGAAGAAAACAGCAGGAAGTTATAACTGCCGCAGAAGCCAGACATGCAACTGCTATGCTTCCGATTGTTCTTTTTATTTTCATATTTACTCCGTAGATTATTCCAGTTGTTAGAGTTACAGTCCTATACTAAAGTAAGTTGTAACTTCCATATACATTGCACCGTCAGGATTTTTAGAAACCGCACTAGGAAGTGCACCGTATGCATCGCTGCTGTATTCGCCAAAGTTTCTTCCTGCAAATCTCAATCCAATTCTGTTTGCTTTGTCTAAGAACGAAGGATTTTTGTTGAAGGCATAAGCAATGTCTACTGTATACTGCAATGGGAATGTCATGTTAAAGTCACGCCACCAGCTTTCTGGTCCCCAGCCGTTTACAATTACATCTACGCTTCCAATCCAGTGTCCGTATCTTGCAGCAAGTCCTCCTGTGTAGAACATACAGAATTCCTGTGTATTTCCCCAAGTACCAGTTGAAGCACTTAAGCGTCCTGCACCTAAGTTTCCAATAAGGCGAAGTCCGCGAACAAAAGTCGGATTCCATACAACTCTTGCACCAACCTGGAAAAGATTCTTCTGTAAATCAAGTGCTCCACCATTGTTCCAATAGTAATCAGTTACAGTTGTACCGTCGTTACTTATGTAGTCGCCTTTTGCGTCACTCTTGTAAACAAGGTTATCTGTCTTGTCTGCATACAGCTGATACAATCCAGAAAGGCTGAATGCAATTGGCGAACCTTCTACGTCATCGTTATTCCAGTCGTGGAACCATGTTGCACCTTCAGCGTCATAAGTAAATACTGCTTCAATTTCTACAGCTTTTCTGTTACCAAGACCAACTACGAAAGGATCACCGTCAAGAAGACAACGTCCCATTGGTTCTTCCAAAGGTGTTCTTGCACGGATTACAGGCTTGAAAGTAAAGTTTCCGTATGCAACATCAGCACCAAGCTGTAATTCAAATCTGTTTCCGCTTCCTGTATCAGCAGTAAAGAATCCACCACGTACCATTGCAGGGTTTGTATCAGCAACAAGTCCGCGATAATCTGCTTTAGTATAAATGTACAGATGCTGGAACATATCTGTGCCAAGTTCAACGTGTGCACCAAGTGTGTCAAGCAAAGTAATCTGTTCTCTTGTTCTCTTATCGCTGTTGTAGTAAGCACCGATTTTTTCTGAACCTGAAGTAAGGAGACCAGCCTTTAATTGGAACCATGGCATGATATAAGTTTCACCGTACAAAGAAGCTTTGTATCCGCCGCCAAATCCGTTGTAAGGATCTACTGCAATATTTTTGGTTGTAGAAAATTCTGCTGCACCAGTTGCGTTTAACAAAATGCCGTCAAGCGGACCAACATTTGGAAGCCATTTGCGATAGTTTGCCTGAACCTGAGGTTTAGCGCCGCCTACAATTTCCGGACCGCCAACTACTTCAAGACCATCAAGTAAACCTTTTCCAATAAATTCTACAGCAATAGGAGCTTTTGAACCGTAAGTGTCGTAGCCTATAACGTCATATCCTTCAGAAGAAATGCAGAACGGATCGCCTTTTCCTTCAAAACTTCCGTGCTGAGCGTGATAATATCCGTTTAAGTCAAAGAGTCTGTTTGTATAGGCAAAAGATGCTGAATAAACATCAACGTATTTCAAGTGATCTTCGCCTGTCTGATTGTTTCCGTAAAGTGAACCTGTATCTTCATAGTAGCATGACCAGTGATCACCGATTCTTGTAAACGGTTCGCCAGTTGCAACTTTAAGTACAACTTCTCCTTCAAGATTTTCGAAAGGCTTTACTTTTACGCCTAAGTTTGCTTCTGCAACAACTGTAGGTTCGTTAGTTTCACCATCACCGTTCTTATAGCGAAATCCTTCTGCCCAGTTACGCTTGCCGTCTTTAAGGTCATCAATTAAACCGTTAATGTAAACCGGTGTAGTTGCCTGAACTGTAGCATTAAGCTGACTGATTTCGAACTTCTTTTCTTCGTTGAAAGTCTGTCTTACTGATTTTTCCAGACCTTTTGCAAGATACATTGAATCGTTAAGCGAACCGAATGTGCGTTTTACATCTGCTCTTGATGAATCGTAAAGTGAAAGCTTCCATACATCAGTAAGCATATAATATGCAGCACGAGGAATACGTACGTTAATTCCGTTTTCTTTTATCGGACTCTGTGCACACAGACCAAACCATTCCTCTGACATATTGTTTACGCCTTCACGGTAGTCAATGTCATATCCGGCATTTGACCATGAAGCATCATCATGTACATCAAGATTCTTTACCTGATAGCGTTTCCACCATTCATCAATCCATTCAAATACATAACCGCCGAGAATATTCTGGCACTTTCCTTTTCCATAAGACTGCTGGTAGATTTCTTCCCACTGAGACTTCATGTATGTAAGCTGTGCACTCTGATCTTCCTGCTTAAGGATATCATTGAATGCGTCTGCACCGAATTCTGTAAATACAATAGGTTTTCCGAGAACGTCAGCAACATTTTCATAAAGGCTGTCATATGCCTTGTATCCGCGGTATACGTTAACACCGAGAATATCAAGAGAAGGACAAAGCTTTGCAATAAGTTCCATGTTTCCTACGTCACCGTTTACGATACCTACAGGACGGTTAGGATCTACTTCCTTACATACAGCCATTGCCTGTTCGAGAAGGTCATAAAGATATGCTGCCTTTACAGTGTTCTGATCTCCTACAGGAAGATCTTCGATTTCTGTTGAAGACCATACGAGACCATAGTTTGATTCATTACCGAACATATACATAAGGACACCCTTACAGTCTTTATATGCAAGTGCTGTCTGGCGTGCCTGCTCGATAAGAGTCTGACGTGTATAATAGTCAGAATAATCTGTCTGCGGATACCAAGTTCCGTTAACGCTTACACCGTAACGTCCAAGAAGGTCGTTAATCATTGTGTAAATACCGTATTTTGTATAAATGTATTCAACCCACTTCGGCGGGATTGTTGTAAAACAACGGATTGTATTTACGCCCATTGCTTTAAGCATAGGCATATCCGTATCAATCATTTTCTGAATGAATGCATCACTCTGGGCAAAAAGATTGTAGTTGAAGCTCTGTCCGATTGGAGTAAAAGACCATACGACACCCTTTACCTCTACAGGTGTTCTTCCATCATAAAGTTTCCAGCCACCTGCATCCTGTTTAACTGTAATCTTCTGTGCAGAGACAGCAGATGTAAGCGAGATTAAAGCAGCTGCTAATATTGCAAGTTTCCTTTTTAACATTTTTACCTCCGCGTATTACTCTGGCAAAGCCACAACTTTTCCGTTACCCCAAGAACTTGGATCAGCGTATGTGTTGTCGTTAGGGCTGTTCCAGTGAAGAAGTACTGTTCTTTCTTTACCCTTATCTGCATCATTTACCTGGAAATCTGCACGAATTTTCTGGTTAAGTTTAAGTGTTTTTCCACCAAATACATCAAGCGGGAATTTTCCTTCTACCTGATATCCTGTGCTGTTGTAAACTGCTGCAACTTCAATGTCAGAAGATTTGATTTCAGAGTCGTTTAATCCTACGCCTACAGCAAATTTGTCTGTTTTGCTTCTTGGTGCAATTCTAACTCTTACATCTGAATCCTTGAATGTAGTGTGATTGCCAGTTTCCGTTCCAAAGAAAAATTCTACGCCGTCTCCACGCCAAGCTTGTGGGATTTCGTATGTATTTTCTGTTGGATCATTGTCAGTAACTTTTGCATAAACGTATAAGTTGTTTCCGTCTGTTCTGCAAACAAAGAAACCGTCGGCATTAGTAGAATTGAATTTTCCACCGTAAACTACACGCCTTGAGTGAACTCCTTCGAGTCCAGCCCATTCATCAAAGTTACCGTCAATTTCAGGAACAGACGTTGTTGAATAGTAAACTAAAGCAGATTTTTCTATAGTTGCTTCAATGTCTCCTTGTCCATCATCCTCTGGAACATAGGGAGCCGCTACTGTTTTCTTTGCATTTACTGTAAGGCAAGATGTAAACGCTAAAACAGAAAGGGCTAAAACGCCTGTTGCTAAAATAACTTTTTTCATATTTCCTCCTTAAAAAGTATTCAAAATGAAATCTCTCCGACTTTTGAGCTGCAAAGAACTCAATTAAAATTATATTATTCCTGTGTACCAAGCTTTTCTTTGTTGATTTCCATAAGTTTTGTCTGAAGTTCAATGACTTTATCTACCCCTTTGTCTTTCTTAAATCTGTTAAACTCTGCAACGATAGAATCAAATTCTGCATCAGTCTGAGCACGGATAAGGGAAGGCAGAACTTTTCCCCAGCGGCGCTGTATTTCCTGATAAATCAAATCTTCTTCCGAACCAACTGGAATTGTAAGTCCGTCGTACATTGCATAAGACGTTACGTAAGGAGAAGTCCATTTCTGTGGCTGTTCAAGTGAAGGTGCGTACTCAACTCCCCACTGTGTCTGCCATGCTGTATCCATAAGCATCCAGTAAGTAAAGAGAACGCCTACATCAATTTCCTGCTTGTTTTTATTTTCAGAATCAAGCTTTTTGATTTCAGGCAGTAAAGTTGGAATGCCGTCTTTTATAGTGTAAGTTTTTTCAGGAATACCAAAGTTTGTATCCATCTGACCTTCTTCACTAATGAGGTAAGAAAGGAACTGAATTGCTCTTCCAGGATCTTTACAACTTTTTGAAATCATAGTTACAGTCCAGCCGGCAATTCCTGCACCTGCAAGCTGAGGGTCGTCGCCGTTAGTATTTTTAGGACCGTCAACTGCAATGTAAATTGATTTTGGGTCTGAAGCATAAAGTGCATTCTGAGAAGACTGCATATCCCAGTTCTGATAAAGCATACAGAAGTATCTTCCCTGAGCAGCTTTTTCTTCTATTTGAGAGCGCTTGTCAATAAACATAGAAGGAGAAATTAAACCTTCTTCGTTAGCCTTGCGTAAAACTTTAAGCCATCTTAAGTATTCTGAATTTTCAGTTAAGCCAAGATTTGAATCGTAGTACTTGCCGTTCTGTTCTGGAGAAATTGCAAGGAAGTGAGAAAGAGTTGACTGTAACTGTGCACATCCTGTATCAGAAAATTCTGATGTTCCAAAAGGAATTAAAGGCTGACCGTTAATTTCAGGGAATGCTCTTTTTGCAGCACGCAATGCATTAAGGAAGCCTTCAGGAGTTGTCATGTCCGGTTTTCCTAAAGCTTCGTATAAATCTTTTCTTACAAGGAAAGTTTCGTTTGAAGTAAGCTTTCCCTTATATTTTTCGTAATCTTCCGGTGTGTAAGATGCATTCGGATATCCGTAGAAATGTCCGTCGCTTTGTGTGTACCAGCCGATTTTTTCAGGATTTGCAACTTTAAAGAAGTAAGGATCGTACTGTTCTGCAAGTTCATCAAGGGCGTAAACAAGTTCATCATCAATAAGCATAGGAACCTGACCTTCATACCATCCGATTGTAAGGATATCAGGAAGAACATCGCCTGCAATCATAAGGTTAAGCTTTTCTGCTTCGTTACCTGCAGGAACAACAAAGTTTATGTCTACGCCAGTTTTTTCAGTAATGTACTGTGAAACCTGACTTTTTCCCCATTTTCTTGCAAACCAGCTGAAGTGAACATACCAGTCAAAAGTGATAGGTTCATCTTTATTAAGAGTCCAGCCGGCAACATCTTCAGTGCCTTTTTTTGCCTTTGACTGAACTTCTTCTTTACAGCCAGTAAATCCTGCTGCAAACAGAGAAACTGCCAAAGCTCCAGCTAAAAATTTTCTATTCCATTTATTTTTCTTCATATTAGTCTCCACTGAAAAAAATTAACCCTTAATACTTCCAATAAGCATTCCCTTAACGAAGTACTTCTGGAGGAATGGATAAACACAAACAATCGGCAATGTTGTAACAACCATAGTTGCAAGGTTTACTGTCAAAGAACTAACCTGCTGGCCTGCAACGTTACCTGTTCCTGCAATAGACATTTTTGCACCATCAGCAGCAGCAACAACACGGTAAAGGTAAGTCTGGATTGGCTGAAGATAATCTTTGTAAATGTAGATAACGCCTGTAAAGTAATCGTTCCACTGCCATACGCCGTTGAACAAAGCAATAGTTGCAATAACAGGCATAGAAAGCGGAATTATGATTTTTACGAAAATAGTAAAGTCGTTTGCACCGTCAAGTTTTGCACTTTCTTCAAGACCTGCCGGAAGTTCACGGAAGAACGAAACGAAGATAATCATATTGTAGAAGTTGAACATACTTGGAATAACATAAACAAGGAAGTTGTTAAGCAATCCGATGTTTCTGAACATGATGAATGTAGGAATAAGTCCGCCGCTAAAGAACATTGTAATAGTTCCAAGAATCATGTAGAGCTTATTTCCCATAATGTATTTTTTAGACAATGCGTATCCAACCATTGCAGTAAAGAAAACGCTTATAACAGTTCCAATTACAGTTCTTGCTATTGTCACAATAAATGCGGATATAATAGAAGAATCTTGAAAAACAGTTTTATAACTCTGAAGTGAAAACTTTCTTGGCAAAAGGTAAATTCCGCCTTTCATAGCTTCATTTGAGTCGCTGAAAGAAATGATAATTGAATACCATACAGGATAAATTGCCAGAAAACAAATAACAATCATCAAAACGTTGATTATATAGTCGCCTAAAGATCTGCTTCTTAATCTGCTCATAGTAATCTCCAAAATAAATAATTAGAACAACGAAGTATCGTTGAGTTTCTTTGTAACTTGATTTGCAATAAACAGCAAAATGAAAGCAATAACAGACTTAAAGAATCCAATGGCAGATGCAAAAGAAAAGCGCAGGCTTCTCATTGCAGTTGTATAAGAATAAATATCAATTACGTTACTCTTAGCCTGGTTAGAGCTGTTGTACAAAACGTAAATCTGGTCAAAGTTAGAGTTAAGCAAACCGCCTACAGCAAGAATGAACATAATTACGATTGTTGATTTAATTGCAGGCAAAGTGATTGAAACTATTTTTCTTATGCGGCTGGCACCGTCAACTTCTGCAGCTTCGTACATTTCCTGGTCGATTCCGGAAATTGCTGCCAGATAAATGATTGCACTCCAACCAAGTTCCTTCCATAAATCTGAAAGAACTACGATTGCCCAGAAATACTTTCCGTCTTCACCTAAGAAGAAAACACCTTTTTCAATAAGACCCATTTTTACTAAAACCTGATTGATAAAACCTGTTTCTCCGTCAAGCCATGTTGTAAGAATTCCGCCAAGAATAACCCATGACAAAAAGTGCGGAAGATAAGAAATTGTCTGAATTGATTTTTTAAACTTTGGACTTCTTACTTCATTAAGCAGAATGGCAAAAAGAATTGGTAAAGGGAAACAGATGCAAAGTTTTAAAATACTTATGCCGAGAGTATTTTTCATAACGTTTGCAAATTCCGGATCTCTAAAGAATTCAAGAAAATGTTCAAAACCGAAATTATCCGCCCATTTTGAAGTAAGGAATTTCCAGCTGAACAATGGTGTAGTAACACGGAAATCATCCTTAAATGCAATAAGGATTCCATACATAGGTGCATAATTAAAAACCAGCATCCAGATAATGCCGAGCCATGCCATAACCTGAAGATAACGTTCATCCTTCAAGCGCTGAAAAAATGTTTTCTTGTTAAGAGGATTTCTTAACTTTACTTCTGAAACTGTACTACTCATATTTTGTCCTTCCGTTTTAGAGTATAGTTCAGCAAAATTGGTAATGATAGGAAGTAGATTTTCAGAACGGTGGTAATTCTTCGGTTTTTTTGAAAAGTAAAATTGACATATAAACATTCATAATTTATCTTCAATATAGAAAATAAGACTTCGGGAATTCCTGGTTTTATTTTTACTTAATACAATTAACCGAAAAATCCACAGGAGAAAAAGATGGGCAAAAAAGTAAACGGTAGCTTTGTTACCCTTGACGGTGAAGCATTTTACAAAATTGAAAATTACGATTGTATGGAAGATTTTTTCATGACAATAACAAGCTCTTCTGACGTATGGAATTTCTGCTGGTCACAAGGTGGAATTACTGCCGGAAGAAAAGACTGTAATCATGCAATTTTTCCTTATTACACTTCAGACAAAGTAAGCAATGACAAAATCATTACTGGTTCTTACACTGCTATTGCTGTAAAAGCCGGAGCTGCAACCGAAATTTGGGAACCTTTTGCAAATCTTCTTTCAAACACTGCATATAAA
The DNA here is from genome assembly GCA_945877425.1 of uncultured Treponema sp. Taxonomy (GTDB): domain Bacteria; phylum Spirochaetota; class Spirochaetia; order Treponematales; family Treponemataceae; genus Treponema_D. The sequence continues at coordinate 9,773 of CAMCRZ010000023.1, forward strand.
ACCGAAAACGATAATACAATCCTTAGAAATATCTACAAAAATCCAAACGGAACTAAAATCTGGTTTGAAGAAATCAACACTAAACTGAACCTTTCTTTCCGTTACGGCTGGACTTCTTCTGCAAAGTTTGGTCTTGTTAAGTTAAGTAAAATAGAAAATCTCGGTGCTTCAAAAGTTGAACTTACCGTTCTTGACGGCTGCCGCAATATTCTTCCTGCAAGTATTGATGCTGCACTTCAAAGCGGAAGCAGTGTTCTTCTTGATGCTTACAAAAAAACTGATCTTGCTCAGGAAGGAAAAGTTGCGCTGTTTTCACTTTCTTCTGTTTTAACTGACAAAGCTGAACCAAGCGAAAGCCTTCTTGCCAACGTTTCATGGTTTACTACAAATGACAAAGTTATTCTTACTCCATCTGCAATCAGGACTTTCTATGAAAACAGCGGAAACATTGAGTCTCTTGAAGAAGTTGAAGTTTTAAAAGGCGAAAGAGCTTCATGTTACATTGCAAAAAACATCAGTCTTGACGGAAACAAATGTGAAAGCTGGGAACAGGTTTTTGACACTTTCCTTAATGCTTCAAAAATTGTTTCTTTACAGTCACAGTTAAAAGATAAAAATGCTGCAAGAAACGCCCTTCTTAGCGACATTAATTCAACAGATGAACTTATGACAACTTACATCAGGGAAGCTGACGGTGTTCAAAATACTGCTGCAACTATGACTTGCGTTCATCACAGGGCAAACGTAATGTTTAACATTATGCGCGGCGGTTTTTTTGCTGATAACGGAAAAATCAACTGTCCTGATTTAATTAAATTTATTGGCGAAAGAAATGTGCAGGAAGTTGAAGCTGCAAAAAAAGCGCTGGGCGAACTTGCTGATAAATATTCTGTTCAAAAAGATGATGTGGCAAAGGCATTCTGTGATTCGGGAAACCTTCAGCTTACAAGGCTTTACCTTGAATATCTTCCAATGATTTTCAGCCGCAGACACGGTGACCCAAGCCGCCCGTGGAATCGCTTTAACATTAAGCTTAACGACGACAGCGGAAATCCTATTTTAAACTACGAAGGAAACTGGCGTGATATTTTCCAGAACTGGGAAGCTCTTGCTATGAGTTATCCTTCTTACATTAAAAATATGTGCGCAAAATTCCTTAACGCAATGACTGCTGACGGTTTTAATCCTTACAGAATCAGCCGTGACGGAATTGACTGGGAATGTCCTGAACCTTCAAATCCTTGGGCTCAGTATGGATATTGGGGCGACCATCAGGTTATTTACTTTGAAAAACTTCTTGAACTTTGGGATAAAACTGACAGGGCAAATCTTCTGGCTTCTCTTAACGAATCCATTTACTCAAGTGCAAACATTCCTTACAGACTTAAAAGCTACAGCGAAATCTGCAAAGATCCTAGAAGCACAATCGACTTTGACCAGGCTTTAAGCGACACTTTAATAAGCAAAAGCAAAACTTACGGAACAGACATCAAGCTTATTCAGAATAAAGACGGAAACGTTGCCCTTGTAAGCCTTACTGCAAAAATTTTACAGATAGTTATTGCAAAAACAGCTAACCTTGTTCCTGCCGGCGGTATCTGGATGAACACTCAGCGCCCTGAATGGAACGATGCAAACAATGCACTTGCAGGTTACGGTCTTAGCGTAGTAACACTCTGCTATTTGAACAGAATGTTAAGCTTCCTTTTGAAGATTTACAGTGAAACTTCTATAGAAAAGTTTACGCTTCCTGGTGCAATTTACAGCTGTTTAAAAGGACTGGCTGAACTTTACAACCCTGCTTCTTTTGACAAAGTTTTAACTGATGACAAGGAAAGAAAAATCTTTACGGATAAGGCTGGAATTCTTTTTGAAACTGAACGAAACGAATTTTATGCCAACGGTTACAACGGTGATTTCCGTGAAATTTCCAAAGATGAACTTTTAGCTGTTTTCGAAAACTTCAGGGCTCTTGTTAAGTTAAGCATTGACGCTAACAAAAAAGAAAACGGTCTTTATCACACTTACAACACTCTGCTCATTACTGATGATGAAATGAAAATTGAACGCTTGCAGGAAATGCTTGAAGGTCAGGTTGCCGTTCTTTCTGCACAAAGCCTTAACTCTTCACAAATACTTGAACTTCTGTCATCACTTAAGGCCAGCAGGATATTTGAACCGCATCAGTATTCTTACACACTTTATCCTAACAAGGAACTGCCTCACTTCCTTAGAAAAAATAACATTAAGGAAAGCGACATTGCTTCTTTCAAGGATTTTATTGCCAAGACAGGAAACGATATTCTTGAAAAAGACTGCAACGGTGTTTATCACTTTAATGCTGAATTCCACAATGCACGCCTTATGGAAGATTACATTAAAAACCTTCCTGCCCAAATGCAGCCAACTGAAGCTCAGTTAAATGCACTTCTTGAACTTTACGAAGCAACATTTAATCATCAGAGTTTTACAGGACGTTCCGGAACTTTCTACGCTTACGAAGGTTTGGGAAGCATTTACTGGCATATGTGTTCAAAGCTTTTGCTTGCCGTTCAGGAAAACTGTCTTGAAGCATTTAAAGCCGGAGACAAAAATGCAAAGGCTCTGGAAGATGCATATTACGATGTACGCAAGGGCTTAAGCTTTAACAAATCACCTGAACTTTACGGTGCATTCCCTTCTGACCCTTATTCTCATACGCCATATCTTCAGGGAGCAAAGCAGCCGGGCATGACTGGTCAGGTTAAGGAAGAAGTTCTTACACGCTGGGGCGAACTTGGCGTAGACATTGCAGACGGAAAAGTGTCGTTTGCTCCTAAGATTCTTAAGAAAGATGAATTCTTTGACAACGGAACTTTAAGCTTTACATGGTGCGGCGTAGAAATTATTTACAGAAATACAGGCAAAGAGTCTGTTGTTATTGAATATAATGACGGAACTAAGGAAAACTTCAGCGGTTCTACACTTCCTGAAAAAGAGACTGAACTCTTATTTACAAGAAGCGGAAAAATCAAGTGCATAACTGTTGAAGTAAATGTTTCTGAATGATTTTGCGGAGGCGTAAAACCGTTCAGCTGAAAAATTAATTTGTGCCCAATACGGACTTTAATAAACGCACAGTGTAAGTTAAAACTTTATGCTGCATTTGTTGAAGTCCGTTTTTTTTATTTTTTCCAGAAAGCAGATGAAAACAAAATTACGATTGTAAAGAATTCAAGACGTCCGGCAATCATTATAATGGAATACCATATCTTTACGAATGAAGGCAAAAATCCATAATTGCAGCTTGGACCTAAAAGACTGAAGCCAGGACCAATGTTTCCAGCCATGGAAAGTGCGCCTGTAAAAGAAGTGAAAACGTCTATTCCAAAAAGTGTGGTTATGAAAGTTGTAACTGCCAGCATTAAAAGGTATATGCAGAAAAAAGCTGCCACTGAAAAAACAACGTCTTTTCTACCGGCCTTTCCGTTCAGCCTTACAGTGAAAATTCCGTGGGGATGAATCATTTTTAAGATTTCATTTTTTAACTGCTTGCCTAAAATTGTCCAGCGGATAATTTTTATGCCGCCGCTAGTTGAGCCTGAACATCCGCCTATAAAAAACAGAAAGAAAATTATTGCCTGAGCAGCCGGTTCCCATGTGGTAAAGTCCCATGTGGCAAATCCTGTGGTGCTTATAATTGAAAGTACCTGGAAAGAGCTGTACCTAAAGCTTGATAAAAATCCGCCGTAATAGCCTGCTTCAATAAGTGTTACTGAAATAACGGCAATGCTTACTATTAAAACGTACACTTTAAGTTCTGTGTTTGATTTTATGTCGTCAATTTTTCTTGTAAGCAGATAGTAGTAAAGTGAAAAATTTATTCCTGCAAGAAACATAAACACTGTAATGATTGCGTCTATGTAAGGTGAATTAAAACTTTGAATGGAAGCGTTTCTTGTAGAAAATCCGCCTGTCCCAACTGTTGCAAATGAATGGCTCAAAGCTTCTGCCCAGTTCATTCCTGCTGTTTTAAGAAGCACAACCTGAATTGCCGTAAGCCCTACGTAAATAAACCAAAGCGCTTTTGCCGTAGTTGTAATTTTTGGAGTAAGCTTGCCCTTTTCCGGACCAGTTGTTTCTGCCTTAATGAGCTGAAATCCGCCTACGCCTAAAATCGGAAGAAGAGCAACTGTCAATGCAACAATTCCCATGCCGCCAAGCCAGTGAGTCTGACAGCGCCACAAATTGATGGAAACGGGAAGAGTTTCAATTTCGCTTAAAATAGTAGCGCCTGTAGTTGTAAAGCCGCTTACGCTTTCAAAAAATGCATCTACAAAAGAAGGAATTGTTCCGCTTGCATAAAAAGGAATTGCCCCGAACAATGATGCGCAGAACCATCCTGATGCAACTACTACAAAACCTGCTCTTGTACTTAGATACGTTTTTTTGTTTTTCCCTGCAATTATAAAAATAAATCCTAAAATCCAGCTTACTGCCATTGGAATTAAAAACGAAGGAATTACGCTGTATTCTTTTAATCCTGCTGCAAAAGAAATCGGTATGAGAAAAGTTGTTCCCACTATTGCCAGGATAACGGAAATTATTCTAATTACAGTAAAAGTCATAAGTTAACTCCATTTTTAAACGTTCCAGCGTTCCAGTACTTTTTTCTGTTCAGCGTTAACTATAAGGACAAGATGATCTCCTGCAGAAAGTGCCGTGTTGCCCGCTGGAATTTCGTAGTTTTCAGAGCCTGCTTTTTTTACGAGAAGCATTAAGTATTCGCCAGGTGATGCTATGTCTTTTAAAGTTTTGCCTATGATTTTACTTGATGACAGAAGATCACATTCTACAATTTCAAAAGCACCGTTGCATATTGTGTGGACGCTTGTAACGCTTTTTCCCCTAAGATGACTCATAATGGAATCAACTACTGTGTCTCTGAGAGGAACTGCAACTTCAACTCCAAGTTTTCGTGTTATGTCAATTAAAGATGAATTGGAAACAAGACAAATAGTTTTTTCTACGCCAAGACTTTTAAGGTAAGCACATATTACCATATTCATTTCGTGATTGTGAGTTGCGCTTATTACAAGATTAAATTTGTCAAGCTTTTCTTCCCTGATGAAACTTTCGTCTGTTGCATCTCCGCAGAAAACTTTCGCTCCGGGATAACGTTCGCTAGCTGCCTTGCAAAGTGACTTGTCGCTGTCAACTATAACAAAATCCTGGCCCACTTTTCTTGTGTTTCCGAAAATTCTTTTGATTATGGATGAACGGCTTTTTTCTACAATGTAATCTGCCGTAATGGTTCCTATTCTTCCTGCACCAATCAAGGCGATTTTTTTCAAATCATCAATTCTTGTGCCGCACAGTTCAAGTATAGTCTTTACGTTTTCGTTTGAAGTTAAAATGCCAACACGGTTTCCCTTTTTTAGAACAGTGTCACCTGCAGGCAATGAGCTTCCGTTTTCTGTTTCAACATAAACTACAATGAACTTACAGTCAGTTACGTTTCTTATGTTCTTTAATGCAATGCCGTCAAGTTTGCTGCCTTCTTCTATTTGAATTGCGGTAATTTCAAATTCATCATTTTTGCCGAAAGCTACAACATCACTTACTGCACCGTGTTCAACTGCCTTAACGATTGCGCTGGCTGCTTCAACATCAGGGTGAATCATAAAATCAATTCCGTAAAGCGGACGATGGTTTCCTGCAAATGTTTCTGCGTGATGCAATGCTGCCGAACTTGTGTTTACGTAATATGCATAATTTCTTACTCTTGCAATTTTCAGAATATCAGGGTAAACGGCGTCTACTAAAGAACATGTTATCATATTGACTTCATCGTTTTCAGTAAGAGTAACGAGAGCGTCCATTTTTGCAATGCCGTTTTCTTCAAGATTTTCCAGATTGTTTCCGTCTGCAATTTTCACAGCACAGTCCAGTCTGTTTGTAATGTGGCTTACTGTATCTTCGTCATTGTCTATAAGTACAACCTGATTTTTTTCGTTAATAAGCTGTTTCGCAAGCTGAACTCCGGTAAATCCAGCGCCAATAATCATTATATTCAATTAACAAAACCTCTTTACTGTTCAGATTCAGTTTCCACGATTTTTTCAGTGTCTGCGTTTTTTTCTTTTTCAGCTGATGTTTCAGTTTCAAGTTCTGTTTCTATTGCAGAAAGTTTTGATTTCTTTTTTGATGAAACGTACATTGCAGATATTACTGCTGCCGTTATAATTACTGCTCCAAGAATTTCCCATATTCCGTTTGCCGCAAGCATTACTGCCATAAGAAGAACGAATCCTGTAAAGAAATCAATGTTTGCAAGTGATATTCCGAATTCCTGTGCCATTTGAATTGCGTTGTTCATTCCTGTAACCATTTGGGCGCCGCCTGCTACAATGTAAATTCCCAGCATTACAAAAAGTGTGTTGCAGAAAGTTCCTGCTGCTGCCGCAACTGATGCTGAAATTACTTTTGGCATTTTAGGAATAAGGCATAAAAGTTTAAACACAAAATATGCTGCCATTGGGAAAAGTATTCTGGGAAGAACTGAAACTAACGGGTTTAAGAAAAATACTCCAAGTCCTGTTCCGCCTGTCATAGCTGTTTTAATGAAACTTGTTAAGCCAAAGATAAATCCTACGCACATTCCAGGTACAAGTCCGGCTGTAACTGCTGCAAGTATTGCGGTTATATGCATTGTAGTAAGGTTGATTGGTGTTCCAGGAATCATGATGTAGCCGAGTGGTGTTATAGAAAGAATTACGCTTAATGCTCCGAAAACTCCTGTTGCTGCAATTTTAAAGTTTCTGGACTGATTTAATTTTTCCATTTTATGATGCTCCTTTTTATGATGCTCCTTATTTTCTACGCTAAAGTTTTAGATTTTAAATTATATTTAATTTTTTAAAGACTTTACGATTAGGGAAAAATCTTTTTTTTCGCAAAGTGCTCTGGCAAAAGGCCTGCCTAACATAACTGAATTTACGCCGTAAGATGCAGCTTTTCTAAAATCATCTTTTGTACGGATTCCGCCGTCTACCCAAAGTTCAGCGCAGTATTTTTTCAGTTCAGCGAAATTTTCCATAAGGAATTCTGCGGTACTGCCTTCCCTTACTTCAACTCGTCCCCCGTGATTTGAAACAGCTATAACGTCAGGCTTAACTTCCTTTACAAGTTCCATATCTTCTTTGGAAAATACGCCTTTTATTGCAAAAGGAATTCCTTTCTTTGCAAGATATTTTTTTATTTTTGCAAGCTGATGTGGTGTTTTCTTTTCCAGATGTACAAGGTTTCGCATGGTGATTATGCTGTAGCTGTCAATGTCTATTCCTATTAAATTTCCTGCCTGCAATGCCCATTGGAAGCGTTCGAATATTTTTTCATCAGGGTAAGGCTTTACAAAAACTGAAGCTTTTAACTGAGGATTTTTTTCCTGAGCAAGTTTGACTGCTTCTATTCCCCACAAAAGTTTTGTATCAGGAGTGCCGTCGCCTAAAGTAACGGAAACATTTGATTTTACACATTCGTTTACCATATCAATGTAAAACTGCCTTTCGCTTTCGTAACCTACGTTTTCCTGTGCACCTGTCATTGGTGCAAGTCGAATTTCCGGCTGATTGTTTTCGTAAGGTCCTGACTTTATTTTTTTCCAGTCTTCGCAATTATGAATAAAGTTTCTGCTTTCCAAAGGTCCGCCCATTCCAGGCATCTGACCAATGCAGCCTTTTCCGTTGCAAGTGTCGCAAAAATTACATTTAAAACTGCTCATTGTATTTCATCCGCATCTGTAAATTTTTCTATTAAGCTTTTTGTCAAAAATCAATCTCCGAAACAAGTGCCTAATTCTCTGGCTGCCTTTATCATTTCGTTGTCAAGAGGAATGTTTTTTACTTGTCCTGCTATGTCTTCCAAAGGTACGCCTGTGATTTTTCCGTTCTGTATTGCAACTAATTTTCCGAAATCACCTTCTGCAAGAAAATGTGCTGCTGCTGTTCCGTATTGTGTTGCAAGTATTCTGTCGTAAGGTGACGGTGTGCCTCCACGCTGAAGGTAGCCTAAAACGGTTACTCTGCTTTCCAGTCCAGTTGCTTCTTCGAGTTCGTGGGCTACTCTGTATGCTATGGAGTACGGCATGGCTGCCCTTGCTTTTTTAAATGATTTTTTGTCTAACAGGCTTTCTTCCTTTGTTTTTGCTCCTTCTGCTACAACTATGATTGAAAAGCTTTTGCCTGCTTCTTTTCGTTCCTTGATTTTTCCTGCTACAGAATTTATATCATATGGAATTTCAGGAATGAGTATTACGTCGCCTCCGCCTGCAACTCCTGCGTAAAGTCCAAGCCATCCTGCTTTGTGTCCCATTACTTCTACTACCATGATTCTGCTGTGGGAATGGGCTGTTGTGTGGATTCTGTCAATGGCATCTGTTGCTACGTCAAGTGCTGTGTGAAAGCCGAATGTCATGTCTGTTTTTACTATGTCGTTGTCGATTGTTTTAGGCAATCCGATTACGTTAAGGCCTTCTCTTGCTAATAGTGCTGCTGTTGTGTTTGTTCCGTTTCCGCCTAAGCACACTAATGCGTCTAAATTCCATCTTTTGTAGTTGGCTTTTATTTTGTCTATAGGAAGTTCGCCTGTAATAGGGTCAGGCACCGGTCTTTTAAAAGGTTTGTCCCTGCTTGTTCCAAGTATTGTTCCGCCTACTGTTAAAAGTCCTACTAAAGATTCCGGTTTCAGCAGTTCCATGTCACCGTTTACAAGTCCTCTGTAACCATTGTGTATTGCAACGGCTTCCATTCCGTATTTTATCATTCCAGTGCGGCACACTGCCCTTATTGCTGCGTTCAGTCCAGGTGCATCTCCACCGCTTGTTAATATGCCGAATCTCTTTACTTTAGTGTTTTCCATAGCGGTTAAATTATACCATATCAAAGTTTTTATGTTCAATGCACTTTCCGGGCAAGAACAAGGGCGGCAGCTCTAGCGTACTTGCTCACAAGCTGCATCTTCTTTCACAACGCTGCACGTAAGAGCAAACTCTTATTTTTTAGTTCTAGCCGTAAAAGTTAAAGTTTCCACTTTTCTGTTAAGACCCTCTCGTAAAGTACAAGCTTTCTGGCAAGAACAAGGGCGGCGGCTCCGGAAAAAGTAAGGCTGAACGTCGCAAAGCCGGGTGTCAAAACCGGGGCAAATTTGCCCCTACACACTGTTTGTGGCATGGGAACTATTTTGTTTGTCGCTTGCGCGCCTGCCACAAACAGAGCGTTTTTGCACCCGACTTCTGCTCCTAACGCCTTTTATTTTAAGCCGCCGCCCCAGCGTACTTGCTCACAAGCTGCATCTTCTTCCAAAACGCTGCACATAAGAGCGCACACTTTCTCCAAAGTCCCATCCGCAAAAGTTAAAGTGTGCACTTCCACCCGCAACTCCCGCACTTTATGGATTTTTACACTGAACTGTGATATGCTGACACAGAAAACGGATGCTAGGCACAATGAAAGAAGAGAACAACGAATTTCTTACAACTCAAATAATCACTTACATTGGAAACAAACGACGGTTACTTGGAAACATCAAGGAAGAAGTTGAAGAAATTTCAAAATCACTTGGAAAGAAAAAATTAATTTGTGCAGATTTATTTTCAGGCTCCGGAATAGTTGCCCGAATGTTAAAGCAATACTCTTCAAAACTCATAGTAAACGACCTGGAAAATTATTCTTCCTTAATAAACAGCTGCTACTTGACGAACAAAATTGATTACCCTGCAAAACTTTGTGATGAACTTAGAAACGAAATAATAATCACCTGTGAAAAGCAAAAATTTTCGGGAATCATATCACAAAATTATGCGCCGGAAAATGACAGCTGCATACAGAAAGACGAACGTGTTTTTTACACTCACGAAAATGCACTTTTAATAGACACATACAGAAAACTCATTGACGATATTGTAAAGGAAGAAGAGCTGAAAAAATTTTTCCTTGCACCGTTAATTACAGAAGCTTCAATTCACGTAAACACAAGCGGCGTTTTCAAGGGATTTTACAAAGACAAAAATACAGGCATAGGATGTTTTGGAGCAGCAGGAAAAAATGCGCTTACAAGAATATTCGGCAAAATCCAGCTTAAAGAACCTGTATTCAGCAGTTTTGAATCTGATTTGGAAATTCACCGCAAAGACACAGTTGAACTTTCCAGCCAGCTAGACGAAATGGACATAGTTTATCTTGATCCGCCTTACAATCAGCATCCATACGGTTCAAACTATTTTATGCTTAACCTGATTATTAAAAACAAGCTTGATGTAGAAATAAGCAGAGTAAGCGGAATTACGCAGGACTGGAACCGTTCGGCTTTTAATAAATCATATTCTGTGCTAAGTTCAATGGAAGAAATAATCAAAAACTTACGCAGCAAATTCATTATTATTTCCTATAATTCAGAAGGATTTATCAGTTTTGAACAAATGTCCCGAATGCTGAAAAAATACGGTCAGCTTAAAACAGTAGAAATTAAGTACAACACTTTTCGTGGAAGCAGAAATTTACGCAACAGAGACATTCACGTTTCAGAATATCTTTTTGTTTTAAATAAAAAATCATGAGGTTTTGCAAATGGCTAACATAAATATTTTTGAGTCAGCACCAGAAGGAACACGTCGTGAAATTCCCTCCTGCAATTTCACTCACCAAAGTTTGATAAATCAAACTTTGCAACTGTTTTAAGTAACTTATGACGCGGCGTCCGTGCCGCTCTTCTCCGGTACAAGAAACCGGTATTTTATTTTTTTACTTTAGCGAGGTTTTGCAAATGGCTAACATAAATATTTTTGATCCAGCACCAGAAGGAACACCTGTTTCAAATTTCGTACATCTTCACGTACACAGCGATTTTTCTCTCCTTGACAGTTGTGCCAAACTTGATCACTTAATTGCAAAAGCTAAAAAATTAAATATGCCTGCACTGGCTTTAACTGATCACGGAAATATGTTCGGAGCTTTAAACTTTGAACACATCTGTCACGCAAACGGAATAAACCCGATTGTAGGCGAAGAATTTTACGTTGCTTACGGAAGTCATTTGGAAAAAAAAGATTCACCTTTTGGAAGAAACGGAAAAGGCTGCCATTACTTTCACCTTATACTTTTATGCGAAAATGACATAGGCTACAAAAACATCAGCTGGCTAAGTTCCATTGCCTACACAGAAGGATTGTATCGTGGAAAGCCACGCATTGACTGGGAACTTCTGGAAAAATATCACGAAGGACTTATCTGCCTTTCTGCCTGTATTCAGGGAGAACTGCCCCAGCTTCTTCTTTCAGGGCGCACCGATGAAGCAAGGGAACTGGCTCTTAAATACAAAAATCTTTTCGGGCCTGACCATTACTACATTGAACTTCAGGATCACGGGCTGGAAGATCAGAAACGAGTCGCACCTATGTTAATCAGTCTTGCAAAAGAGCTGGACATTCCAATGGTTGTAACGAACGACGTTCACTATGTTGAAAAAGATGATGCTGAAGCTCAGGACGCATTGCGGTGCATTGGTTTTAAAAACTCACTTCTTAAACCTCACGCTACAATGGGCGAAGGAAGATCAGAATGGTACTTTAAAACTGAAGAAGAAATGAGCCGTCTTTTTCCTGACTATCCTGAAATGATTTCCAACACAATAAAGATTGCAAATATGTGCAACCTTACAATTCATCAGTATAAAACTCAGGAATTAAAAAGTTGTCTTCCTAGATTTGAACTGCCGAAAGAATTTCAGACTCACGGTGACGATTACTCAAAAAATCAAGACGATTACATGCGCTATCTTGTAGAAAAAGGGCTTCGCATGCGTTACGAAAAAATTACTCCTGAAATAAGAAGGCGTGCAGAATACGAGCTTGGAATTATTTTCAAAATGGGCTTCAGCGGATACTTTCTTATCGTTTGGGAATTCATCAACTGGGCAAAATCAACTTACGACAACGTAAACAAATGTCCCAAGCCTTACATTCCAATCGGGCCAGGTCGAGGTTCAGGTGCAGGTTCACTCGTTGCCTACTGCATGACAATTACAGACATTGACCCTTTCCGCTTTAAACTGATTTTTGAACGATTTCTTAATCCGGAACGTGTTTCCATGCCGGACTTTGACGTAGACATGGACTTCGACTACAGGCAGGACATTATTCAGCATACGAGAGACCTTTACGGCGATCCGCAGGTTGGTCACATTGTAACGTTCAACACTTTAAAACCAAAGCAATGCATTGCAGACGTTGCCCGTGTTCTTGAAATTCCTCTCAGCGAAGTTGCAATGCTAAAGTCATGCATTCCTGACAACCCGAAAGCCAAACTGAAAGATGCATTCAATGAACCTACAGAAAAAATGCCTGACGGTGGAAAGCTTATTCCCTACAAAGATGATCCACGCTACAAAAAACTTTTTGAACTTGCATTTAAACTTGAAGACGTAAACAGAAACACAGGCCTTCACGCTTCGGGCATGGTAATCGGACTTACTGCACTTCCAAACTGGGCGCCTGTTTTTAAAGACCCGAAAACCGGAGAAGTAGGCGTTCAGTACACAATGGACATTATAGAACCGTGCGGTCTCGTTAAGTTTGACTATCTTGGACTGAAGACACTTTCACTTATACGTTACGCTGAAGGAATCATAAACAAGCACAAAAAGCCGGAAGAACCTCTTCTTGACTGTTCAAAAGTAAGCGAAAAAGATCCTAAAACATTTGAACTTTTCTGCAAAGGCGATTCAGTTGCAGTTTTCCAGTTTGAATCTCCAGGCATGCAGAAAATTCTCCGTCAGTTTCAGCCTGAAAAACTTGAAGACCTTGTTGCCTTAAATGCATTGTATCGTCCGGGACCAATGGACTGTATTCCAGACTACATTAACGGAAAGTGGAAGCCTGAAACTATTCATTATCCGGATCCGTGCCTTGAAGATATTCTTGAAGAAACTTACGGCGTTATGGTTTATCAGGAACAGATTATGCAGGTTTCCCAGAGAATTGCCGGATTTTCTTTAGGCGGTGCTGATATGCTTCGTCGTGCAATGGGAAAGAAAAAGCCTGAAATCATGATGGGCAAGAAAAAAGAATTTGTTGAAGGTTCAGTAAAGCAGGGTTTTGATGAAAAGCATGCTGAAGAAATTTTCGACATTATGGTTCCTTTCGCCGGATACGGATTCAACAAATCTCATGCAGCGGCATATTCAGTTCTTGCTTACAGAACAGGCTGGCTTAAGGCAAATTATCCTGCTGAATTTATGGCAGCAAACCTTATAAACGAAATTACTTCAACAGACGGAATTCCAAAATACATTGCAGAAGCAAGGCGCATGGGCATTCCAGTTGATCCGCCGGACGTTAACGTTTCCAGCGAAAAATTTGATGCATTAAACGGACACATTATTTTCGGCTTTATGGGAATTAAAGGCATGGGCGAAGGTGCTGCAACTGCCATTGTAAAGGAGCGTGAAAAAAACGGACCTTACAAAACATTTGAAGACTTTATTTCCAGAGTTCTTTTTGTTAAAGACGAATCTTCTCTGGAAGGCGGTTCAGTCGGAAAATATGCAGTAAACAAAAAGGCAATTGAAGTCCTCATCAAAACAGGCGGATTTGACAAACTTGATAAAAACAGGGCAACCCTTATTTTAAATTACGAACACGTTATTGAATACGAAACTAAAAAACATCTCGGCTCAGAAAACGGACAGCAAAGCCTTTTCGGCGGAACTGACATTCAGGAATTTGCACCATTTAAGTGGCAGGAAATAGATGAACTTCCAAAGATGGAACTTCTCGGCATGGAAGAAGAACTTATAGGCTGCTACGTTTCAGGTCATCCGCTAGACGAATGGAAAGACGTAATGGAAAAATGCGCTACAGTAAACAGTTCAACTTTACTTAGAGCTGCAAGAGAAACAAAAGCTGAAAAGGATGCACTTGAAGCTTCCGGAAACAAAAACTGGGCTGCAAAGAAAAATGCAGGGCGCACTCACATTGTCATAGGAATGGTTCAAAACTTAAAGCCTTATATGACATCAAAAGGCAAGCAGATGGGCTTTGGAAAATTAAGCGACTTAAACGGCTCTATGGATTTAACTTTCTTTGAAGAAGCATGGAGAAATTTCGGCTCAACTCTAAAAGAAAACGAAGTATATGCATTTAAAGGCAAGGCTGATTTACGGAAAAAAGGCGAAGAAGAGTCTGCATCATTCCTTGTAGATTCCATTGAAAACATTGATCTTCTTCAGCAAAAACGCATTACCCAAGTTCACATTCAGCTGGAACCTTCATTTTCTACAGCAAAAGAAATTTCTGATATAAAAGATTTTTTATTTGGCGTTCAAGGCCATTGTGCAGTATATTTTCACGTAGATGTTGAAGGAAAAACTTATATCGTAAAAGGCAACACTCAGCTTTCAGCTCCTTCCACAGATGAATTTATACAGCAGCTAAAGGATCTTTCTATGGTTCAGGATGCATGGTGTGAATAAAACAAAATTTTCGGAGGAACTTGATGTTAAGTATTTTTAGGATAATTGCTGCTGTTCTCAGTCTGTATAATATTCTTTGTTTTGTAAGAATAATCCTCACTTGGATTCCGGGGCTTTCTTACAGTCAGATAGGAAATTTTCTGGCAAAAATATGCGACCCTTATTTAAACTTTTTCCGCCGCTTCAGGTTTCTAACTTTCGGCAGTTTTGATTTTTCTCCTGCATTAGCCCTTTGTGCTTTAGGCGCACTTTCCCAGATATTTTCAAGCCTGTCACAAGGCTACATTATGAAAATCAGTTACCTTGTTGCACTTGCTGTAGAAATAATCTGGGCAATAATTGATTCACTTTTAATCTTTCTTATCATACTTTTGGCAGTACGTCTTATAGTTCTTCTTGTAAAGGGCAACGACTATTATTCACGCTCACCTTTAATGGAATCTTTGGACAGAACGATTTACCCTTTCGTTTACGGCATATCAAAAATATTCACTTTAGGAAGAAGGATTCAGTACAGGACAGCACTTATAATTTCCATTCTGACAATCCTTGCAGCAAAAATTCTTTTGAACACGGCTGTACATTACCTTATGCTTCTTCTTGTAAAGATAATACCTATTTAAAAAATGAAACTGAAAGATTTAGGAACATCTGTTGAATCATTAAATGGAGTCGGACCTGCTGCTGCAAAACAATTCGCGCGGCTTGGCATTTTTACAGTTGCAGACCTTCTTTCCATTTTTCCAAGAGATTACGAAGACAGAACAAAAAGAATTTCACTTTCTCAGTTTGCATCAGGAAAAGTCCACACAATTTGCAAAGTTATGTCTCACAGCTGGTTTGGCTACGGTGCAATGAAAACACTTAAAATCGCCGTTACAGACGGAACAGCACAGGCTTATCTCATTGCATTTAACAGACCGTTTTTAGGAAAGACTTTTCCGCCGGGAACAATCATAAGCTTAACGGGAAAATTTGAAGAGCGCTACAATCAGCTTCAAAGTTCAATTTTCGAAGCATCTAAACTTGCTCCGGAAGGCGAGCTTGAACAATGGCAAAACGCTCCTCTTGAAGACAGCAGGATTTTTCCGGTTTACTCTCTGACAGAAGGCTTATCTCAAAAAGTTTACAGAAAAGCTGTAGCTTCGGCACTTAAGCAGTACGGAAAATCAATAGAAAACGAACTTCCCCAGAATATTATTGAACAGCGAAAACTTCTTTCAAAGCCGCAGTCACTTTTTTTTATACATCAGCCTGAAACCATAAGCCAGATTCACGAAGCACGTTACACTTTAATTTACGAAGAACTGTTTAACTTTGAATACAAAATGGCACAGCGGGCACTTGAACACAGAGGCACTCTTCCTGATGAAAATCAGACAGCTGTTTTTGAAAACAACACAAACTTACCGCCAGACGCCGCAACTTATTTTGAAACGCCTGAAATTACATCACAGTCTTTTTCAAGTCAGCTTTCACCTTTACAGAAAAGTCTTTTCCAGCGGCTTACATTTTCCCTTACGCAAGATCAGATGAAAGTCATACTTGAAATGAACCGTGACATTGACTTAAGCGCAAACCACCGTAACTATGTTACACTTACTCCTGAAAAAATTAAAGACACACCTTTTTCCATGCAGCGTCTCCTTCAGGGCGATGTAGGAAGCGGCAAAACTTTAACGGCATTTTTTATTTGTCTCAGGGAAATTGATTACGGCGGACAATGTGCATTTCTGGCACCAACTGAACTTCTTGCAAGACAGCACGCAGAAAACGCAGCCAGACTTCTGGAACCTTTGGGAGTGAGAGTTGCATTTTTAACAGGCAATTTAAAAGCTTCAGGAAGGGAACTTTTGCTTAAAGCCTTGAAAAACGGAGAAATCAACATTGTAATAGGAACCCACGCACTTTTCAGCAGAAACGTACAGTACAAAAATTTACAGCTTGCCGTTATTGACGAACAGCACCGTTTCGGCGTTACTCAAAGGGAATCTATAATTGCAAAGGGACGCATTACAAACGGACTCATAACCCACACTCCTGACGTTCTTATGATGAGCGCAACTCCTATTCCGCAAACTCTAGCACTTACTGTTTTTGGCGATCTTGACGTAAGCACAATCCGTACAATGCCTTTGGGAAGAAAAAGCGTAATTACTTACCTTACAGTTATGGGTCATGAAGAAAAAGTTTACGCTGAAGTGCGCAAAGAATTGAATGCAGGTCATCAGGCGTATTTTGTTTACCCGAGAATTGAAACAGAAGAGCAGTCCGAATTTGAAAATCCTCAGGGAAAAGATAAATTAAAGTCAGCACAGGAAATGTACGAATATCTTTCAAAAAAAGTTTACCCTGATTTTAAGTGTGCCCTTATTCACGGAAAAACTGAAGAAGAAGAGCAGAAGGCTATCCTTGATGATTTTAAAAACGCAAAGATTCAGATTCTTGTTGCAACTACTGTAGTTGAAGTTGGCGTTGATGTGGGAAATGCAACATGCATTGTAATTGAACACGCAGACAGATTCGGGCTTGCTGAACTTCACCAGCTTAGAGGAAGAGTAGGACGTTCTTCACTTCAGTCATGGTGCTTTTTGATTTACGGAAAAAATATAACGGAAACCGGAATTCAAAGAATGAAGGCTTTGCACGAAACAACTGACGGATTTAAAATTGCAGAAGAAGATTTAAAACTCCGGGGACCAGGAGAAGTTTCAGGGACAGCACAATCCGGCTATCTTCAGCTTTCCATTGCCGACTTAAACCGTGACAAGGAAATACTTAAACTTGCCAGATACGATGCTTTTTCCCTGCTAAGAAATCAGAATGTTTAGGCAACGTAACAGCTTAAAAGCATTGCCTTCTTTGGCGACTTCATTGCAACAAGAGCGTGCTTTTCTATCTGGCGTATTCTTTCTTTTGTAAGATTGCAAACATCACCTACTTCTTTAAGAGACATTGGTTTTGCACCGTTTAATCCGTAGCGCAGGCGGATAACTGTACGCTCTTTTGGCTTAAGAGTTGAAAGAACGGAATTAATATCAGCTTTCATAGAGTTAAACATTGCTTCGTCATCAGTGCTGCCGTACTTTTTGTCTTCAATGAAATCAGCAACAGTATTTTTTCCTGCATCATCAGAGGTAACTTTAGAATCAAGGCTTACCATTTCCCGTGAAATTTCAAGCATTTCCTTTACGTGAGAAGCTTCCATTCCAAGAATGCGTCCTATTTCAACAATTTCTTCGTTGTCAGAAAGATTTTCTGTGGCGATTGTTTTTCTGGCATTTTCAATCTGAACAAGCTCATTTGTCTTGTTAAGAGGCAGACGGATTGCACGGCCTTTTTCATAAATAGCTTTCAAAATGCTCTGGCGAATCCACCATACTGCATAAGAAATAAAGTGATATCCTTTTTTTACGTCAAAGTGTTCAATGGCAGTAAGAAGACCAAGATTTCCTTCGCTGATTAAATCTTCAATATCAAGTCCGTGATTGCGGTATTTTTTTGCAACGTTTACGACAAAGCGTAAATTTGATTTTATAATTTTATCTTTTGCAGCCTTATCGCCTTTTGCAGCTTTTTCGGCAAGTTCTTTTTCTTCAGTATAATTAAGGAGAGGAATTTTATTTATTTCTTTAAGGTAAACATTAAGGATTGTTTCGTCGTTTTTCATTTGCTTTTACTCCTTCTAAAAATTTTTATGCTGTAATTTCTTGCTTATCTTGCTTATAATATAGCAATTTCCGTGCCAAATCCGTATTTTTATAAAAATTTATTTGAAAAAGTAAAATCTAAAGCTTTATCCGAAGTTTATTTCAAAATACATTGCTGTAAATACAGTTCAAGTGCTGAAATCCGCTGCCAAAGCAGTAACTTTCCGGGCAATTTTATGGCAGTTGATGTTTTAAAAATCAGTTTAAAATAAAAAAAGTGAGCCAAAATGACTCACTTAAAAAACAAAAAAAGCTTAATGTATCAAAATGACGCAGCCTTATGCTTCAACTACGGCAATAATGTCGCTATTTTTAAGGATAAGATAATCTTCACCGTCAATTTTAATAGCTGTTCCTGCATATTTATCGTAAAGGATTTTATCACCTACGCTTACAGTAATTTTTTCTTTTTCAGTTCCAGGACCAACGGCTTCAACTGTTGCCTGCTGTGTTTTTTCCTGTGCTGTATCCGGAATAATAAGTCCGCTTGCTGTCTTTGTTTCTGCAGCAGCCTGCTTTACTAAAACTCTGTCTGCTAAAGGTCTAATTTTCATATAATTCCTCCAAAGAATCTATTTTTAATTCAACTAGATATAATCTAATAAATTTAAGTTCCATCGTCAAATTTATTTTATTCTGTTTTATTTAAACTTTTTAACAAAACACGTGCCTTGTTGCTTGAAGGGTTGAGCTGAATGGAATATTGGAGCGACCGTTTTGCGTTTGTGTAATCCCCTAAACTGTTGCTTAACTTTGCCATTCTGTAAAGAATTTCCGCTTTTTTTAATGAATCGGAAGTAACGGCTGAAGCTTTGTTTAAACATTCCAGTGCTTTTTCTTCTTCAAGAGTGCTGGCGTAAACTACGGCAAGGTTTACAAGTGCATTTACTACAGAGTCGCTTTTACTTTGCAGGGAAGACGTGCGTTCTGCGTAAGTGTCTGTAATGTATGAATATAAGAGCAGGCTAAGTTCCCTGTTTCCTTCTGTTGCAGCAAACCAGGCAAAATATTCAAGTTCCCAGAATTTAAGTTTTTTATAATCAGCAATTACGTTGAAATTTTCTGAGTATATGGCTTTTATGTAATTTTCAAATAAGTTTCTGCTTTCCTGAATTTCGCCGGCTTTGACAAGAAGATTTAAAGCGTATTTCATAGCCTCTTCTGGATAAACTCCAGAGCTTATTTCGTTTTCTTCAAGGAAAGTCCACACTTGTGCCGTTTTCTGATACGAAGGAAGTTCTTTGTTAAGTTCATTTTTTATAGTTTCAAGAAAAACTCCTGCACTAGGATTTTTATTTTTCACATAAAGCTTTTCTGCCCTTTGAGTAACGTCAGAAATAAGAACTTTTGGAAGAGAATCCTGCTTTTCCATTTCCAGAGTTTTTAATCCTGATGAGCGCAATTCTTTTTGGATTTCCGTTTCGTCTTTTTTGTTCAGCAGTTCAAGGGCTTTTGTGCCGTAAAGTTTCAAAGCTTCAACGTAATCCGGGAAGTGTTCCAGCAAAAAGTACAGATGTTTGAATTCATTTTCCACATCACCTTTGCGGTTAAAGTACAAAGCCTGGTTCATTGAAGCATAAGTCATATATTTATTGTAAAAGTTCAGGCTTTCTTCATTTGAAGTCTGAAATTCATTTTCCAGAATACTGATGATTTGCTGCCTTTTTTCCGAAGAATTATCGTCTTCCCCAAGAAGATAAAGATTGTCTGCTTCAAGAGAAAGCCGCTGTATTTTCTGTTCCAGCGTTAAGGAAGGAATTTCGCTTAAGAGGATTTTGCTGCTTTGGGAAAAAAGTCCTGCATCGTAAAAAACCTTTCCCCAGAAAAGTACGTCCTGAATGTCATAAAGTTCGTTTTTAAAAAGAGAAACTGCACTTTTAAAATTTCCGTCTAACAGATAAATGCAGGCTGCGTTCCTAAGCCACTTGGAATCATTTGAACCTTTAAACGCCAGATTGTAAATTTCAATTGTTTCAGGAGACCAGAAAATGTCTGGCGTATTTTTTTTAAGCTCAAGGCGGAAAAAACTTTCAGCATAAAACGAACTGTAAACTGTATTTTTCAAGCACTTACTTACTTCAAAAGCCTTTTCAAATTCATTGTGCTGTAAAAGAAATTCAGTGTAAACGGCAGAAAGTTCAGGAGAGTCTGGAAGTTTTTTCAATGCATTTTCCAGACATTTTCTGCCAAGTTCTTCTTCTCCTAAAAGAATGTACCTTTTGTAAATGCCAAGCCTTTCCAAAGAACTGTATGCTTTTTTTTCTGCCTCTTTAAGAAGCTTAAGTGCCTGGGAAGGATCTTTTGCAGAAATAAAATAATCAATGTCATCAAGCCTGGAAATAAAAGATGTGCCTTCTGAATGAGATGAACAGGAATTAAAAAGCGGCAACAGAAAAATTGCCGCTGTTAACATAAGGATTATTTTTTTCAAGAAGCAGTCTCTTTACTTATTTTATCAAGAATTGCATTTATGAATTTATAGGAATCATCAACGCCGTATTCTTTTGAAATAGAAATTGCTTCGTCAATTACAATGGCTGGAGAAACGTCTTTCTGGAAAAGCAAAGTAAACACGCTTATTCTAAGGATTGCAAGGCTTACTTTATTAAGGCGATCCATTGTCCACTTGGCAGAAAGTTTTTCCTTTATGCGGCTGTCAATTTCTTCAATGTGATTTATTGTTCCTGAAATAAGAAGTCTTGCAAAATCGTAAGAGTCTTCTTTATTTTCATTAACACTTTCTTCCTGTGAACTTTCAACTGACGCAACTGCTTCCGGCAAATCTTTGTCCCAGTCAAGAGTTAAAAGTTCATCTAAAGGCATTTTTACTAAATCGTAAGTATACAACGCCTGAAATGCAAGAATTCTACCTTTTCTACGTGACATTTTTTTTCCCTTACCAGCTAAGGATTTTTGTTAAGGCTTCACCTGTCTTTTTGCGTTCAACGTTATCAGGTGTATCAAGTTCTTTTGTAATTTGAATTGCTGCTTCAGAAAGGAACTGTGACTGCATCTGCTGTGTAAGGTTTGACTTAATGTAGTCGTAAACTGTAATAGTTGTTCCAGGCTGAATGACATCGCTTAAACCAAGCATTTTTGCATCATACTTTTTAAGTACAACGTAAAACTGATAGTCAGTTGAAGTTTCTGTAGTTTCGCTTACAAATCCTTCTTTCTTTTCAAAAAGTTCAAGTATGCTTGCATAAGACCAGCCTAACTGATTTGCATGCTGTTGTGTTTTCTGAACAGAAAGTTCTCCTGCACGATAAACGCCGCCGTTGTCTGCTGATTTTTTGATTTCGTCCATTGATTTTGGATTTGCAATGTACTTGTTGCGCAATTCAGTTGCTTTTGCCTTAGCCTTTACGCTGTCGTTGTCTTTTGGAACCATAACTAAAAACAGGGAAACTGTATCGTTTCTTACAAAAGTTGCCTTGTTCATTTCAAAAGCGTTGCGGATTTGTTCGTCTGTAGGAAGCTGTTTTGCAAGTTCTTCCTGCTTTTTGTAACTTACGTATTTCTGAATTATAATCTGATTTTTTATAAGTGCCTTGTATTCAGCGGAATTCATTCCTGCATTTTCTTTAAGATATTCATCTAAAGTTTTGCCTGTCTGCTGCTTTACAAGATCGTTAAGCTGTGCTTCCGTAACGTTCATGCCAAGCTGCTGGGCGAAAGTATTTACGAATTCCTGATCAACGTAACTGTCCGGAATAGTAATGCCTTCTTTTGCTGCTGCCTGAAGAATAAGCTTTTCCGAGATGAGATTTTCAAGAAGCTGTTCACGCTGCTCAACTGTAAGTTCAATATTTGTACCGTAAGAATTGTACTGTTTCTGAACGTAGCTTACTCTTGACTTAAGATTTTTTAATGTTATTGTTTCTGTTTTGTTCAGTTTTACAACTGCAAGAGGCATCATATCATTTGTCTGCGAAAATGCAGATAATGCAATACCAAAAATAAGAGCCATTCCTGTAGCAAATCTTTTCATAAAATAAATCCTCGTTTACAAAATGACGTTTTACGCCAGTTTTATTTTTCTATTTTAAACACCTTTAATAACAAATTGTTACATATTCTGAAAAAGTGTCTATTTATCCAGTGGAAGTCCTCCGCTGATAACAGCACGAATACGGCGAACTCCTGCAGAAGATGACTGTTCTTTCTGAATTTTAAACTCACCGATTTGTGCCGTATGCTGAACGTGTGGTCCGCCGCAAACTTCTTTACTGAACCAGTCGTTTTTAACATCACGTCCGATAGTGTAAACTTTTACGTCTTCACCATATTTGTTGGCAAAAAGTGCCCTTGCGCCAGAAGCCTTTGCCTGCTCCAAAGACATAACTTCCATTGTAACAGGTAAATCTTCCTTTATCTTTGCGTTTACAATTTCTTCTACTTTCTGAATTTCTTCTTTTGTCATAGGGCGTTCAAAAGTAAAGTCAAAACGCATTCTTTCGCTGTTTATGTTTGAGCCTTTCTGTGCAACCTGATTTCCCAAAACTTCAACAAGAGCCTGCTGCAAAAGATGTGTTGCCGTATGGTATTTTGTAGACACGTCGCTCTGTTCTGCAATTCCGCCTTTTGCCTTTCCTGCTTCTGCTGTTTTACTTGCTTCCTGATGCTTTTTTTCTGCTTCACGGAAACCGTCACAATCTACAGTAAAGCCGTTTTCTGCACCAAGTTCCTGAGTAAGTTCAAGCGGAAATCCAAATGTTTCGTACAGATTGTATGCAACTTTTCCGCTGATGATTTTCTTAGGATTTTTCATTAAGTTTGGAAGAAGTTTCTGGAATTCAGCTTCACCTTTTTTAAGTGTAACACGGAATTTTTCTTCTTCGGCAGTAAGTTCTTTGTAAATTTTGTCTTTATTCTGTTCAAGTTCTGGATACGGAGCTTTAAAGTTTTCTATTATAACCTGTGCAATTTCTGCAAGGAAAGACTTTTCAATTCCAAGCTTCATTCCATGGCGAACGGCACGTCTGATAAGTCTGCGTAAAACATATCCGGCTCCAACTCTATCAGGAGTAACGCCACGCTGGTCTCCAAGAATAAACACTGAAGCCCTGCTGTGATCTGCAATGATTCGTACGCTTTTGTCTTTTTCTGAATCTGAACCGTAAACGTAACCGCCTGCAAGCTCTCCTATTTTAGAAATGATTGGCTGGAAAACTTCTGTAAGGTAAACGCTTGTTTTTCCCTGAAGAATACAGTTTGTACGTTCAAGTCCCATTCCTGTATCAACATTCTGCTTTGGAAGCGGCACAAGTGTTTTTTCGTCTATGCGGTTAAACTGCATGAAAACATTGTTCCATATTTCCATCCAGTTTGCGCTATCTGTACCTTTATTTGAACCTTCTGGAGGAAGTCCTTCTCCAACCCAGTAAAATATTTCCGTATCAGGACCGCAAGGACCAGTTGGACCTGCTGCCCACCAGTTGTCGTCTGCACCAAGATAAGCAATTTTATCTTCGCTCATTCCGTTTTCTTTCCAGTAAGTTGCAGCATCTTCGTCACGAGGAGCATTTTCATCGCCGGCAAAAACTGTAACGGAAAGTTTTCTTGGATCAAGTCCAAGCCACTGTTCTGACGTAAGGAATTCATAAGAATATGCTATAGATTCTTTTTTGAAATAATCACCTAAAGACCAGTTTCCAAGCATTTCGAAGCAGGTTAAATGTGAAGGATCGCCAACATCATCAATATCACCGGTACGAACGCATTTCTGATAATCAGTAAGACGTGTGCCTGCCGGATGTTTTTCTCCAAGCAAATATGGTACTAGCGGATGCATTCCTGCTGTTGTAAATAAAACTGAAGGGTCATTTTCTGGAATTAAAGACTGACCAGAAATCTCTGCATGATTTTTTGATTTAAAGAACTCAATGTATTTTGAGCGTAATTCATTTGCCGTCATAATGTTATATAGTAACACTTAGAGTAGTTTTATTCAATAAAGATGATGGTTTTTGTACTTGTGGGCTTTGGGGAGAAGTGGATACTTTAACTTCACCAACTCACTCTAAAAAAGAACAACTTACGCTTACGTGCAGCGGCTTGGAGGAAGAGGCAGCTTTGTTGGCAAGTACGCCCGGCGGCGTCGCCTTGTTCTTGCCAGTAAGCTTACACTTTACGAGAGGGGCTTGCGGAGAAGTGAAGGCTTTAACTTTTGCAGTGTGCGGCTTGGAGGAAGAGGCAGCTTGTTGGCAAGTACGCCCGGGCGGCGCTGCCTGTTCTTGCCAGTAAACTTACACTTTACGAGAGGGGCTTTGCGGAGAAGTGCTGTATGACGGTACTTCAGGAGAAGATTGGGATGTGGCGGCGGAAAAATTTTCCTACTGCAGAAATTACAGGG
The DNA here is from genome assembly GCA_945877425.1 of uncultured Treponema sp. GTDB lineage: Bacteria > Spirochaetota > Spirochaetia > Treponematales > Treponemataceae > Treponema_D. The sequence continues at coordinate 34,343 of CAMCRZ010000023.1, forward strand.
CCGAGAGTAAGTGCCATTATGAGAACGCCTATTACCGAACCCTGTATGCCTTCTGGATTTAAAAGACCTGCTGTAAGACCGATAAAAACTGAAGCAAAATCGTAGCACATTCTGATTGCAAAGAACGGAACTTTTGGCAACGCCCTGCTTATGATTACAGGAATTGAATCGTAAGGTGCAACTCCCATCTGGCAGTTCATGTAAACAGCTGCACTTAATATGAAAGCAAAAATTACAGCAACAAAAAGCAAAATCTTTGCAGCCATATTTGTCTGCAGGAAAACCGTAAAGCCTGAGCTCTTCCAAATCCAGCAGAAAAAATCTGCAATGTAGCCAATCAGCGTCATGTTTAAAATTGTTCCGAAGCCTATTTCTGAGCCGTTAAAAATAAACAGAAAAACAAGAAGGAAAATATTCAGGCTAAGCTGCACTGTACCTAAAGACAGTCCGATTATTCTGGAAACATTTAAATTCATAAAACTGCACGGATCTGTTCCAAAGCCGATTTCTATTAATATAGAAAGAAAAAATCCCATGAAAAAAATGGAAGCCGAAAGAAATAAGAATTTGCTTTTAAAATTTGGAACGATAAACTGTTTGAAAGAAAATTTCATACGGCGATTATATACACCTTAAACTTTTTAGCCAATAACATTTTGCAAATAAATCAGCGGAGATAACGCCTAGCCCCGATTGTAGTGGTTGTAGAACAAGTCTGGAGCAAAGCGGAAGACCGGCCGTGAGGGCAAGCCACGAAAAGCGGGTGATGATGAAAAGTGTTCTGTTCTTCCAAAGTTTGAGAATGAATGCACAGCTTATTTAAAAAGTTTTGCCTTGATGAGGCTGCGGTTTTCTTATGCTGTAATTTTAAAAGTACAACTCGCTTTCAAAAGAAACGGAATCGGTTTTTCCCACTACTGTAATTTTATTTTCTTCGAAGGCTGCGTACAATTTTACTGTTTCTCCAATCATTGCTTCTTTTGAATAGTTGATTCTGAAATCTTTGAAGTTTTTGTTTTGAAACTCTTGCGGCAGTGCGTCGAATAAAAATGCGGCGTAACGTGAATTGTTTGTGTGGCCGTTTGCGTCAAGGTCGCTAAATCCGATTTTGTGTTCGCCGATAAACTCCATATTTTCTTTTTCCGGAATTTTCATAAGTTTAAGACATTCATGTTCTGATTCATATTCAACTGGCTGTCGAAGGTTAAAAAGTTTTACCGGCAGAAGTTTGCGCTCTTTTGCTGAAACAAGAAGCCACGAGCTTAAGCCTGAAACAAGTTTTTCTTCTGTCCGTGTATCTTTTATTTCGTAGGCGCGGATAAACTGCAGCGGTTCATTTTTTTCTTCCCAAGTGCTTACTGTTATGTGCTGATTTTCAACCGGCATTTTATGGAAGTGAAATGAATTTCTTGACACTAATATCATAAAATTATTTTCAAGCATTTTTTCACGGGACATTCCCCGCTGGTTAAAATCTTCAACTGCTAAATCTGAAGTGATTTTTAAAAGTTCATTTATACTTAATGTTTTGTTTTTTGTGCACTGGCTGAAGTAAACGTTCTGCTCTGAATTAAACACAACCGGGTTTTCTGTGTGCCACTGTTTGTATGCGTCCATTTTTTTTCTCCGAGTAACTTTTTGAAATTATTCTAATGCTTTTTATTTTTCAGATAAAGTGATAATAACGAAAATTAATGTCCGAAGTTAAAGGAGTTTTTTTCCGCCGCTTGATGCTTTGTTGTAAAGAATCCGCAGATCAAGTTTGAGCCAGCTGCATATTTCTCTTGCGTAAACGTTTGGTATAAAAACAAATGGAACTTTTGCTTCTACAAGGCAAATGTTTTTCAGTCCGAGTAAGGCTGATATTTTTTTTGCACGTGACAAATGGAAGCTGCTTGTTACTACTGCAATTTTTTTGTTTAACGCTTCTTCCTGTGAACATCTGCTGTCCTGCTGAATCAGTTTGATGCTGTACTTGAAATTTTCGATTGTATCAAGGGCTTTGTCTTCTGCAAGTATGCGTTCGCTTTTTATGCCGAGTTTTTCCAGCTGATTTTTCAGTTCCGGTGCTTCACTGTATTTTAGCGGTGGCAAGGTTCCGCCTGTTACGATTGCTTTTGCGTCAGGATATTTTTCTAAATACGATGCGGCTGTTTTTATGCGTTCCATTGGCATTGATGTAAGTGTTCCGTCTGATTTTATTCCGCCGCCTAAAATGATTACGTATTCACATTCTTCTTCTAATGTTTCAAATGAATTTATTCTGTAAAGATTAAAGGCTGCCGTTAAAAATGCAAGTCCGAACAATATGTAAAATACAGTCTTTACTTTTTTACTGATGATTTTTTTCTTTTTGCTTTTCAGGAACAATCCTGCTGACATAAAAAAAAGTCCGGCTATTCCCCACAAAAAGTGAAATGCAATTATTGCTGGGTTCAGAAATTCCATAATCAGAAAGTATGCAAAACAAATTATTGCGGTGAAGAAACAGATGTATGCTTTTACGTTTTTGTTTTCGCTCATTCAGCTGCCATTGCCTCAAGTTCTTTTCAGTATTTTATATTTTTATGTTTGCACGAATGTCAATCTGCTTTTGGAATGATACCAGTATTTTTACTACAGGGCAACTACAGGAATTTGAATTTCAGTAACCATTCGTTTTCATTGTTTTGTTCCACATGCCGTCAATATAACTTTCACGAAAATCGCCGCAGATTTTAAATCCGTTTTCTTCTATATATTTAAGCGACGTTCATATGTGTATTTCAGTGGTTCTTTTTGTGAGTTTGACAAAAATTGCGTTAGAGAGTATATTAAAAAGAAAGGAAGCGCCCGATTTTGTCGGTCGTCTCCACATATTGGTTATAAAGCCGCCACATGCAGATCAAACTTGGCGGCTTTACTTTTTACTCGTCTTTATTATTAAAATAAGAGAGCACTGCTACAACTGTAGTAATTATTGTGCAACACAGGTTACCAGTGCAATAACACATTCACAAGTCATACGCAAAGCCTCCCTAAGTCAAATTCCAGTTAGACTGGTTGAGTTTGGGAGACGCCGCCTTAAAATCAGGCACTTCCAAAGACTAGTATGATGTATACATTTTATTTTGTATAGTGTTGATTGTATACGAATCTACCTGTCACTTAAAGTCAGACAGAGATGATGAAACAGGTTCTGCATGGCAATTCAGAAACTTCGCCTGTTGATAGAAGTACGAAATCATACTATAACAAAATTCGCTGTATTGTACGAAATCGTACTAAAATCAATTACTGTGTATTGATGTGCATTTATGATTTGAGGTTGTATGAAAAATATTGTTTCGGCAGAAGTTCGCAGGCTTAATTATGCGGTGTGTGAAACCGGTGAAGTGTATCATACGCTGTATCGTGCAGCAGGTCTTTCTGACAGTGCTGGTATGATTCTGTATGTTCTTTTGGAAAACGGCGGAAAATGTTTGCTTCGTGAAATAAGGCATTTTACGGGAATGGGAAAGCAGACTATGAATTCAGCACTTTGCAAGCTGGAGTCAGATGGTATTATAAAAATGAAAAGTCACAGTGGCGGGCGAAACAAATCAGCAGGAAAAAAATATGCAGTAAAGACTGTGGGAAAAATCATTAAAATGGAAAACAAAATATTTTCGTCCTGGAATAAATCCGACGTAGAATCGTATCTTGCACTTTCTGAATTGTATCTGCAATCCCTTAGAAAAAAAGCCGAAGAGTTTACATCAAAAAATGAACATAACTAACTTCAGAAATTTACATTAAAAAAAACAGGAAAATATGACACATAACGAAATTAAAATTTCAGATCACTTTACAATGTTCAGATTATTGCGCTTTACTTTTCCGTCAATTGTAACTCTTGTGTTTACTTCGATATACGGAATTGTAGACGGATTTTTTGTTTCAAACTTTACAGGAAAGACTGCCTTTGCTGCAGTTAATTTTATTATGCCGCTTTTAATGCTTCTTGGCGGTGCAGGATTTTTGTTCGGTACTGGCGGCGGTGCACTGATTGCAAAAACTCTTGGCGAAGGTAACCAGAAAAAAGCAAACGAAACATTTTCTCTTGTAGTGTATGCGGCGATTGCAAGCGGAGTTGTGATTGCATTATGCGGTCTAGTGGCACTGCGTCCTGTTGCAGTTTTAATGGGCGCTGAAGGTGAATTGCTTAATGGCTGCATTCGCTACGGACGGATTATTTGTGCTACCCTTCCGTTTTTTATTGTACAGTTTGAGTTTCAGTGTTTGTTCTCTGTTGCAGGAAAGCCTAAGCTGGGGCTTTTTGTAACTGTGGCAGCCGGTTGCACAAATATGATTTTAGACGGACTTCTTGTAGGTGTACTGGGCTGGGGATTGGAAGGTGCAGCTGGAGCAACGGCAATTGCGCAAGGTGTGGGAGGCATAATTCCCATTGTCTATTTTTCACGAAAAAATTCAAGCAATCTGAAACTGGGCAAAACTACATTCAGCGGTCGCTCTCTTTTAAAGACTGTAACGAACGGCTCGTCGGAACTTGTAAACAGTGTATCGGCTTCAGTTGTCGGAATGTTGTACAATATTCTGCTAATGAAACACATTGGCGAAAACGGTGTTGCATCTTACGGTGTTTTGATGTATGTGAATCTTGTGTTCAATGCAATTTTCATAGGTTATTCTATGGGAGCTTCTCCGATTGCAGGTTATAATTACGGGGCGAAAAATCACGCTGAACTTAAAAACATCCACAGAAAAAGTAAAACTGTTATTTTTGTCTGCTCACTTGGAATGTTAGCCGCAAGTGAATTTCTTGCACGTCCGCTTTCAAAAATATTTGTAGGCTACGATATGGATTTGCTGGAACTGACTGTTCAGGCTTTCAGGATTGTTTCATTTGTCTTTTTATTTTCCGGATTTTCGATTTACGGCTCATCATTTTTCACGGCTCTCAACAACGGCTTGACGTCAGCACTGATTTCATTTTTGCGGACACTTATCTTCCAGTGCTCATGCGTTATTTTTCTTCCGCTTATTTTTGGAGCAGACGGCGTGTGGTTTTCGATTGTCGCAGCAGAATTACTGAGCACAATCACAACAGCAATATTTTTTGCTGCAAAAAGAAAAACTTACGGCTATTAAACTGGCGGCGCCTGTGCTTGCGAGAAAGCGGAGGCTTTGCGAGATGGGCTGACGGATAAGTGTGGCTTTAACTTTTACAGCTGGCTGCAGGAAGAACTTGAGGCAATGGCTGCTGAATGAGTGAGATCAATTTTACAATAAAAGCATGCCGCGGTCATTACGAAGACTAAATTGTAGGGACATTGTCACCCCATTTACTCTACGCATTGTTGATTTTCTGGTTGGCATGTAGTAAAGATGAATTCGCCATTGTATTAATTGAACTCATTCTTTTGAAAATCTAAGTACTGTAAAAAAGTGCAGAATTTAACATTCCTCATCTTTTGGAGCGGCAGGAAATTTCTTTTCCACCAGTTCCTTAATGTCCTTTTCAAAAAAACGCCGTACTTCTTCCCTGGATATAAAGACAGGCTCGTAAAGTTTGACGAAAACGGAAACGTTGCAATCAAAACAGCGGACAACAAAAACGACTACAAGAACATCAATTCTTATGCCGTAAACGGTGCAGTTCACTATGCAAACGCACTTTTGCATTACACAGATTACGAAGACATTATTTCAATCGGCGTTACAGGATGCAAAGACGAAAGCGGAAAATTACAGCATGAAATCGGTGTTTATTATGTTTCCAGCAAAAACTATGGTTACGGTCAGGAAGTAGCAAAATATACTGATTTATCCTTCCTTAAAAAAGAAAATTTTGATTCTTTTGTTGAAAAAGTAAAATCCCTTAACCTTACAGAAGAAGAGAAAAACAAAAGCACTGAAAAGCGGGAAGCAGAAATTTCTTCAAGCCTTGTAAAACTCAATAACGACATTTACAAAAACGAAAGCGGACTTGGAGAGTCTGCTTATTTTTATTATCGGCAAAATTTAATTTTTATTTTTGACAATTACTACAATTTTATATATAATTATGTAATGATTGTCAAAAATAATCTAATGAGCGATTTACAACAGATTTCTGATTCTCACAACAAAATAATTACTGTAGAAGCTGCCAGTGAAAAAAATATCTCCAGAGCCCTTCTTTCTCTAATGGCAGAAGACGGAAGACTTAATCGAATTGCAAAAGGTATTTATACTTTACCTGAAACAATTCCAGATGAACTCTATATTCTTTGTCTATTTTCTGACAACATAATTTTTTCCCATGAGAGTGCATTATTTTGTAATGGCCTAAGCGAAAGAACACCTTTTGAACATTCATATACGCTTCCCCAGGGAAAGCGTTTAAGTTCAAGTTTTTCAAAGGGATTTAAAAGTTATTACTGCAAACAGGAATTATTTAATCTTGGGAAAATAACTGTTAAAACTGCTTTTGGAAATGAAGTCCCATGTTATGATGCTGAACGCACGATATGCGATGTTTTAAAGGACAAGAATAAAATGGATCCTGAAGTTTATCTTGCAGCTTTGAAAATGTATTCAAAATCAGAAAATAAAAATCTGAAAAATCTTTCAATGTATGCAGAGAAAATGAATATTGTAAAAAAAGTCAGGTCTGCCCTGGAGGTTATTTTATGAAAACACGAACGGCAAAAGCAATGAGCCTTAAAGGCAAAATTAAAAATATTGCTTCAGAAAAGAAAATAACTGCAAATGTTGTACTCCAGAATTTCATGATGGAAAGATTTTTAAATCGCCTATCAGTTTCTGAATATAAAGACGAATTTGTCATAAAAGGTGGCAGTCTGGTATCTGCAATGGTTGGTATAGACAATCGCTCAACTATGGATATTGATGTTACTGTAAAAGGATTTACTTTAGTTGAGACTGAAACAAAAGTTATAATTAAAAACATCATGGAAATAAATCTGAATGACGATGTGGAATTCGAATGGAAAAGATGCGAAGAAATTCGAGATGATGACGTATACGGAGGATTAAGAGTCTTCCTGAATGGATATTTCGATTCCAAATCCATGGTTGTTCCATTCTCAATTGATATTTCAACAGGGGATGTGATTACTCCTGAACCTCAACTACAAAAATGGAATTGCCTAGTTGATCAGACTAAAGAATTTGAGTTATGGGCTTATCCAATAGAAACAATATTGGCTGAAAAAATAGAGACGATTCTTTCTAGAGGAGTATTATCAACCAGACCTCGTGATTATTATGATGTTTACGTTCTAACAAAAACGCATGATTTTGATAAAAACAAGTTTTCTAAAGCTTTAGAAAACACCAGTAAACATCGAAATTCATTTGAAAGGGTAAATAATGTAAGGACAGATTTTTCAATAATTGAAAACAGTCCTGATTTGCAGGAACAATGGCTAAAATACGCTAATGCCAATTCTTACACAGAGGGATTAAGTTTTTCAGATGTATGTAATGCAGTAAAAGCTTTATTGATTTAAGTTGCATTGTTCTTATAACATAAACTGACAACAGAATAATACGGAAAATACAAGAATCGAACTTGTGTAGGCGGATTAACAGTCCGCTGCTCTACCATTGAGCTAATTCTCCAAAAGCGGAAAGCGAGGGACTTGAACCCTCAGCATCCTAACGAATGCACCTGATTTCAAGTCAGGCCGACTACCAGTTATCACAGCTTTCCAAATAAGGTTCGTAGGATAGTCGAAATCCTATTTGCTGGATGAAAACCAGCTGTCCTAGCCGTTAGACGAACGAACCATAAATACAGAGAGAAAGGGATTTGAACCCTTGGAAAGATTTCTCTTTCAACAACTTAGCACGCTGCCGCATTCGACCACTCTGTCATCTCTCTAAAAATATAGTCCCTGAAAGAGTTGAACCTTCGTCATCTGATAGAAAGTCAGATGTGCTACCGTTGCACCAAGGGACCATAGAAGGGAGTAACCTGAGAGTTGAACTCAGAATGGCTGATCCACAATCAGCAGTGTTACCGTTACACTAGAAACTCCATAAAAGAGACCTGGATGGGATTCGGACCCACGTAATAACAGTTTTGCGACCACAACCACACGCTCGCTATGGTTGTGCCTTAGACCACTTGGGTACCAGTAATTCAATTACATTAATATACGAGGAGGTTAGTTGCTATTATGTGTATTGGTTGTATTGTTACCGCTATTTGTATAGCTATAGCAGTATACTTGTTATAATGAATACCCTGTTTTAAGGGATTAGACTCTGTATTTGCTGTACTATAAATGTTTGTCTTTTTTAGAAGATATAGTAGAGGAAACAAAAGTATTTTATTTTATAGTTAAACACATACTTTTGGAGGTATTATTATGGTAAATACAGAACTTGTTCAGATAAAAGTAGATACAGAGACAAAAACATATGTTATAAGTATTTACGAATCTCTTGGTTTGGATGTGCCTACTGCCGTCAGAATTTTTTTTTCAAAAAAAGTATTGCTGTAGGTGGACTGCCTGAAAAACTTAAGATGCTGTGCAGAAAAGCCGGCATAGAAAACATTGATTTTAACGGAAAATTTACTGCCATAAAAATGCACTTTGGAGAAGAAGGAAAACTTTCTTACTTAAGGCCTGATTTTGCCAAATGTTGCAACCAATGAATATGATTTGCCAGCATTAACAGCAGGAATTCAAAATCAAAGATTGAATAATTATGTTCCAAGAAAAAATGCAACAATTCTCAAAAACGTGATTTCTATTTCTGCAAATGGAGCAAATACAGGAGCAACTTTTTATCAGAGCAAAGAATTTACTGTTCTACAAGATGCCTATGCAATAAAATGGATTTATACAGAAAATATTTTGACAGAAAGTCAATATTTATTCCTTGTAGGGACAATTACAAAGAGAATTTTTGGCAACTACGAATGGACAAATAAAGCAGGTTGGGAAAGAATAAAGGATAATTGCATTTCTCTCCCCGTCCGCAACGGCAAACCAGACTACGACATAATGGAAACATTCATCTCCGCCGTGCAGAAACTCGTCATAAAAAATGTAGTTCAGTACACCGCTCAAAAAATTCAGAAATCATTCGAACTGCGGCAAGAAAGCAAATCTCTTTTGGAAAAGGCAAAGCAAATGGTGGAACACGAGATTGAAGGTACAAAATAGTGCAAGATGTGGTATAATGAAAACGTGGAGGTGAAAGATGAGCGATGAATTGGCAGTATTGATACACAAGGCAATGGTGCTTCCATACGAGGAGCAACTGGAACTTTTAAATTCTCTGACGATTTCCGTGCAAAGAATCGGACAAAAAAACAGGCGAAAACTTGATTTTGATTCTTATGTCATTCCTTCTAAGCGTGCGAATTTTGCGGACAAATATGTAGAGGAGCTTCGTAGTAATGACAGAGTTTAGAAGTGCTTTTGTTGATACATCGCCGTTCATTTATTACATTGAAAAAAGTGAGTTGTACTTTGAAAAGATGAAGTCATGGTTTTCTCAGTGCTATGAACTCGAAAAAAGTCTTATAGGTCAAAATTCAAGTTTTGTAACGGAATTAAAACCAAGTAAGAACCATGGCAT
>CAMCRZ010000024.1 GCA_945877425.1 uncultured Treponema sp.
TGTATAGCTAAAGCTTTCTGAACCTCCAGCCGAGCTGGAGGTATTCGTTTCACAAGAAAGTGCAACGTAAGAACTTTGCAAAAACGTAAGTCCCATATTCCCGGCTGTTTTATTTCCTGCAATCAAAGAAATAAGCAGAAAAGTTACGCAAGGCATAGCCAGATTAAAAACGATAACATCAGGCGAACGAAAAAACAACTTCTGTTCCACTTTGTACATATTAAAAAATTTCATAATTCCTCCATTTCCATAAAAAATAAATACGCATCTTCAAGTTTGGATTTGCCAGACGCAGAAATGACTTGGGCAACAGAACCTTCGGCGACTTTTTTTCCGTTGCGGATAATGCAGATTTTGTCACAAAGGGCTTCCACTTCTTCCATATAGTGAGTAGTCAAAAAGATTGTCAGCCCCTTCTGCTTTAATTTCTTCAACGTATTCCACACTTCCCGACGTGCCGCTACATCAAGCCCGTTTGTAAGTTCGTCCAGAAAAACTATTTCAGGATTTCCAATGAGTGCGAGAATTACAGACAGTTTTTGTTTTTCTCCGCCAGAAAGTTTTGAAACAAAAGTTTTTTTAAGTCCGTCAAGCGAAAACTGTTTTAAAAGTTGATGATAATTTGCAGTCTTGTCATAAAGTGAAGAATATTCAAGACATAATTCTTCCACAGTGATGTTTTGCTGATACTGAGTATGCTGAAGTTGAACGCCGACTTTTTCAAAAACCGCTTTTTATGAGATGCCGCATCTAAACCAAAAATTTCTGCACTTCCAAAATCCGGCTGCTTTAAGCCCAAAATCAAATCGATAGTAGTACTTTTTCCAGCACCGTTGTGCCCCAAAAGCCCGAAAACTTCTCCTCTTTTTACCGTAAACGAAAGATTGTCAATTACTTTTCTCTGCCCAAAAGATTTTGACAATTTGTCTACAGTAATGCAATTTTCTTCCATAAAGTAAACCTCCGTAAATCAAAATGTAAACTTGCTTGTACGGCAAATTCTTTTTCTCTTTGCGATAATTTTACAGTCTTCCCATTAGGGGAGAGTCAAGCATTTTTTTCCCGTCACCCAAATCGCAACTAAAATCAAGAATTTCCTGATGCTTTGTTTTATAGTGTGTTAAAATGGTTGAAATGGAACAGCAGAAAAATCAGGCAGAAAAGGACAGGAACTTTCACGAATGGCAGAAGATGATTCAGACTGTCATCGCGCGGATTGACGAAAGCATTAAGGACAGGGACGACGAGGAACTTTCCCTTTCAAAGGCTGCAAAAACGCTGGGCTATTCGGAATTCCACTTTTCAAAAAAATTCCGCAAGATTTCGGGAATGGCATTCCGTGACTACCTGCGCTACAGAAAACTTGCATTTGCCCTAAAAGAAATCCGCGACACAAAGCGTCCGATTTTAGACATTGCCCTTGAATACGGATTTTCTTCCCACGAGGCATTTACACGTGCTTTTAAAGAAGCATATTCTGTAAGCCCGAAAGACTACCGGAAAAATCCTGTTCCCGTAGTTCTGCGGACTCTGCTTCGCCCCTTCGACTGTTATCTTTTGAGTATGGGAGACAAAACGATGACAAAAACACAAAATTCAGGCAAAGACTTTTCAGGTGAAGTAAAAACTTATTTTGTAACAATTCCGGCGCACAAATTCCTTCACATCAGAAATTACGAAAGCATCGGCTACTTTGACTTTTGGGAAAAACAATCGAAAATTCCCGGTCAGGACTGCCAGACAATCTGCGGAATTCTTGACAGCATAAAAGGCAAACTTGACGATGAAGGCGGAACTGAAAACGACAGCGGAAGCGGTCAGCTTATGGCATTCTTGAACGCCCCGGAAGGAAGGATTTGCAGTTGGGGTCTTCCGCTTGCAGAATGCTACGGCGTAAGGCTGCCTGCGGACTGGAATGGCACAGTTCCCGAACAGATGATTTTGTCCCACATTGCAGAAGGCGAATACATCGTCTTTGAACACGGTCCCTTCGACTTTGAAACTGAAAACCAGGCTGTGGAGGCAAAAATCGAAGAAGCAATGAAAAACTTTGACTGGTCAAGCACCGGCCGCGAACTGGACCCCACGCCCGGACGCATTTTCTACTTTTACCACAACACAAAACGCTTCTGGAAATACGTCCGCCCTGTAAGAAAGGTAAAAAAGTAACAGGCGGCACCGCCTAGACGTCCTTGCCCACACGCTGCCTCTTACATACACCACGCTGCACGTAAGAGTGCACCCTTCTTCCCGAGTGCCAGCCGCAAAAATTACAGACTGAACAGAAAAACTCATCATAAAATTTTCAATCTTACATTTTTATTACATTTTTGCGTATCAGTTTTTTACTTTGTAACATTATGCTTGCCGTAGAATAACAGATTTACATTGGAGGTATACTGTGAAAAAGTTATTAAATTCTATGATGTGTGTAATGGCAGCAGCTTCTCTTGGATTCGTAAGCTGTAAAAATGACGTAAACATTACAGTTTCAGGTTCATCTTCTGTAGCTCCGGTTATGGAAAAATTAGCAGCAGAATATGAAAAGACAAACAACGTACGCATTACAGTTCATACGTCATCATCTGGTGCAGGAATAAGCGACACACAAAACGGCTTAAATGATTTTGGAATGTCATCTCGTGAATTGAAATCAAGTGAAGAAGGCGTTTCTGGAGAAACATTATGCATGGACGGAATTGCACTTGTTGTAGGAAAAGGATGCTCAGTTTCAAATGTAAACTTTTCAGACGTAAAGGCACTTTTTGAAAAAGGAACTCCAATTCCAGGAACACCAATTACAGCCGGTGTAGGTCGTGATGCTTCAAGCGGAACACGTTCAGCATTTGATGAACTTTTAAAAATCGAAGGCGAATATGATTCAACAGTTGCAACTCTTGCAGAAACAGGAAACGTCATTGAAGCAATTCAGGGAAGCGACAACAGCATAGGCTACATTTCATTCGGAAGCTTAAAGGACACAGTTAAAGCTGTATCACTTGACGGAGTTAAATGCAGTGCAGACACAATCAAAAACAAATCATACTCATTGCAAAGACCATTCGTACTTGTAACATCAGATAAAAAAGAACTTTCACCTGCTGCAAAAAAATTCTACGACTTCTGCATGAGTAGTGAAGCTCAGAAAATCATTTCAGGTTCAGGATATATTTCGGTACGTTAATATGGCAATGTTTGAAAGAAAAAAGACTGCTGCTATTACCAGGGATTCAGTTGCTCACTCAGCATTTATAGCCCTGTCATCTTATTCTGCGTTAGCTGTACTTGCAATTGTAGGATACCTTTTATACGCAAGTGCACCTGCATTCCATTCAGTAGGTGTAATTAACTTTTTGTTCGGCTCACAGTGGTCAGCAAAAACACAGACTTTCGGAATAGCAAGGATGATTACAGGCACGGCGGTTCTTACAGTTTCCTCTGTGGCTTTAGGCGGAACTCTTGCTGTCTTTACGGCAGTGTGGCTTGTGTTTTATTGTCCGAAGCAACTTAAGAAAATCTACACTCAGGTAGTAAATTTACTGGCAGGAATACCGTCTATTGTATATGGCTTGTTCGGATACAAATTCTTAATGCCGCTTCTTGTTTCAATATTTCACCCGAATAATGCAGGATTTGGATTGCTGGCAAGCACGCTTATTCTTTCAGTAATGATTTTGCCCACAATTGCATCGATTACGAAAAACAGCCTTGAAGCAGTTCCTGTTCACTATTACGAAGGAGCACTTGCACTTGGCTGTTCAAAAAATCAGGCGGTGTGGAACGTACTTCTTCCTGCAGCAAAAAACGGAATAATTTCAGCTGTTGTTTTAGGAACAGGACGTGCAATAGGAGAAACAATGGCTGTACAGATGATTGTAGGAAACGGCACAGGATATCCGTTTGGAGCATTTCTTCCATTCACAACACTTACAAGCAACATTGTACAAAACTGGGGATACGCTGCGCCAAGCGAACAGTCAGCACTTATTGCCGACGGTTTTGTACTTTTAGTTTTTATCTTGATTCTCAACATCTGCCTTTCTGCCCTGAAAAAAAACAGAGACGGAAACAGATTCTTTTCACGAAGATTGAAAGAAGGAAACAGATGTGATGCATTAAAAAATTACCGCCGCACAGGAAGCGTTCAGGACATACTGTGGATTTTATCCTGGGTGATTGCAGCTGTAGTAGCATTCGTACTTTCCTTTATTGTGATTTTTGTGCTGATAAAAGGAATGCCTCTTCTGTCACTTGATTTTCTTTTCGGAAAAAGCGGAAACGCACACACAACACTTTCGCCGGCATTTATTGCAACAGGAATGCTTATTTTCCTGGCACTTGCAATAGCACTTCCACTTGGAATAGGAACGGCAATTTACCTTAACGAATATGCAAAAAAAGAAAGCAGCTTTGCAAAATCAGTGAGGGTTTGCATAGACACACTTGCAGGAGTTCCTTCAATTATTTTCGGATTGTTCGGAATGGTATTTTTTGTAAGAGGATTGGACATGGGTTATTCAATTGCTTCTGGAGGAATGACTCTTGCCTTGATTATTCTGCCAACAATAATCAGAAGTGTTGAACAAAGCCTTTCCGAAGTTCCTGACAGTATGCGTGAAGCAAGTTACGCACTTGGAGCAGGAAAAGTAAGGACAATTTTCAGCGTAGTTCTTCCGGAAGCAGGAGCAGGAATTGCAACTTCAATAATTTTGTCCATAGGAAGAATTATGAACGAAAGCGCAGCACTTATTTTTACAGTTGGTTCTGCAGCAACTTTTATTCCCCAAAGTTACGGTGACAGTGCCGCAAGTTTTGCTGTCCTTATCTGGAAATTTATGAGTAACGGTTTGCAAGTTTCAGAAGCATACACAACTGCAGGAGTTCTGCTTGTAATAGTAATCTTCCTTAATCTTCTTGTTTCTTATGTAGAACACATGAAAAGCCACAAAATAAAATCTTATAAAGTAAAAACAAAAAATACAAAGAACAACATTCAATGCGCCTGTTGTTTTTAACTTGCAGTTTAAGCAGTTTAATTTGGAGAAAAAATGAAAGCACGAGTAATAGATCATTTCAATTTAAGCGGAAGTTCTGCCGTTTCTGTTAAAAATATGAATGTATACTATGGAAATTTCCACGCATTGAAAAACATTAACGCAGAATTTCCCCGTAATAAATTAACGGCACTTATAGGACCTTCAGGCTGCGGAAAATCCACTTTGATAAAATCACTTAACAGAATGAACGATTTAATTGAAGGCTGCAAAACATCAGGTGAAATCATTATAGGCAACGACAACATTTACGCACGGAAAACTGATTTGGCACGGCTAAGAAAAAATGTAGGCATGGTATTTCAGCGCCCTAACCCACTTGCAATGAGCGTTTACGACAATATTGCTTACGGTCCAAGAACTTTCGGAATACGTTCAAAAGACGAACTTGACGGAATAGTAGAGCGTTCTTTAAAAGAGTCAGCAATGTGGAACGAAGTAAAAGACCGTCTTAACAAATCAGCACTGGGACTTTCCGGCGGACAGCAGCAGCGTTTGTGCATAGCCAGAGCACTTGCAGTTGAACCGCAGATTTTGCTTATGGACGAACCAACCAGCGCCCTTGATCCAATTTCAACTGGAAAGATAGAAGAGCTTTGCACTGAACTAAAAAAAAATATGACAGTCATAATGGTAACTCACAATATGCAGCAGGCATTTAGAGTTGCAGATTTAACGGCATATTTTTTCCTTGGTGAACTGGTTGAAATGGACGAAACAAAAAATATTTTTGAACACCCGAAAGACAAGCGCACAGACGATTACGTTCACGGCAGATTCGGTTGATTTGCTGAAAAACAAAATCACATTTCTTCCGGAATTTTACATTTTTTTTACACAATCTTAATTTTAGCGTTACAAAAAAAACTTATACTTCCACTAAAAAAATTGAGGCGTTATGAAAAATTCAGTTTTTATTTTGGAAGATGACGAAAGCATCTGTTCCCTTGTAAAAGTTGCACTTGAAATGCACGGTCTGGAATGTTCAGCCTTTCACACACTTGCATCTTTTTCCGAAGCACTTTTGCAAAAACAGCCTGACGTTACTCTTCTTGACATTATGCTCCCCGACGGAAGCGGTCTGGATGCACTTGCTCTTGTGCGCAAAAAATTTCCTGCTGTAAGCTGCATTATGCTGTCTGCACTTTCAAAAGAAGAAGACAAAGTGAACGGTTTAAATCTTGGTGCTGACGATTACATTTCAAAACCATTTTCCGTACTTGAACTTACGGCACGGATAGACGTACAGCTGCGGAAAAAAAAGAAACAGCCTGTCTTGACTTCAGGAAATGTTGTACTGAACACCGAAACAATGAAGTGCGAAATTAACGGCGAAACAGTTCCGCTTAACAAAAAAGAATACGAACTTCTCAAATACTTTCTAGAAAATCCCAATGCAGTTTTAACAAGAGAACGACTGCTTACGGAAGTGTGGGGCTACGACACTGGCGAAACAAGAACGCTAGACAATCACGTTGCTCGGCTTAGAAAACTCGGTGTAAAAATAGAAACAGTTTTTGGCGTAGGATATAAATTATGAAATGGCGGATTTGGATTTTATCAATTTTGATTTTAGTAACAAGCCTTTTTGTGTTTGCATTTACTTCAACGCAGATTTACTATCGTTCCACTGTAGACAAAAGCGCAGAATTTCTTCGTGTTTACATGAACTTTTTCGACTCTTCATTTTCACTTGATCAGGACGGCGCAAAATCTTTTTCCAGACTGCTGGGAAATGCCCGTGTTACTTTTCTTGATAAAACTGGAAACGTTATTGCAGACAGTATTGCAAATTCACCACATGAAAATCATTTTGAACGGGAAGAAGTAAAGGATGCAGTTTTTCACGGCGAAGGTTTTGCTGTTCGGGGAAGTTCCACTTTAGGAAAAAATATGATTTATTACTGCAGGAATTTTAACAATGAATTTTTAGTGCGGATTTCTGTGTTTACTGATTCAATGCGGAGTATTTTTGTACGGACATTTCCTCTGTTTGCATTTTTTTCAGTAACGCTCATTGCACTTTGCCTTTTGCTTTCTTCAGTTGCAGTTCACTTTATTCTTGCGCCAGTTTCACGACTTGCAGAAAATGCAGTACACAGCACAGAAGTTAAAAGCAGTTACAGCGAGCTTAAACCTATTGCCGACATTTTAAACGAACGCAATAAAAACATACAGAATCAGCTTAACGAAATTCATGCAGAAAAAGAACTTGTGGAAAAAGCCCGTGCTTCAAAAGATGAATTTATTTCCAACGTTACTCACGAAATGAACACTCCTCTTACTTCAATCCACGGATACGCAGAACTTTTAGATGCAGGCGGACTGAACGAAGAACAGCGAAATGTGGCTTACAAAACAATTATGACTCAAAGCGAACGGCTTACAAATCTTATTGCTTGCATTATAAATTACAGCGAAATTGACAGCGACGAACTTCCTCCTTACGAAGTTGATTTTTCTGCCTTAGCCAGAGAAACTCTTGTTGCACTTAAACCGGAAGCTCAAAAAAGAAACATTACTATAACAGAAGAAATTCAGGACAGCGTAATTCTTATGAGCCGTCACGAACTTTTAAGCGAAATTTTCGGAAACCTTGTAAGAAATGCAATCAAGTATAATAAAGAAGGCGGAACTATCTGCGTTTTTCTTGACAAAAATAAACTTGTTGTTTCAGATACAGGAATAGGCATTGCCCGGCAGAATATGGGAAAAGTATTTTCCAGATTTTTTACAGTAGACAAATCACATAACGGAAAAAACGGCGGCTTTGGATTAGGGCTTGCTGTTGTAAAGAAAATCTGTAAAAAGTCAGGGTGGAATATAAGTGTGGAAAGTACTTTAGGAAAAGGCAGCGCTTTTACAGTTGAATTTTCCTAAAAAAAACGGGGCTGCCCAATAAGTAATGTCATGCTGAAATAAATTCGGAATGACACTGTAATTCAACCTTATTGGGCAGCCCTTGCTGGCAGTTATAACAGCTTTACTGCGGATTATTTTCCTTTTATTGTTAATGCAATTATACTTGCAAGAGGTTTTCCTGTGCTGTCAAACACGCTGTTCCATGCGCCTGTATATTCGCCGCCCCAAAGGAATACTCCTGAACCTTCTGCTGCACCTGTTACTTCAACTACAGCACGTATAATGTTAGCCTGATTCTGAACGCTATAAACAATATTTCCTTTTGAATCTGTTAAAATTCCAGGATAAATTTTTCCGTCCATTTTAAGGTTTGCAGTTTGCTGTGCAATGGTGCTATCATCAGAGTTCTTGTTATAGTGCGCATTTGTTTCTACAACAACAACTTCTTTTCCGTACTTTTCTTTGTATTCAGCAATTCTTGATTTTAACTCCCCGATTGATTTATGATTAGCCCATTCAGAATACCACGAAAGTCCTATTACATCGTACTTAAGACTTGTAAAGCTAGACAAAAGCTTATTAAGATCAGCACCGCCATTTGCAAGGTGAAGCATTATTTTTGCATTAGGGCAAACTTCTTTAGCAGCTGCTATTCCACTTTCAAGATATTTTATAAGATTTGCACCTGTTCCAGTAACTGTTGCATCTGTGCCCACCTCACTAGAACTTAGAGATTTGTGACGAAGAATGCCACTGTTTATTTCGTTTCCAATCTGAATCATATCTGGAGCAGCATTAGCATCGTTTAAAGCCTGCAAAACTTCTTTTGTATATTCAGAAATTTTTCCAGCTACAGTATCTGCATCAGTTACATCTCCATCTGTAAGCCAAGCTTTTGGAATAGCCTGCTTAGCCGGGTCTGCCCAATAGTCACTGTAGTGGAAATCAAGTAAAACTTTTAAGCCAGCAGATTTTGCTCTTTTTGCCTGATTAACAACAGTAGCTTTATCCGAAGCACCTGCTGGAGAACCACCTGTTGGAATATTTCCGTTAGCCGGATCGTTCCAAACTCTCAAGCGCACCCAGTTGTAGCCGTAATCAGCAAGAATGTCAAACAAATCTTTTGAAGCACCGCTTGCTGTACAATATGTGCCTTTATAAGCAGTATCATTACAGGCAGAAGCATCAAATCCACGCATAAAATCTGCACCAAGAGTTGCATTTACAGGCTCAAGAGTTATAGTTTCGCCGTTAATTGTTGCAGAAATTACACCAGAATTAATTCTGTCTGCCTCCGGATATGTAGGAACATCTGAACAAGAAGTTAATGCTGTAAAAGCCATAACACAAGTTATCCCCATAATTAAATTATTTATTTTCATTTTAGTCTCCCGTAAAAATAGTAAACCTTTGCACTAAAATTTCATCACTGAACTGTATAAGCCAAAGCATCCTTAAATTTCAATGTCAACTTATCATGAGTTTCATTCAAAGTTGCACAAGAATCTGGAATTACATCTGCTGCATAGAAATTGGTACCGCTATCCCAGGCTGCTGTAATTACTCCTGCAAGATAAATTTTATCACCTTTTGCAATACCTGCTTTTGCAAGATCTGACATTGGAATTTTATATTCAACAAATGAAATGCCATCATTAGAATTAAACTCTTTACGTGAACATACTATCTTTTCAGTAACCTTTAATGGTGCGTTTTTATCAGAATTATCCTCAACATAAGCACCAAACTCTGGAGATTTCTCATTCGAAGGTCTGTGATACATAAAGAAATCTGGTTTAAGACCATTAAATCCATAGTCAATAGTATTTGAAACTTTGATATTTTTGATGCTCAACTTAGAAGTTACGTCTGAAGAAGAATCTTTAGAAATCATTACAGAGAAGAATTCATACCAGGTAGTTCCAAATGTTCCAGACAATCCAATATACAAATAAGTTTCATCATTTGTAACGCTAAGTTTTGTAAAGTCAGCATTAGTGTAAGGATATTTATTAGCTTCACCGTCATCAGATGGGTCTGTGCAAGAAGCTGCTCCTTGTGCACTGTAGTTTTCATCTTCAATACCGTCTATAACAATTACGTAAGGTGTAAAGGCTAACTTAAATTCTTTAGAATAACTGTTTCCACAACCATCAGGCAAAATTTCGCTTACAGTTAAATCAAGTGTTTCGCCCTCAGCAGGAGCAACGTCAAAATCTGGTGTAAGAAGTAAATTTGAACCTTCTGCAGAAACTTTAAAAGTATATTCCTTGCTTTTACTTGAAACAGCTCTTGCAACTACATTTTCATTTTCTATTACAATGTTTGAGTTCATAGGAATTCTAAAAACTGTAGTGTCCTTTGAAAATCCTGAAGTAGAGAAATACATTCTTTCTGTTTCAGTACCAACATTATTATACAAAGGCTTTACAAGAATATTTTTCATTTCAAAAGCTTCAACTGCTCTTCCAGCCTGATCTCCCGCTGCACAAAGAAATCCGCCTACTTTTGCATTAAGAAGTAAAGTTCCAGTAGGAATTTCTTCTCCATCTAAAAGTTTTATAACATCACTCATATTAAGGCAGTAAGATTTTTTGTCCGCAGTTAAGTGTCCGTCTAAGTTAGTAAAAGTTTTTACAATATTTGAACCTTCTGCATTTGTATACTGAACTTCAATTTTTCCAGTTACAGTTCCAGTGCTAGGGTTAACCATTACTTTCTGGCTAAAATCAATTTTTAAGCTGTGTGCAGAATATTCTTCTTCAGCTGGGTCAGACATAGAAGTTATATTCTCTGAAGCAGTTCCGTTGTAAAACCATGTTTTTTGAGAATAAGATGCAGCACCTGTATTTTCCTTAAGTTCAGCCTTAAGTTCTTCGCTTAATGTACTCTGAAGCTGATCACAACTTGTTGCCAACAAAGAAAGAGCTGCAGTAGCAAAAGCAATTAATTTTATCTTTTTCATTTTAAATCCTCACTTTGTTTATTGAACTACAGGAGTTGCAGTTCCAGAAATAGCATCAATTACAAGAGTAATTTCTCCAGCGTTCAAATCAAGACCGTCAATGTAAAAGTTACGCATTACGCCAGTGTCTGAACCGTTTCCTTCAACTGAACCTTTGATGTACCAGTTTCTATTCCAGGTGTCTACAGGAACAAGTGAAAACTGAATGTTTGTTTCAGTAATTGCAATAGGATCAGAAACGCCGCATCCTTTTTCCATATTTACGTTGATTTCTGTGTTGTCCCAGTTGTTAAAGTTTCCAGGAATTGAATAACTTCCGCTTATACCGTCACCAAAGTTTTCAAAATCAAATGTAACAAAAAGTGCCTGCTGATTGTGAAGACCTTCTGCATCAGCACAAGAAGTTATTCCTAAAAGTGTTACTGCTGAAAGTAAAGCAGCTGCTAAAATTGAAAATATTTTTTTCATCATAAACTCCTTAAAGGCTCCAGATTAAACCAAGTGCAATGCGGCTGGCATTTTCTGCATCAAGTGTATTAAGAAGATATGTGCGGTGTGTTGCATTGTTAAGCGGATCATCTGCACGGTACAAGCTGTAGTTGTTATCTTCATAAGGATTCATACCATAAGTAAAGTGTGCCCAGAAGAACGGACGTCCTGGAAGCGGTACACTGTTGATTTTTACGCCACAAGCAACTGCTGCAGGAATAAATGTATCGTCGCTGTCTTTAAGTGTGTTGAAAAGTCCGCCAATGTGAACAGAAACTTTATCATTTAAATCAGCGTCAATCATAAGGGAATTGTAGAAGTAAGTTCTGTCGTATCCGTCGCTGGCTGCATTTGTTTCATAGAGCATTTTTGTTCCGTAATCAAATCTGATTTTCTTTGCAAACCCAACTTCTGAAGCAATAACTTCAATACCTGCTTCTTCAAAGTAAGGTACAATGTTCTGGCTTGCATTTACGTCTTTTGCCAAGCGGTCAATGTTTACAACTCCGTAAGTTCCGATTGTAACATCAACGCCTGCAAGTGAATTCAAGTCAAAGTCAAGCTGTGGCTGACAACGGAAATTAACAAGTCCGTCACCTAAAGCGCTTGTGTCTTCTGCCTTAAATCCCTGATCAAGACTAAATGTAAGGAATTCAACAGGAGTAATGTTAAAGTCAAGCTGACCTGTAACTGTGTCTGCATTAATGTCATCATAAGCCTGACCGTCGCTTCCCCAAACTGAGTTGGCATTTTCAGCTGCATAAGTTCCGGTTAATGCTGCACCAAAGAAACTTCCTGCGTAAGAAACTTTTCCTGCATAAGCAAGAGAGTCTGCGTTTAAGTCAATTTCTGTACCAAAAGTTCCCATTCCGTGAAGTTCAAGCTTTAATTCAGGAGTTGCATTGAAAGCACCGTACAAAGAAACTGCATTTGTGTTAGCCTTGTTGTAATAGAAAAGATTTTCCTTTGAAGTTGTACTTCCGAAAGTTAAGGCAACTTCTGCTTTGTCTGCATATTTTACGTCAACAAGATCGTACATACCGAAAGGCTGACTCTGTACATTTTTCATTTCGCTTAAGGCAGCTAAAGCTTTAACTTTAAACTCACCGAATTCCTGAATGTACTTGCCGTTTGTTATTTCAAGGAAGCCGTCGCCAACATCATTCCAGCGGTCAATTGTAGTAAAGATACCCTTGAAATGAGTCATACCGTTAGCCTTTAAGTTTCCGTAGCCCAGTTTTACGTCAACGTATGGAGTTGCAAGGGTTAAGCCCATTTTGTTGAAAGCGCCTAAACCGTTGTCGTTTCCTTCTCTCAAAGGAGCAAAGAAAAGTTCTGCCATAGACTGAAGACCGTCGCCCCATGAAACGTCAGGAACGTTTGCACCGTAAGTATTTGCCTGATAAAGTGTTCTGTCAAAATCCCAAACTGCAATTTCTGCGTCTAAGTGGAAGCTTTTGTTAATGTCGCCCCAAAACCACCAGTTTGCGTTACTTAAAAAGTGTGAATTGTCAAACTCGTAGCCCTTCTTTTTTCCAGAAGCAACGTCTCTTATAAGAGCTTTACTGTCGCTTGTAGTTTCAATCCAGATACCCTGAAGAATAGAAGAATTTCCTGCTACGGCTGCCGGAACTGCACTTTCAACTACAGCCTTTGTCAAATCTTCATCAAGAGGAACAACAAATCCGTCGTTTGCAGCCTGACCGAAAGCACTTGCTGTGAGCAAAGCAAAAGCTGCTGCTGTTAATATTTTATTTTTCATATCTACTCCAAAAAACTTAGTCTACCTTAATAAATTCGATATCATCAAAATTTCCCCAACAATCTGGAGCTGTTTCAAGATAAATTCCAATAGTTGCTTTTCCGTTTGTTACAGGCACTTTGATTTTGTACTGCTTCCAAACCTGCCAGCCGGTATTTACGATTTTAGATGTAATCTGTTTTTCTGTTCCATCAAATCTTGCGGCAAAAAGACGGATTTCTTTTTCTCCACCGCCACCCATGCTCCAGATGCTTAATTCATAAGTTCCGTTTGGAATATTTGTAAATTCTCTGCTTAAAATTGATTTGAAACCAGTTCCAAGCCAGTATTTGTAAGTCCATTTTCCTGTGTGAGCATTACTTTTGTTGTTTTCAAGATAACATGCTGTAGAAGAACCGTTAAGCTTCCATCCGCCGAATTTTCCAGATTCAAATGAGCTGTCTTCAACAAGGTTAATTTTGTCTGTTACTTCAACAGTTGCAGTCGGCTTAAATGAATATCCTTCAACTGAACCTTTAATTGTGATTTTTCCTGTTTCCTTCTGATTTTTCCAATCGTAAGGTTCCCAGGTTACGTTTACAAGCTGTTCACTGTCATTTGTAAATACAAGCTTTGTTGATTTTGGCAATGCAGGAATTTCACCTGGCTTAACTATTACGTTAATTGGATCAGCTACAGCGTAAGGTTCAAAAGTTGAGCCGTTTACTGCACTTCCGCCCCATACATTTTTTACTTCACCAGAACCGCCTACAAGTCCCCACACTGCAAGTGAAGGTAAAGCCTTTCCAGTAAAGTCAAACATATTCTGGTTTTCCCAAGTGTTGCCTTCTGTTGAACTTAAGCCTGCACCTTTAACAGGAAGCCATGCCGGTTCCCAGTAGAATACGCCGCATCCGCCTTTAACTGATGCAACTGTAGCTATAACGTCACGGATTGCAGTAGCCTGACCTTGAACTGAAGGAATGTAACCGTGTGCTTCATCGCTGTAAGTTAAGAATACGTTACCCTGACTGTCTCCGTCATCTTCTGTGAAAGCGTAAGCTGTTTCTACTACAGCCATTTGTTTGCCGTAGCGCTTGCTGATCATTTCAAGATTTGCTTTTAAAGCGTCCATTGAACCGTGCCAGTATGGATAGAACGAAAGTCCGATAATGTCATAGTCAACTTTTGCTTTTTTAACTTCATCAAAAATGTATTTGTAAAGCCCCTGATCTCCGCCATCTGCAAGGTGAATTACGATTTTAATGTTGCTTCCGTTTTGTGCAGTTCTTACGCCGTTAGATGCTCTGTTTAAAAGCTTTGTAAATTCTTTCATTCCACCGATTTTTTCATCTGGATTTGGAGACCAAAGCTGACCTATAGGCCACATAAAGCCGCTGTTTAATTCGTTTCCAATCTGAACTGCATCTGGAGCTGCACCGTATGCCGTAAACTGATCAATTGAATCTTTTGTAAACTTTTCTACTGCATCGCCTAACTGTTCAGGAGTAAGGTTTTTCCAGTCCTGAGGCATATACTGTTTTCCAGGATCAGCCCAAGTGTCAGAATAATGGAAATCAACTAAAAGCTTAAAGCCTGCATCTTTAGCACGCTTAGCAAGAGGAAGATCCACTGCCATAGAGTTATTTCCGCCGCCATAAGGCTGACCTTTTCTTGCTATAAGTTTTCCGTTTGCATCCCTTACATCTTCTTCGTAAAACGGTTTATTCCACACACGCAGACGAATCCAGTTTACTCCGTTTTCCTTAAGGATATTGAAAAGATCATCTTCCTGTCCCTGTGCGTTGTAATATTTACCGCCGTTTTTTTCAACATCAGCCAAAGCACTAATGTCTACACCACGCATAAAATCATCAGAAAGACCAGGAACCGGTTCTACTACAATATTCTGTTTAACGCCGTCCTTAGCTGAATTCGGTTTAGCAAAAGCACAGACTCCACAAAGAGCCACAGCAGCAAGCAATGTAACTTTTGCACAGGCTTTCACTTTTTTTCCAAGTGAACTTTTTAACATTTAATTCCTCCTAAACAAGTCAACTTGCGTAGTCAACTCGTGTTGATTTTCCTAAATCAATTATCACCGTAAAATGTTTAGATGTCAAATTCTTTTTTCTGATTTTTGATGATTTTTTCAAAAAAGACTGGCTGCCTGTGCAAAAAAAATGGGACTGCCTGAAAAGTCTTATTTGAACTTCTCTCAGACAGTCCCATATTCATTCAGTTTAACTGATTACTGATTTTTTTTTAGTAACCCATTCCGCCCATGTCTGGAGCTGCAGGAGCTGGTGCCGGTGGTTCTGGAATATCTGTAATTGCACATTCTGTTGTCAAGAGCATTCCTGCTACAGAAGCAGCGTTCTGCAATGCACAGCGTGTTACTTTTGCAGGGTCGATAATTCCGGCTTCCATCATGTTAACCCATTCACCTTTTGCAGCGTTATATCCAACGCCAGGCTTTTCGTTCTTTGCCTTATCTGCAACAACTGCACCGTCTACACCTGCATTTTCTGCAATCTGGCGGATTGGTTCTTCAAGTGCACGCTTAACGATTCTAAAGCCCACTTTTTCGTCACCGTAAAGGCTTGCCTTGTCTTCATCAAGTGCTTTTGCTGCATCAATAAGTGCAAGTCCGCCACCGCTAACGATTCCTTCTTCAAGAGCAGCACGGGTTGCAGCAAGTGTATCTTCTACACGGAACTTCTTTTCCTTCATTTCTGTTTCTGTAATTGCACCAATTTCAATAACTGCAACTCCACCAGAAAGTTTTGCAAGACGTTCCTTGTACTTTTCTTTGTCATAGTCTGATGTAGACTTTTCGATTGAATTCTTAATTTCTGCAACACGGTCAGCGATTGCATTTTTATCGCCGTTTCCGTCAACAATAGTTGTATTGTCTTTATCAATCTTAACAGATTTAGCTGTACCAAGATCTTCAAGTGTTGCTGTTTCAAGCTTAAGTCCCAAATCTTTAGTAATAACTTTTCCGCCTGTAAGAATTGCAATATCGTTAAGCATTTCCTTGCGTCTGTCTCCAAAACCAGGAGCCTTAACTGCAACACACTTAAGTGTTCCGCGGATTGCATTTACTACAAGAGTTGTAAGTGCTTCACCATCAACGTCTTCTGCAATAATAACGAGAGGGCGTCCTGTCTGTGCAACTTTTTCAAGTAAAGGAAGCAAATCCTTCATTGTACTGATTTTTTCGTCATGAATAAGGATGTATGGATTTTCGTAGTTACATTCCATTCTATCTCTGTCGTTTACAAAGTAAGCATTGATGTATCCTCTGTCAAACTGCATACCTTCAACGATTTTAACAGTTGTGTCCATATTCTTAGATTCTTCTACTGTAATAACGCCGTCTTTTCCAACTTTTTCAATTGCATCAGCAAGAATTTTACCGATTTCAGGGTCATTGTTTGCAGAAATTGTTGCAACGTGTGTAATATCATCATTGCCTTTTACTGCACGGCTGTTCTTTTTAACTTCTTCGATTGCAATGGCTGTTGCTTTATCAATTCCACGTTTGATTTCGATTGGTGTCATGCCTGCGCTTACTGCTTTAAGTCCTTCACGAACGATTGCATAAGCTAAAACTGTAGCTGTTGTAGTTCCGTCTCCTGCAACGTCATTTGTTTTTGAAGAAACTTCTTTTACAAGCTGAGCGCCCATATTTTCAAACGGGTCTTTAAGTTCAATATCTTTAGCAACAGAAACACCGTCTTTTGTAATAGTTGGTGAACCGTACTTTTTATCTAACATAACAAGGCGTCCGCATGGACCAAGTGTAACTTTTACTGCTTTAGCAATCTGTTCAACTCCGCTAAGCATCTTTTTACGTGCATCTTCGCTATAAACTAACTGTTTTGCCATTTTTTAATACTCCTATTTTTACCAAAGTTTCCTTTGGATATTTTATTATCATTGTCTATAAGATACAAAAATTTCTTCAAAACGGCAATTTTTTTTTAGAAAATTCTTGTTACTGCGAGGTAGTTTGTGCGGTTGGTTTGGCATAAGTGGCAGTGCATTGGCAAGTACGCTCAGGCGGCAGTTCTCTAAAACAAAGGCGCTGGGAGCAGAAATCGGGTGCAAAAACCAGGTTTTGCCACGTTCAGCCGTTCTTTTTTAGAGCCGCTGTACCTTGTACAAAACAAATTTTCCTGTTAATACTTCCATATTATGAACCATCACATTACGAAAAAGTTTATTCTATTTATTCATGCATTGGTTTTAACTGCATCACTTGCATTCAGCCAGAAAGCAGAACTTTCAAAAGAAGATGCACGGTTTTTCTGGAAAATCACAGGAACAGACAAAAACGGTTTGCCTTCTTACGTATTTTTGCAGGGAACAATTCACGTAGGAACAGAAGATTTATATCCGCTAGACAGCAAAGTTATGGAAGCCTTTACAAATGCAGATAGACTTGCCGCAGAAATCGGATCAGAAGATTTAAAGAAACTTGGACCAGAATGTTTAAAAATCCTTTTGAAAAGTCACACTAAAAACAAAAACTGCAAGGACTTTCTTACTCAGGAACAGTTGGAAGTTTTAAATAAAATTCTTGGTGAAAAAGCAGTAAATGCATACAGCCGCTATGAACCATGGTTTATGCAGATGAACCTTGAAAACGGAATTTTGCTGAACATCATAGGGCGAAAAGAAGAATACGGAATTGACTTATATCTTGAAAACCTTGCAATAGAATCAGGAAGAAAAGTAATAGGGCTCGACACTCTTGAAACAGGACTGAACCTTTTGCGCTACGGTGATTACGAATTCCAGAAAAATTATCTTATCATGCAGATTGATTCCATGGCTGGCGAAAACGAAGAAATATGGGTAGAAGAATTCTGTAAAATGGAAAAAATGTATATGGAAGATGATACAGAAGGAATGGCTCAGCTTTTAGACAGTTCAAGAAAAGAAGAATGCAGCATTTTTCCCCAGTCAGCTGAATACAACGAATTCGTAATGGAAAAAAGAAACGAAAACTGGGCAGCCCAGATAAAAACTTTTTTAGAAGAAGGCGGAAATACGTTCATTTTTGTAGGAGCAGCCCATTTAATCGGAGAAAATTCAGTTTTTGAATACTTAAAAAAATACGGCGTTCTGTAAATCAGCGTTTTACAAATCAGTCTAAAGAAGCAAGCTCTTCCCAGCGAGAATATTTTTGTTCCAGCAAAGACTGAACTTGTGCATATTCAGCGCCTGCTTTCTGTGCTTCCACATAATTGCTGACGGACATCTGTTCCTGCAAAAGATTAAGTTTTTCTTCAAGCTCTGAAATTTCATTTTCCAAAGTTTCAAATTCTTTCTGTTCCTTAAATGATTTTTTACGGGGCTTTTCACTTGAAGAAAGAGAATTTTCTTCTTTTTTAGATGCAGCGTTCTGTGCAGCCTTTTGCAAAGCTTCAGTTTTTTCTTTGCGGAGCTGTTCTTCTTCAAGTGCAGCTTTTTCTTTTTTATATTCAATGTACTCTGAACACTTTCCAACGTAACCTGAAACGCTTCCGTCATTTTCAAGAATAAAAAGAGTGTCTGCAACTTTGTCCATAAAATATCTGTCGTGACTTACAATTAACAGGCAGCCTTTAAACCCAAGCAAAAACTGTTCCAGAATATTCATCGTAAAAATATCAAAGTCGTTTGTAGGTTCGTCTAAAATCAGAAAGTTAGGATTGCTTAAAAGAAGCCGCACTAAAAACAAACGCTTACGTTCTCCGCCGCTTAAACTTGAAAGTGGTGAGTGCTGAATTTTTCCTTCAAAGCCAAACTGTTCAAGAAAAAGTGCCGCGCTTAATTCCGTGCCATCATTCATGTGCATAACTTCAGCTGCTTCCTTAACGTATTCAAGTACGCTCATATCCATATCTTGAAAAACAGGATTTTGCTGGTAGTAAGCAATTGCCGTATTTTCGCCTTTAACTATAGTGCCGCAGTCTGATTCAAGTTCGCCGGAAATTATGTTCAGCAAAGTTGATTTTCCTGTGCCGTTATCTCCAAAAATCCCGATTTTTTCACCTTTGTTGAAAGTGTAGCTGAAATCTTTTAAAACAGGAGTTGAATTGTTTTTATCAGCCTTAGCGTAACCTTTGGGAAAGTTTTTGCTTATTCCGTGAAGTTCAAGAATTTTTCCGCCAAGACGCCTTCCTGCAACTTCAAAAGTAAAGCCTTTAGGATTATGAAATTTTTCTCTGTTTATCAAAGCCATATCGTGCTGAATACGTGCTTTCGCTTTAGTTCCACGTGCGCAAGGTCCACGTAAAAGCCAGTCACGCTCAAAACGCAAGACACTTTCTATTCTTCGTTCAGTGTTAGCTTCAATTTCTGCTTCTATTTCTTTTTTCTCAAGATAAGTGGAATAATTTCCTACGTAAAGCTTGATTTTGTTTCTGTCAAGTTCGTAAATGTGATTGCACACTGCATCAAGAAAATATCTGTCGTGGGTAACCATTAAAACGCTTCTGTTTGTCGTTGCAAGATAATTCTGAAGCCAGCAGATTGTATTTATATCCAGGTGATTTGTAGGTTCATCAAGTAAAAGCAGTTTTGTGTCTTCAACTAAAACTTGAGCAAGTGCAACTTTTTTTACCATTCCGCCTGAAAGTTCGCCCATTTTTCTGTTAAGATTGTTTATGCCAAGTGTCGTTAAAATTGAGCTTACCTGAGATTCGTAATTCCATAAATCTTTCTGTTCCATCAAATTGTTTAATTCGTTAAACCTGTTCTGAACTGAAGGTGAACTGTCTTTTTCCATAAGCGAACAGACTTCTTCGTAATCACGTATAATGTCCAGCTTTTTGGAATGTGATTTGAATATATGCTCCCTGATTGTGTCTTCTTTGCTGTAAAGCGGATTTTGCGGTAAAAAGGAAATGCCTGCTTCTTTGTTTACTACAACTGTTCCTTCGTCTGGAGTAAGCAAGCCTGCTATTGTATTTAAAAGTGTTGATTTTCCTGTGCCGTTTCGCCCTATAAGTGCAGCCTTGTCTCCTTCATTTAATCCGAATGTAACGTTTGTAAAAAGCGGTTTTTCTCTTCCAATTTTAGCAAGGTTGCTTATGCTTAACAAATTCATTTCAGTCTCCAGTTTTTTAGTTAAGCTATAATATCAATTTATTCGCAGCGTGTCTGTCATGATGCATAGTCTGCAAGCCCTTCTCGTAAAGCACATACTTATCCGCAAGAACAGCCGCCACCACAGCGTACTTACCAACAACCAGCCCAATATTGAGGAATACACCTTTTTCAAGTAAAATATTTTTATGACAACAATACAATCTTTAAAAGAGCGGTTTCTTAATTACGTAAAAACTTACAGCCAGAGCAGCAGCGGCAATGCAGACAACGGCATAATTCCAAGTACACCGCAGCAATGGGACATAGCAAAAATCATCTGCAGGGAACTGGAAAACTTAGGTCTTGAAAACGTACAGACAACAGAAAACTGCTACACTTACGGCTATTTAAAGGCAACACCAGGATTTGAAAACACACCTTCATTTTGCTTACTTGCACACATCGATACAGTAGAAGAAGTTTCGGGCAAAAACGTTGAACCTTTAGTTTTTGAACATTACGACGGAAAGCCAGTCACACTGCCAGCAGGAATCATTCTAAACCCTGAAGAAGATAAAGCACTTTCTCTTGCAGGAAAAAACGGCGAAACAATCATTACATCAAGCGGCAGCACACTTTTAGGAGCAGACGATAAAGCCGGAGTTGCAGAAATCATCACATGCATAGAATATCTGGTTAATCACCCGGAAGAAGCACACGGACCTGTTGAAGTTTGTTTTTCTCCTGATGAAGAAACTGGACACGGCATGGACAAAATTCCGCTTAATTTAATTAAGTCAAAATTTGCATACACAGTTGACGGCGGACACATTGGCGAACTTGAAACTGAATGTTTTAACGCATACAAAAGCGAAATATTTTTTACAGGAAAATCAAAGCACACAGGAACAGCCCGGCCTGATATGGTAAACGCAGTTACAATGGCATCACACTTTCTGCAAAATCTTCCTGCAAACGAACGCCCCGAAACAACAGACGGCTACCAGGGATTTTACGCACCAATGAATGTAAGCGGTTCAATTGAAAATGCTCAGGTAACACTTTTCCTAAGGGATTTTTCGGAAGAAGGCATGAAAAAACGCATTCAACTTGTAGAAAATCTGGCAGCATTAACGGCACAGACAACAGGCGGAAAGTGCAAAGTCAAGCACACACAGCAATACCTTAATATGAAAAATGAACTTGATAAAAATCCTTGCGTTACGGAAAAACTTTTAAGGGCTTACAAAAAAGCTGGAGTTGAACCAGTATTTACGCCAATCCGCGGAGGAACAGACGGCTCACGTCTTACAGAAATGGGAATTCCTGCACCAAACATTTTTACAGGCGGACACAATTTTCATTCACTTTACGAATGGGCAAGTTTAGATCAAATGTACAAAACCGTACAAATTCTGATTGAACTTTCTAAAGTATGAATTGTATAATTCAGAATATTTAAATTACATCTTAAAAATTGCAGTAACATTAAATTGAGGAAAAAATGTACGAATATCTAATTGAAGGCGGATTTCCAATCAAAGGAACAGTCAAAGCCAGCGGAAACAAAAATGCAGCACTTCCATGCATTGCAGCAGCACTTTTAACAGACGAAGAAATTGTTTTAAAAAACATTCCCGAAATTGAAGACACAGCCGTTATGCTCAGCATACTCGAATCACTTGGAGTAAGCGTAAAAAAAACAGACAGCCACACATGGAAAGTTAAAGCTGAACAAATCCAGCGATTTGAAATTCCACCTGAAATGAGCAGGAAAATCCGTGCATCTATTTTGTTTGCAGGACCTCTTATTGCACGATGCGGAAAAGCACTTATGCTTCCTCCAGGCGGCGACGTTATTGGGCGTAGAAGATTAGACACACACTTTCTGGCATTACAGGAACTTGGCGCAAGAATTACACTTTCCAGCAAAATCGAATTCAGTGCAAATAAACTTGTAGGCGCAGAAATATTCCTTGACGAAGCATCTGTAACGGCAACAGAAAATGCAGTTATGGCAGCAGTACTTGCAGAAGGTCACACAGAAATTACAAATGCAGCCAGCGAACCTCACATTCAGGATTTGTGCAATATGCTTGTTTCTATGGGTGCAAAAATTTCAGGAATAGGTTCAAACATACTTCAGATAGACGGCGTTAAAAAACTTCACGGCACAGAATTTGAAATAGGCCCGGACTTTATGGAAATAGGTTCATACATTGGACTTGCAGCAGCAGCACGGGGTTCTATTGTAATTGAAGGCGTAAGAGAAAAAGATCTCCGGCCGCTTAGAATTGCATTCAGCAAACTGGGCATTACATGGCAGGTTGAAGGCACAACTTTAACAGTTTCAGCAGCACAGGAATTAAAGGTAAACTCTGACGTTGGAGGAATGATTCCAAAAATTGACGATTCCCCATGGCCTGGTTTTCCTCCTGATTTAACATCGATTATGACGGTAGTTGCAACTCAAGTAGAAGGCACAGTTCTTATATTTGAAAAAATGTTTGAAAGCAGAATGTTCTTTGTAGACAAGCTTATAAGCATGGGAGCAAGAATTACACTGTGCGATCCACATAGGGCTGTTGTAAGCGGACCAAGCGCACTTCACGGCGAACACTTAGTTTCCCCTGACGTAAGGGCCGGCATGGCTATGGTAATTGCAGCATTGATTGCAAGAGGAGAAAGCCGCATAAGCAACGTTTATCAGGTTGAACGAGGATACGAACACTTAGTTGAAAATCTCCAGAATTTAGGCGCCCATATTCAAAGAGTAAACGTAGACTAAAACACGCCTGGGCAGGCAGTTCTCTAAAATAAAGGCGCCAGATGCAGAAGTCAGGTGCAAAAAGTGCATGCTTATGTGCAGCGTTTTGGAATAAGAGGCAGCCTGCCGGCAAGTACGCTTTTTACAAATCACTCTTTTCTAGAAACAAACATTATGGAGTCGAAAATAAAAATTGACGTATACAAAACGATTGCCACAATCAGCGCAAGAGAACCGCAAGTTCCCACAAGAACGTAATTTATTATTTCGTAAATGTAATTGCAAAGTTCCAGCACAACGTACACAATCATGTTGAAAAAAGGAAGCACTAAAAGCCACAAAAACTTAAAGTGAGCATTTTTATCTTCAATACGGTAATTCCATCCAAACGAAGCAAAGAAAATAAAAAGAATTAAAATAAACAGCGGATACATTGCCCTGCACAAAAAGCACTGGTTAAAAAGTTCATCTGCATATCCAAAGTTCCATTTTTTATTTAAAAACGAAAACAGCGAAACAAAAGACATATTTTCTGCACCACAGGAAGCTTCACTGATTACGGAAAAATCATCAAAAGACATCGGAAGCAAAATCAAACCTGTACAAACTGATTCCCTGTTTTCATAATCATCAGCAAAAACATATTCAGGTTTAGAAATCAACCCTTCCGTATTTCTGTCCACCGACTGAAGCAGAACCTGAGGAATGTATTTCCACGATTTGTCTATTCCTAAAGTAAGTGCATCTTCTTCACTGAAATTTGAAGTTTTGACAGCAGTAATTTTTCCAAAAGGCACAGAAAATGAATAATTAAGCTTTCCGTTTTTATCAAAATTAACTACAGTAAATCCTTCAACGTAACGCACAAGACCGCCGGCTTTATTTATGTCCATAGATCTTTTTATGTAATAAACTGATTTTCCGCCTTCAATGTTTTCAAGTGTAAAATAAATGTTGTGCTGATTTGCCAGCTCATTCATGTCTTCTGTTTCATCAAAAAAGAAATAACTTCCTTCAAGATCTTCTTTTGCAAGTTCAAAAAATTCATTTACGTCAGGAGTAACGTTTACATCAGTGCATGACAAAAGGTTTTTGAAAATATAGTAAGCCTTTAGGGAATCGCCGTAATTTAATGCAATGTAACCTTCTTTCTTTTTAAGATAATAATTTCTTTCTGCTTCATTGGAAAAAGCTTTCGGCTGCTGCAGTTCATTCCACGCTTCGTTAGCCGCAGAAACAGCCTGTGAAAAATTCGTATCAGTTCCGTCGCATCCTTCAACAGCAAGATTTGCCCAGTAATGTGCTTCAAACCATTCGCCTTTACCTGCAGCCGCTTTTGACTTTTGAATAAGTTCATAAGGAGTGTATCCTTTGTTTTCAGTTTGATGAGGTTTAAGTTCAGCTTTTAAAGGCACGATATTTTCACTTTCTTCAAAATGCTTTTCTACATCATACAAATCTTCTGCACGCTTTAAAACTCCGGCAGCAGCTTTATCTCCGCCAGAAATTTCCACAGCCATTTGTCCGTACTGAATTGCAAGGGCGTACTTTTTTTCAGCAATAAAATCTTCCGCAGTATCAAGGATTTCCCTAAGTTCAATAGGAGCTTTTTCTTTTTTCGCAAGGCTGGAATTTATCTGCGGCAGAAAAATTTCTTTGGCAAGTTCCAGCACAAGAATAAGAATTAAACTGAAAATAATGCAGTTCCTGAACCGAACTATCATTGCAGAAGAAAACCGCTGCCTGCTTCCCGTACCGCATTTCTGCCACTGCACTGAACAGGCAACAGCAAATGAACTTAAAAAAACAGAAGGCAGGAATATGAAAAAATACTTCATTCCCCGAAGAAATTTGTAGCCGGAAACATCAACTCCAAGAAGAGGAGGAACATCAATTACACAGGAACAGATTATACAGGCAGCAAAAACAACTACTGTATAAATCCCCAGAATAAGCAAAACTTTTTTCATTTAAAAATCATCCGTATAAGAATTAAAAGGCACAGCCTTATTTTTATTATGAATGTAAACAACTATTCCAAAGACAACAAGAAATGCAAAAACCAAAACGTTGCACAAAAACACAAACATATTTCCCGGAAAACCATTTACAGCTTTGGCAAAAAGAGTCTGGGCTTCAACAAAAAGCTTTCCTTCGTAGCACAAAAAATTAAAATACAGAATTTCTGCATAAAATACCAGCACAAGAGAAACATTCAGAATACGCCATGAAGAAACCTGACGCAGACACACGCAGCCAAGCAAAGCAAGTCCTAAACTTGAAAAAGTCATCCACCACAAATAATTTTTTCCTGCAGCCCTTTTTCCGTGCATGCACAATTTTTTGTAAGCTTCTGTAAAAAAAGAAACAACTTTTCCCATTGCCATATCAGACTTTACGAGAGAATCCCTGAAATCTTCATCATTGTTTTCAATCTGACAGTCGCTAAAAAATTCTGCCCTGCCGTTCTGGATTTTCAGCCCGTCGTAACTGCCGTTTTCGTTTGCACGTGAATAGTAAACTACAGAATCATCGCTTAAAGTCCTGAAATATCCGGAAGAAAGGCTTTCCACAGGATTCTGAGAATTAAGCTGCCTGTTAAACTCTTTTTCAAGAACAATTGTTAAAGGCATCAGCACTAACCAGGAAACAGCATAAAGAATTCCGTAAACTGCAACAATTGCGCCGCTATGCATTTTGTGCCTGATTATATAAAACACAAGAAAAATTCCACTGATGCATAAAGAAAAAGGCGTAAAGACCAGCATTCCCTTAATAAAAAGAACATCATTAAAAAGCTTAATGTTTTCTCCTGCAATGGAATTTGAACAAAGACAGTAAACCATGTAAATAAGTCCGCCACCTGCAATGCTCATTGCAAGAACAATTACATTAACAAGAAATAAAAATAATGTAGATTTTAAAAAGCCCTTCATCACTAAAAGAATACCATTAAAATCCTTGAAACTCAATTATAAAATCCAGGTTAAAATTTCCATGACGTTTAAAAAATAAGTTATTGCTAGACAGAATGGACTTTTTTGAGTAATATTTGAGGTATGAATAATGAATTCGTTCCCGGATTTGATGATGACAAAGATGACACACTGAAAATTTCGCTGGAAATTATAGATGGAGTAGACAACGGAATTTTAGTTTCTCTAAACGGATACATTGACACTTACAATTCTGTATTTTTTCAAAAGCAGGTTGGTAAGATTATTTCTGCCGGATATGTAAGACTTATCTTTGCATGTTCAAACTTAAGCTATGTTTCGTCTACTGGTATTGGTTCCTTTACTTCATTCCTTAAACTTGTAAAGCCAAGAAGCGGCGACATTGTTCTTATGAACATTCAGCCAAAAGTTTACGAAGTATTCCAGCTTTTAGGTTTCAGTCAGTTTTTTCACATTAAAGAAAATCTTTCTGATTCAATAAAATTCTTTTCAGAAGGTGATGCAGAACCTGTTGTTACTGTATTTCCTAAAGTGTTTAACTGCCCTGTCTGCAACAGAAAGCTTAAGGCTTCAAAAAGCGGAAGGTTTCGCTGTTCAGACTGTAAGTCTATCATTGCAATTGATCAGACAGGCAACGTTTTCCTTGGATAATTACAAGATTACAGTTTAGTTGTTGTTTTTGTTAGCCGGATTCAAAATCGAGTCCGGTTTTTTTATGCACCTGCACACTGCACAAAGTCCATCGGCAAAGCACAAAGCACAAACAATCAAGTCACATTTTACTTGCTTAACAACATAATCATCTTATATAATTAAATTTACAATTGTTGAAACAATCGCATGACTTCTTATCAGGAGAATTTTTTGTATACAAGGGAATTACTAAATCAGCCTGTCTCTTTCGTAAAAAACGGAAAACCAGTCTTTGGAACATTTGCAGGACATCCTCAGCGCCTTGATATCCGTGGAGTTTCAGGTCCGTATTCGGGGCTTCCCATTCCAACTTTACTTACAAACTTAAGAATAAAAAGCCGCCTTTCATTTTACTTTTCAATAGGAAAATATCTTGGACAAATAAGCTTTTACGACGCAAAAATATTCGGTTTTGCCGAAGTTACATTCTGGGACACCGACTCAAATCAGAAATTTGTCTACAGAAACTTAATGGGACCAAGAAAACGCTTCGTTCCACACAAACTGGAAACCGCAAGCACATCAAGCTACAGAAAAAGCCGCTACATCAGAATAAGCTGGGACAGAAAAATCAACCGTCTTTCAGTAATATTCAACTTAAAAGGCGACAGCGTAAGACCTTCAGCAAATGCAGCTTTAATTGCCGACTTCAGCAGCAGCAATTTTGCAGAACTTACAAACATTGTACCTTCACCAACAATGCGTAAATGCAGCGCCAAATACAACGCCTGTATTCCATTGCACGGAGCGCTTACTCTCATTCCAAAAAACAGCAAACCGCTTACAATGAACGACTGCAACGGAATATGCTTCTTTGACATGAACCGCACTTACATGAAGTTTAAAAGTTACGGCTCATTTATTACGGCAATGGGAACAATCAACGGCAAAATGGCAGCCTTCAGAATAGAATCAACTTCCCAGGAAGCAGTTAACCCTGACAAATACAATGGAAACGTTCTTTTTTACGACGGAACCGTTACGCCGCTTTCTCCAGTTGTAATCACTTGTCCGCAGGGAATTCATCACAAATGGATTATTCAGGACACAGAAAATATGATAGATTTAACGTTCAATCCTATTTCCGACAACGTAAGCAAGATAAGCGTTTTTGTTTTAAGAGCAGTTTATCACACAATATACGGAAATTTTGAAGGAACGCTTTTGACATCCAGCGGTGAAAAACTTTCGTTTAAATCCTTGCCGGGAATTTCTCAAAAGTACACAATCCGCCTGTAAAAAAAAGAGGAACGTATGGAAAAAGAATCTAATTACAAAACAGCACGCACTCTTGAACCAGGAACTATTGATAAAGTCCGCCAGAACATTGGCCCTGTAGATCCTATGGAAGCAATGGAAATACAGCGCAAACTTGGCGGTGAAATATTAAGGGAAAGGGCATCGCCTGTTGATTATTCAAATATGCCAAAAAGGAAACCTCGTGCAGAAGTAATTCATGCATCTGGTTTTTCATCTTCAGATATGTCTGCCAGAAGTGCTTCTCTCTCCAGTACATCAAATTATCAGCAAATGGGATCAGTAAAACAAATTGTAAAAACTCCGTCTACAGAAAAAAAATACAAAACTGATGACGACTTGCCGGCTTTAACAACACGTGACAACAAAATGATGGACAGACTTATGATGTCCACCGAGTATAACATAAAGCCGAATTTTGGTTTCTTTAATATGCTTTTCAGGATTTCTCAGAAAAACCGTGAACGTGTGTCAAAAAGTTTCGGCGACTACACAGTTAAGCTTCACGTAGAGCATATGCAGACATTTATCAGTACAATCAAGACTTTCATTCAGCTTTCTCCGGATGCATACAAAAGTAAAATTGCCACAGAAACAGATTTAAAGTTTAAGTTTTTGCGTACAATCGGAAAGTGGACAATGCGTGACATAAAAGTGCTTGCCCTTGACGTTCAAAATTCCGCAGATAATCTTACTGTTGCCATGCTGATTCCTTTTGTCCGTGCAGTTTACCATGAACTCATTACGATTTACTACATTGGCGAACAGCAGGTGCCGGTTCTCATCAAGGAAATTTACGCTGATTTAATTGCATTCCCGGATTCAGACAAGAAAAAAATACAGATGCTTGCAAAACAGGGAATTACTGAATGGATTTACATTTACAATCAGATTATTAAAGGAATGTATCCTCTTTTGATGAGGATGTGCGCCACAGAATACGTTGAATTCCCAAGATTTTTTACAGCACAAATTGCGTCAATCCTTCAGTTTGTAAACCTTACTAAATTCGATCTGCTTCTTCCTGAAAAGAAAAAGAAAAATCCGGATGAAGCTAAAAAGCAGCAGGCAGAAGAAGCCAAGAAAAAGCTTGACGAAAAACGCCACATTGCAGGAAAAAAAGACGAACTTGTAAATGCAGGACTTAAAATTCTGGAACAGCTGTTTCCTCAGGCAGGATTTATCAGTCTGGAAAGCCGCCCGGACTTTTATCCTTATTTTCAGCCCCTTTATGATTTTGACGACGGATTCAATATGCTTAGCCCGGAAAATCCATTGCAGACAACAGTTGTACTTATCCGCATTATAGAAGATTTCCTTCAGGGTTGCCGAAACATCAATTTCAACATTAAGGCTGATGAAAAACTTAGCGCCCTTCCTGACGATTTTAACCTTGCACTTTCAGAATGGGCTTCTTACCACGAAGATTTGTTTGATAAAAAATACGGTGATTACTTAAGAAGTTACGTTAATTCCATTTATTCCCAGCATGATTACGCAAAAACTCAGTACGGAAAAGAAAACCTCAACAATATGCTCTGGCGTGTTAAATATTTTTTCCTTCCACACTTTAAGTTTAACGCACCTATTTTGCAGAAACCTTCAAACGACAGCCGTTACAAGCCACTTTTTGCCAGAACTGACTATCTCAGGACAGTTTTTACTACGCTTGCCCAGAGAATTGATGCCAATGCAGCGGAAAAAAAGCCTGTTCTCGGCATTATAAATCCTTGGGAAAGATACAGGTTTGATCTTCCTAACATTGTCTCAAAAAGGCTTGACGTTCTTCTTGGAGCAAAACGCCCTGACGAAACTACTGCAGCAACTAACGCCAATCTTTTAAAGTATACGCTTTGCATTATTTCAGTTTTAGACTGGTGGATCAGTAACCCTGCAAGCCCTGCCTACACTGCTGACCCGAACAACATTTACAGAATTTCACAGAAAGACGGCGCTCCTGAATTTAGTGTTCCTATAAGGGAAGACCAGAATCAGCTTTTTGCAGATAACTTAAAAAAGTCTATTGCAAGCCATAAAGTATAAAAAAAAAGAGCCCAGATAATCTCCGGCACCACTGCAAGCTAAATACCGTTGCTGTCTTCCGACTCTGGCGGGGTTTTCTAACTGCAATGTGCAGAGCATCTGGACTCAAAAAAAAGACCGGGAATTGAACCCGAACGCTTTACCGTTCACCTTTTCTTAAAACACATTCAATGCATTCTTACAAGAAAAATCTTTTTAGTTAAAATTTAATTTAAACAAAAAAAATACAGGACTTTTTGAATCACTTACTAAAACAACCTTTTGTTAAAGCAATTTATTCTTCCACAGAATAAAAATCCAAAAACCTGTAATACTAAAATTGAGACTGACACGATTCGAACGTGCGACCCTCACCTCCGCAGGGTGATGCTCTAATCCAGCTGAGCTACAATCTCAAAAAATTTCAGCGGAGGCGACAGGAGTCGAACCTGCCCGTCCCTTTCGGAAACGACGGTTTAGCAAACCGTTGTATTAACCGCTCTACAACGCCTCCAAAGCGTCTCCTCTAAAATAAAGGAAAACATTTTCTTTTAATCGTTTAAAAGAAAAACCGGAGCGAGAGGGATTTGAACCCCCGATAGGTTGCCCTATAACGGTTTTCAAGACCGCCGCGTTCGACCACTCTGCCATCGCTCCAATCAAATGTGAATATACTATATCAGATTTGAAACTTGTATGTCAATAACTTATTTGAAAAAAATTAAAAATAAATAAAAAAAAGCCTGAACTTTTTACATTCAGGCTTTACTGCAAGGCTGACTTTTAAATTCCGTTGTAATGACTTGCAACTTTTTCCAGAACATACTGCTTGAATTCTTCAAGTTTCATTGTTCTTTGCGGAAGTTTTGAGCTGAAGCGGAATCTTACTGTAACACTTTCATCATTCTGTTCGTTTGCGCCGACTACGAGAATATAAGGTGTTCTGTGTTCAGAAGAAATCATCTTGATTTTATTTTTCATATTGTCGTCATCAGTGTATGCTTTTACACGAATACCGGCTTCTTTAAGAAAATCTTCAACTTTCAGGGCATATTCGTTGAAATCAGGACTGACAGGAACTACTGCTGCCTGCTCAAAATGGAGCCATGAAGGAAGTGCACCTGCATAGTTTTCAATCAGAATGCCCATAAAACGCTCAAGTGATCCAAGTACAGCACGATGGAGCATAACAGGATGATGTTTCTGGTTGTCTGCTCCAATGTATTCTGCGTTAAGACGTTCTGCGCTAGGAAGCTGATAATCAAGCTGGATTGTTCCGCACTGCCACTGACGGCCGAGAGCATCAATTAAAGTGAACTCAAGCTTAGGACCATAAAATGCACCTTCTCCAGGCTGAATTTCATATTCCATTCCTGCAGCTTTACATGCATTTGCAAGAGCTTTTTCTGCGTGCTCCCATGTTGCCAGATCTCCAACGTGATCTTCAGGCATAGTTGAAAGCTTAACGAGAAGATTTTTGTCAAATCCGAAATCCTTATAAACATCAATTAAAAGCTTGCAGAATTTTTCAACTTCGGCTTCAATTTGATCTTCGCGACAAATAATATGTGCATCATCCTGAACAAATCCACGTACACGCATAATTCCGTGAAGTGTTCCGCTTGGTTCGTTACGGGCGCAATGTCCGAATTCAGCCAAACGAAGAGGCAAATCTTTGTAAGAACGGGTGCGGCTGTTGAAAATTTCCAATGCTCCTGGACAGTTCATTGGCTTGATTGCAAAAAGACGCTTTTCACTTTCCGTAACAAACATATTTTTCTGATAATGTCCCCAGTGTCCGCTTCTTTCCCAAAGTGTTCTAGGCATAATTGCAGGAGTGTTTACTTCGTAATATCCGTCTTTGCGGACTTTTTCACGCATATAATCCTGAAGTGTAACGTACATTGTCCATCCGTTCGGGTGCCAGAAAATCTGACCTGGATCTTCTGGGTCAAGATGGAACAAATCAAGCTGAACGCCAAGTTTTCTGTGATCACGCTTTTCTGCTTCTTCAAGCATTGCAAGGTAATCTTTTAAATCATTCGGTTTGGCAAAGCATACAGCGTAAATTCTTGTAAGCATTGCTTTTGTATTATCACCACGCCAGTATGCACCTGCTGTTTTTATGAGTTTAAATGACTGCTGGTTTATTTCTTTTGTAGAAGCAACGTGAGGGCCTCGGCATAAATCAAGGTAACCGTCCTGCTCGTAAGTTGTAATTTTTTCTCCATCAGGAAGGTCGTTTATCAATTCAATTTTGTAAGGCTGATCTGCAAAAAGCTTAAGTGCTTCTTCTTTTGAAACTTCTTTGCGTACAAATTCATGGTTTCCTGCAAGAATTCTGCGCATTTCTTTTTCTATAGCCTGAAAGTCTGATTCTGTAGGTTTTGTGTTTGTGGTGGTAGTGGAAAAATCAAAATCATAATAAAATCCGTTTTCTATAGCCGGACCAATTGCAATTTTTGTTCCAGGATAAAGCCTTAGAACTGCCTCTGCCATTACGTGTGCACAACTATGACGTACAATCTGCAATTTTTCATCAACTGCCATTTTTTTACCACCTTATTTTCCATTATGTATTTTAATCAATAAATCAGAATAATCCTTTTTTACCCTAATATCAAGTACACTGAAAAATACTGTTAAAACAAACCGCTAAAACGATGCATTTATTTGTACCGCCTAGCCCCGATTGTAGTAGGAAAAATGCAAAGCATTTTTATTGCGTAGCAATGGAACAAAGTGGAACTACGGAAAGCGGGTGATGAGAATTTTTTTTTTATTTAACTTTAAAAATAGTTTGCACGGAATGTTTTGTGCTCCATATAAAAATTACCCTAAGTTTTGCCTGTACCCTTAAAGTTAAGAATTTGGTATAATATGCCGACAATTTAAAGGAAACTCTTTTAAAGAGAAGGACTTTTATGGCAGAAAATTCAGAATTCAACAAAAAGATAATAGAAGCTGCAGAAGAAAGAATTGCTTACTTAGACACCAGCGAGCTTCCTAAACTTCAGGAAGCATACAGACTTCACTTAACTTGCGTCCGAAACCTTTTTGAATCTCTTGTAAATAAAAACCTCATCATTCCTGACCCTTACAAAAAAGAAAAGAAAATCTCTGAAGTAGTAAAAATTGACAACTCAGACTTTAACGAAAACGAAAGGGCAGTAGTTTTAGGAACAAGATGCAGCGACTATGAAAGTATGGTTGATTTTGTCTGCAACTATATGAAATTTTCTGTTAGTCAACTCAACATGGACAGAATAAGGAACCTGCTTGAATTAAATGCAACATTTAACTGGGGAAACCTTACGGAAAATTCTCCGCGTCCAAACACAAAAGGTCTGGCTATAGTTATCAAACAGCTTAGAAACGGCGCACCGCCAATACTTCACAGCCTTATAAAAGACACAACCCACAAAACAGTTGAAGCTTTAAACGAAATAAACAACGGTTTAAAAAAACTTGCTGAATTCCAGAAAGAAGTTTACAAAATTGATATAAGACGGAACATTTTCGAAAGCGCATCATTTGATCTTGAAAAGTACAGTGCAACTCCGGCAATGCTTATGGCTGAAATAAAACGTGCCTACCCTTCGTCTATGGGAAGCAGGCCTTTTTCCAATGAACTTATTTCCGAAGTAGTTGCAGAAGAAACAGCTCCTGACAAAGAACAGCGCAGGGAAAGACTTCTGGCTTCATTTCAGACAGAAAAGAAAAACACTGTAAAAAAAGAAGCAACCGTTGACATCCACGATATGCTGATGGAATCAATCCGCCTTCTTGGAACTTCTGCAGACCAGCTGGACATCATTCTTTCTAAAATACTTGCAAACCATGACGTTATTCAAAGCGAACACAACACTTTAGGAGATAAGTTTT
The DNA here is from genome assembly GCA_945877425.1 of uncultured Treponema sp. Classification (GTDB taxonomy): domain Bacteria; phylum Spirochaetota; class Spirochaetia; order Treponematales; family Treponemataceae; genus Treponema_D. The sequence goes on from CAMCRZ010000024.1 coordinate 33,779, forward strand.
CAAAATTTATCCGCAAACTTTTCGGACTATCAGAACCTTCCATTGATTATGAAGTTGTCATTACAGACAAACACACTGAAGCTAAAAAACGGGAAAAAATCAACTTTAATGCTTTTTCTGAAAATCTTTCTAAGCGCATAAGATACTTTTCTTCGTTTTCAGTTAAGAACACTCCCGGCTACAATAAAATTTCTGCAATGCCTGAAGAAAAATCACTGGAGTTTTTAAACATTCAGATTTCTGAATTCAAAAAGCTTACTGTTCTTCTGGAAGCTCTTGACGAACATTTTAAAACAATTGCGCTTGCTCCAGACAGAAATAAAATTCGCGGAATTAAAATTGAACTTACTTCACTGAACAACATCATTGTAAAAGTAAACCAGCACCGTGCAGAATACGTTGCATTTAAAGAAGAGCAGATTCAAATGAAAAAACTGGGAATCAACTTGCAGATGTAAATTTAAAACCGAAGTCAGATCAAAATCAGATTGGAGTCAGATATGAAATTAAAAAAAACTTATTTTAAAATATTTTTTAAAGCCATAATTTTTTGTACTGCAATTTTTTCATTTTCACAGGAAGCCCAAAGACCTTTTGTAATTGTTGACAACGTTCACTCTTACGATTTAAATCCCCACACTGCATCTTACTCCAACGAAGCACAGGTTTTTACAGCACTTTACGAAGGACTTTTTTCCTACGATCCAATTACTCTTGAACCAAGAAACGCACTTTGCACTGAATATAAAATTTCAAGAGACAAGAAAAAATATACCTTTACAATTACAGACAACGCTTTTTTCAGTGACGGAACAGCAATTACCGCACAGACAGTAAGAACTTCCTGGTTAAAACTTCTTGCTCAGCCGGACGCACCTTTTTCTTCTTTCCTTGACTGCATTGAAGGCGCAGTTGATTTTAAGGCTGGAAAAATTTCAGCAGATGACGTAAGGATTCAGGCTAAAGACGACACAACTCTTACTGTTAAGCTTAAAGAACCAACGGCTCAGTTTTTAACTCTTTTGTGTCACCATTCTTTAGTGGCAGTAAGTGAAAGCGAAAATGTTTACAGCGGACCTTTTGTTGTAAAAAGTTATGACAGCAACGGACTGATTCTTGAAAAAAACGAATACTATCGGGAAAAAGAAAAAATCAGGATTTCTGAAATAAAAATTCTTCAAAGTGATGACAGCAAAGAAAACGCTTATCTTTTTAATGCAGGAAAAGCAGACTGGATTATGGGATACGCAGACAATGAAATTCTTATAGAAAAAAATTCCATTCATGCAAACGAAACTTTTGGAACAACATACATTTTCTTTAAAACAAAAAATGAACCTTGGGATAAAATTGAATTCCGGCAGGCACTTCTTGAAGCAATTCCTTATGACAAGTTACGGGAAAATTATTTTTCACAAGCTGCAACTTTAGTGCCGAACCTTGAAGGCTACAGTTGTCCTTATGGAATTGACAGTTACGATTTGGAAAATGCAATTGAAATGATGGACGATGCCAGAAAAAAATACAACATTCCTAAAGACGAAAAATTTTCCATAGTTTTTGCAACTTACGAAAATGAACTTTTAGATTTTTACTTCAATACTTTAAAGGAAGCTTGGGAACCTCTTGGCGTTGTCTTGCAAAAACAAACTGTGCCACATCAGATTTACAATCACAATATTCCTCAGTGGAATGCTGATCTTTTCCTTTACAGCTGGCTTGGCGATTACGCTGATCCTTACGCTTTTCTTGAGTTGTTCAAGGGAAATAATTCTCTTAATGTAAGCGGGTATTTTAATGAAAAATACGATGCACTTTTGTCTAAAGCTGCTTCTACAATAAAGGCTGACGAGCGGTATGAAATTCTTTCGGAGGCAGAGCAGGTTCTTTTAGACGACAACGTAATTATTCCAATAGGATATTCTGTGGCTTACAACATCATAAACTTAAATGAAGTCGGCGGATGGATTTACAATGCACTGGACATTCACCCGCTTAAGTACATATTCCTGAAAGAAACAAAATATACTCCGCCAGAAAATTTTATTTTAATCAAGCATTAGCCTGATTTTACCCCGGCGCTTACTTGTTTAAAATTACTGGTTTAAAACCTGAGAAAGATTTACTTTTATAAAGCCGGAACGTTTTGTAAGGTAGAACGAACTTTCTTCCCACGCAACGTACAGACTTTCTCCTGCAATGGCAAATTCTCCGTATGAAAATTCCGGAGGAAGTTTTGGCAGACGGAATGCCTTTACGTTTTTATCTTTGCCGCTGTTGATTTTTACGTAAACAGTTCCATCTGAAAAAAGAACGATTAAATATTTTTCTGATTCTGAACTGGCATATGCTGTAAGCGGTACGCTGTCGTTTTCCTGCTGACTGTAACTTACAGGGCTTGTTCCGCTTTCATCTCTTAAAGAAACGTAAAAACTTATTTCTTCCGGGATTCTTCCAAGTATTGATTTTAAATTTTCTGGTGCCTGTGAAAAAAGTTTCGGCATATTAAGCTGTCTGTAAATTTCTTCCGTTGAATCTTTAATGTAAAAATTTTCGCCGCCTAATGCAGGATTTAATTTTGTAAGTTCAACCGGCGGTTCCCAAATAAAATATTTAAACTCAACGCCATTTTCAACTGAAGTTTTTGAAGAGCAGACCCAGGTTTTTCCATTCCAGAAAAATCCCGCTATGTCAGAATTTTTGTCTAAACCAAGATTTTTGTAAGAAACAAGCGGATAAAAATTTTTGGAAGCAAAATCAAATTCTACAAGAAAAGGACGTTCTGCTTTTTCCATTTCAAGATTTGAAACTTTGCTTTCATCAAAAAAATAGGAACTTCTGTAAAAATAAAATACAGGTACATCATCGCTAAAAACAAGACTGTCAGCTGTATTTCCAAGAAAGAGCGAATCATCTTTGAACAGACGGGCGTTTTCTTCCGTAAAGGCAACAAGCCCTTTTCTGTTTACAACTGCATAAGCTTCAAATTCACTTTTTGAATTTTTACAGTTTTTATAAGGAACAGTTGCGGCACTGGAAATGCGGACTGCTTCTGTCCACGGTTTTTCTACAACAAGAGGCGTGTTCTGCGGCAAATCGATTTCTTCAATTCCGTTGTCGGAAAAATAATACCACCAGTGATTTTTTTCATCTGTTTTAATCTGAATGATTTCTTCCTGTTCCATAAAATCAGATTTACTTTTAGTGCAGGAAACTAAAACAAATACAACTGCAAAAATTAAGTTCCACTTTTTCATGGCAACATTCTACATTTTTTACATTTATTTTTTAAGAGGGTCTCACATTGCGGCTGGGCTAAGTAATTTGTTGTAAAAAAAAGAGGTGCTTTCACAAGGAAACAACCTCTTTGTAGAATCAACTATTACTAGTTAGCCTTAAATTCGAGTTTTGATTTTTGGATAAGATTTCAGTCTGCACTCCAAAATGTAGGCTGAAATACAACTGACATAATGACGGAAAAGACCGTCCATACATCTCGCCTGATGATATTCCAGAAAGTAGTTTTGCTTTAATACGCCCCAGTCAGATTCAATTATGTTACGATTTCTCAAATGTCCCATTGTTCACAAGTCATAAGCCTGTTCATGTTCTGCCGGGTAGCTGCATAAATAAATCTTCCAGTCTTTGCAAGTTCTATAAGCTCCTTAGGTTTTTTAAGATAACCGGCATCACAGAAAAATCTGCCTTTCATATTTTTTGTTACCTGTTCGACTATTTTGCTGTCGTTGATATTTCCACTTGTAAAAACTACCGATTCTAAAAGACCTTTTCAGAACAGACACCATGAAGTTTGAAGCCGTAAAACCATCCTTTTGTAGATTTTCCGCGGGATGCAAACTCCTTTGTTACTTTATGACTGAATATTCGTCGATTCAGACAAGTTGATATCGGTGTTGAATCAATAAAATGCAGACCAGTTTCATTTTGGAGCTGATTTTGAATATGAAGAAAATCCTCTTTGATTTCTTCTGCAATTTCAGGAGCATGTTTTTCTGCTAAATCGCACAATGCCTTTAAGAATAACATCATTGTGGTAAGACGCTGCTGACCATCAATAATGATATATTCAGAAAGAGAAAAGCCATTATCTTTACTTGCCATAAAAACCATAGTTCCCAAAAAGTGCTTGGCTTTAGGGCCTGGCCTGAATCAAGAATATGTTTTATGTCATCCAGCAGACGAATACAATTCGATTCTGCCCAGTCATAATTTCTCTGATACACAGGAATTTTGAAGAGAACTTTGTTTTCTCCTATGAAATCTTTAATTAACCAATATTTGTCTGCGTCCATGTATTATTTCCCATTTTTACACAAACATCTGCTGCAATAATGCTTTTTTTCGTTGCTGCCAGGTGGTTACTACTTTTTGTTGGGTTTGGATTAATGAATCTATGCTTGAAAGACAGTCGGCGATTTTTTGTTGTTCGGCAAGACATGGCAATGGAATTATAAAACTTTCAACAAGTTTTCCAGAAAGATTACCTTGTCCACCTTGAAGGTAAGTTGAATAAAAGTATTCTCGTTGATATTGTAAATAATTACATAAGAATCTTTTATTCTCTTTTGTCTTTATACAAAGAATTGCTTGATTTATAGCTCCATCAATTTTAGAAATTGAACATAATCCACTGTTTGCTCCATATAATGCATATAAAATATCACCTTTACTAACCATTTTCGCTGAAGAATTCTCCATTCCTTTTTCTGTTAAAAACAGTTCGGTCTTATTAGATGATATTTCTCCAGAACGTATAAAAGGGATTTCTCCACCGTAATACTCAGCAGTTCCAGACTTTGGAGTTCCCCCGCTATATGTTTCACAAAATTCTCCCAACTTCTTTTCTTCCCACGCAGGGAAATCTGTTCCGTCGGCGGATTGGAAGCGGAGTTGCTGGGTGAAAAGTTTTTGCATTAAGGCTTTTTTCTTTTTTTGCAGGGTGTTTAGAATCTTTGTTTCTGCTGTGATTATTGAATCTACATTTGAAAGAAAATTTGCGATTTTTTGTTGTTCAGCAAGAGTTGGAACAGAAATGTTGATTTTCATATAATCTGTGTATGAAATATTTAACAAGCCATCCATTCTTGCAGATGAAGATATATATCGTGCTAATTCTGAATCTAATTGAGTTCTATTCAAAAGATAAGAAAAGAATTTCGTATTTCCTTCTGTTAGTTTAAAACAATGATAAACAAAAGGTATCCTTGCTTTATCTAAATCAAGACAAAAACAAGCGCCATATTTTTTTAATTTTGAAGCACCATGATTATAAGCAAACTCTCCAGCATGTAATTCAATATACTTTTTAAGACTTTGACCTGTCATTTCTTTCGAGTATTTATTTGATTGTAATATGAATCCATTTGCTGCAGAAATCATCATAATTGGTGCATCTGAATTAGGATTTACACGAGTTATCTCTTGCGTGAGTTTTCCAAGTTCTGATTTTTCCCACTCCCCGCTAAACTCTGGGAATCTTAATTTTGGTATATTGCTCATTCTACTTCTTTCTTTCCAATAGTTTTTTTTCGGCTTCTTCAAGAGCTTTCAATTCCTTCTCATCCTGTTTGTCGGCTTCCTTTGCTTCATATTCTTTGCGGCGTTTATCGAATTCAAGATAGATTTGCTCTACCTCTTTATCTGCCTGAACTCTTGAACGGCTGC
>CAMCRZ010000025.1 GCA_945877425.1 uncultured Treponema sp.
GTTTTTGGTCATTTCAGCCTGTCACGGAGTGGCGATTTTCTACTGGCACTAACAGTAATAGAAAAAATATCATTTACAGAATATTTAATTATGTATACAAGTAGTTATGACCATGTTCATGATATGATTGAAAAAGGAACTATGGTTTCAAAAAATCTTATATATAAAGAAAAGTGATGATGAAGAATTTTTTGTTTATTTAGATTATGACAAAGATTCTGTGTATTTTTTATGGAATCATGCGTTTCCAGATCCAGTCTTTTATGATACTGAATTAAAAAGGGCTTCTGAAATTTATAATGACGAATATAATAGAAAAAGACAGAAAGAATTTGAAGGGAAATTGAAAAAAAGTGTTTTGGAGTCCTTAAAGCACTAGATTAAAATTCCTTAAATTTCGTCCTAAGAGAAAAAAAGGATGCAAATATCCAACAGAGCAATGTAGAACATTCGTATAAAAATACATCTGTTAGAAAGATTGGTAAGAAATATATTTATCGAGAAGTCAGACTTATATTAAAATAATAAAAAGTCATTTAAATTCTAGCATTCGGTTAGCGATTGAAGTGGCTCGATACAATAAAGACCCAGAACATAAGTTACAACTTTGATGCTGTTGGAAACGTGCTTGGTTATGAGAATGACCGCCCGGATTTACTGTTGTGACACGCTTTGTATTGTAATATGCAAAAGTGTATCTCCAGACTCTTGCTTCAACGGTTGCAGGGAAACGCTTAGCCCCGATTGTAGTGGTTGCGCGTGGAACTTCGTTGCAGGAGCGCAGCAAGTCTGGAGCGTAAGCGGAAGACCGGCCGTGAGGGAAAGCCACGAAAAGCGGGTGATGCCAGAGTGTTTTAGCTTTGCTGCATTTGGTGAGCGAAGATGTGTTTTGTTTTTTCAGGAATCAAGGTGCAAAGGTTTAGTTTTTTCTTACCTGATGCTTCCGGTTGTTTGTGCTTGCTCCGAGGTTCACTTTTTTTTCTTTGTGGTGAACGGATTTCTTTTTCCAATGAACGGAACTATCATGGCTCCATTTGGCAGACGGCGGTTCTTTACGATTGTGCCAAGAATGATTACCGGTGGTTTTTGCTGCTTTAAACTTTTTTCTATGTTTTTTTCTATGTCCATACTTTAAATATTTCCATTGATTTTTCAAAAACAACAAGTTTGCGCCGGTTTTATTGTATTTTTATGGAAAAATGCATCCGTATCTGCTGTGAAAAATTGTTTCTTCGCAGCAAGCACTGTACGCTGGTCTGTTACTCGAACTTGAATATTGAAATCGGGTCTTTGTCGTTTCTTACAAGTTCCAGTGTTTCAGGTTTTAAAAACTTGATTTCAAACAACTTGTCTTTATGGTTCATGTTTTCTGATGCCAGCCTGATGGATTTTTCTATTAAATCAGGGAAAAGTTCTGTAATTTCTGTTTTGTCCTGCACTTTTGCCAGATCCATTTTTGGTGCTGCTGCCATTGCATGAATTTCTTTTTCAAGTTCATTGTTTTTGTCGTAAACATAAACTGTAGTTTCTGCAACTGGTTTTACAGGGTCTTGGAAATCGTCGGTTTTTCGGTATTTTGCAACTCCGGCTGTAACCTGAACTTTTACGAAATACTTGCACTTTAACTCTTTTTTCAGGGCTGCAAACATATCTTTTGTGTCGATTCCTTCGTAGGCGTCAAATGTTATTGCATCAAGGACTGATTTTTTTCCGAATATTGCATCAGTAACGTTCTTTCGGCTTGCCTTTTTTGAAAGCTTTTCAACTGTATTTTCGCAGATTTCGCTTACTCTGTTCTGATCAGCAAAGGTGAATCCTCCTGACAGCTGCAGGTTTTCTTTGACTTTTTCTGCGATTTCTTCTGCATCATAGTCTTTTGCATTTCCCGTAACTGATACTTGGAACAAAACTGCAGGTGAATAGCCTGCTCCGGTTTTCTGGCTTGGAGTTAAGTCTTTTGAAGAAGATGCACATCCTACCTGAAACAGCGCTGCCAGTAATCCTGCCGCAAAAATTCCTGCTTTTAATATTGATTTCATAAATTTCCTTCGATTAATGATTTGTTATATTTCAGTATACGGGTGGAATTTTGATTTTGCAAGAAAATTTCCGGCTGTTAAAACTTTGGGAGTTGGTGCTTGATTCAGAAGAAATCACACTTGCTGACAAGGACAGGGCGGCGGTTTATACATCTCATCATGCTGGAATCAGTGTAATGTAGTTGGGTTTTAGGGTTTTACGTGGTATAATGAGCCATGAAACGTTTTATTTTAAAAAGTATTTTAAATTTTTCCAATGAGCGTGAAAAGGAACTTGTTCTGTCTACGGCGTTGATTTCTGTTGTAATTGTGTGCCTGTGTGTATGGAAAGGTTTCCAAGAAGGTTTTTCTGTTACTTCATACATTATGATGTTTTTAAATCTGCTGTACGCTCTGCTGATTTTAGTTTTTAAAAAACTTTGCGTACCTTACTTTTGCTTAGGTTATGCGATGTTTTTAACTTTCATTATTGCTTTTTCAAAAACTTTTCTTTACAACAATTACACTGGTCTGCTTACCTTGATTATTGCAATTCTTTTTCTTCCCGGATTGAAAAAAATCGGTTTTCTTCTATATTTTATTGTGACAAGTATTTCTTTTGCACTGAATGAAGAAAATCTTTGCCATTATTTTTTGCATTTAGCCGGATTTTTGTGGATTTTCCTGATGTTCGATTTCATAATTTCTGAAAAGTATTTAAGGAAAAAACTTATTCTTTACGATGATGAAATAAAAATTTTAAATGAGCTTAGCAAAAATCGCCTGCAAAAATCTATTGAACTTGAAGGCTTTTCTGAATCTACAATCTACAGACGCATTAAGTCTGCCTGCAAACGAAATCATCTTTCGAAAAAACAGCTTATTGAACAGTTTAAGCTTGAGCAAAAAGAGACTAAGTGAACGGGGCGGAGTATTTACCGGGGAGTGCGGCTTACAGCCAGACAGGCTGCCTCTTCTTTCAAACCACTGCACGTAAGAGTTCACTCTTCTTTTTTAGCCCTAGTTGCAGAAGTTAAAGTCCTTACTTATTTGCAAAGACCCTCTCCCGAAGCAAACAATTCTTCCAAAGCCCCAGCAGTAAAATTTAAACCCCTCACTCATCCAAAAACCACCTCTCCCCAAAGCCCCTGACACATTTTGATTTCCGTTGACTGATTTTTGACGTACCGAGCAAAAAAAAGAATGTTACAATTTTTCAAACAGCCGGATTGTTAAAAGAAAGCGGAAAGACAAAAGGAGGAATTTATGAAAGTTGCATTTTATGATACCCATCAGTATGAAAAGCAGACCTTTAAAGATTTAAACAGGAACTATAAAAACGAAATTAAGTTTTTTGATTTTAAGCTGGACGAAAATACAGTTTCAACTTGCTGCGGTTACGATTGCGTTTGTGTTTTTGTAAACGACACATTAAACGAAAAAGTTCTGACTCAGCTTGCAGAATGTAGCATAAAACTTGTGGCGTTAAGATGTGCAGGATTCAACAACGTAAATTTAGAAGTTGCAAAAAAACTTGACATTACAATAGTAAGAGTTCCGGGATATTCACCTTCAGCAGTAGCAGAACACGCAGCAGCATTACTCCTTGCGCTTACAAGAAAAATTCCTCAGGCTTACGTAAGGACAAAAACAGGAAATTTTACGCTTGAAGGTTTGACAGGAAGAAATTTAAAAGGACTTACAGCAGGAATTATAGGCACAGGAAAAATCGGAAAAGAAGCAGCACGAATTTTTTCAGGATTTGGAATGAAAATCCTTTTATATGATGTAAAGCCTGACAAATTCTGGGCAACAGGAAATTCATTTGAATACGTTACGCTGAAAGACATTCTTGTAAACAGCGACGTCATAAGCCTTCACTGTCCGTTAACAAGCGAAAACAAGCACATGATAAACAGACATTCCCTTGAACTCATAAAAAATGATGCAGTCCTTATCAACACAAGCAGAGGCGCACTTGTAGAAACATCGGCATTAGTTGAAGCACTTAAACTCAAGCACATAGGCGGTGCAGCTTTAGACGTTTATGAAGAAGAAAGCAAATTCTTTTTTACAGACTGGTCAGAAGAAGTCATTACAGATGATGTTTTAATCAGGCTCCTTACTTTTCCAAACGTGATAGTTACAAGTCATCAGGCATTTTTAACGAAAGAGGCACTTGAAGAAATTGCAGGAACAACACTTCAGAACATTAAAGATTACGAATCGGGAATTTACGTAGAAAATACAGTTTTCTAAATTTCATAAAAATAGGAGGAACTTATGGAATTGAAATTTTTTTATTGCAAACATTGCGGAAAAATTATTGCAATCGTAAAAGAAACGGAAACTCCGACAATTTGCTGTGGTGAAGCAATGGAAGTTCTTTTGCCTGCAACAACAGACGGTGCTGGTGAAAAGCATATTCCCATTATTCACGTAGAAGGAAATCTTGTTACCGTAACGGTAGGCTCAAAACTTCATCCTATGGAAGCAGAACATTACATTGAGTGGGTTTTGCTCCAGACAAATCTTGGCGTACAGCAAAAATGGCTGAAACCTGGTCAGGAACCTAAAGTTGATTTTGCAGTGATTACAGGTGAACGTGTTGAAGCAGCTTATGAATACTGCAATATTCATAAATTGTGGAAAGCTTAAAATAAAAAAGCGTATGTAAAAATCAGTTGAGCCGGAATGTTTTAAAGTAAGTTTAAAATATCCGGCTTGATTTTTTATCGGAACCTTAAGTTAAGATTATATTTCCTTTAGTTCAGGATGCTTTTCTGCAATTTTTCTTGCCAGGTAAACAAACGGTGTGTCTAAAAGGGAAGTAATCAGATAAATCACATAACCGAACACAAGAACCTGAATCAAAACTTCTTTAGGGAAAACTCCAGCAAAAGCCGCAACGTTAAAGATAACTACATTTATTAACTGACTTACGAGAGTAGAACCGTTGTTTCTAAGCCATAAAAATGCCTTTGAATTCCCTGATTTTTTTTCCGTAAAATTCCACAGTTTGTGATAAGCCCATACATCGTAAATTTCACTTACAGCATAGGCTGCTAAACTTGAAATCATTACGCGGGGTGTATTTGCAAAAACAGTTTTAATAGCTTCTGCCATAGTATCATCTTTATCAGGAATGAAAAGAAACCAGCTTTGACTTATAATAATAAAAGTGATGTTTGAAGCGATTCCTATCCAGACACATTTGTCCGCATCTTTCTTGCCGAAAATTTCGCTCATAATGTCAGTAGCTAAAAAAGAAGATGCAAACAGAACATTGCCCAGTGTCTGACTTACGCCGAATGCATAGACTAAAATCATAACTTCAATGTTAGCCGCAATCGTACAGATTACAGTCCATGCACAAATACCGTTCTTTCCGAAAAACCGAAAGAATGCAACAACTCCGCCAAAGTATAAAAATACTGACGCAATAAGTACCAGTTCATTTTGAAAAGGCATAATTTTTCTCCTTAGTTTTGTTTTAAGACAGGATGGTTCCGAACTGTCTGGCGCTCATTCTAGCAAAGATGAAAACTATCTGCAACAGTTAAGATCTGGCTGCTCCGTCAACGTGAAGAATATCACCTGTAATGTAAGAAGCCATGTCACTTGCAAGAAATAAAAATGCATTTGCTATGTCAGCAGGAGTACCGATTCTTCCAAGTGGAATTGTCTTTATAAGTGGCTCAATCATTTGCGGAGGAAGTGCCTTAACCATATCAGTTTCAGTAATTCCAGGAGCAACTGCATTAACACGAATTCCAAAAGGTGCAAGTTCCCGTGCAAGAGATAAAGTAATTCCGTTTACGGCAAACTTACTTGCAGGATACATAAATCCGGAAGGCTGACCGTACACGCTTACCATAGAGCTTGTGTTTAAAATAACGCCTTTAGTTTTTTTCAAATAAGGAACAGAAACTTTGCTGCATACGTAAACAGATTTAATATTTAAAGAAGCAATGCTGTCGTATTCTTTTTCAGTAAAATCTTCAAGATGAGTGTGGGAAGAAATTCCTGCATTATTTACAAGTATGTCGATTTTTCCGAATTCACTGTTTACTTTTTCAAATGCAGCAGAAACTTCATTTTCATCATCCAGCTTTGGAAAAAGACCTGAAACTTTAAAATCGGGATTTTCTTCCTTTAAACTTTTAACGGCTTTATCAACAGTTTCGGCTTTGCTTCCAAAAATGCACACTTTGGCACCGTTTTTCAAAAACAATCTGGCTGTTTCTAAACCAATTCCCCTTGTTCCGCCTGTAATAACTGCAACTTTTTCTTTTAACATTCTAAACCTCTTTAAAAAAATATTTGTCAAATTCTATCATTAAATTTTTTGTATATCAACTTGTTTTACCGCCTGACTAAAATGAAGCAGCTGAAATGCAGCAGTTCAAATGGAATAAATGGAGTAAATATAGAAAAAAAACTGACAATTCAAAAAAAAATGTATATAATTATGTGTGGTATTTTTACGCTCAGTTTTTTTTATAGCAGGTGCGTACAATAATATGCCAAAACAATTTTTCTCAAGGAGAATCAGAATGAAGAAAATTTTTACATCAGTTTTAGCACTTTTGTGTGCATCGGCAGTATTTGCAGGAGGAATTGACACCAAGTCAAATCTTTCCACAGGTTACATCAGAAATCCAAGCCGTGGTACAGAAAACAAGCGCCCTGAAGCAGTTCTTTACAACATAGCAGGAACATCATTTATGGAAGACGGACTTTTCCTGAATGCAGGAAATCAGTTTATATTTAAGGAATACATAAATGAACTTAACGGAACTGAATATAAAGATGACGAAAATGTTTTCCTGTTCCCTGATTTTGAAGCCGTATTCAAAAAAGGTCCTTTTGCAGTGTTTGCAGGATTCGGAGTATTTGCAGGCGGAGGTTCGCTTAATTACAAAAACGGAACCGGAGTAACTTATCTTGCACTTTACAGCAGTTTCGCTCCTTCGCTGGGAACTGACAATGCCGCTGCCATTGCAAAAAATCACTCTCTTGAAGCTTACTCTGTAACTATGGGCGAAATGGTGGGCGTTTCCTACAATATTACAGATAAAATTTCTCTTGCAGCAGCAGGACGTTTCCTTCACGGAACTTCAGATATGAAGCTGGAATGTTCAAATGCTGTATTTTCCGGGGCAAACGGAGGCACAACCGTAGAATATGACGCTTCGGGATTTGGTTTCGGCGGAATTTTCGGCGTAAATGTAAAAGATTTAGTTCCGGGACTTACACTTGCACTTCAGTATCAGACTATTACAAAGATGGATGTAAAATTTGATTCTGTAAAAGGCGATCTGGCAAGTTCGTTCAGCATTGTGGAAGGTGAAAAGTACAAGAATGATCTTCCGGCTGTCCTTACATTTGGTGCAGGATACAATCTTTTAGATGCAGTTGATTTAAGTCTTACTTTTAACTATTACTTTAACAAACAGGCAACTATGGAAAATCCTTTAGGCGGCAAAAAACTTGACTATGATGATTCATGGGAAATTGGTTTAGGCTGCGATTTCCAGATTAACGAAAAAATCGGTGTTTCTGCAGGAACAATGTACAGTAAGCAGGGTTACAAGTCTGACGTAAACAGTGCATTCAGTCCAGTGCTTGACAGTGTAGTTGCAGGATGCGGTGCCGAATACAGAATTGCAAAACAGGTAATGGTTACTGCTGCATATCTCCACTGCTTCTACTTTGACACTGAATACAACTACGGTCAGGATCTGGAACTTAGCAAAAACATTGATATGCTTTCTGTAGGTGTAACGGTAAAACCATTCTGATATATTTTTAGTAAAAAAAACTTTTTTTTATGCAATTCCTGGAATTATAGGTTATAATAGAATGACAGAAACGTCATTTTCCGGCGTACTGTAAAAAAAAGTATTTAAGTTAAAATGGAGAGCTTATATGTCTGAAAAACAACAAGTACCTGCTGTAAAACTTTCTAAAAGAGTTGCAGTTTATTTCACTCTTACTTTCGTAGCACCAATGCTTAACTCGCTTTTTACTTTGGAATATTTCAAAGTTATTAAGTTTTCAGATATACCTGTGTTATTTTTTAAGCCAGTGCCTGTTATTCTTGCAGTTGTTCTTGCTGCAGTTTTGATTTTTTTCTACAAGACTATGTCTAAAAAAATCTGTTCTTACGACGGTTCGGAACAATCTGCTAAGCAGACTAACAAATACATCAAGCTTTTTGAAATGGAAACAATCGGATTTGCTGTTGCAAACGGTCCTGTTTTTGCCTTTATAATTCTGGCTCTTGCAAAAAGCCTTAAAATGAGGGTTTCGGCAGCACCTGTTTATTTAGTGTGCATTGCTTCTATAGGTATGCTTGCTTGTTTTTTCTACATTTGCTTTATGCAGAATTTCGAGCGGTCTGTGTATGAAGTAAAATTTGCTGAAGAAAATCTTTCGCTTAACATACTTAAGCGTACTCTTTTAGTAAACTTTTTTTCACTTTTAGGTATTGTTTGTCTTGCTGCAGCTCCAATGTATGTAGAAAATCTCCGCAAGCTTGGCACAAGCAAAATCTTTTTAAGCTACATTCTTCCTGCTGCAATTATAGGCTGTGTTTTTTCGCTTGCCGATTCTTTCCGCCAGATGCGGGGGACAGCTAATCGTGTAAACCAGGTAAGTGATTTTTCAAAAGGCATTGCTGCAAAAGATTACACTAAGACAAGCCTTAAAGTTATGAGCCGCGACGAATTCGGTCTTCTGATTAACTACCTGAATCAGTTTCACTCAACTACAAGAACTCTTCTTAAAGCCATAACTGAATCTGTAGACAATTCCATTAACACAGCAGACACTCTTTCTTCAACTATGACGGAAACTGTTTCTGCAATAAATCAGATTTCAGGCAACATCAGCAGCATACAGAATCAGACTGTAAACCAGGCAGCCGGAGTAGAAGAAACTTCATCTACCATAAAGAGCATGATTGAACGGATTGACCATCTTAACAACAGCATTGCCAGCCAGATGAACGGAATTTCTACTGCTTCCAGTGCAATTGAACAGATGGTTGCAAACATAAAGAGCGTAACTTCTATTCTGGAAAAGAACTCTGTGTCTGTAAAATCTCTTGGGAGTGAATCTGTTCGTGGACGGGAAAAAATCAACCAGGCAGTTGAATTGTCTGATTCCATTATTTCACGCTCGGCAGGTCTTCTTGAAGCAAGTACGATTATTCAGAGCATAGCTGGTCAGACAAACCTTCTTGCCATGAATGCAGCTATTGAAGCAGCTCATGCAGGTGAAGCAGGTAAAGGTTTTGCCGTTGTTGCAGACGAAATCAGAAAGCTTGCAGAACAGTCAAATACTCAGGGTAAGGCAATTTCCGGTCAGCTGGAAGAACTGAGCACTGTAATTAATCAGGTTGCAGCAAATACTCAGGAAGTTCAGAAGCAGTTTGAAGTTATTTTTGAACTTACTTCTACCGTAAGCCGCCAGGAAGACGTTATTAAGTCAGCAATGGAAGAGCAGGCAGAAGGCAGCAGTCAGGTTCTTGAAGCTATGGGCGAAATCAAGAATTCTTCAGATGCAGTTCAGAAAGAGTCGGAAGAGCTTAATATCGGCGGAAAGCAGATTGAAGATGAAATGAATATTCTTGCAGACGTAACTGTTCAGATAAAAAATGCCATGGCAGAAATTGTTGAAGGAACTAACGAAATTACAAGTTCAGTTTCTCAAATTAATACTGCAACAGAAAACAACAGGCAGGATCTTGCTGTTCTTAGCGAGCAGGTTTCTTCGTTTAAGCTTAGCTGAAAAAATTAGAATAAAAACATAAAGCTCATGAAATGCGGCTGTCTGAAAAGTTTTGTCATTGCTTATCAGGCAGCTGCTTTTTTTTAAGTTGCGGCTTAATTTCCGGCACTTACTGCATGCATTAAAATAAAGTTCTGGTCGTCTTCTTCCAGCGCAAGTTTCTGCACTACACGGCTCGCCATGGGAAATGCAGAAATTCCGCAGGCACCAATCATTGGGTTAAGTTTGTTTTCTTTCCTGCAGAATAAATTCAGGAACTTTGCAAATAAAACTCCGCACACAGTGTCTCCTATAAAAGCAATCAGTCCTAAAATCATAATGAGCAAAGTCTGGGGCGTTAAGAATTTATCTGCCGTCATAGTTGCGCCAACACTTATTCCTAAAAGAAGTGTTACGATGTTCGAAAGTTCGTTTTGTGCAGCCTTTGAAAGTTTTTCTAAAACACCGCTTTCACGAATAAGATTTCCGAACATCAAGAAACCTATAAGGGCAGCTGCATCAGGGATTATAAGGCTTACTGCTAAAGTTGAGGCAATGGGAAAAATTACTGTAACCCATTTAGGTATGTTTTTATTTTTTTCATGGATTTTTATCTGGCGCTCTTTTTTAGTTGTAAGAAGTTTTATGACAGGCGGCATTATAATGGGAACAAGGCTCATGTAGGAATATGCTGCAACAGTTATCTGCCCTAAAAGATTTTTTGCGTGCCTGCTTGCAACTACAATGGCAGTAGGTCCGTCTGCTGCACCAATAACGCCTATGCTCAAAGCTTCCTTTGTAAAATTTAAGGCGGACACAATGAATTGTCAATTTTAAACAGAAAAACAAAAGTCTTGAAAAAAATGTATAAATATGCAAAAATGCGTATAATATGAAAGAACGTCTAACACGGCTTAAAACAGTCCGTAAGCTTATAAAAAATTACCGCATTGAAAGTCAGGAAGAATTATTGGGATATTTGCAGCGGGAAGGTTTTGAAGTAACTCAGGCAACTCTTTCCCGTGACTTAAAGCTTTTGAAAGTTGGAAAAATAAGTGACGGTCATGCAAGTTACGTTTACACACTTCCGGACGAAGATGAACGAAGGGAAAGCGAACAGATTTACATTCAGGATTTTTTGCGTGGTTATGTAAGCATTGATTTTTCCGGAAACATTGTTGTAATAAAAACTTTTGGCGGCCACGCTGATGCAGTTTCAAATGCAATAGATGCACTCAATATGGAAGAAATTCTTGGAACTGTTGCCGGTGACAACTGTATTTTTGCCTGTTTAAGGGAAGGCGTTTCCGGTGAAGATTTTTTAAAGGCACTTAAGCTTCGTATTCCTGAACTTGAAGATGAATGATTTTTCGTAAAAATTTAATTTTCGTTTTAATAGCAAATTTTTTTTATTTGTGGTAATTTTATCACAATAATTTCAAATATTTATTGAGGTTTTATTATGGCAACTACAATTTCCTGGAACAATCTTAACAAGATGGAAAGTTTTAAAAAACTTCAGTCTCTTAAAGGTTCAGTTTCTCTTGCTAAAGTTTTAAAGGGTGCTGCAGGTGCAAAGCGCGTTGCAGAATGTTCCATTCCTATGGCAGAAGGTCTTACTTATAATTATGCAGCTAAACAGGTAAACAAGCAGCTTATTTCTGTTTTCAAACAGCTTGTAAAGGAAGATCAGCTTCTTGAAAAATTTGCTGCACTTTATAACGGCGAAGTTGTAAACACAGGCGAAAAGAGAATGGTTCTTCATCAGCTTACAAGAGGTCAGCTTGGAAATGATGTTGTTGTTGATGGTGTTAATAAACGTGATTTTTACACTGGCATTCAGAATAAAATTGCAGAGTTTGCTGATAAAGTTCACTCTGGAAAAATTGTAAACGAAAAAGGTGAAACTTATACTACAGTGTGTCAGATTGGAATAGGCGGTTCAGATCTTGGACCAAGGGCAATTTATCTTGCTTTGGAAAACTGGGCTAAGGCAAACAAAACTTTCAAAATGGAAGCTAAGTTTATTTCTAACGTTGACCCTGATGACGCAGCTGCAGTCCTTAATTCAATTGATATTTCGAAAACGATTTTTATCCTTGTTTCAAAAAGCGGAACTACACTTGAAACTTTAACTAACGAATCATTTGTAAAAGATGCAATAAAAAAAGCAGGCTGTGATGTTTCAAAGCACATGATTGCAGTTACAAGCGAAACTTCTCCTTTAGTAAACAATCCTGATTATATGGAATGTTTCTTTATGGATGATTTTATCGGCGGACGTTATTCTTCAACTTCTGCTGTAGGCGGTGCAATTTTAAGTCTTGCTTTCGGTCCTAAAGTTTTTGCTGATTTCTTAAACGGTGCTGCTGCTCAGGATAAAACTGCAACTGAAAAAGACATTACTAAAAATCCTTCTTTAATGGACGCACTTATTGGTGTTTACGAAAGAAACGTTATGGCTTATCCTGCAACTGCTGTCTTGCCTTACAGTCAGGCTCTTTCAAGATTTCCGGCTCATCTTCAGCAGCTTGATATGGAATCTAACGGAAAAAGCGTTAACCGCTTCGGCAAAAAAATCAACTATGTTACAGGGCCTGTAATTTTTGGTGAACCAGGTACAAACGGCCAGCATTCTTTCTATCAGCTTTTGCATCAGGGAACAAACATTGTGCCTTTGCAGTTTATTGCATTCCAGGAAAATCAGACAGGACAGGACATTACAATTCAGGGTTCAAAAAGTCAGACTAAACTTGCAGCAAATGTTGTAGCTCAAATTGTTGCTTTTGCCTGCGGTAAAGATGATGAAAATCCGAATAAATTCTTTGCAGGAGAACGTCCTTCTTCACTTATTTACGGAAAGCAGCTTACACCGGGCGTTATTGGAGCACTTCTTGCACATTACGAAAATAAAGTTATGTTCCAGGGATTTTTGTGGAATATCAACAGTTTTGATCAGGAAGGCGTTCAGCTTGGTAAAACTTTAGCTAAGGCTGTTCTTGCAGGCGAAACTGACGGAGCCCTTAAAGCTTACGCTGAACTTCTTATAAAATAATTTTTGATAAAATCCGCTATTGCTTTTGCAGTGGCGGTTTTTTTTATGGAAAGTGTGATTTATGAAAAAATTGATTTCTTTGTTCTGTTTTTCTCTGTTTGCCCTTTTTGCATTGACAAATTTTATTTCCTGCAAATCTGCTTCTGTTGAACTTAAAAATTATTCTCCTGTTGTTCTTGTTACAGCCAGCGGAAATACAAATCTTACATGGTACGAAAAAAATCCTCCTGTAAACGATAAAAGAAGTTCTGAAAGCGGATTTCTTACAGGAAAAATAAACAGCACCCTTAATGCAGACAATCTGGAATATTCTTTTGCCCGTGACACTCTGGACAAATCTGTGGAAGTTTTTGCTTCTGTTTTGGCAGAAAAATCTTTTGAAATTCTTACGGCAGAAAATTCTCCGGATCTTCCGTGTTACAAGGCAGGAAATTCTGCAACTGCATTTTTGGAAAACAAAATAAGTGCAACCGGATACAAAAGCGTTTCTTCTTCAAACAGATCTTTAAGAAGGGCAACTGTAAAACAGTCCGGGGCGAAAAGCCTTGTATTTCTTGAGTTTGAATTCCAGAAGTTAAAGTCAAAAAATCAGGACGGTGAAAGCTGCGTTAAGGCAAGAGTTGAAATGAAAGTTAATCTTTTAAACGAAGAAGGAAAGTGCATTTTTAAAAACAAATACACAGCCGTTTCTTCTGAAGGTACCCTGCTTTACGGAAATGCATGGAGCAGGGAAGAAGTAATTTCTTATTTTCCTGCTTTAGTAGAACAATGCACTTCTGATTTTTTAAGCGAATGTTACAGCCAGTAAGACTCATCTTCCTGAGCAAGTGAAACATTCAGCTGTTTTGCAAGAGTAAGCGCATCCGTAAACTGAATTGATTTTATGCCCAGCCTTTGTGCAGCCTGACAGTTTTCCAGCTTGTCGTCTATGAAAATGCATTGTGAAGGTTCTGCCTTTTCTGCTTCCATTATGATTTGCCAGAAAGCTGCGTCAGGTTTTGAAACGCCCATAAAGCACGAAGCGTAAGTTTGATCAAATACGTTATAGTCGCCGCGTTCCATGTGATTTTTCCAGTGAGCGTCTATAGTGTTTGTGCCGCAGATTACTCTGTTTCCTTTTTCCTTTAATTTTTCAATTATAGCGTAAGTTTCATTGTTTCTTACAGGGTGAAAAAGATAATGCCACCAGTCAGTCTGAATTGTTAAGCCTGAATTTTCTGAAAATTTTTCCCAGAATTCCTTGCAGGAAATTTTTCCGTCTGAGCACTGGAGCATAAGGTTTTCGCCGTAACTTTTTTCTGCACCGCTGTATTCCAGAAACTGACTGTGTGTTATGCCAAGAATTTTTTCCAGATGTTCTTCTACCTGAGCAGTTGAAGTTACAACTCCGCCCATATCAAAAATGTAAATCATAATTTTTCCTGAATCAAATGCTTTAACTGAGAAAAGTCTGTAATTTTTTCGTAATAATTTGATGCGCTTCCGAATCCGTAGGCTGCAAAAATAAATGAAACTCCGGACTGAAAGCAGGCATTGCAGTCACCTTGTGTATCGCCAACGTAAACTGGATGAATCAGCTGATTTCTTGAAGAAAGCATTAAGATATTTTCCGCTTTACCTTTTCCAGTACGACCGTAACATTCAAAATCTTTTATGTAAGGAGCCAGATTTGTTTTTTCAAGCATAAGTTCAATGTATCCGTTCTGGCAGTTGCTTACTATATAAAAATTAATGTCGGGAGAAAGTTCCTTTATAGTTTCAATTACGTTAGGGTAGCACAGATCCAGCGTGTTGTTTTTTAGGGCAATCTGTTCTTCCGTGCAGCAGTAGGAAAGGAGAATGTCTTTTTCTTCTTTAGTTAAGTCCTGCCACAAATGGTCTGCAATTTCGTTCATTGGTTTGCCGAATTCTTTCTGAAGCATCTGTGCGTTTACTTTTTTAGCTTTAGGGCAATGTTCCGAAATTGCTTTGTTCCATGCTACTGATACAACTCCTGTAGTGTTCCAGATAGTGCCGTCAATGTCTAGAATTATTGAATCAAATCCTTCTCTCATAGAACTGATTTTAACACATAAGAAGTCATGTTTCAATTTAGTGTAACATAAGTTTTTCCAAAGCCGCCTTCTTGTGGTGGTGCAAAGTGAAATTCCTGAACGAGAGGATTGTTTGAAAGAAAATCCTGCACTGCCTGCTGAAGTATTCCGTTGCCTTTTCCGTGTACAACGCCGAAGCTTTTAAAGTTGTGAATCAGGCAAAGATCAATCTGCCGTTCAAGTGATTTAAGTGCGTCTTCGCATCTCATTCCCAAAAGATAAAGTTCAAGTTCAGGCTTGTCGTTTTCCCTTATGATTTTTCCTGTTTCAAGAATGTAGTCTGCTTTTAAAATAGAAGGTCTTTCGCAAGGCATAAGCTGATTTTGGGGAACGGTCATTTTTATGCTGCCGAACTGTACTGTCCAGCTGCCGTTTTTCTGTTTTTCAACAAGCGTTCCTTTTCTACGCTGTGAGCCTGCAAGTACTTCAATTCCAGGTGCAAAAAGCTGCAGTGAAGGTTTCTGGATTTTTTCTTTCTGATTTTCTCCGTGACTTTTCTGAATGTTGTTTACTGTTGCAGTTTTAAGTGCTTCTTTATTGGAAAGACGCTCTTTTGTTTTTTTGCTGGAACTGTTTCTGCTGCCGTTACGCATTTTGGAAAGCCTCATTCCGTTTTGTGCAATTTTTTCTTCTTCGTTTTGAGCCTGAGTTTTTTCTTCTTCAAGATTTGCTTTTGCCCTTTCAATCTGTTCTGTCTGATTTTCTACTGCAATTCCAAGTTCGCTTATAAAATTTTTTACGCTTAAAGTTTTTTCTCTTGTTATTTCACCTTCCCTAAGCTGACGTACAAGATTTTCAAGACGGCTTCGTGTTTCTGTAAGGAATGTGCTGCTTGAGCGGTGTTCTGCTTCCTTTAATTCAATTTCCCTTTCTGAAGCACGGATTTCCCTCTGGTGAAGTTTGTGCGCCTTGATTTCAAGCTGTGCATTTTTCTGATTTTCTTCCCTTAGCATTTCATCTAATTCAAGATGCTTTTGCGTTAATCCCTGAATAAGTGAACTTACGTCTGCCTGCTGAGTGGAAATGTAAGTCTTTGCCTTTTCTACAACTTTTTCAGGAAGTCCTGCACTTAATGCAATGTCTATGGCGTGGCTTTCTCCGGGAACTCCCATTAAAAGCTTGTATGTTGGCTTTAAATTTGTGCTGTCAAATTCTACACTGGCGTTTATGCAAAGTGGATTTGTGTAGCCGTAGTTTTTAAGTACACCGTGATGAGTTGTTACTATAACGAATGCTTTTTTTTCTATAAGCTGGTCAAGACAAGCCATGGCTATAGCGCTTCCTTCCTGAGGATCTGTGCCGTTTCCTAATTCGTCTAAAAGGATAAGGGAATTGCTGTCTGCCTTTAAAGTCATGTCTGCCATTTTTTTCATGTGTGCTGAAAAAGTGCTTAAACTTTCGGCTATGGACTGTTCGTCTCCGATGTCTGCAAAAATTGAATTAAATATGGGAAGCCTTGTGCCTTCTGCTGCCGGAACTGGAAATCCGCTCTGATTTAATAATGCGAAAAGTGCAATGGTTTTTAGCGTTACTGTTTTTCCTCCAGTGTTTGGACCTGTTATTATGAGGACTCGTTTTCCGCCTATAAAGCTTATGTCTACAGGTACTGCCTTTTCTCCTAATACAGGGTGACGTGCCTTTACGATTCTTGGCGGTTCAAAATTTATGTCGCAGTGTTCTGAATAAATTCCGCTGATTTTTTTCATCCATTTTGCGCCGGCAAGTGTTCTGTCCAATAAAATCATCGTGCGGTAACATTGTTTGAAATCATCATTGTAAAGGGAAAGTTTTGATGTAAGCTCTAAAAATATTTTTCTTAACTCACTTGCAAGCCGCTCTTCTTCGTTCAGGAGTTCATTGTTTGCCTTTACGATTTCAAGTGGTTCAATAAAAATTGTCTGTCCTGAAGAACTTACTTCATGGATAATGCCGTTGATTTTATTTTTAAAGCTGCTTTTTACTGCAAGAAGTTCTCTGTCTGCTCTGTAGGCTGGAACTGTTGACTGAAGGGCTGTGCTTAATGTTGAATCGGTTGTGTATTTTCTTATGGCATTTTCGATTTCTTTGTGAAGCCTGCTTATGTTCTGCCGGATCTCTCTCAGCTGAGGCAAGTCCTTTACTTTGCCGCCTGAATCTAATATGGAAAAAATTTCCCTTTTAGGATTTTCAAGTGAAGGCATGGTGTTTACTTTGGCAAGCAAGGCTGGAAGTTCCAGTTCAATTGAAGCTGATGTTACTGCGTCCCGAGTTTTTTCCACCGATGATGCAAATAATCCCAGTGCGTAAATCTGTTCCTGCAAAAGCTGTGTGCCTTCAACCTGCAGTATGTCAAATAAGTCGTTTACAATAGGCCAGTCAGTAACAGGGTTTTGTCTTGTTGTGGAAAGATAAGAATTCCATTCGCTGCCCATTTTCTTTAATGCGCTGATCTGCTCTTTATCTGCTGAAGGTAAAATATTTAATATTTCAAGTGAACTTTCTTCGCTGGATGCTAAAAGAGAAATTTCCTTTCTTATTTTGAAAAAATCCAGTTCGTCAAGAAGCTGTTCCGATGCAATTTGTGTGTTAAGTATAGAGTTCATTCTATGGATTATACAGATAAACTCCACTCTTAACAAGAAAGTGCGGGTGCTGGGTTTTGGAGCAAGAGACAGCTTACCAAGAAGTACTGCAAATCATCTGGAAGAGCTGTGCTGGGGAATCTGCGAAGTAAAGGGCGCCGTTTTTCTCTAGAAAATCTTTTGTGCGGAAACCCCATGTAACGCTTATGCATTTAATACCAGCATTTTTTGCAGTCAGCACATCTACATCACTGTCGCCAACGTAAAGGACTTCTTCTTTATTTACACCTAAAATTGATATGAGCTTGTTAACAGAATCAGGGAAAGGCTTACGTCTTATGCCTTTGTCTTCCATTTCACCAACAGCAGTTTCTTTAGTAACGTAAGAATTAAAATAACGTTTTGCAAGAGTCTTCACTTCATTGTCAGGCTTGTTGGAAACAATACCGAGCTTTATACCTTCCTTGCTGAGCTTTTCCATAAGTTCAGGAATACCGTCGTAAGGAGCAGTTTTATTCTGACAGTTTTTCGAATAGAAATCTTTGCCTTTTTGAAGCACCTGTTGAAAAAGAGGATTTTCCTTGCCGCCAGGAACAGCCAGTTCAATTAAGCGGCTGTAACCGTTGCCTACAAACTGCCTCACTTCATCAACCGTACGCAAAGGAAAGTTAAAGGCACTTAAAGCAAAATTACAGCTTTCTGCAATATCATCCAAAGTGTTAAGCAAAGTTCCGTCAAGATCAAAAATTACAGCTTTACAGTTCATTTTATTTCTCCATATTTAGTTGAAGTTTAGTTCCGCCGCAGTATTGAAGCAAAAAAGCATATTACAAACAAAACCGCATTTATTATAACGATAGTTGCACCGCTTGCACTTCCAATGTAGTAGGAAAGGGAAAGGCCTGCAATTCCGCTGAAAAGTGAAATGAGAAGTGAAATGAAAGTGTACTGCCTTGAATTGCTGCTTACAAGTCTGGAAGCTGCTGCAGGAAGAACAAGAAGACTGTTTATGACTAAAAGCCCGGTCCATCTTATGCTGATTGTAACGATTACCGCCGTAATTAAAGCAAAAATCTGTTCCATCAGGAAAGTGTTTATGCACCTGCTTTTTGCAAAATTAGAGTGAATGTTAGTTAAAAGCATTTTGTTGAAGAAAAAAATCCACACTACCATAAGAAGAATTACTGCACCTGCCAGAAGAAGAATTTCGGAAGGCTGAATGCTTAAAATGTCGCCGATTAAATATTTCTGATACTTGCTGAAATTTCCTGTTGCACTTAAAAGCACAATTCCCAAAGCCACAGAAGTTGACGAAAAAACTCCTATGATTGTATCCGCACTTGTTTTGCCCTTGATTTTTACGCTGATGATTATAAATCCAAGTAAAACAGAAAAAACTATCATGCTTACAGTTACATTGTGAATTCCAAAAATCACGCCTAAAGCAATTCCCGTTAAAGCAGAATGTCCTATGGCATCACTGAAGAAAACCATTTTGTTGGAAACTACGATTGTACCCAGTATTCCGAAAAGCGGACAGGCAGCTAAAACAGCAAGAAATGCATTTTTCATGAACTGAGGTTCAAGCCACTGAAATGGAAGTAAAGTGTCTATAATCGAATAAATTGCCTGCATTTTTTATTCCTCAAAAGTTGAACTGCCTGATTTTATGGAAGCCACATCTATTTTCCCAAAGACTTCCGTAAATTCCGGGGAAGAATATATCTGCTCTACAGTTCCGCTTGCTGCACTCTGATTGTTTATGAAAAGTACTCTGTCTGCGTGTTTTGCAACAAGATCAAGATCATGGCTTACAAGGAGAATTGTTATGTCGTAGTCTCTTCTTAATGATGAAACAAGCTGATAAAAACCTTTAAGTCCCACTCTGTCAACACCGCTTACAGGTTCGTCCAGCAGAAGAATGTCCGGCACAGGATTTATGGCAAGGGCAAGCATTACACGCTGAAGTTCACCGCCGCTTAAGTTTCCGATTTTACGCTTTAAAAGTGAATGGGCATTTGTAGAACGGAGAATTTCCAGTGCTTTTTCAATATGCTTTTTTCTTGGAGGAAGCCAGACAGGCCATTTTGAAATAGATGAAAGAACAACATCTTCTACGCTTACAGGGCTTGAACTTTCTATTGCAAGTGACTGAGGAACGTAACCGAACCGTGGCTTTCGCGTAGTAAATCCGTGGGTGGAACGACAGCTGCAAAACCTACTGTGATCAGTTGTGTTTTCTTTTCCGCAGTTTGAATCGCACTTTTCGCCTTCAAAAATAATATCGCCGCTATGAGGAATTACATCAAGAAGCGCTTTAATAAAAGTAGTTTTACCGGCACCGTTTCGCCCTATGATTGCAGTAAGTTCTCCGCAGTGCAAGTGAAGGTTTATATCGTTAAGAATAGTTTCATTGCCGGCTTTTACGGTTAAATGTTCAATTCTTGTGCAGCAGACGTGCTCTTTTCCCAAAGTGCAAGACATTTTTTCACCTATATTCCGTTTTAGTTTTATTTGCCAAGACTTAATTTCAACGTTTCAAGATTCTGCTTCATTGCGTTTAAGTAAGCATCTTTTTCAATCAAGCCCGTTACGCAAGGGTCAAGCTGGTAAACAGTAAGTCCCGTTTCCTTAGAAATGATTTCAGCTTCTGCAGATGAATACTGAGGCTCGGCGTAAAGTGCAATTTTTTCGCCGCTCATCTTAGCCTGATTTATAAGTTTTATCATGGAAGAAAGTTCAGCTGCATTTGCAGGAGTTCCCGGTTCACGCTCAATAACGTCCTTTAAGTTTAAGCTGAATTCGCTGGCAAAATAAGGAAATGCTTCGTGAAAAGTAATGATGCTGCTGTTTTTGTAAGGCAAAAGTTCTTCTTTCATAGAGCTGCCCAAATCATTAAGTTTTTCAGCGTAAAGTTCAGCATTCTTTAAGTAAATTTCAGCATTTTTTTCGTCTAGAGAAGCAAGTCCGGCTGCAATTTTATTAGTTTCGTAAACTGCGCCCTGTAAGCTTACCCAGATATGCGGATTGTCATCATTTTCCTTAAGAAGTTCAAATCCTTCTGAAGCTAAAATAGTTGTGTCTTTTTTAGTTTCAAGAACTTTTTCCAGAAAAGATTCCATGCCTGAACCGTTTGCTACAAGAATGTCACTTTTTTCTATTAATTGCATATCTTTAGTTGTAAGCTGATAGTCGTGAAGGCATCCTGTGTCCGGCGAAGAAAGAAGGTTTACCTGTACACCCTGAGCACCTTCCGTAATGTTAAGAAGCATAATGTAAAGGGGATAAAATGTTGCAGTAATTTGTGTACCTTCAGCCTTGTCTTTTTTGCATCCGGAAAATCCTGCAGTCAAAAATAAAAATGCTGCTGCTGCCAGAACTGTATTTCTAAAACTTGATTTTAATGATTTTGTTAATAAAGATAATTTTTTCATATCTGTAAGTTACTTAAAAAAACATCAGATGTCAATTTAGAATTGACAGTAAAAGGTTAAAAGTTTAAAGTCTATACTGTTCCGTCAGCTCATTGGTGCCGGCGGAAAAAGCTAAAACTTAATAAAAAATGAAAAAATATTGGCTTTCTTCTTGAATTCGGGAATTTTTGTCTTAGAATTTAAAGCAGAAGTTGGAATGTAAATTTCAATTTCTCAGGGAAGTCTCTCTGATTTCATTTTCTGTTAAGGTCACAAGAAGTTTTCTTAGTGGCCTTTTTTATTTAAGGTTTAATACAAACCTTAAAAACGGAGAAGTCAAGGCTTTAAGCGACAGCGTGCCTTGACTCGACGTATTGCAGGAGATTTTTATGCATTTACTGGAAATCAACAGGGAAAACCTTGGTCAGGCTGATCCTTTTATTTTAAAATCTGGCGGCCGTTACTATATTTACGTTACAGGTCATGACGGAATTTACGCTTATGAGTCAGATTCGCTTTTTAAAGGCTGGACTTACTACGGCTTGGTTATGACTGTTCCGGGACTTAGTGCATTCTGGGCTCCAAGCGTTATTGAACTTGACGGAAAATTCTATATGTACAATTCAATTGAAATAGACACAGATGCACCGGACAAAGCAGGTCATAAGGGCGCAATGCACGTAAGCGTTGCAGACAATCCTTTAGGCCCTTTTACAAATACAACACAGCTTCTTCATCCATTTTCAATTGATTCCCATGTTGTAAAAAATGAAGCAGGACTTTTTATTTTTTATTCCACAAACAGATACGAAGGCGAAAGAGTGGGCACATACATTGTTGTAGACAAACTTCTTGATCCATTCCACGCTGAAGGAAAACCGTCAACTGTAGTACTTCCAACTTTAGACGAAGAAATTTTTCAGCGTGACAGATTTAAAAAAGGCGAACACTGGCACACAATAGAAGGCGCATTTTATTTTAAAGAAGGCGACTGGCAGTACGTTATGTACAGCGGCAACTGTTTTGAACAGCCTGAATATTATATAGGTTACGCCCGCGCAAAAACTGATGAAACTGATTTACGGAAAATCAAATTTGAAAAATATCCTGACGAAAACACTTACGCTCCTGTTATTGCTGCAAACGATTTTGAAGAAGGCACAGGACATCATTCCCTTATAAAAGAAGACGGTCAGTGGTACGCAGTTTATCATGCAAGGGATTACAACGACGGGCTTGATGCAGACGCTTTTGACAGCCGCAATGCAAGAATATGCAAACTTAACGTAAAAGACGGAATTATAAGCGCTGAACGTTACAAAGATCACATTTAATCTGGAGCAGAAAATTATGTATGACAAAAACCAGGCAGCTTTAACTCCGCCAATGGGCTGGAACAGTTACGATTATTACAACACTACTGTAAACGAAGAGCAGGTAAAGGCAAATGCTGATTTTATGGCAGAAAAGCTCAGGAAATTCGGCTGGGAATATATTGTTGTAGACATTCAGTGGTCAGATCCTGATGCAGGTTCTACTTGTCCTGAAATTCAGTATACGCCTTTTGCTAGACTTTGCGTTGACGAGTATTCACGCCAGATTCCTGATCCTGTGCGTTTTCCTTCAAGTGCAGGCGGAAAAGGTTTTGAAAGTCTTGCATCTTACTGTCATCAGAAAGGACTGAAATTCGGTATTCACATTATGCGTGGAATTCCAAAGCAGTGCTGCCATCTTCATTCAAAGATTTACGGGACAGACGTTACTGCTGATAAAATTGCAAATCCATTCAGCGTGTGCAAGTGGAACGGCGATATGTACGGCGTGGATTATACGAAAAAAGGCGCTCAGGAATATTACAATTCAGTTTTCCAGCTTTATGCACAGTGGGGCGTAGATTTTGTCAAAGTTGATGATATCTGCAACACAAATCTTTACGAAAAAAATCCTTATTCAGCAGAAAAAGAAATTGAAATGATTGCAAAGGCTATTTCTTTGTGCGGACGGAAAATGGTTCTTTCTTTAAGCCCAGGCCCTGCTGTTATAGAAAAAGCATGGCATCTTGAAAAATATGCAAATATGTGGCGCATTACAGATGATTTCTGGGACAACTGGAAGCTTCTTAAAAATATGTTTAACAGATGTGAAGTGTGGCAGAAACACGTTGGCGCTGGATGCTGGCCTGACTGCGACATGATTCCTTTAAATAAACTTGCTTACGGCTGGAGCGGAAAACCCCGTCTTACAGAATTTACTCGGACAGAAGAAAAAACAATGTTTACTTTGTGGAGCATTTTCCGAAGTCCTCTTATGTTAGGCACTGATTTGCCTCAGCTGGACGAAGAGTCTCTGGCGCTTATTACAAACGAAGAAGTGCTGGCTCTTAACTCCCACAGCCGCAATCCTTTTTTAGTAAGCAGTGACGAAAACCAGGTTGTGTGGGCAAGTTACGGCGAAGGCTGTCCTGCAAAAGGCATGAATTTTTACGTGGCACTTTTCAACATAAGCGATGAAAAACGTGATGTTACAGTGCGGCTTAGCGAAATTCAGGGCATAAGTGAAAGTGCCGTTTACAAAGTAAGGGATTTATGGCAGAAAAAAGATTTGTTCCCTTTAAGCGGCAATGCAGAACTTAGCGAAACAATTGAAGCTCACGGCTGTGTACTTTTGAAGTTAAGCTGATTTATTCAGGAGACGCAACTTTTAAAGAGCCGTCTTTTTCATCTGTTTTTTCTTCAAGTGCCATTTGTGCAAGAGAATATATTTTCTGTGCATGTTCAGCTTTTTCTTTTGTTGTGCCAGATTGTCCTAGAGAAAGTTTTTGCTTTTCTTTAACGGCATTTTGTTTTTCCAAAAGTTCTCTTGCACTAAGCAGGATTTTTGAAGCAGCATCTGAGTTTACGTGAAGGGTCTGTGCAATTTCGCTTTCCGAAGCAAGTGACAGTTTTTCCAGAGTGGCGAACTTTTTCATTAAAAGCCTGTCTCTTTCTTTTCCAACTCCAGGAAGATTTATAAAAGGAGAAACTGTATTTTCTTTTGTACGCAATTCCTGATTTCGGCTTGTAGCAAAACGGTGGGTTTCATCTCTTACTCGTTGAAGCAGACGCAAGGCATCACTTCTTTTAGGAAGGCAGACTGGCTGTGAAGCTCCCGGCAGCCATATTTCTTCATCACGTTTGGCAAGACCTGCAACAGGAACGTCAATTTCCAGAGAGTTTAAAACCTGCTGAACTGCATTTACCTGCCCGATTCCTCCGTCAATCAGAATTAAATCAGGAAGCGGATTGCCTTCATTTACAACTCTTGTGTATCGTCTTGTGGCAGCTTCCCTCATAGACTGAAAATCATCAATAATTCCATCTGTAGTTTTAAGGCGGAAATATCTGTAATTCTTTTTGTCAGGATTGCCGTTGTAAAAACTTATTAAGCTTGCAACAGGAAATTTCCCTCCGATGTGTGCAATGTCAAATCCTTCAATTCTGGCCGGAAGTTTAGGAAGATTAAGCACTTTCTGAAGCTCTTCCATTGCAGGAAAATCACCTCTTTCCCGTAAGCGCCTGATTATGTCTTCGTGTGCATTTTCTTTTGCCATATTAAGTGCAGCTTTGTGAAGTCTGGCTTGCGGCGTAAAATCAGTTACAGGAATGAGAAGAGTCTGTGCGTTAAGTGTTTCCTTAAACCATCGCTGTAAATCCTGGTTTTCAAGCCCTTCAGTTTCAAGGTAAAAAATCTTTGGCGGCACATCTTCTTTTTCAGTGTAAAATGCTGAAATGAATTCCGGAAGAAGTTCGTTGTCTTCGCTTAAGCTTAAAGTTCTGTAATTGTCCCTTCCCAAAAGTTTTCCCTGCCTCATTTTTAAAACAGTAAAGCTTACAAGTTCACCTTCACGCCATGAAGAAATGTAATCCCTGTCTTCGCCGTCAAAACTTTCTACAATATTCTGATTCTGCAGTATTGAAAGTGCCTTTATTCCGTCACGCAAACGGGCAGCTTTTTCAAAATTAAGTGATTTTGCAGCTTCTTTCATCTGTGCGTTTAGTTTTTTAACTGTTTCTTCGCCTTTACCCTCAAGAAGAGAAGATATTTCTTCGATAAATTCAGTATAGGTGTATTGTTTTACATTTTTGCAGCAAGGGGCAAGGCATCTTCCTATGTGGTAATACATGCAGGGAGAAGCTTTTTTGTGAAAAGTTTTGCAATGCCGCAAAGGATATATTTCGTAAAGTGTTTCTACAAATGTATCTAATGCAGCTGCATCTGGAAAAGGTCCGAAGTAAAGGGAACCGTCCTGAACAACACGTCTTGTCTTAAAGATGCGTGGAAATTCTTCTTTCGTAATGCGCAGAACCGGATAAGATTTTCCGTCTTTTAAGTCAATGTTGTATTTAGGCGTGTATTTTTTTATCAGATTGTTTTCCAGAAGAAAGGCTTCGTATTCGTTGCTTGTAGTTATATATTCAATTGAAACTGCATGACTTATTAAAAGCCTTGTCTTAATGTCTTTAGTGCCGCTGAAGTAAGAAGAAAGTCTGTTGTGCAGATTTTTTGCCTTGCCTACATAAATTACAGTTCCCTTTTCATTGCGCCACATATAAACGCCGCTTTGATTGGGAGCTTTTAATGCAGTCTGATGAAGAATTTCCCACTGAGATTTTTTTTCGGACTTAGAGAGGATTTTTTGAGATGCTGAATCAGGTTTGTTTACGTTCATATTTTAAGCTTACACTGATAATATCACTTTTTTTCATTATTTTAAACACTGCCTGGAGTGAAACAAAAGTCTTGACTTTAGGCGGAAAAGAAGGATGGCCTGCTCTTTCTAAAAAAGACGGAATTGTTACTGGAAAAGGAAGGTTCGGCTACGATGCAATGGTTCTAGCAACAAACAGCCGCAAAGTAAATTACAGCACGGACTTGCTTCTTGATTTTGAAGATGAAACTTTTTCTGACAAAGCCGGAAACTATACTGTAGAAAGAAACAGCCTGTATTTAACGGAAAATTCAATTATGGGAAAAAAAGCTGCACTTGTAAAAGGAACAGGCGGCTTACGGTTAAAAGGCAGCGGAAATTCATTTTTCGGAAAAGAAGGAATGGGCGGTTCCTTTACGATAGAATTCTGGCTTTTTCCATTTATTGCAGAAAACGGAGAAATTGTTTTTTCATGGCGCTCTTCAAGAACAGTTGCAAATTATCCTCTTTACCAGATGATAAGGGCAAGTTTCTTTAACAATCATTTGCAGTGGACTTTTACGAATATTTTTTCAGGTTACGTTGAAAACGGCGGAGAAGTAAATCTTTTAAGTTACAGAACGATTATTCCAAACACATGGTCGCATCATTCAATCAGCTACAACGAAGAAAACGGCCTGCTTGAATACAGGATAGACAGTCAGCTTGAAGATTTAAAATACGTTTCTACAAATAAAAAAGAGAAGGGCGGTTCTGTTTACCCTTTGCATTTAGGTGTTGCTGCTGACATTGACATTTGCCCGGAATTTTCAGGGGTAATTGATGACTTTAACATTTTGCGCAATGCTTCCAGCGAAAAAGTTGAACTGCAGTACGACACTTTTAAAAAATCAGGCGGACGTTTTGAAACACAGCCTATTCTTGTTACGAGAGGCGCTTCACTTACAAAAATTGACGGAATAGTTACTAAACCTGAACAGACTGAAATTCTTTTTTACGTTCGGGGCGGTGACAATTTCTACAACTGGACAGACACTTATCCTGAATGGAAAAGAGTAGAACTTGGAGAAAATATTTCCAATGTAAAGGGATTGTATTTTCAGGTAGGATGCAATCTTTATCCTGATGGAGGCGGAAGCAAATCACCTTCTGTAACGGAGCTTCAAATTCATTACGAAGAAACACCGCTGCCACTTCCGCCATTTTCTGTAAAAGCCCAGAGCGGAGATTCTCAGGTAACATTGAACTGGAGTTTTTCTGTAGATGAAAATGCCGGCGGATATTACATTTTTTACGGAGAGCGTCCCGGAGAATATCTTGGAAGGGATGCTGTTCAGGGAGAATCACCTGTTGACATAGGAAACACAACTTCAGCAGTTATATCAGGACTGGAAAACGGAAAAATTTATTACTTTGCAATTGCAGCTTATTCGAAAACAGATAATCAGATAATGGGAGAACTTTCCAAAGAAGTTTACGCCCGTCCTCTTAGGAGATAGAAATGGAAAATGCCAGCAACAAAGCAGTTATGCTTCAACGAGCACAAGCAGCTGTTCTTACAAGAGATTATGAACTTGCAGCAGGAATCTACAGGAAGATGCTTACAAACGAACCTGAAAATGTAGGCGTTTTAAAAAATCTTGGAGAAATGTATGTAAAAAGCAACAACGATGAAAAGGCTCTTGAAATTTTCAATCAGATTATAAAACTTAAACCTGAAAACGTTAACGCTTTAAATCACCTTGGAGCAATTTACCGCAGGCTTGGAATTTACGACAAATCCATTGCAATGCTTGAAAGTGCCGTTATTGCCGATGAAAATAATCCTCAGACTTTTTACAACTTAGGCTTTACATATAAGCTTATGAAAAAACACAACGATGCAATTCTCTGTTTTAAAAGAGTAATTGAAGCTAACCCGAATGACGTACTTGCATTAAATCATCTTGGAACAATTTACGCTGAACAGAACAACTACGAAGATGCAATCAACTATTACAAAAAAGGGCTTAAAGTTGACCCGAATCATCCGGTGCTTCACCTGAACATTGCAAACTGTTATTCAAAAATCGGGAACTTTGAAAATGCACAGCAGGAATATGAAACTGCTTTAAAAGTAAAGCCGGGCTGGCTTGATGCAATTGACAGTTACGCTGATCTGCTTCTTTCAAAAAACAAAACTAAAGTTGCAGGTTCAATCGTAAAGCAGGCAATTGAACTTAATCCGCAAAGTTCTGAAATGCACAAGAAAATGGGCGATGTTTACGCCAGACAAAGCGAATACGCAGACGCTGAAACTGAATACAATAACGCTTTAAGCATTAAGCCTGACAACAAAAAAGCCCTTTCTGCTTTAGCTGATGTTTACGAAATCAACGGAAAAAATAATGCTGCTGTAAAAACAATGGAAAGCCTTGAGCGCCTTGACCCTGAAAATCTTGAAGTTACAAAACAGTACGCTTCAGTTCTTCTTTCGGCAAACAGGCTGGAAAGTGCTAACGAAAAAATTCAAAAGCTGTGGAAGGAAAATCCTGAAGACGTTCACACTTTGAATCTTCTGGGACAATATTACATTTGCAGCGGTGATGAAAATAAAGCAATAAACTGTTTTAAAAAGATTCACGAATTTTCTCCTTCTTATGATGATTTTTACAAAGACGGCGGAAAGCGTTACAGTCAGGTAGGTTCGTTCGAAAAGGCAAAAAAGTATTACCAGAAATTTCTTGAAAACAATCCTGACAACACAGAAGTTTTAAACAGTCTTGCTCAGACTTCAGAAAAAAACGGCGACCTTGTGGAAGCACTTTCTTACTACAAGGAAATCAATTCTAAAGACGAAGATAATGCTGCGTCAAAAAAAGGAATTGAGCGCGTAAACAATGAAATTATTTCTACACACAAAGGCACGGCACCTGTTGAAGAGAAGGATGATTTTTTTACTCAAGTAGAAAAGCTTCCTGAAAAAAAAGCTGACGAAGACATTTCTCCTGAAAGTGAAAAGTATGACGAAGAAAATTCTCAGGAAGAGCGGACTGTAACTAATGATCAGATAAATTTTGCCGGTTTAAGTTCTGATGAAAACAATGAAGACGAAGCTTACAAAAACATTGATGAGGAACTTCTTGCAGATAACACGGAAAATTATTCTGACTTAGATAATCTTATTCCCGAAAATAATGATGAGTTTGACGGTGATGATTTTTTCGAAAAAAATCCCTTCGGTTACGGAAGCAGCGGTTCTGCTCCAGTTGAGCGTCAAATGGAACCTCAGTTTGCACCGGAAGACATTAACAGCGGAAACTCAGATTCTACGCCTTACGAATTTACAAACGATGAGCCTTTTGAAAATACGCCTGAACCTGCAGGAAAAAAATTGCCGCCGCAAGAAAAACCTCAGCCTTCTTACGAGCAGCCTTATGAAAACCAGATGCAGCCGGACTATTCGCAAATGGCACAGCAGGCAGCACAAGATGCACTGAAACAGGCAGCACTGGAAGCACAGAAAAAAGCAGAAGATACAGCCAGAACTACTGCCGAACAGGCTGCTAGGGAAGTTGTAAAAGAAGCCGCAGAACAGGCTGCAAAAGAAGCACAGAAGCAATGGCAGGAAAAGTTTGAACAGGAGCAGGCTGAAAAATCAAGAGAACTGGAAGAACGCCGCAATGCCGAAGACAAAATGCTTAAAGCCCTTGATGAAGAATTAAAAAGAGCAAAGGCTGAACGTGAAAGAGCTGAACAGGAACGTTTGTCTGCCCAGCAGCAGCGCCAGCTTTTGGAAGAGCAGAACAATCAGGCGTTAAAGGCAGCAGAAGAAATGGCAAGAAAAATTGCCCAGGAAGAAAGAGAAAGATTTGAAGCAGAAAAACAGGCAGCCATAGAAAAAGCAGAACGTGAAGAAGATGAGCGTCTTGCCCGGCTTCAGAAAGAGCAGGAAGAAGCAGAACGTTTAGCCCAGCTTCAGAAAGAAAAAGAAGAACAGGCAGAACAGCTTGCCCAGCTTCAGAAAGAAAAAGAAGAACAGGCAGAACAGCTTGCCCGGCTTCAAAGAGAAAAAGAAGAACAGGCAGAACGATTAGCTCAGCTCCAGAAAGAACAGGAAGAAGCAGAACGATTGGCCCAGCTTCAGAAACAGCAGGAAGAAGCAGAACGATTAGCTCAGCTTCAGCAGGAACAGTCAGAGCGTCTTGCAGAACTTGAAGCACGTCAGCAGGAACAGCAGGCACCGGATCCTTTTGAAGAAGACCAGAGCGACCTTGCAGTTTCACAGGAAAGACATGACTTTGTTATGACAGAAGATTTTTCTAAAGCAGCAAATCTTATGGAAAAAATCATAGAAATATTTGCAGAAAGAGAATCTCTTGATCACTTTAATTTAACGAGCCGTTTTTTCCAGAACTTAAAGGCATTCAGCAATTTTCTTACAGTAGGAAGGGCAGACGAATTTTTAAGATTCAGAACTCACCTGCAGATTGAATTTATAATTACAAAGCGAATGGAAAGAAGAGGTCTTTTGGCTCATGCAGACGTAATAAGAAGCCAGCTTGGTGATGATGACATTTCAAGCGTAAACATTGACGGCAAAAAGCTTACGCTTGTAATACTGAATTCCATGCTTCCCCTTATTTACGAAATTCAAGACAAGGAACTTGCCCGTTCGCTGGAAGAAGAAGTTGAAGAATTCATTTCAAATTTCAGAGCCTGATGATCCTTGATTTTGTAAGGACAAGATTTGAATCATCTGTAATAAGAACATCGTTTTCAAGTCTTGTTCCTCCTAAGTCAGGATCATAAAGTCCCGGTTCTAAAGTTACAATGTTGCCGCTTTTAAAAACTTTATTTTCATCAGCACGGATTGTTACGAAAGGAGCTTCGTGAATTTCAAGACCTGTTCCGTGTCCCAGAGAGTGAGGCATTTTCTTTCCTTCAGCAGCAAATATTTCGTCAGCCTTTTGTGCAGCTTTTAAAATTGAACATGAAGGCTTGTAAAGTTTTAAACATTCCCTGCCTGCAGTTTCAACTAAATCAAGAAGTTTTTCCTGCTCTTTATTCAGCGGACCTTTTGCAATTGTAAGCGTGCAGTCACTGGCATAACCTTTGTAGCATACGCCGTAATCTAAAATAGAAAGTCCTTCAGTTCCCCACAAAGATGAAGTGTATCCGGGAAAAGCGTGAATTGCAAAAGAACGTTCAGGGCCGGCAGCAAGAGTGTCGAAACTTGTCCGCTCACAATCATGAAGCCTTAGGAATTTTTCTATATAAAGGGCAATGTCCATTTCCGTAAGTTCAGTTTTTGTTTTCAGCATCTGCTCAATTTCGTCAGTCATTAAATCTGTAATGGCACAGGCTTTTTTTGTACAGCTGATTTCATACTGATCTTTTACAGCCCTGCACTCAACAGCAAAATTATGAACGCCGTCTTTTCTGCACTGAAAATTTACAGTTGACGCTTCTTCCGAAAATTTCAAAAAATCAAGATGGGAAAATGATTGTGGAAGTTCAACAGTTGAACCGTTTAAAAGATTTTCCTTACTTAAAATTTCTTTTAATGCAAAAAGTGATTCCCGTTTAAAATCAGTGTAGGGAATGATGTTTTCTATGCGGGCATTTTTTTCTGCAAGATTTAAGTCCCAGGGCAAAAGAAAAGATTTGCTCTGAGTAAAAATCAAAAGACTGTCCGAACTGTGTCCTGTAAAATAACGGATTGCAACGTCACGCTTTGTTTCCGAATCTTCAAAAAGAACGGCATCAATTTTATTTGCTTTCATAAAGTCAAAAACTTTTTCACGACGCTTTCTGAAAATTTCATCAAGATTAAATTCCATACAATCTTTCATAATATTCTCCTGCAAAAATTTTAAATGAACTGTAGCACGTTACGGTTGCTTCCTGAATTTCCTGACTGCAATTTTTAAAAGTGAATCTTTTGTTAAAGCCATAAGACCTATTCCGACTGTTGCAAAAATCAAAGCTGTTACGGCAACTGGAATTCCCTGTGAAATAATCCGCTTGTGTCCTGCAAAAAAATCAACTAAAGGAATGCGCAAAAAGTAAATGCTTAAAGCTGCAGCTAAAGAGAAAACAATCAGTTTAGCGCAATAAAAAATTGAAGATACAATTACAGATTTTACGTCTATGGTTGGAGTCTTTTTTAAGAAAACAAAAAGCATTACTGTGTTTACGAAACTTGCAATAGTAAGGGCAAGTGCAATTCCCTTTCCTTTAAGTGAAAAAACAAAAGCTGATGCAAAAAGAATGTTCACTCCGAAATTTATAAGCCCGGCGATTGTAGGACTTTTAGTATTCTGCTGTGCGTAAAAAGCCTGTGAAACAATTCTGTTTACTGCAATAAAAAACAAACCTATGATGTGAAAATTAAAAACTTCCTTCGTCATAAGGATTGCATCTTCATCAAATTTTCCGGAAGCAAAAACTAATGTAATTAAATTTTCGCCCATTACAAGAGAGTAAAAAGTAATCGGGATAGAAATAAACGCAATGAGTTTAATTGCAAGAGTAAGCATGCCGTTGAAATTTTCCCACTGTGATTTTTTTGCAAAGCCCGTTAAGTCTGGAAGTATGACTGTTCCAATAGTTACGGCGCAAATGCCAAGTATAAGTTCCTGAAGCCTGAGTGAATATTGGAGGGAAGAAACTACACCTTCACCGGCATGAGTTGCCAGCGCAGAAGATACAATGTCATTTAACTGATATCCAGCCATGCCGATTATAGTTGGTCCTACTAAAGCCAGAACTTTTTTAGTGCCTTCATTTGTAAATGCTGATTTTAAACTTGTAAGCCTGATTGTGTATCCGTTTTTTAAAACAAAGGGAAGTTGAAACAGACACTGAACTGTTCCTCCTGTAATTACACCGATTGCCATGGAGCGTGCAGGATTTTTTGTAAAAGGTGAAAGCACGTAAGTTGAAATAATTACAATAAGGTTAAACAAAATTGGAGTAAATCCTGATGGAGAAAAAATTTTCAGTCCGTTAAGTATTCCCTGAAAAAATGCAGCTATTGAAATTACAACGAGGTAAGGAAACATTATCCGTGTAAGGATTACTGCTTCGTTAAGTGTTGAATTTGCATCGCCTTTAAAAAATATTCTTAAAATAAAAGGCGTAAAAATAATTCCTAAAGTTACGAATAAAACTGTGCAGAATGAAACAAGCGTAAATGTTGCATTGACAAAGTTCCGTGTCTTTTTTTTGCCTTCTTCTGTATCGTCTTCTATGTGATTTTTAAAAGTAGGAATAAATGCTACGGAAACAGAATTTTCTGCAAACAGTCTCCTGAAAAGATTTGGAATCATAAACGCTATTCCGTAAGCATCTGAAAGGTGAGTTGCCCCAAGAAATTTTGCTTTTGTCATTTCCCTTATAAGTCCAAGAATTCTTGAGCCAAGTGTAAGCACAGAAAGAGAAAGTCCCTTTGCCAGCAGTGATTTATGTTTTTGTCCTGATGTTGATTTAGTTTTCATAGTCAGAAAATAATAATCTTGTTGCAAAATAAAATCAACAAACAGAGCAACGCCCCAGCGTACTTGCCGGCAAGCTGCACATAAACGCGTATTCTTCTTTTTTAGAGCCAGCTGCAAAAGTTAAAGTTTT
Organism: uncultured Treponema sp.; assembly: GCA_945877425.1. Classification (GTDB taxonomy): domain Bacteria; phylum Spirochaetota; class Spirochaetia; order Treponematales; family Treponemataceae; genus Treponema_D. The sequence continues at coordinate 33,215 of CAMCRZ010000025.1, forward strand.
CACTTTTTTGCGGTGACCTTCTTGTGAAGTATAAGCTTACTGGCAAGAACGGCGGCGCTACTCAACCTTAAACTTGTCAATTTCCTCTGTAACTTCCTTAATGCAGACAGTATTTTCGTTGCCTACTTCATTTACCTGCTGCATGATTTTCCTGAAGTTTTCAATACCGCCGGTCATTTCACCCATAGCATCGTTAATCTTTTCAGTACCGGAAGCAAGCTTTTTCATTTCATCAGAAATATCTTTACTTCCTTTTTCAATGGCAGAAGAACTGTCCTTAACTTCGCCTGTAATGGAATTGATTTTATGCATGGCTTCAAGAACTTGATCACTTCCGCTTTTCTGTTCGTCCATTGCACTTTTTATAACAGCTTCCTGAGAACTTACAGTCTGGGTTGCAGAGAAAATAGTATTGAACTGAACCTTAAGCTGGTCAGAATCATCTTTCATTTCAGTAATCATATCAAGGAAGTGCTCAAGAGTTTCACTGATTTTTCTACCCTGATTGTTTGAATCTTCAGCCAGCTTTCTGATTTCTCCTGCAACAACAGCAAAACCTTTTCCGCTTTCACCGGCATGAGCAGCTTCAATGGCAGCATTCATGGCAAGCAGGTTAGTCTGGTCAGCAATATTCTGGATAACCTTAGAAGCTTCAAGAAGACCTACAGAATCATCAGCAATTTTATTTGCAAGTTCAACAGTTTTAGTAATAGTCTGCTTTCCTTTTTCAGCACTTTCCGTAAGAGAAGAAACATTGTCCTGGTTTTTATCAAGAATCTGGGTAACAGAAGCAATATTGGCAACCATCTGTTCAACAGCAGAAGAAGACTGGGAAACATTATCAGCCTGAATAAGAATGCTTTTGTTAAGAAGTTCAATGTTATTTACAATTTCATTTAAGTTAGAGTTAGCATGTTCGACAGCAAAATTCTGGTCGTTAACATCAGACTTAATTTTATTGATGCTGGAAGTAATTTCTTCAAGCTCATTGGAAGAAGACTCCATGCTCATGGAAAGATTATCACCTACAAGACTCATCCTTTTTGAAATATGAACAATAGACTTAAATGAAGTAGCAATCTTTTCAATAGTAAGGTTAAAATAATGAGCCAGCTGACTAAGCTCCTTGCCGGAAGAAGAAACCCTTACAGTAAGATCACCGTTGCCTTCAGAAATATTTTTAAGAGCGCCAATAAATTTCTTTATAGGATTAGTAATGCCAACGCCAATAACAATTGCAACAATAACAGAAATAACAAGACCAACAAGAATGCTCATCATAAGAAGCTTGAAAATCATTGAAGAACTTGAGTTTAAAGTTTCAACAGGAACAATCATACCGTAGTAAAGATCACAGTATTCAACAGCAGCCTTTTCAACAGTAAACTCAATAAGCTGGTCGTTAAAAATTTCCCTTGTAACTTCATACTCATAATTTTTAGAAGGCTCTTTTAAAGAAGGAATGCCGAAATCCTTAGCCTTAGTAAGGGAAATATCATCATCAAAAGGATTAAGGACAATATTTTTTTCAGAATCGAAAATCAAAAACTTAATGTCACTCATTTTTTCAGAATCACCCAGGTAATCTTTAAAAGCCCTTGGATCAATTTCAATCATGGCAACACCAATAGGATTCCAGTTAAAATCCTGAATTGAAGAAGAAACAGAAATTACAGGAAGCTCGTCTTTATTTTTGTAAACAGGAGAAAAATAAGTTTCACCTTCATTAAGCAAACCGATTTTAGAATACCATGGCATAGAACTTACCGTTTCATAATCAGTCCAGTCATCTTCAGGGTAACAGATACTTGTACCGTCATTAGTAATAACGCAGGCAGACATAATGTAACCGCTGGAATCAACAATGCGCTGTTCAAAATCATAAATCTCATATTCGTCACAGCCTTCGTTCACTTTGTCCGCAAGCATTTTGTCATAACCGTTAATGTTGGAAAGAAAAGCATCAATGACAGAATCAGTAAGCCTCTTCACAGACTCCTGTTTGTCAGCAAAACTCGCAGCAGTCAAAGGCTTAATGGTCTTGTATATGGCAATACCCAAAGACGCAAGAAGAAGCACAGACTCAAGGGTAATGCCTAAAATAATTTTCTTAGAAATAGAAAGGGAAAATTTAACTTTTTTACTCATAATTCTTCTCCTGGTAAAGAATAAACTCAATTTCAGTTCAGCAGCTTCAATAATCTTAGTAATTTTAGCAATTTTAGTATAGAACAAATTTTTTTTCCATTACAACAGCAAAGAATTTTCAAAGCACAAATCAGCCCCAGAAACAAGATGCAGATTTTTTTATTCTCTTTTTTATGGAGCACAATTTTTCTCATCAGCAGGAATTTTTTCAGTTAAACAGAAAGGCAAAACGCATTACCCGCTTTCCGCAGTTCCACTTCGTTCCATTGCTGCGCAATAAAAATGCTCCGCATTTTTCCTGCTCCAATCGGGGCTGGGTGCATCACCTCAAGTACATTTGTTAATAAATTGAAAATGCTGCAAAGTTATGGTAAACTTACAGGTGAATTCTTTTTATTAATGAGAAAATATGAAAAAACTTTTAACACTGGCTCTTGTGTCTCTTGGAATTGTTGGAACATTATTTGCACAGACAGCAGACGAAATTCTTGAAAAGTATCAGTCTCTTCCAGTGCCGCTTTATTCAACATCAAATCTTACAATAGAAATGATTGGAAAAAACGGAAACCTTGAAGAAACACGTAAACTTGTTCAGTACGGAAATCACAAAGATGACGTTATCCGCACTGTATTCGACTTTAAGTCACCGCAGAAATGGAAAGACACACGTTTCCTTCAGCTTGAAAACAAAGAAAAAGAAGATGACAAATGGATTTACCTTCCGGAACTCCGCTCAGTTCGCCGTGTAAATACAGCAGAACGCCAGAAAGCATTTGTCGGACTTGACTTCACCTACAACGACATGACAATCCGTGACTACAAAAACGACAAAAATACACTTCTTGGAGAAGAAACAATCGACGTTGCAGGAAATACATACAGCATCTGGAAAATAGAAAGTGTTCCTGAAAAAAGCAAAAACGTAGAATACGCAAAACGCATTCAGTACATTGACAAGGCAACATACCTTCCTGTAAAAATCGAATTCTTTGACAAGCAGGGCCGCCCTGTAAAAACTTACACAATCGAAGCAATAAAGAAAGAAGGAAAATACCTTATCCGCCAGAAAAACCGCATGGTTACAGAAAGAACAGGTCATAACACAGTTGTATATGTTGATTCAATTGTTTGTGACAAAGAAGTTGAAGACCGCTATTTTACACAAAACTGGCTTTCAACAGGAAAATAACAAACTTTAGTTTACTTTAGTGCTGATTTTTAACGAAGGTTATAGCCCTTTAATGAAATTAGAATTAAAGTATAACACAATTTTAATTTCTGTTGAAACGGAGAAAATAAAAATGAATAAGAAAGCAGCATTTATTCTAGGAACATTTGTTTTAGGCACATTTGCTTTTTCTCAGGATTTTGATGATTGGGGAAGCAGCGATTATTCTGAGCCGCAGGTTACTGTAACAGGTTCAGTTGAAACAAACGCCCGTGCTTATGTAGCTCAGGAAGATTCTCAGGAAGAAAAACTTGATGTTCAGGACTGGCTTGTTGAAGGAAATGCATCTGGAAAGTTAGGCATTGAATACAGCGGCAGCTCAACTGATGTTTCAGTAAGCCTTAAGTTTGACAAAAATTCTTTAGGCAGTTACAAGGAAGACATCCTTGACGAATTTACTGCCCGTGCTTATTTAGGAAACTTCCAGCTTGAAGCAGGAAAAATGCGTGTTGTCTGGGGAAAAGGAGACAAACTTCACGTTCTGGACAACTTTAACGCCAACGACTACACAGACTACATCATTCCTGAATACATTGACCGCCGCATTGCAGAACCAATGTTCCGTGTCGTATATTCAACACCTTCAAACGTAAAAATCGAAGCAGTTTACACACCAGTAATGACACCAGACAGACTTGCTTCAAGCGGCGTTTGGGTTCCAAAAGCAGCTGAGACTTTAACAGGAACAGTAACATCTAAAGCAACAAAAGGACTTACTCTGGCAGTAGAAAATCTTGAAAATGCACGTCTGGAAGCAGCAGAAGCTTTAACTTTAAAGGATTTAGCAGCAAAGGGAAATGACAAAGCCACAGCAGCCTTACAGGATTTAGTTTCATCAGCAGCAGATGCAGGAAAAATCTCATATACAAATGAAGAAGTTGCAGCTTACATGGCAGCAAATAACGTAGCTCAAGATGTTGCAGTAAAAGCAATTCTTGGAATCAAATACAGTGATTACGTAGAAGATAGCCTTACTTCTGCAAACACACTTTACACTTACGCTTTAAGCAATGCATCTTCTCTTGCAAGTGACTCAAGTGTTCTTTATCCTAACACAAAAACTCTGGAATATGGTCAGGCTGGTTTGCGTACAACATTTACTTTAGGCGGATTTGATCTTGGCTTAAGCTATTATTACGGACACAACAAGCAGCCTTCATTTAACGCAGCAAAATTCTCTGCAGGCATGAACGAATATCTTGCAAAAGGTTCAATTTCAAAAGAAAACAAATTCTTAAGCTATGACAGGCTTCAGGTATTCGGACTTGAAGGAGCATTTGTTCTTTTCAGCCTTAATAGCCGTTTTGAAGTTGCATATAACTTGACAGAAGACATTGACGGTGACGATCCTTACGTTCACAACAACTCAATTGCATGGGTTGCAGGATTTGACCGTGACATTCCTCTTCACAACTTAAACTTTAACATTCAGACACAGGGAAAATTCATTCTTGGCGGAGATGAAATCGAAAAGAACGGTTCTCTTGATGTTGACAACGACGGCAAAAACTGTCATTCAAACAATAAAATCGTAGTTGACATTACAGATACATGGAATTACGAAAAAATCAAGCTTGACGTAATGGCTATCTGGGGAATTGAAAGAAGCGACTTAATCGTAAAACCTTCACTTTCTTACAATATAAAAGACGGCTTTACAGTTACAGCAAGCGGAATGTACATTTACTGCAAAGATGAAAACAGCGAATTTGACGGCTGGCAGAACAACAGCTTTGCCCAAATCGGAATGAAGTGCGCATTCTAAAATATGGAATTAACCGAAAAAAATTCTTCTCGAAAAATTAAAAAAAACATACAAAATAAGCTGCCAGATAACCTAACTGGTAATGAAAGAAAAACATAAACCTTTATCCAATTGTCAGTTAATATTAACTGACAATTGGATGGCTCATTTATAGGATAATTAGCTTTTGATTCTTAGAATTTAATTTATCTTCCGTATATTTTATTTTCTTTTCTGCTATAAGTTCAGCTATTGCATTTGAAACAGAATCTGTCAATTTTTTGTAATTCATTTTATCCACAAGCTCTGCTTTTGAAAGTGCTCCTTCTGCACTTAATACTTTAAGTATCAGTTGCTTAATTTCTGAAGGCTTTCTTCTGGATTTAGCAGAAGCATTATCTTTTTTTGCTACTGTTTTAGGTTCTTCTTTCGGTAAAAGAAATTCTTTATTCACAGGAATAGTAATAGTGAAGAAAGACCTTTCTTCATCAGTTTCAAAATCAGGTGCTTCGGAACCATTATTTTTAAGGGCTCTTAAAATTGT
>CAMCRZ010000026.1 GCA_945877425.1 uncultured Treponema sp.
CTGGTAAAGAACATGACAGTCAGGCTTTGGCAGATATTACGGAAGGACTTGAAGGATTTAGGATAAATTTTTTTTCAAATAGCTTATACATAATAGAACTCCTTTTTTCAAGCAAAGAATTAGCATTTGCATCTTTTCAATTTTTCAAGTAATTATAATGCCTAACACTTTAATTATACATTATATTTTCCCATACAACAGTTCCTCTAAAGCATTAAAAATACCTTCGATGCAGTCGTTTCTGGAATTATATGCTGTTTTATTGAACTGATTATCTATTGAGAATTTCCATTTATTTGAATCCTTAAAATGAAAAATAACAATCAGATGATTCTTAATTTTTAGGTACTCATGCCCCTTTGCTGAACACTTCCACTTCTTTTTTTTGAAGTTGATTTTTCGTTGCAGTTTATTCTTAAAAGCAGCCTCTCGTTTACGAGCTTTATTAATGTCTCCCTCAAGTTTTCCTGCACATACACAGCCGCAGTCTAGTTGTTTGCCAGTTTCTTGATGATACATATGATGAACATATCGGATGATTTGATAACCGCACATCTGGCATATTCCTTTTGGAGCTCCCAGATCTGTAATGCCAGTACAAATCCAACCGCTTTTTGGGAATACAGGATCTTCCCAGTAGTTTGGAGAATTTGCAAGTTTTTCACGTAATTCTTCAGAAATACTATTTAAATCAGGAGATACTTCTTCATCATCGTTGTCCTCTGGTTCTTCAGATATGTCAATTTCGATTTCTTCGCCTTCTTCCATTCCACCAGGAACTTCAATTTTTTCTTCAGTCTGGAATTCATATTCTTCCTTTTCTATTTCTTCTTCGTATGGCGGAAGTACTTTGTAATCAGGTTCTTTATCTTCATTCTGAAGTGAAATGATTATATCATCTTGTTTTGGTGATTCAACTGGGAGGACAGTTTCAATATCTGTTGATTGAAAATCTAAAGCTTCCTGCACAAGTTTATTCTCAATCATTGGCATTTTTTCGTGCTTCTGACTAAAGTAATCGGCATTGATTGATCGAGGCTGACTCATTCCATCAAATTGAACTGAGTACACTTTTCGTTTGTTATCAAAAGACAAAATACGGCCTTTACCAAAAATATGATGTTCAACAGTCTGAACTTCATTGTTTTCTGGAGCAGGTAATTCTTCTATCATCTGCTGATTCAAACGACGAATATATCCCCAACTTTCTCGTTCCAAGTCATCACTAATTTTCCCGATTCGAAGGTAATTATTTTCGCCAATTTCATAAAGAAAACGTGATGGAAGTTTTTTGATTCCCTGCTGGCTTTGGCCTTCACTATCCATGATATAAAGAATTTCCTGTGCCCGCGTAATAGCAACATAGCAAAGCCGGCGTTCTTCTTCCAATCCTTCCTTTTTTCGTTCTTCAATTGTTTTTGAACTTGGAAAGATTCCTTCTGAAAATCCTATGGCAAACACTACAGGAAATTCCAGTCCTTTTGATGCATGAATAGTCATGAGTTTTACCGCTTCACATGGTTTTTCTGTATCTTCTGCAGACATAAGAGAAATCTGCTGTAGGAATTCTTCAAGGCTTACATCTTCACCAAATCCATTCTCGAATTCGTTAGCAATGCGTTTAAATTCTGAAAGATTATCCAGGCGTTCTTCATCTCCAAGTTCCCGTATATACTGTTCATATCCCGATTCAATGCAGACACGATTTACAAGTTCCGAAATTTTAACAGAATCCTTTAGATTCTTCATATTTTCTATGAGAGAAACAAAAGAAGCTCCCCCGCTTCCATTAAAGGCTGGATCTCCAAGATGAGATTTTAAGACTTCATAAAGACTTTTATTAGTTAAATCCTTGTGATCAAATAGTGTGACTTCATTATTTTCGCGGATTGTTTCAAGGGCTGCAACACGAACACGACCAAACTGACGGCGAGGTGTGTTGATTACTCGCTTAAAAGAAAGGTCATCATTAAATGCGATTACTCTTAAATACGCTACTACATCCTGAATTTCCATTCGTTGATAAAATTTCACTCCGCCAAAAATTTCATAAGGTATATTTTCTTCAACAAGTTTACGCTCCACAACACGAGAAAGAAAACTGGACCGATAGAGAACCGCGAAATCAGAATAGGATTTTTTCTGCTTTTTATGAATTTCCTTTATTTCTTTTACAATATCCGCAACTTCTGCATCTTCTGATTTTGAATGAATATGCTTTACAACAGTTCCAACGGGCGAACATGTAAAAAGATCTTTTTTCAGGCGAAGTTCATTTTTCTCAATGAGAGTATTTGCACACTGAAGAATCTGTGGCGTTGAGCGATAATTCTGATTTAAAATGATTGTTTTTGTTCCAGGATGCGTTTTATCAAATTCTACCAAAAGCTTTACATTTGACCCACGCCATTCATAGATGTTCTGATCGGGATCTCCAACAATCATGAGATTTTGATAACGTGCACTGAGTATATCCACCAGTTGCATTTCTGTCATAGAACTATCCTGGAATTCATCTACCATAATGTAGTTCAATCGCTCCTGCCATTTGTTGCGGACTTCTTCATCATTTTGTAAAAGATAAAGGGCGTAACTCATTAAATCTGTAAAATCCAGACTATAAATTGCTTTCTGTCTCTGGAGGTAATCTTCGATGATTTTGTCATCCTGATCGATAATTTCGGAAAGAATCTGAACTTTATCGGCCTTACACATTTTAGGGACATATGATAAATCTTGTTTTTTGGCGACAATTTTTTTAAGAATGCTTTGGAAATTTGCATAATCAAGCTTAAGTTCATACTTCTGAAATATTTCTTCTAAGATGGTCTTCTGCTGATAAGTATCGATTATCTGAAAGCCTTTTGTAAGAAACAGTTTTTCCGGATTCTCACGAATTAATCGGGCACAAAAACCATGATAAGTACAGATTAGAGAGGTAGAATACTCAGGTCCAATAAGATTAGTAATTCGCTTTTTCATTTCTGCAGCGGCTTTGTTAGTAAAGGTAACACAGAGAATATTTGAGGAATCTATTCCGTATTCTTTTACAAGATAGGCATAGCGACTTACAAGGAGTTTAGTTTTCCCTGATCCAGCTCCAGCTATTACGCGAACGTACCCTTCTGTATTTTGAACTGCAAGAGTTTGTTTATCATTTAATTTGGCAAATAAATCCATATTTTACCTCAGTTGAAAGTATAAATCTCTGAGCTTATCAAATTATGATAAAGTGATTTTTTTTATTAACCTTATTTAATTCGTTTACTAGTATTTCGATCTGAGTGTTTTTTTCCTTAATAACAGGAACAACTTTCCTATCAAATACCGCAAAAAGAATCATTACAGTTATAAAAACTCCTCCAAAAAAGAAAGCAATCCTCATAAAATCTCCTTCAAATCATTTTGTGTTTTTCATTATAATACCAATAGTATGACAAGAAATGTCATAGTAAGACAATTTAAAAGATTTCGGGCGGCTTTTTGGTTGGTTTGAACCCTTAGACATATCTTGCTTTGGGCTTTTTGGCAAAAACAGCTTTTATAACAGCCTTTGAAATTACAGAAGGATTTGAAGCTGCACCGTTTTCAGCTGAATAATTTTTTTCGTAAAAGTCAGCCACATTTAAAGACTGCTTTTCGTAGACCGTATTCTTGCAGTTTTCCTTAATTGAGTTTGCAGCAATAGTTCCCCAGTGAGTTTTTATGAGGCCAGGTTCTATTAAAACAGCTTTTATTTTTAGGGAAGAAAGTTCAAGCCTTAAAGAATCAGTGAGGGCTTCTACTGCATATTTTGACGCATGATACCAGCCTAAAAAAGGAGAAGAAAATCTGCCTGCCATTGACGAAATGTTTATAATCCGTGAAGAAGAAGATTTTTCCATGTAAGGAAGAACAAGCTGAGTAAGACGAACAAGAGCGAAAACATTTACTTCAAACTGACTTTTTGCCTGCTGAATTGAAACATTTTCCACAGAGCCGCCAAGACCGTAGCCGGAATTATTTATGAGAACATCTATACGACCTTCTTTTTCTACAATTTTTTTTACGCAGCTTTGAATTGAATCATCATCAGTTAAATCAAGATAGAGAATATTTCCGCCGTTTTCCTGAATTTCTGACATTAAAGACAATCTTCTGGCAGCACCATAAACTGTAAAGCCTTTTTTAAGTAAAGCCAGAGTAGTTTCAAGACCTATTCCAGATGATGCGCCAGTAACCAATGCAACTTTATTCATTAAATTTTAAACTTCTTTATTAAGTTTATAATCTGTTCAACTGAATCTTTTGTGTTAATGGCAAGATCAGAAACATTTTGGGTTGCCTTGCTGATTTGAGCGCTTCCTGCAGACATTTCGTCCATACTCTGGAGAATGATTGTAGAAATTTCGCTTACTTCAACCATATCTTTCTTAATGTCAGAAACGCCCTGCTCCAGTTTGCCTGAACTGTCTTCAACGGAAACAACTTCATTTTTAACGCTGGACAATGCTTTTAAAATATGACTCGTACTTGAAGACTGTTCTTCCATAGCGTTTGAAATCTGCAGGACAATAGGATCAACTACATTAACCTGCTCGTTTATAGTTTCAAGGCTTTTCTGGGAAAGATTTGAAAGACGTCCGCCATCTTTAATAAGTGCAGTAATTTCCTTGATTTTATCGCCGATATTTTTTGCCTGACGACCGGAATCTTCTGCAAGCTTACGGATTTCATCAGCAACAACAGCAAAACCTTTACCTGCTTCACCTGCATGAGCCGATTCAATCATAGCATTCATGGCAAGAAGGTTTGTCTGAGAAGAAATAGACTTAATTGTATTGTTTGCATCATTAAGCATTTTTGAACTTTCTTCTATTTGACTGATAACTTCTGAGCATGATTTTACCGTAGACGTTCCTTCGCCAATCAGTTTTTCCAGATCTTTAAAGGCAGCTGCCATTTTTACTGTAGAGTCAGAAACTGCATGGGAATTTCCAATCATCTCTTCTATGACGGCAGAAGACTCGCTTATTTCAGAACTTTGAGATGCAATGTTTGTCTTAAGGTCTTTCATAAATCCGTTGGCTGCATCAATAATTTCATCTGTATTTTTTACCGCATTAAACTGATTTTTACTCTGATTTTTTACTGAATCAATGTTTGCCATAATCTGGGCAGTTGCACTGGCTGTTTCCTGAGAAGATGAACCTAAATCATTTACAACGTCCTGAATTACATGGGAATTTTCAACTATTTCACGGATAAGATCCTGGAGAAGCTTCATGAAATTATTTACGCCGCTGCAAAGCTTTGCAATTTCATCTTTACCTTTAACAGGAAGCCTGTGGGTTAAATCTGCATCGCCGGAAGAAAGGGCGGAAATGGCTTTATCCGTATTTTTTACAGGCTTAAGCACGAAAATGTAAATCAGAATGAATATAAGAATCATTACTATAAGATTTGCAACGTTCTGTGAAATATTTACTATATAACCTAAGGCAGATGTTGCTTCGTTTACTACTTCAATGCTTTTTCCCAGGAAGAAATAAACGTCATCTACGCCAAGAAGAGTCCAGTATAAGCCAAGATAATCGTCGTTGTTGATTTCAACGTCACCTTTCCAAGTGCCGCTTGTTTTTAAGTCTTCATAAACTTCATTAGAAATTTCTGTGCCGCGCATTCCGTTGATTGTTGTCTTTATGCGTACGTTACGCTGAAGAATTGTAAACTCGCAGTCAACTGATTTGTGAATTTTGTCTAAAAAAGCATCACTTGAAATGGACTTGCTTATTTCAATTGCACCTATTACCATGCCGTTTATTTTTACAGGCTGGGCAACTACAGCAACAAGTTCCTGCTTTGAATTTACGAAATACGAAGAAGCCGGAGTTCCACTTAAAGCCGAAATAAGTGCATTGTTGATTGTTGAGCCTTTATTGTATTTTTCAGGAGAAATGATTTCCTTGTTTTTATTGTAAATTGCAATAGATTCAGTTTCAAAACTTTCGCTGATGCACGAACAGAGAAGTTCCATTGTGGCTTCGTCTATTCCATTGTCATACATTTTTTCGTAAAGGATTTCAGATTGACGGGCTGCTCCTCTTAAAAGTCCCAGTTCGTTGTCTATAAATTCCATTACGATTTTTCTGTCTGTATTTATCTGCTCTTCTGAATTTTCAATCCAGAATTTTTTTACTACGGAATTTATTCCTACCGAAAGAAACAGTCCTGTAAGAATCAAAATGACTACAACAGGGACTATGATTTTAACTCCAATGCTGTGCACATTCAGTTTAACCTTCATAAAAACCCCTTTTTTTATTTTATTATAAGTTTTATTACCTTTTCGCTGTAAATTATAGTACACATTTTATAATAATGCATTTATTTTTTGCTTTTATTTGGAATTTATGAACTGAACTGTCTTTAAACGGTTTTGAACGCACAAAAAGGCGGCTGTTTTTTAGATAAGCTGTAAGTTTCCACCAGAAACACTTTTAAGCATTCCTGATGGAAGTTTCAGTTTTTTTTATAGAAGTTACTTTACAACTACGTTAACAAGTTTATTCGGAACAACAATCATTTTAAGAATCTGCTTTCCTTCAGTAAACTTTTTAAATCCTTCTGTTTCAGAGGCAAGTTTTTTAAGTGTTTCTTCATCTGTATTTGGGGCAGCTTCAAATTTATCACGAAGTTTTCCGTTTATCATAACAGGGAATTCTTTTGTGTCTTCCCTGCAGAATTCTTCGCTGAAAACAGGCCACTTTTCGTAAGCAACCGTTTCTTTGTGACCAAGTTTTTCCCATAATTCTTCGCCTAAGTGCGGAGCGTAAGGAGAAAGCATTTTTACGAAACCTTCCCACATAGATTTAGGCAGTTCAGGAATTTTTGAACACTCGTTTATGAAAATCATCATCTGGGAAATTGCAGTGTTAAAGTCTAAGTTTCCTGTGTCTTTTGTAACTTTTGCAACTGTTTTTGCGTAAGTCTTGCGTAAACTTAAAAGTACCTTGTCTTCAAGTGTGCCTTCAAAGTTTATGTCTGCGTAAGGTTTTTCGCTGATGCTCCAGATTTTTTCAAGGAAGCGGTTTATTCCTATAAGTCCCTGAGTATTCCATGGTTTTGAAACTGTAAGCGGTCCCATAAACATTTCGTACATACGAACAGAATCAGCACCGTAGTTTTGAATCATTTCGTCAGGATTGACAACGTTTTTAAGTGACTTTGACATTTTTGCAATAACACGTTCCAGTTCTTCACCATCGTCTTTTGCGTAGAATTTGCCGTCTTTTTCTTCAACTGCATCAACTGCTACAAGGGATTTTGACTTTCTCTGATATGCAAACGATGTAATCATACCCTGATTTATCAAGCGCTGGAATGGTTCTTTTGTAGAAACTACGCCTAAATCGTAAAGGACTTTGTGCCAGAATCTTGAATACAGAAGATGAAGTACAGCGTGTTCTGCACCGCCAACGTACAAATCAACAGGCATCCAGTAAGATTCTTTTTTGCTGTCACAGAATGAAAGGCTGTTTGAAGGGTCTATATAGCGCAAATAATACCAGCAGCTTCCTGCCCACTGAGGCATTGTGTTTGTTTCACGCTTTGCATCTTTTCCGCAGACAGGACACTTGCAGTTTACCCAGCTTTCAATTCCAGCTAAAGGCGATTCTCCTGTTCCTGTAGGCTGATATGTCTTTACGTCCGGCAATTCAAGAGGAAGCTGATCTTCCGGAACAGGCACTGTACCGCAGCACTGGCAATGAATGAGCGGAATTGGTTCTCCCCAGTAACGCTGACGGCTGAATACCCAGTCACGGAGCTTGTATTTTACTGATTTATGACCGATTTTCTTTTCTTCAAGGAAACAGAGCATTTTTTCAATGGCATCTTTTTTGTTAAGTCCGTCTAAGAATTCAGAATTAACGTGAATGCCGTCTTCTGTCCAAGCCTGAGTCTGTACATCAACTTCTGACTTTAAAACTTCGATAATAGGAAGATTGAACTTTTTGGCAAAATCCCAGTCTCTTGTATCATGAGCCGGAACTGCCATAATTGCGCCTGTACCGTAAGAAATCAGAACGTAATCAGCAACCCAGATTGGAATAAGCTTTCCGTTTACAGGATTGATTGCATAACTTCCGCTGAAAACACCTGTCTTATCTTTTGCAAGATCTGTGCGCTCCAAGTCCGACTTTCTTCCAGCCTGTTCTCTGTAAGCTTCAACTGCATTTTTTTGTTCAGGAGTTGTAAGTTTTTCTATAAGTGGATGTTCTGGAGAAACTACCATGTAAGTTGCCCCGAAAAGTGTATCGCACCGTGTTGTGTAAACTGTCAGAACCTGCTGTGAAGGTTTTCCCTCTTTGTCTGCAACTGTAAAGTTAACTTCTGCACCTTCAGACTTTCCAATCCAGTTACGCTGCATTGTCTTTACGCTTTCAGGCCAGTCAAGTGTGTCTAAATCTTCAAGGAGACGTTCTGCATAAGCCGTAATTTTTAAGATCCACTGGCGGATAACTTTATGTGTAACTTGAGCACCGCATCTGTCGCAGTGACCTTCCTTTACTTCTTCGTTTGCAAGTCCTGTAAGACAGCTTGGACACCAGTTGATTGGAGTTTCTGCTTCATAGGCAAGACCTTTTTTGTACAGCTGGAGGAAAATCCACTGAGTCCATTTGTAATAATCAGGCGTACATGTACGAATTTCCCTGTCCCAGTCATAACTAAAGCCCAAAGCCTTTATCTGCTGAGTAAAATGCTCGATGTTTGCAAAAGTAGTTGCAGCAGGATGAGTTCCTGTCTTTATGGCATAATTTTCTGCAGGAAGCCCGAATGCATCGTATCCCATTGGATGAAGAACATTGTAACCGTTCATGCGCAAATAACGGCAGTAAATGTCTGTAGCTGTGTAGCCTTCAGGATGTCCTACGTGAAGTCCGGCACCGCTTGGATAAGGGAACATATCAAGAACGTAGCGGCGTTTTTCTTTCGGCACTGTTTCATCTTCTACAGCTTTGAATGTTTTGTGTTCGTCCCAATATTTTTGCCATTTAGGCTCAATGTTTTTAAATGGGTAAGACATACTATAACTCCTCAAAATTTAAATATGCGAAAAAAAATCTAAGTAAAGATTCATTTATTTTAAAATTACAAGGCGGATTGTATCACTTTTTCGCGCTTTAATAAAGTTGTTGACAGTTGTTTGCAAACAGTTGCGGACATTCCTTTTTTGCATTTTGAAAGAAGCGGAAACTTTGCTGTAAAAACAGAAGCGGCGGCATATTTACAAAAAAAAAGGCTTTCCTAGAAATTCTGCAACTTCCAGAAAAGCCTTTTTTATCAACGCATATCGCCGTAAAAATTAGAACCAGTAACGTCCGCCTAAATAAAACGGAACGCCCCAATACAATCCAATATCAGGTAAAATCGCCAAACCAACTTGAGGAACAGACTGAACGTAAACTTCCCAGTTTTTCTTTTGACCAAGGAAACAGTTTATACCAACAGGAACACGGAACGCTGCATTTAACGCCAAGTAACTGTCTCCATCGTAGTTATAAAACTGAAGACCAGCACCAGCTCCAAGTCCCCAGAACCAGTTAAACATACTATTTCCGATTTTTGGGTTTGCCATCCAGCGGTCTGCGGCAGCTCCTAAAGAAATTCCATAAGTGCCAAAACCTACATCAGCGGTAAAAAGATACGGAACGTTATCCAATTTAACAGTCGCTGAAAGATTCCCAAGACCATACCCTCCAAGACCGGCACCAGTCTGGATACCAACGCCCATCGCAAATACGCTTGACGAACCTGCGATAAACAATGATGCAAAAATCGCTAACATTTTCTTTTTCATTTGCATACCTCCTAAATGAAATCACAAATGAATTGTACCCCCCCCCCCGCGTATCCTGTCAATCCTTTTTTATATAAAGCAATGCGTGCGAAGCGCATTTTAATTTTGTACTTTTACACGTTGCACAAGTCTCTTTTTTTTTGCTAAGATTTCCAGATGCTTCAAGAAACTTTTGACCTTTCAGTTATTTTAAAACAGAAAAGCGATTTAACTTTCAGAGAAAAAATAATTTACGTATGCTCATTAAGTATTCCGGGGATTTTAGCGCAGGTTTCTTCTATTGTTATGCAATATATTGATGCTGCAATGGCAGGCTCTTTAGGTGAAAATGCCAGTGCTGCCATAGGGCTTGTTGCTTCTGCTACATGGATTTTAGGTTCACTTTATTCTTCATTTTGTCTTGGCTTTTCTGTGCTTGTTTCTCAGGCTGTGGGAAAGGGAAATTCCAGGCTTGCCAAATGCATTTTAAAAGAAAGCATTTTGTGGGGAATTGTTTTTTCCGTAGCACTTACAATTCCTGCTGCATTGATGAGTTTTAAAATTCCTTTATGGCTTGGAGGAAAAAGCGTAATTCAAAAAGATGCTGCCATGTATTTTCTTGTTTTTGCCTTAAGTACGCCGTTTTTTCTTTTTGTCTGTCTGTTCAGCGGAATTCTTCAGGCTGCAGGAGAAATGAAAGTGCCAAGTGTTTTAAATATCTTAATGTGTTTCCTTGATGTTTTTTTCAATTACGTTTTTATTTTCATTTTTAAATACGGTGTTTTAGGTGCGGCTTTGGGAAGTGCAGTTTCTGCTTTTTCAGTTTTTCTGATTATGAGCTGGTATGTATTTTTTAAGTTCGGGTATTTCAAGAAATGCGGAAAAGTAAGGAGAAAAGATTTTCCTTCAAGCGTAAAATCAGCTGTGAAAATTGCCGTGCCTGTTGCTGTAGAAAAATGTGCCTTTACAAGTGCTCTTGTTGCCGTTACTAAAATGATTGCGCCTTTGGGAGAAACTGCTCTTGCTGCAAATTCTTTTGCCGTAACTGCTGAAAGTTTATGCTATATGCCGGCTTATGGAATTCAGGAAGCAAGTACAACCTTAACGGGACAAAGTTTTGGTGCACAGCGAAAAGATCTTGCCAGAAGTTTCAGTTTTATTACGGTGTTTTTCGGTGCGGCAATTATGGCTTTAACGGGAAGCATTATGTTTTTCATCTGCCCTTTTGTGTTTAAGTTTTTAACGCCTGTTGAGTCAATTCAAAATCTCAGTGTGGAAATTCTGCGGCTGGAACTTTTTGCCGAACCGTTTTTTGGAGCAAGCATTGTGGCAAGCGGTGCGTTACGAGGTACAGGTGATGTTTTTGTTCCGGGGATTTTAAATTTAATCAGTCTGTGGATTGTCCGCATTACCCTTTCTTTTTTACTTGCGCCTGTTATGGGACTAAAGGGAATATGGCTTGCCATGGCAGTTGAACTGTGCTTCAGGGGAATAATCCTTACTATGCGGCTATGGTTTAAGTACAGAAACGGCGGACTTTAACTTAGGCAACTCACTCTAAAAAAGAAGATTGTATTCTTACGTGCAGTGTTTTGGCGGAAGAGGCAGTTCTTCTGCAATTACGCTAAGCTGCTTTGAAGGGATGCCTCCTGCTTTTGGTACAGCTTAATTTTACTGACCTAAAGTGATGTCTTTACCGAAGTATTTGACTGAAAGTTCTGAAAGCTGGCCGCTTTCCTTTAACTCTTTAATTGCTTTGTTTACTGCATCAAGAAGTTCTGAAGTTTCATCAGACTTTCTTACAGGAATTGCGATTTTGGAAATTCCGTTTATTTTAGCCGCAGCTTTTACCGGTGCTTTTGAAGGATCTCCGTTAAATTTTTCTGCAATGTAACTGTTAAAAGTTTCTTCGTCGTTTATTGTTGCGTCAACTCTGCCGTTTTCTACATTCTGAATTGTTTCTTCAAATGAGTCGATTGTCTGGACTGTTGCTCCATACTTTTCGCCTATTTCTGCATAAGTGCTGCCCAGAGAATTTGTTGTAGTCTTTCCCTTTAAATCTTCAAACGAATGAATGTCATGATTGTCTGCCTTTACAATTAAAACTGCAGAAGCAAAAGCGTAAGGTATGGAAAAGTTGTATTTTTCAGAACGTTCAGGTGTTACTTCAACGCCGTTACATGCCATATCGTAAATGCCTGAATCAATTCCAAGGAAAATTGCGTCCCAGTTAACTTCAGCAAATTTTGCTTCTACGCCAAGTTTTTCTGCAATTTTTCTGCCTACTTCTACATCAAATCCTGTAAGCTCGTTGTTTTCGTTGTGGTAAGTCCATGGCTGCCAGGCTCCTTCCATTGCAATAGTAACAGCTCCTTCTGCCTTGATTTTAGAAAGATTTCCTGCAGTTTTTTTTGTTGAACAGGAAACAGTTAAGGCTGAAACCAATAAAGCCAGAGTAAGTGGAAAAAGTAAATTTGTTTTTTTCATAAAATGCTCCATATAAAAATCATTATAAATAAAGACTGACTTCAAGTTAAGTTCATGGTGATGCCGTAAACGTTAATTTTCAGCCGTTCTTTTAATTTTCATGAGTTAAAGAGTTAATGAATTCTTTTGTACGCTGCTTTTTCGGATTATCAAAAAGTTCTCTGGAAGAATTCATTTCTATAATTTCTCCGTTTTCCATAAAGACTGTTTTAGTTGAAACGTTCCGGGCAAAATTCATTTCGTGGGTAACTACAATCATTGTCATGCCTTCCTGCGCAAGATTTTTCATTACGGCTAAAACTTCACCGGTAAGTTCAGGATCAAGTGCCGAAGTAGGTTCATCAAAATAAATGATTTCCGGGTTTGCAGAAAGTGCCCGTGCTATAGCAACACGCTGCTGCTGTCCGCCAGAAAGCTGATGAGGATAACTGTTAAGTTTGTCTGACATTCCAACTTTTTCCAGAAGCTTAATGCCTGTTTTTTCAGCATCAGTTTTTTTCATTTTATATGCAACTTTAAGTCCTTCCGTAACATTTTGAAGAACTGTCTTGTTCCTGAAAAGATTGTAGTTTTGAAAAACAAAGCCTGTCTTTTTCCGTATTGCAAAAATATTTTTTTTAGTTATGGAATTCAAATCGTAAAGAGTGCCGTCAAAAGTCATTGTGCCTTTATCAGATTTTTCTAGAAAATTCATGCATCTTAAAAGTGTAGTTTTTCCTGAACCGCTTGGTCCGATTACTGCAATTACGTCACCTTTTTCTATGGTAAGGTTTATGTTTTTTAAAACTTCCAGAGTACCAAAAGATTTGCAGAGATTATTTATTTCCATCATTTTTTTGAATTACCTTCTTTTGCTAAAAAATTAATGCGCCGTTCTCCTGCACGCTGAAGTTTCGTAAGTACTGTTGAAAAAATCAAATATATAAGTGCAACTTCAATGTAAAGTGCTAAAGGTTCATAAGTTCGTGCTACTATCCGCTGTGTTGCCATAAACATTTCTGTTACTGTAATGTTTGCTGCAAGTGACGTTTCCTTTACCATTGCAATTGCTGAATTTGAAAGTGGCGGAAATGCCGTTCTGAATGCCTGCGGTAAAATAATGCGCATAAACGTCTGCATATAACTCATGCCGCTGCAAAATCCTGCTTCCATTTGTCCTGACGGTACGCTTTCAAAAGCTGAGCGCATTGTTTCTGCTGTGTACGCTCCTTCGTTAAATGAAAAAACAAGTACTGCTGCAGGAAAAGGGTCTATTAAAATGCCTAGCTTTGGAAGTCCGTAAAATACAATATAAAGCTGAACTAGAATAGGCGTACCTCGTGTTACCCAGATGTAAAACCGTGCAATTTGAGAAAGTATTTTTATGCGTGCAAACTGAACTAATGCTGTTGTAATTCCTATAATGAGCGAAAATGAAAAAGATATTACTGTAAGGGGAATTGTCATTTTCAGGCCGGGCAAAAGTATTTTCCAAAATGAATCCAATAAAATTTCAACTAAACGCTGATCCATAAATTTTCCTTAAAAAGCTTGTTTTTCTTTTATTCTGATTTTGTTCTGATTCGGAATTTATATGTAAAATATAGCGGTTTAATGGGAAAAGTTCAAACTTTTTTTCTGTGGCATCTGATGGAGCTGTGTCTGATTTACAAGAAGGACTTGCAGGGAAGTGCGGGCTTTAAGTTTTACTGCAAAGTGCTGCAACTTGAAGACTCTTATTAAAAACACTATAATATGCCTTAAATTTTATATTTCCACAGTAAAACATTTCTTGGAAAGTTATGCTGAAAGTGCATTTTATGGGAGCAAAAATGAAAGCAATTGAATTGGAAAAAACGTACAATCCTAAAGACTTTGAAGAACGCATTTACAAAGACTGGACAGAAAAAGGTTACTTTAAGCCAGCTTCAGATTCAGATTCCCCAGTTCATGTGAATTATCTTGAAAAATCAAAAAACGCAGCAGTTTCAAAATATACAGTAGTCATACCGCCTCCAAACGTAACAGGCGTACTCCACATGGGACACGGTTTAAACAACACATTGCAGGATATCGTTGTACGCTACCACAGAATGAAGGGCGACAATACATTGTGGGTTCCTGGAACAGATCACGCCGGAATTGCTACACAGAACGTTGTTGAGCGTCAGTTAAAAAAAGAAGGCAAAACACGCAACGACTTAGGCAGAGACAAATTTATTGAACGCACATGGGAAGTTACCCGCGACCATCACAATACAATCGTTAAGCAGCAGAAAAAACTTGGCAATTCAGTTGACTGGAGCAGAGAACGCTTTACTTATGACGAAGGATTGTCTAAAGCAGTAAGAGACGTTTTTGTTACACTTTACGAACGTGGACTTATGTACAAAGGACAGAGACTTGTAAACTGGTGCCCTAGATGCGGAACAGCCCTTGCTGATGATGAAGTTGACCACGTTGACACAGCAGGTGCAATGTATCACCTTTACTACGAATATGCTGACGGAAGCGGAAAAATAGAAGTTGCTACAACACGTCCAGAAACATTCTTTGGCGATACAGCCGTTGCAGTAAACCCTTCAGACCAGCGTTACACATCACTTGTTGGAAAAAAACTTAAGCTTCCTCTTACAGGCAAGGAAATCCCGATTATTGCAGACGAATACGTTGACAAGGAATTCGGAACTGGTATGGTAAAAATAACACCTGCTCACGATCCAAACGACTGGGAAGTAGGTCAGCGTCATAATCTTGAAGTAATAAACCTGTTGACTCCAGACGGAAAACTTAACGAAAACGTTCCTGAAAAATACCGCGGACTTAAGCCTGAAGAAGCACGCAAACTTGTAATAGAAGATTTAACAGAAGCAGGACTTTTCAAAGGCGAAGAAAAAATGACTCACTCAGTAGGTCACTGTTACCGATGCAAAACTGTAGTAGAGCCTTACCTTTCAGATCAATGGTTTGTAAAAATGAAGCCTCTTGCAGACAAAGCATTAAAAGCCTGGAAAGACGGAGAAATTGTTTTTTATCCTAAAAAATGGGAAAACACTTATTCACACTGGCTTGAAAATATCCGTGACTGGTGCGTAAGCCGTCAAATCTGGTGGGGACACAGAATTCCTGCATGGTACTGCGATTGCGGTGAAGTAATAGTAAGCCGTGAAGACCCTTGTAAGTGTCCGAAATGCGGTGCAGACAGTTCACACTTAAAGCAAGACCCTGACGTACTTGATACATGGTTTTCTTCCTGGCTCTGGCCTTTTTCTACATTAGGCTGGCCTGAACAGACTCAGGACTTACAGCAATTTTATCCTACAACAGCACTTGTAACTGCCTACGACATCATCTTCTTCTGGGTTAGCCGCATGATTATGGCAGGCCTTGAGTTTACGGGAAAATCACCATTTAAAGACATATACATCCACGGTCTCGTTCGTGACAAGCAGGGCCGCAAAATGAGCAAGTCTTTAGGCAACGGAATTGACCCTCTTGAAATAATCGAACAGTACGGAGCAGATGCCCTTAAATTTACATTAAGCTTCCTTTGCGCACAAGGTCAGGACATTTTGATTGACAACGATTCATTTAAAATGGGCTCAAAGTTCTGCAACAAAATATGGAATGCCAGCCGCTACATACTTGGAAACCTTCAGGACCGCACTTTAATTCCTGTAAAAGACGAAGATTTAACTGAACTTGACAAATGGATTTACTGTGAACTTAACAATGCAGCAAAATCAGTTCGTGAAGCCTTAGACAATTACCGCTACAACGATGCATCTGCTGCAATATACGAATTTTTCTGGAACGAATTCTGTGACTGGTACGTTGAAGCAACAAAACTCAGCTTCTGGCACGGAGACGAAAAGGAAAAAGACAGGGCTGTTTCTGTACTTCTTAACATTCTTGAAGAAAGTTTACGCCTTCTCCATCCGTTTGTTCCTTTTGTTACAGAAGAAATTTATTCAAAGCTTCCTCTCCAGCAGATTATTGAAAACCGCAGAAAGTCAGGCGAATGTAAAATACTTCCTGAAAGCACATACACAGGAATGCTTATAAACGCACCTTTCCCTGAAGCAAAATCTGAAAGAGAAAACGGCAGAGTTGCAGACAGATTCAGCACACTTAAAGACTTAATTGCAAAAATCCGTGCTTTAAGAGTTGAATGCGGTCTTGAACCGGCTGCAAAAATTAACGCTGCACTTAAAATTTCACAGGGAAGTAATGCAGAAGTTGCAAAAGAAAAAGTTGAAATGATTTGTCTCCTTGCCGGTCTTGCAAACGTGGAATTTGTTACTGAAAATCCTGCAAAAGCAATAGGAACAGTAGGCACAGACTACGAAGCATTTGTTCTTGTAGACAAAAGCATAAACACACAGCAGCTTCTTGCTCGATTCAACAAGGAAATTGAAAAAGCACAAAAGTCAGTGCAGATGAGTCAGAATAAACTTAACGGAAACTTTGCAAAAAATGCTCCGGCAGAAGTTGTTCAGCAGGAAAGAGACAGAATGGCAGAAAGTCAGTCCCGAATTGAAAAACTTCAGACTTACATTGCAAGTTTAAGCTAAAAAAAATTAAGGCGGAACTTTTAAATTTAAAAATTCCGCTTTTTTTTTGCTGATTTTTAAGTTATAATTTTTTGATATAATAAGTGTAGTTTAATTTTTTCTTATGGAGTCGATATGTTAAAGAAACATTTTGAAATGGCTGTTGAAAAGCCTTCGCAGATGGATACAGCTCACATGCTTCAGCTTCAGAATACATATTTTGCTCCCTATATTCAGATTGCAACATCTCTAATAGGAAAAGCCCGTTTTGCAGGCGGAAATATGTTTCGTCATCAAATTGATACCTTTGGGATTTTAATTGATTACGGCTACATTGACCCTATTTTGCTTAAAGCAAGTCTTGTGCATGATGTAATAGAAGACATTCCCGGTTATGACGAAAATTTAATTCACGATGCAGATGAAGACGGTCCTCAAGTTTATGAACTTGTTAAGGAAGTTACTAAAAAAACAGGTCAGCTTAAGCCTGAATACCTGCGCGGCATTATTGAACATGGAAGTTACAGGGCAAAAATCCTAAAATGTGCAGACAGAATAAGCAACATGATAAGTTTAGGCTTTGTTACAAGTGCTGAATTTATTGAGCGCTACTGTGATGAAACTGAATACTTTATCCTTCCTATTGCCCTTGAAGTTGACTTCAATATGTATCAGGAAATAATCAATCTTGTTGTAAGCCGCCGCCGTTACCTTGAAGAAAGCGGTTACTTTGACAGAAAAAAAGATGATTAAAAAAAATCAGTCTTTTTATGAAAATTAACTCTTTAAGCGGATATCTGAAAAAACAGTTTGGAACTAAAGTTTACAAGCTTTCGCTAAGCGCAGGCTGTACCTGTCCTACAAGAGACGGCACTATTTCTTACGGCGGCTGTATTTTTTGCAGTGAAGGCGGCAGCGGAGATTTTGCTTCCAGTTTTGATTCCATAGAAGTTCAGATAGAAAAAGCAAAGCAAAAAGTTGAATCAAAGTTCCCGAAAAAAATCCCTGATGAAGACAGAAAGTACATTGCCTATTTTCAGTCATTTACATCAACTTATGGAAACGAAGAAAGGCTTATGAAGCTTTTTGAAACTGCCTGTTCGCTTAAGGAAATTGCAGCTGTTTCCATTGGAACACGGCCTGACTGTATTTCCGACAAAATGCTTTCTTTTTTAAGCAAACTGAACAGGAAAAAGCCTGTGTGGATTGAACTGGGGCTGCAGACTATTCACCAGAAAAGTGCCGATTTTATAAAACGCGGGTATTGCCTGCCACAGTTTGAAAAAACATATTACGCACTTAAAAAAGAAAACCTTACTGTTATAGTTCACCTTATTTTAGGGCTTCCCGGCGAAACCGAAAATCAAATGCTTGAATCTGTAAAGTACCTTGCTTCACTTTCTCCTGTTTTAGACGGAATTAAACTTCAGCTTTTACAGGTTTTAGAAGGAACTGAACTTGCACAAATTTACAAAACTTCTCCATTTAAGATTTTTACTATGGAAGAATACGCAAACCTTCTTGTAAAGTGCCTGAAACTTCTTCCACAGCAGACTGTTGTTCACAGAATTACAGGTGACGGACCGAAGCGCATTTTAATTGAACCGAAATGGTGCGGAAACAAAAAAGCCGTTCTTAATTATTTAACACGCTTTATTGACTCTTATTAAAAATCAGTCAAGCTCTATGCCGCCGGTGTAAAGTTTGTAATACCTGCCCTGCTTTTCCATTAAAGACTTATGATTGCCCCGCTCTATGATTCTGCCTTTTTCCAGAACAATAATTTCATCAGCATTACGGACAGTAGAAAGTCTGTGGGCAATAACAAAAACAGTGCGGCCTTTCATAAGAGAGTCCATGCCTTTTTCAATAAGATGTTCCGTTCTTGTGTCAATGGAAGATGTAGCTTCGTCAAGAATAAGTACAGGCGGATTTGCTGCAGCGGCTCTTGCTATTGCCAGAAGCTGACGCTGCCCCTGACTTAAGTTTCCGCCGTCTCCCGTTATTACAGTGTCGTATCCTTTTTTTAAGTGCCGGATAAAAGTGTCTGCGTTTGCAAGTTTAGCTGCGTCAAGAATCTGCTTTTCTGATGCATCAGGATTTCCGTAGCGTATGTTTTCCCGGATTGTTCCCGTAAAAAGATGAGTATCCTGCAAAACCATTCCAAGTGATTTTCTAAGGTGGTCTTTTTTTATGTCTTTAAGCGGAATGTCGTCGTAAGTAATAGTTCCCTTGCAGTCATCTACATCATAAAACCGTGTAAGAAGATTTGTAATGGTAGTTTTTCCCGAACCAGTTGAACCTACAAGTGCAATTTTTTCTCCAGGCTTTGCGTGAAGCTCTATGTCGTGAAGTATTTCCTTTTCTTCCACATAGCTGAAAGACACGCTGTTAAAATCAACTTTTCCCTTAAGCTGTTTTAGCGTTCCGTCTGAATTATTTTTCCACGCCCATTGTCCTGTATAAGCAAAACTTTCCACAAGATGAACTTTTTTGTCTGAAGACTGATTTTTGCAAGTTTCCACTGCATTTACTAAAGCTACAGTTCCGTTGTCTTCTTCGCTTGCTTCGTCTATAACGCTGAAAATTCTTTCTGCTCCTGCCAGTGCATTTAAAATACTGTTAAACTGCTGGCTCATCATTGTAACGGGACGGCTGAATCCTCTTGTAAACTGAAGGAATGCTGCAATGCTTCCAATATCAATGTGACCGCTTATAACCCTTACTGCTCCCACAATTGCAACTAAAGCGTACTGAATGTGGCTCAGGTTTCCCATAATAGGACCGAGTATGTTGGCGTAAGTTGATGCCCTTGTTCCTGCTTCACAAAGTTTATTGTTTAAGATTTCAAATTCTTCAAGAGACTTTTCTTCACGATTGAAAACTTTTACAACTTTCTGACCTTCAATCATTTCTTCTATGTAACCGTTAAGCTTTCCAATGCTGTACTGCTGTTCCCTGAAGGCACCTGCACTTCTTTTCCCTATTACGCCTGCCAGATAAATCATGACAAAAATAGTAAGAACCATTATTGCAGTTAAAAGAACGCTTACGTAAATCATCATTACAAAAATTGCAGTAACACTTATTACGCTGGAAAAAAGCTGGGGCAAAGTCTGGCTCATCATATCACGCAAAGTGTCTGTGTCGTTTGTGTAAAGTGACATAAGTTCGCCGTGAGTTTTGCTGTCGTAGTATTTAAGCGGAAGTTTTTCCATCTGATTGAAAAGGTCTGTCCTGATTTTATAAAGTACAGTTGAAGAAATGTGAAGCATAAGCCTTTGGTTCAACCAGCTGGCAATAACTCCTGAAGCAAAAAAAACTGCCATTTTCTGAATCAGCCTTAAAAACGGAATGAAATCAGCAAAAGTAATTTCTGCACCTTTACCGGCTTTCCTTACAAGAGGCAATATAAAATCATTTACTGCAGGCTTTAAAAGATAATCTGATGCAACCTGAGCTGCTGCACTTACAACTACTGCAATAAAAACTACAATCAGCAGAAATTTAAAACTGCCCAAATATTTTATCAAGCGCTTTATTGTTTTAGCTGTATTTTTTGGTTTAGCTGTTCCCCGCATTTTTACTGGTGGCATTTTATTTTCCTTACAATTTGCTTAATTTTTACTTAATTCTGTGACTGCTGGGACTGATACACTTCCCGGTAAATTCCGTTGTTTTCAAGAAGTTCACTGTGAGTTCCATAACCGTTGACTTTTCCGTTATCAAAGACGTAAATAACATCTGCATCTTTTACAGAAGAAATGCGCTGTGCAATTATGATTTTTGTTGCATCAGGCAAGATCTTTTTAAGGGACATTCGTATCCGAGCATCTGTTGCAGTGTCTACCGCTGACGTAGAATCATCCAGAATAAGAATTGAGGGCTTTTTCAACAATGCCCTTGCTATGCAAAGACGCTGCTTTTGTCCGCCTGAAATATTTACGCCGCCCTGACCTAAAACCGTATCGTAACCAAGAGGCAATGTACTTATAAACTCATGGGCATCAGATGCAATGCATGCATTTACTATTTCTTCTTCAGTTGCATTTTCGTTTCCCCAGCGAAGGTTTTCTTTTATAGTTCCGCTGAACAAAACATTTTTCTGCAGGACAAAAGCCACACTGTTGCGCAAAGTTTTTAAATCGTACTTGCGGACGTCTATGCCGCCAACGCTTACTGTTCCTTTTAAAGTGTCGTAAAGTCTTGGTATAAGCGAAACAAATGTAGACTTGGAAGAACCTGTTCCGCCGATTATTCCCACAACACTGCCGCTTTCAATTTTAATGTTTACGTCTGACAGCACACAGTTTTTTTCATCCTTTACATAACTGAAACTTACGTTTTTAAATTCTACGCCGCCGTTTGGAACACGCTTAAATATTTCCTTAGTAGTTGAACCGTCACTGTGGATTACGTTTATTCCTGAAGGATTTTGAATTTCTGGGATTTCGTCAAAAACTTCCGTAATGCGCTGAGTGCTTGCCCGGCTTAAAACGATTGTAATAAAAATCATCGAAAGCATCATAAGGCTCATTAAAATCTGGCCGATGTACGAAATAAAACTTACAAGTTCACCTGTCTGCATATTTCCTGCAACAATCATATTTCCGCCAAACCAAAGTGCAAGTATGATGCACACATAAACTACAGCCTGCATGATGGGATTGTTTAAAATAACAATTCGCTCTGCCCTCACCTGAAACTTCCTTACATCATAAGCGGCTTCATCAAATTTGCGGCTTTCATAATCACTGCGGACAAAACTTTTTACAACTCTGATGGCTGTAAGATTTTCCTGGACACGGCTGTTCATTTTGTCGTACTGGGCAAGCATGGTTTTAAATCTTGGGTAGGCAGTTGCTGCTATAAAAAACAAAGCTGCACCCAGAAACGGAATTGCTGCAAGAAAAATAAGGCTTAGCCTTGAATTAATGTGGAATGCAAGAATTACGCCGCTTAGCAGCATAAAAGGTGCACGAAAGCAAATCCGTACTATCATCTGGTAAGTGTTCTGCAAGTTAGTAACGTCTGTAGTTAATCTTGTTACAAGTGATGATGAAGAAAAGTTGTCTATGTTACCGAAAGAAAAAGTCTGGATTTTTCCAAAAAGCCTCTGCCTTAAGTTACGGGCAAAACCTAATGAAGCCAGAGCGCCAAACCTTGCACCTAATCCGCCGAAAATAAGGGAAACAAGTGACATTAAAATCATTAAAGAACCGGTTTTTAAAACATAGGGAAGATTTTTTTCTGCAATTCCCACATCAATGATTTTTGCCATCATTAAAGGAATGGCAGTTTCCATAAGAACTTCGCCAATCATGGTAAGCGGACACAGCAAAGAATAAACTTTGTATTTTTTTTCCAGACCATGAAGTAGCTTTCCAACAGTAGTCATGGTTTTAAATCTATCACATAAAACTATATTTTTCCAATTAAAATAATTGTTATAACTTTTCAAGTGCGTGCAAGAATTCCTGAAACACTGAATGCATGGTCACCTATTTTTTCAATCTGCTTAACAAGATCAATGTACAAAAGTTCAGCTTTTACGTTTGCACCGTTTTCAAGACGCTTACGGGCTTTTTTCTTTAAATCTTTTCTAAAGGAATCAATGTAATTTTCCAGCTCGTTTGCAAAAGAAAGCTTTTCTTCACTTAAATGAGTGTTTATGTTGATGTGAATGAACTGCATGAACTGACGTCCTAACTCAACGTAAGGAATAAGGGCTTCCATATCTTCTTCGGGGAAAGTCATTTTCTTTTCTACACTTTTCTGCAAAAGCTTGGCACAGCTGTAACAAATGTCTGTAATAGATTCCAGATCATCTACAACCTGAACCATATTAGTTAAGCTTTCATGCTGCTTTTCTGTAAGTGAAAGATGTTTTTCGCAAGTAAGAATGTAATTTACAATCTGCTCATGCATCTGGTCGCAATAATCTTCCTGAAATGCCAGCTTAGGAATGTAGCTTGTAATGAACTGTTCGTTGCGCCTCATAAAGCCAATCTGAATGCTGTCAAACATATCGCTTACAACATCTGTCATGTCACGGATTTCTTTTTCAAGGCGGACTATTCTTGCTGCAGGGTTTTCCGAAAGTGTACTGCTTGACTGATATTCCAGAACGTAATTCTTAGGCTTTTCTTTTGAAGCGTCGTCTTTAATGATAAGTTTGGAAAGAATAACCATCTGTTTAACGCATGGAATGAAAATTATTGTACACAAAGTTTTAAATACAGTGTGAAGCATGGAAATGCGGATTGCAATATTATCTGTAGGCGTAAGGAATTCAACAAGGTTAAGAAGAGGCGTAAAGAAAACAAGTGCAAGTATAGTTCCTATTACGTTAAAAAGTACATGAATTACAGCAGCACGTTTTGCATCAGCGTTAGTTCCTATTGAAGCAAGTATGGCGTCTATAGTTGAACCAATGTTGCTTCCTAAAGTCATGGATGCAGCTATTTCCCAGCCGATGATTCCGTTGTAAGCCATTGTGATTACGATTGCAGAAAATGCACTGGAAGAATGCATTAAAGCCGTTATGACGATTCCTATAAAAAATCCTATTATTATGGAAAAAATGCCGTAATTCTGAAGCTGTGCAATAAATGGAATTTTTGAAGCGTCAAAAGAAAATGCATCGGAAAGTCCGCTTAAACCAAGAAACAGCAGCCCGAAGCCCATAACTGCTTCACCAAGATTTTTCAGTCCTGATTTTTTCGCAAAAGTCAAAAAGTATCCGAAGCCAAAAAGCGGAATTGCAAAAGCTGAAATTTTAAAATTAAAGCCGAATATTGAAACTATCCAGGCTGTAACTGTTGTTCCGATATTTGCACCGTAAATAACACCTGCAGATTGTGTAAGTGTTAAAAGTCCTGCATTTACGAAAGAAACAACCATTACAGTTGTAGCTCCGGAAGACTGAATAATCATTGTAACAATTACGCCAGTAAGCAGACCTGAAATTCTGTTTCCTGTCATAAAGCTCAATGCGTTTTGAAGCTGAGAACCGGCACTTTTCTGAACGCCGTCACTCATTAACTTCATACCGTAAAGTAAAAAACCGAGGCTACCTATTAGAAGCAATATTCCGCTTATCATATTTTCAGATTTTATCTGATTTTTTCAGTGGAATTCAAGTCCCATAATTCTTACAGACACTGCACCCTGGGACTTCCGGCTAAGCCACAGGATGATTCAGGCTTTCAGCTTATTCTGATTCAAAATCGAAATGGCAGGAAAAGCAAAAACTGAAACTGAAATTACATAGCACCAAGTGCCTGTTCAATGTCTGCAATTATATCGCTTACGTTTTCAATTCCAACAGAAAGACGCACAAGATCAGAACTTACGCCAGCCTGCTTAAGTTCCTCGTCTGACATCTGACGGTGAGTTGTAGTTGCAGGATGAAGTATGCATGTACGTGCATCTGCTACGTGTGTGGCAATTGTGCAGAGCTTAAGATTTTTCATAAAAATACCTGCAGCTTCCCTTCCGCCTTTTACGCCAAAACTTATTACGCCGCAAGTTCCATTGGGCATATATTTTTTTGCCAGATTGTAGTATTTGTTCGATTCAAGGCCAGGATAGAAAACCCAAGAGATTTTGCTGTGATTTTCAAGGTAACGTGCTACAGTAAGTGCATTTGAACAGTGACGTTCCATTCTTACAGGCAGACTTTCAAGCCCAAGGTTCAGCATATAGGCATTTACAGGTGACTGAACTGCACCGAAATCACGCATAAGCTGGCAAGTTGCTTTAGTAATAAACGCGCCTTCTTTTCCGAATTTTTGTGCATAAGTAATTCCGTGGTAAGATTCATCAGGCGTACAAAGACCGGGAAATTTTTCAGCATTGGAAAGCCAGTCGAATTTTCCTGAATCAACTATAACGCCTCCAATAGTTGCATCGTGGCCGTCCATATATTTTGTTGTGGAATGAGTTACAATATCAGCACCGTGCTCAAAAGGGCGGCAGTTTACAGGTGTGGCAAAAGTGTTGTCTACAATAAGCGGCACACCGTGTTTATGAGCAGCTGCAGCGAATTTTTCAAAATCAAAAACTGCAAGAGAAGGATTTGAAATTGTTTCTCCAAAAACTGCCTTAGTATTGCTTTTAAATGCAGATTCCAGTTCTTCGGCACTGCAGTCAGGATCAACAAAAGTAAAGTCAATGTTCATCTTCCGCATTGTTACGTTAAAAAGATTAAACGTTCCGCCGTAAATTGCAGAAGAAGCTATTACATGGTCGCCGGAATTTGCAATGTTAAAGACAGCAAGAAAATTTGCAGCCTGACCTGAAGAAGTAAGCATGGCAGCAGTTCCACCTTCTAAAGCAGCAATTTTTTTTGCAACCATATCAGTTGTAGGATTCTGAAGCCTTGAATAAAAATATCCGTTTGCCTTAAGATCAAAAAGATCGCCCATTGCTTCACTTGTTTCGTATTTAAAAGTCGTACTTTGAATAATCGGCATCATGCGTGGTTCACCGTTTTTAGGTTCATATCCTGAATGAATGCACTGTGTTTCCTTTTCCATTTTTCCCTCATTTAAACAAATAGTTTTACAAATATTATACTTTTTTTTCCTAAAACGCTATATGATTTTTACCCTGATTTTTACCTTGATTTTCGCACGTTAATCTTCTGCAACAAAAATTTCCTTATCCTAACTGCGCAAAATAAATTATTATGTAAGTCACAAAACATCTTGAAAACTTAAAATGTTTCCAGCTAATTAAATTTGGGGAGAAAAAAATGGACGTAAAAAATAAAGATTTTAAAACCCACTATATACGTGTTGCAGGAATATTTGCACTTTTTGGAAATGCCGTTCTTGCCATAACAAAAATCATTTTAGGTTACACTTCATCTTCAATGGCAGTAGTGGGCGACGGAATAGACAGTTCAACTGACGTACTTATTGCAATAGTAACGCTTTTTGTAAGCACCATAGTTTCACAGCCCGGAGACAAGCAGCATCCCTGGGGACACGGAAGAGCCGAAACTGTTGCAACAATGCTTCTTGCATTTATAATTTTTTACGCAGGCAGCCAGCTTTTTTTCACTTCAATAAACAGGATTATTTCTAGAGAATATTCTGCGGAAATTTCTAAAATTGCAATCATAGCTTCATTGATTTCAATAGCAGGAAAAGCCTTACTTGCAGCAAGCCAGTTTTTCTTCGGCAAATTAGCAGACAGCGAAATGGTTAAAGCCAATGCACTTAACATGAAAAGCGACATTATACTTTCTGCAGGAGTTTTGACAGGAACAACAGTAAGTTCACTTTTTAAAAGCCCCGTTCTTGATCCTATAGTTGCAGCTTTAGTAGGACTTTGGGTTATAAAAAACGCACTTTCTCTTTTTTCACAGATGAATCTTGAACTTATGGACGGAAACGCAGACAGTTCGCTTTACAAAAAACTTTTTGATGCAGCAACTTCTGTAAAAGGCGTAGAAAATCCACACAGAGCAAGAATAAGAAAAATGGCAGGAAGTTACGACATTGATTTAGACGTAGAAGTAGATCCTGAACTTTCAATTTACGAAGCCCACGAATTGTCCGAACTTGTGGAAGAAGCTATCCGCAAAGAACTGCCTGAAGTTTATGCCGTTATGATTCACGTTGAACCAAAAGATTCCTGCCTTCATCAGCGGGAAGAAGAATTCGGGCTTAACCCAAAACATCTGGAAAATGAAACTGAAAAGTAAAGTGCTCTTTATGATTTTTTCCATTCATCAATGAATTCAATCATAAACTGCTGAACATCTGCAAAATACTTTTTCTGGAAATTACAGGCGTTAACTCCAATGTAGCGAAAGTGCCAGCTTTCCCAACGGTATCCTGTTACATCTTCATAATTCTGCGGAAAGGAAAGGCTCCAGCCGTAAGTTCCTGCATTTTTGTAAACCCACTTGCCTTCTTCAGTCTGAGCAAAAGCGTCGTCAACAGGAGCAAAATCCAAGGCACACCCAAGCTGATGCTGGCTTGTTCCAGGTCTTGCACTTTCCCGTTCAGCTTCTTCAAGACCGTCTACACTGACCCAGTAATTAAAAAGATTGTCCTGATATTCGTAGCTTCTGTAAGTTGAACTGATTGTAAGCTTTACGCCGTCTTTGCAGGCAGCTTTTGCAAGTTCAGTCAGTGCATTGTAAGCTTCAGGCCTTAAACTTAATGAATTTTTATTTACCTTGTAAAATTCGTTATTTTCAAGATGAATTAAATTTGCAGGCACATAATCTTTTCCGACAAAATGTTTTTTATCAATCAAAGAAAAAAGACTTAAATCTTCCGGATTTGATTTTTTGTCTTCATCAAGAATAACTTTCAAATCCTTTAAAAAAGCATTTTTGTCAGAAATTTTAACGTCGGCTTTAAAACGGTCAGACATTCCGGCAAGAACTGAATCAAGCTTTTCCATTTCACTGTCTGTTTCTGCCTGCTGAATAATTACGTTTTTCTGTACGCTTTCTTTTGCAAAAGTTTTAGCCGTGCACGAAACAAAACTGCAGGAAACAGCAAAAACCAGAAAAGCATAAACTGAAAAGTTATGCATCAGAAACCTCTGTTACGGAATGAATTATATTGAAAGTGTCCATAAAGCCTGTTTTGTCCAGCGCCCTGTGTACAGAATCAGAAGGATTAAGCACAAAAAGCTTTGTACCGCATCCTTGTCCGTCATTGTGACCGCCTATAACTACGCCTACTCCGGAAGAATCCATTTGGGTAACTTCAGAAGTGTCAAGCACAACATTTGAATCAAGAATGTAGTTGTAAACTTTTTCACTTAATTCACTGATTGTATAGGCATTTACGGCACCGTTCAATTCAAGAAGAATGTAATTGGCACCAACTTTTTCTTTTATAGTCAACTGATCCATCAAGTTCCTCCGTGATATTTAACTACAAACAATGTAATGTCATCTTCAACTTCAGTTGATAAGAAATGCTTAAGCGTATCGTAAGTAAACTGAGCCATTTTTGAAGCAGGATAGCCTGCATTTTCCATAAAGGTTGACTGAATTCTAGACTTACCGAACATTTCACCACGCAGCGACCTTGATTCAATAATTCCGTCTGTACAGGCAAGAAGCATATCGCCCTCTGCAAGCTTGACTTTTCTTACTTTGATAAGGCTGCCGATGTCTTCAACAAATCCCAGAATTCGTCCTGCACCCTGAATTTCAATTACGTTGTTGTAGGCACGTGTGTAAAGGAAAAGAGCAGGAGCACCGCAGTTAATGTAGTACAAAGTATCAGTTGAAAAATCAATAAGACCGAATGTTCCTGCAAAGAACGTACCTTTCGGCAAAGATTCACGGATAAAGTTGTTTACTTTTTCAACAAGCTGCTTAAAGTCTGTAGTTTCAGTAAGGAACGTTCGGATAATGGACTTAAGGATAACCATGCTCATGGAAGCCGCAATTCCTTTACCGCTTAATGCACCGATAATAAAAATATACCGTGTATTGTTAAGGCGGATCATATCAACAAATTCACCACCGATATTGTGGGCAGGAACCATAAGATAGCCAACGTCTGCCTTAGGATTGTTTATTACGTCCATATTTTCCTGGATAGAAGTAATAATCTGGTCAGACATACGGATTTCACGGTTAACTGTACCGATAAGTGCTTCGTTCATAATGTTCTTAACGTAATAACCAATAACGAAAAAGTTAGAATACAGTTTATTGAAAGTTTCATAGTCGTATTCTGAGTAAATGTTGCCAGAATTCTTTTTGCCTAAAAGAATCATACCGATAATCTGACGTCCTTCGTTCAGCATAATAAATGCATCAGAATTTGAAGCGTTAAGAATTTCAAGCATAAAGGCACGGATATTCGAAACTGCCTGAGAATGACTTGCCCATTCCCTGAATACAACAGGATGATTCATTCCAACGAGGGTATCAAAAACAAGGGAATTCGGCTTTACTTCAAGTTTAGAACCGTCTGAAGAATAAACAGTTTCCCATTCATCGCCTTCTGTGTTAATGACAATTTTCATTGAAGAACAGTCAAGGTATTTCTTGAAAAGTTCAAACGTTGTTTCCGTAACGCTTTGAGATTCACCGTCATAGTTGATTTGAGAAAGGTCTTCTTCAAAGGCAGAAGCGTAAAAGTTATCGCGAAGAAGGTCACGCTTTTGCATAAACCTGTCAACATAGTACCACACTAAAGTAATTACAGATGAACAGAAAAGGAATATTATAAGGAACAAAGACGGATAGTCATTGTGAAGAGGCCAGAAGTAAACGAAAGCAAGTCCGCCTAACAAAGCAGGAAGCGCATATCTGATTGAATATCGGGCAACAGCTCTTACAACACCACGACGGCTCCACATTTCTTCAACAGTAAAGCCTAAAACAAAAAATGCTATTTCAGGCAGGAAGCAGAACATAATGAGGGAACGAACCATTGGCTGATAAATGTAGGCACGGCTGATGTAAAGGAACAAAAACCATGAAGCTGCAACACCAAAGGCTGTAAGAAGCATTTTCTGACATTCAAGCTTAGACTTTTCATGTTCAGCTTTAACGAGAAGCATAATTGATGCAATTCCAGGAATGATAAAGCAGAAGATAAAACTGTAAAGTTCAAACCATGTAATATTGAATTTTGTTACGTAACGAATGCCAGAAGGTATGACTTTTCCCGAAACAATCTGGAAATAACCGCCAGATGTAATAGTTACGGCATTAAATCCGTCCGGAATGACAAAAATCATATATAAAGCAAGAATGTCCAGGGCAACTTGAATTAAAGAAACAATTGTTTTGGATTTATTTTTCTTTTTTGGAAATTCAGCCACGTACAATGAAGCTGCAACACAATACCAGCCCATAAACATAAAAGTAACTTTAGCAATAAGTTTTGAAAGCTCTTTCGGTCCCCACAAACAAAGTCCGATTGTAAGAGCCATAAGCAGAAACAAAACGCTAAGAGTAATAATAAGATTTACTATTGCAGTATTATTTTTTTCCGAAACAGTTTTTCTATCTACTGAAAAGGAAAGTCCAAGAACTACTACAAAAAGAAGGGCATTTAACAGGAAAAAAATCATACTCTACCTCTCCACCTTTGCAACCATCATTGTAAGGTCATCACGGAGTTTTTTACCGCCGCTATAAGATAATACAAGTTCAACAACATCATTTATAAACTGATTTGGAGTTTTAGCCGCACTTGCCTTAATTGTTTCTTGATATAATTTAGTTGTACCAAGTTCAACGCCTTTGTCGTCCATAACTTCGGAAACACCATCAGAAGCCATAAGAATAACGTCGCCTCTGAAAAGCCTTTGTTCTGCAACTTCAATTTCAGGCAAATCAATAATACCTACAAGAGAACAGTTTGAAGTAAGCGGCTTGATTTTATAGCCGTTAGGTGATTTTGTAATGATAAGCGGATCTGACATGGAAGCGTTTACGTAACGGATTGTCATTTTTTCTGTATCAACAATTCCAATGAAAACAACAGTATATTTATCCTGAAGTTTCATTCCTTTAATAGCTTTATCTACAGCCTGAATCACGCCGGCAAGATTTTCCTTATTTTCAAGGTTCTTTACTGTATTCATAACGAGACCCATAACGAGAGCAGCAGCAAGACCTTTACCGGAAACGTCACCAAGCATGAGAAGGGTTTTTGTCTCAGAAATAGGAAGAACAGTGTAATAGTCACCTGAAACATTAACGAGAGGACGATAATAAGCTGCAACTGAAAGCTTTGAAATTACAGGCATTACAGGCGGAAGGAAAGAACGCTGTGTTTCTGCCAGCTGATTCCATTCCTTAGAAAGAGAAGAAATTTCCGTAAGATCTGAAATTGTAGTAACACGGCTCTGGAAACGGCTGAATTCTTCATAAAGAGTATTGTAAATGTAAGAATCAAAAAGCTTTGTATAACGGCAGAAAATAAAAAACTGATGTCCGCTGTTTATCATAAAGAAGCCGCGGCTTTGCTTTGGATTTGTAACAACACCGTAATTTGCACCAAGGAAGTATATGCCGTCCTGCTTTTTGTTACCGTAGTTACGCCTGATTTTATCCGTAACTTCAGGGCTTGTTGTTAAAGACGAAGGGCTGTTGTAAAGAATGTATTCTTTTTCCTGATCAATGTACAGGCATGAACAGTCACCTTCTATTTCAAGAACTTCTGCAATAATCTGGTAAAATTCATCGTAAGAATAGCAGAATTTAAGTTTTTCTATAAAATCATGAAGTATTAAAGTTTCGCCTCTTTCAAAAGACTGTTCTGCAACTTTTTCCGTAACCAAGCGGGCAAGTGTTCTGGAAAGAATTGTCATGACGCAAAAAACAATTCCTACTGTTCCGCAAGTAAAGGCAATGGAATAAGGCCGTCTGTTTATTTTAATGGCAGGAATAAGGTTTATTACAATATATGTAAGTACAGCTATTAAAATAACATTCGTAATTAATATGGCAGTTCGTCGCTTAGCCTGATACATTTTATACCTCAAAATAATTTTCGTTTATTATATCATATTATCGGTAAAAATGCGAATTTCCTACACTTAATTATAAAAATTAACAGTTACCTGAATGCACATTCCGCACAACCGGTCATGCACCCAGATAAATGTCTTTATTACTGTTTTGCAAGTTTTTCGAGAGGAATAAGATCCGGAGTTGTCGTTGGTTTTTCAAGTTTTGCATATTCTTCAAGAAGACGCTGCATATCACGGCTTATTCTTGAAGGAAGTTCAACTATAAACTTAACGTATAAATCACCTTTTCTGCCTGTATTGCTGTAAGGAACGCCTTCGTCTCTTATGCGAACAAGCTTTCCGTGAGTAGTGCCAGACGGTACTTTTATAGTAAGGCTTCTTCCGTCAAGTGTCTTTATACTGATGTCTGCACCTAAAATTGCCTGTGAAACTGAAATAGGAACTGCACAGTACAAGTCGTATTCGCTTCGTTCAAAGAATTTGTCATTTTTAACTCTTAAAACTACGATTAAGTCTCCTGAAGCACCGCCATTTACGCCTGCATCACCTAATTTAGCAAGAACAATGCGCTTTCCGTCGTCTACACCTGCAGGAATTGTAATTGTTACAGTTTTGTTTTTATCGTAAACACCTGAACCTCTGCAGCTTGGACAAGGTTTGTCTATAGTAGTTCCCTTTCCGCCGCAAGATGGACAAGTCTGCTGAACTGAAAAGAAGCCTGCACTTCTTCTTACCTGACCTGAACCGCCGCAAGTAGAACATGTTTTTCTGCTTGAACCGGATGCACCGCCAGTTCCATGACATTCAGGGCAGCTTTCCTTATGATGAAAATGAATGTCTTTTTTACAGCCGTAAACAGCTTCCTTAAAATCAATTTCAACATCAAGACGTAAAGATGCACCGTCATCTTCATTTCTGCGGGAACGGCTGCTTCCTCCGCCAAAGAAATTTTCAAATATATCGCCAAAACCGCCGCCGCCAAAAATGTCGCTGAAATCATGGAAAGCATGACTAAAGCCTCCCTGTCCGGCGCCTCCCATTCCGTCTAATCCTGCAAAACCATACTGATCATAAATAGGTCTTTTCTGGTCATCAGATAAGATTTCGTATGCTTCTGTAGCTTCCTTGAATTTTTCTTCTGCTTCCTTGTTGCCAGGGTTTCTGTCCGGATGATACTTTACGGCAAGTTTACGGTAAGCCTTTTTTATAGCTTCTTTATCAGCACCTTTTTCTACGCCAAGTACTTCATAATAATCGCGCTTTGCAGCCATGATTTTGTCCTGTTAAAAAAAATATTTTAAATATTTTACTAAAAAAACACCTCCGCCGCAATTGACGGAGGCTTAAAATGAGCTTTAACTCAATTATTTGTCATCGTCGTGAACTTCATATTCAACATCGTCAGCCTTGCCTTTATCGAAACCGCCTGCTGAACCAGAAGAAGCTCCTGCGTTTCCTGCATCAGCACCAGGATTTGGCCCCTGAGCACCCTGAGCACCCTGAGCACCGGCATTTGCATTCTGCTGTTTGTAAAGTTCTTCTGCAATTTTGTAAGATGCCTGTTTAAGTGCTTCTGTCTTAGCCTTGATTGCTTCAACGTCTTCGCCTTTAAGTGCTTCTTTAAGTTCGTTTACTGCAGCTTCAACTTTTTCTTTGTCACCGCCGCTAACTTTATCACCTAAGTCTTTAAGTGTTTTTTCTGTCTGGTAAACAAGACTGTCTGCTTCGTTACGGGCATCAATTGCTTCACGCTTTTTCTTGTCAGCATCTGCATTTAATTCTGCATCTTTAACCATGCGGTCAATTTCAGCATCACTAAGTCCTGAAGAAGACTGAATCTGAATGTGCTGTTCTTTTCCAGTTCCCATATCTTTAGCACTAACGTGAACAATACCGTTGGCATCAATGTCAAATGTAACTTCAATCTGTGGAACGCCCCGTGGTGCAGGTGGAATGTCAGTTAAGTCAAAGTTGCCGAGAGTACGGTTCTGTGCTGCCATTTCACGTTCACCCTGAAGAACATGGATGCTTACTGCTGTCTGATTGTCTGCTGCTGTAGAGAAAATCTGGCTCTTTTTTGTAGGAATAGTTGTATTGCGGTTAATGAGACGTGTAAATACTCCGCCCATTGTTTCAATACCAAGAGAAAGCGGTGTAACGTCAAGAAGAAGAACGTCTTTAACATCACCTGCAAGAACACCGCCTTGAATAGCTGCACCGATTGCAACTGCTTCATCAGGGTTTACTGAACGGCTTCCTTCCTTTCCGAAAATTGACTTAACTATTTCCTGAACTTTAGGCATACGTGAAGAACCGCCAACGAGAAGAACTTCGTCTATTTTATCAGCTGAAACTTCTGCATCTTTAAGTGCCTTAAGACATGGTTCGCGAGTTGCTTCAAAAA
The DNA here is from genome assembly GCA_945877425.1 of uncultured Treponema sp. Taxonomy (GTDB): domain Bacteria; phylum Spirochaetota; class Spirochaetia; order Treponematales; family Treponemataceae; genus Treponema_D. The sequence continues at coordinate 33,722 of CAMCRZ010000026.1, forward strand.
GGTGATCTGTCATTTTTTCAAAGTCTGCACGGCTTAAGTTGCGCTGTAAATGTTTAGGTCCAGTTGCATCAGCTGTAATGAACGGAAGGTTTATGTCTGTAGAAGACTGATTTGAAAGTGCGATTTTTGCCTTTTCTGCTTCATCACGGAGACGCTGAAGTGCCATCGCATCTTTAGAAAGATCAATTCCTGTTTCTGCCTTAAATCCGTCTATAAGCCAGTTAACAATGCAGCGGTCCCAGTCGTCGCCGCCAAGGTGAGTGTTTCCGTTTGTAGATTTTACTTCGAATACGCCGTCACCTAATTCAAGGATAGAAATATCAAATGTACCGCCGCCAAGATCGTATACGGCAATTGTCTTTTCTGATTTCTGATCTTTGTCAAAACCGAATGCAAGAGAAGCTGCAGTTGGTTCGTTAATGATTCTCTTTACGTCAAGACCTGCAATTTTACCTGCATCTTTTGTAGCTTGACGCTGTGCATCGTTAAAGTAAGCTGGAACTGTAATAACTGCTTCTGTAACTGTTTCGCCAAGATAATCTTCTGCAGTTTTCTTCATTTTCTGGAGAATAAATGCTGAAATTTCCTGAGGGCTGAACTGTTTTTTTGCACCGGCTTCTTCTACTTCAACACGAACATCTTCTCCGTGATCAACGATTGTATAAGGAAGCTTTGTTGCTTCTCCCGAAAGTTCGTTATATCTGTGACCGATAAGACGCTTTACTGAATAAACTGTATTTTTTGGATTAGTTACCATCTGATTTTTAGCAGGAAGACCTACTACACGGTCACCTTTTGCTGTAAAACCTACAATGGAAGGAGTTGTGCGGAATCCTTCAGAGTTCTGGATAACTACTGGAGAACCGTTTTCCATAACTGCAACACATGAATTTGTTGTACCTAAGTCAATACCGATAATTTTTCCCATTTTATTTTCCTCTATTACACAAGGGGCTGTCTGTTAAGTTAGAATGACGGAACTTTTAGACATCCTCTTAAATTTTTTATATTAAGCTTTTGGAACAGAAACCCTTACTTTTGCATGACGGATTACTCTGTCTTTAAGCTTATATCCTTTTAAATAAACATCTTTCAATGTTTGTTCTGTAACGCCTTCTTCTTCTACAGAGCCGATTGCTTCGTGAAGTTCAGGGTCAAAAGCGTCGCCCTGTGAGCCGTAAGAAACAAGGTTGTACTTATTTTCAAGCATACTTACCATAGATTTGTTAATCATGCTGATTCCGTCTGCAATTGTTTTAGGATCAGTTGCAGTTTCCGCTGCCTGAATTGTTCTGTCAAAGTTGTCAAGACTGTCAAGCAAATCCTTTAAAAGACTTGTGTTGGCAAAATCCCTTGCTTCCTGGTTTTCTAAAATCATACGCTTACGGTAATTGTCAAAATCTGCCGCACGACGTAAAACCTGATCTTTTAATTCAGCATTTTCTTTTTCAAGCTGAGCAATTTTTTCGTTTGCAAGTTCAAGCTCAGACTTTGGCTGTTCAGCCTGTGGATTTTCTGCAATGCCTTCATTTTCTGAAGCAGTACTTTCCTGAGCAGTTTCTGTTTCTGAAGTTTCAGTCTGTTCTTCTACTTTTTCCTGTGAAGCCTGAGATTGTGTTTCTTCATTTTGCTCTACAGTTTCGTTGTTTTCTTCGTTCATTGATTTATTCCTGTATCATTTGTTAAGTAAAAGATAATAAAAATAAATGCAAATCGTCAACATTTTTTGATTTTTTTTGCAAATCATGCATTATCGTGACGTTCTTCCATAGGAACATAAGGTCTTTCGCCGCCCACATTTTTGTATGCAGGACGATAAATTCTTCCTCCGGCAACAATTTCTTCTATTCTATGAGCGCTCCATCCTGCAATTCTTGCTACGGCAAAAAGCGGTGTGTAAAGTTCTCTAGGAATGTTAAGCATTGTGTAGACGAATCCTGAGTAAAAATCAACGTTGCTGCAGATTTTCTTTTCTGAGCCGTGGAATTCGCTTATAACTGTAGGAACAAGTTTTTCAATTATTCTGTAAAGGTTAAATTCCTCTTCACAGCCTTTTTCTTTTGCAAGTTCTGCTGCCTTGTCTCTAAGAAGAGTTGCACGAGGGTCACTTATTGTGTAAACTGCATGACCCTGACCGTAAATAAGTCCTGTATGATCAAATGCTTCTTTCCTTGCAATTTTTCTAAGATATTCACCGATTTCTTTTTCGTTGCTCCAGTCAGAAACATTGGCTTTTATATCATCCATCATTTCCATAACACGGATATTTGCACCGCCATGACGACGGCCCTTAAGTGAACCCACTGCTGCTGCAATAGCCGAATATGTGTCTGTATCAGCAGAAGAAACTACGTGAACTGTAAGAGATGAGTTATTTCCGCCACCGTGTTCTGCGTGAAGGACAAGTGAAAGGTCAAGAATTTCTGCTTCCAGACGAGTGTAGTTTTTATCAGAACGGATTAAACGGAGGAAATTTTCTGCTGTAGACAATGACGGCAGCGGATTGTGTATGTACATACTTTTTCCGTCATAGTAGCGCCTTTTTGCCTGATATCCGTATGCTGCCAGTGTTGATAAGCGTGAAGTAAGTTCTATACACTGACGGAGAATGTTAGGTACTTCACGATTTTCAGGATCAGGGTCGTATGAGTATGATGCCAGAACTCCTCTTGCAATTTTATTCATAATGTCGCTGGAAGGTGCTTTCATTATCATGTCTTCAGTAAAGTTAGGCGGTAAAGTTCTTAAGCTGCCAAGGAATTCGTTAAATTCTTCAAGCTGGCTTTTTGTAGGAAGTTCACCGAATAAAAGAAGATAAACGCACTGTTCGTATCCAAACTGACTGTTCTTCTGTGTATCATGAACTATGTCTTCTACGTTGTATCCGCGGTAAAGCAATCGTCCTGGAACAGCAACTTTTTTTCCTTCACTGTTGATTTCGTAACCTACAACGTCACCGATTTTTGTAAGACCTACAAGTACGCCTCTTCCGTCTGAATTGCGCAAGCCGCGTTTTACATCATATTTCGCATAAAGAGAAGAATCGATTGGATCATTATTTTCAGCAAGGTTTGAAAGTTTGTCTAAAAAACCATTTGAAATCATTTCGTCTGCCATAAAAAACCTCACAGTAAAAATTTGAATATTTATGCGATTATACAAAAATAAATCTCTATAAATATACAGCACGATTATATAAAGCATTGTTTTTTTTTTCAAGGTAGGTGAAGGAGATTGGACGGCGGGTGATTGACCAGGGGTTGCATCTTATTTTATGCGGCTTCGTGGAAGAGCACACTGTTCTTTATTAGAGCTGGCTGCTGAAGTTAAAGGTTTGGCTTATCTGCAAAGCGTGGTGGAAGAAGTTAACACTTTTTCGCAAAAACAGGGCGCCGCCGCCCAACATCATCAACTTAAGAAAGCCACTATTTAAAAAATTAAAAATACATT
>CAMCRZ010000027.1 GCA_945877425.1 uncultured Treponema sp.
CAAATATGCTTGCAATCTCAAACCATCTTTTTAGGTCTTAAGTTGATGATGTTGGCCGCCGCCCGGTCGTACTTGCCAAACAGCTGCAACTTATTCCAGCCAAGCTGTACGTAAGTTTTCACTCTTCTTTTTTAGTTCCAGCAGCAAAACTCAAAGCCCGCACTTCCCTACAAACCCCCTCTCGCAAAGCATACAATTCTTCGCAAGAACAAGCGCCGTCGCCCGGCGTACTTGAGCAAGAGCTGCATCTTCTTCCAAGACACTGCACGTAAGCGCACACTCTTCTTCCAAAGTTCCAGCAGCAAAACTTAAACCTTCCGCTTCCCTGCAAAGCCCCTCTCGTAAAGCATACACTTCCCGTCAAGAACAGGCGCCGCATCAAGACAAAATAAAAGCAAAAAGTGTTGAACAAAACAATGTAATAGGCTAAAACTGAGTTATACTTATGAAAAGGTTTTCATTACGGAGGAATCATGATAAACAATCCATCAGTAAACAAGATTTTGTACGGCGGCGACTATAACCCTGAACAATGGAGCCTGGAAGAAAGGCAGCGTGACATGGAAATGCTTCCTAAAGCAGGCATTGATATAGTTACTCTAAACGTATTCAGCTGGGCAAAACTTCAGCCACAGGAGGACACATACGACTTTTCAGACTTAGACAGAATTGTTGATATGGTCAGCGAAAAAGGCATGAAAATCTGCATGGCAACATCAACTGCGGCACACCCTGCATGGATGGCAAAACGCTACCCAGACATTCTTCGTGTTGACATAGACGGCAGAAAGCACACATTCGGTTCACGGCACAACTCATGCCCGAACAGCCCCACTTACAGAAAATACGCACCGCTTTTGGCAAAAAAACTTGCAGAACGTTACGGCAAAAGAGAAAACATTCTTGCATGGCACATTTCAAATGAATACGGCGGATTGTGTTACTGCGACAACTGCAAAAAGGCATGGCATCAATGGCTGAAAAATAAATATCAGACTATAGAAAACCTTAACGAAAAATGGAACACATCATTCTGGAGCCACACTTACTACAACTGGGACGAAATTCAGGTTCCAAGCCACATAAACGAAAGATGGAACAATATCCACACAAACGTTCAGTCACAGACAATTGATTACTACAGATTCAACACAGAAGGCATTGTAAATATGTACAGAATGGAAGCTGATGCAATTCACAGCGTTCTTCCTGATGCAAAAATCACCACTAACCTTATGTCAACTTACCCTGAACTTGACTACAACAAATTTGCTCCTTACATGGATTTCATAAGCTGGGACAATTATCCTTTTCCACAGGATTCATACACTAACACTGCATTCAAGCATGAAGTTATGCGAGGACTTAAACCGGAAAAGCCGTTCTGCTTAATGGAATCGACACCAGGCGTTACTAACTGGCAGCCCTACAATTCACTGAAAAAGCCGGGATTTATGAGACTTTTAAGCTATCAGGCAATTGCTCACGGTGCTGATACAGTTATGTTTTTCCAGATGAGAAGAAGCCGTGGTTGTTGTGAAAAATTTCACGGTGCAGTAATTGATCACTATCCTTCAACTGAAACGAGGGTTTTTAAAGAAACAGCTGCACTTGGAAAAGAACTTTATGCTCTTTCAGATAAGTTTTTAAATTCCATTCAGCAGGCGGAAACGGCAATACTTTTTGACTGGAACTGTATGTGGGGCGTTATGTTCAGTTCAGGTCCTTCTGTTGATTTCAAGTACACTGACGAAGTTTACAAGTATTACGATGCATTCTGCAAACAGAACATTCCTGTAGACGTTATTTCTCCAGACAAAGATTTCAGCAAGTACAAAGTTATAATTGCTCCAGCACTTTATATGGTATCTCATGAAAATGCTGAAAAAATAAAGAACTTTACAGAAAACGGCGGAACTTTTTTAACTACAGTTATGAGCGGCATGACTGATGAAAATGATCTTGTTACCGCACTGGGATATCCAGGAGAATTGCGTAAAGTCTGCGGCATTTGGGCTGAAGAAACAGATGCACTTCTTCCGGGCAAGTCAAATTCCTTTGTTTTCAAAAATGAACTTTCGGAAAATTTAAAAGGCAGAAGCGAACAGGCTGTAATTTTATGTGATGTAATTCACGCTGAAGGAGCAGAAGTTATTGCAACTTACGGAAGTGATTTTTACAAAGGCACTCCTGTAATTACAAAAAATTCTTTCGGCAAAGGAAAAGCCTGGTATGTAGGAAGCTGTTTTAAAAACGAAAGTGAAATTCTTCCTGAACTTATTCTTGAAATTGCAAAAGAAGCAGGCGTTAACCAAATATTGCCTTATACAAAGAATATTGAAGCAACGGAACGTGTAAATACAGAAGGAAAGCGCTTTGTGTTTATCCTTAACGAAGGAAATGAAAATTCCCGGATAAACATTCCTTTTGGAGGAACGGAACTTTTAACAGGAAAATCCCTTGAAAAGAATTCTTCTGTTGAACTTAAGCCTTTTGACGTGCTTATTGTAGAAAAAAACAGCTTGTAATTTTTCCTCCACCACACTGTGACAAAACACAGTGTGGTATTTGCTGCAATCAGTAAACGGAAAGAATTTTCTGAAGCTTTTCTTTTCCTATAATCTTCATAAAGTTTGCAAGACGAGGTCCCTGATCTTTTCCTATCAATGCATGGTACATTGCAGTAAACAGGGCTTTTGCTTCAAGACCCAGTCCGGTAGCAATATCATACATTGCCTGCTGACATTCTTTGTCCAGAGCATAATTTTCAAGATTAGGTACAACTTCATCACGAACTTTCTGAACAGCAGTAAGCATTGTGCCTGTAATATCATCAGCTTTACTTCCGTCGTCCCTTAAGCGGAAACACATATCAGCGGCACAGTCAGGAGCACTTTCTGTAATCCAATACCATGCGCACTTTGCACGGCGCTTAAGACATTCAACTTGTTCAGGTTTTATATCCTTAAGGGAAGCAATAACTTCATCAATATTTCCGGAATAAGTCTGAAGCAATGTGGTAAGCATACGGAAACTTATCTGATAAGGCTGAACTTCCGGCATTCCTTCAATCTGACTTAATTCATAAATGCGTTTTTCACGGAGAATGATACTTTCTTTTTTAGCAGGATCTTTTTCCTTTGGCTCTTCAATTCCCCATGCAATGCGTTCTGTTCTGTCGTAAGCTTCGTAAATTGCAAGTACGTCAAGGTCAAAACTGATTGAAAATTCGTGATCAACTTTGTTAGAAGCAAAAATGTAACGCAAAACTTCTGGCTGGTAAACTTCAAGTGCATCAACTAAAGAAATAACTTTTCCTTTTGAAGAACTCATTTTTCCAGGAACGCCCTTAAGCTTAACAAAGTCGTACTTCATTGTAACAGGTGCATCCCAGCCGAACACTTTTTTGGAAACAAGTTTAGCCGTATCGTAACTTCCGCCAGGACTTATGTGATCTTTTCCGCCTGGTTCAAATACAACTTTTTCTTCGTTCCATCTCATTGGCCAGTCAACACGCCAGCCTAACTTAAATTCCTTAGATGTACGTAAATCGCCTTTTTCTTCATGACCACAGCTTGTGCATTTGTAAGAAACGCCGTATTCGCCGTCATAATCTGTAATTTCAGTTGTGTCTTTATTGCACTTGCAGCAGAAGGCAGCTATAGGCCAGTAAACGTCTTCCGGCTTCATTTTGTGTTCATCGTCACGGTATTCATTAAGGCACTGCTTTATAAGCTCACGGTTCTGCATTGCTTTTTTCATGCCTTCTGTGTAGCGGTTTGCCCTGTATCTGCTTGCCTGATAAAGAAATTCCGGATGAATTCCAACACGAGGAAGCTGAACTTCAATATCAACTTCATGATGACGTGCATAATTTTCATCACGCTTAAAAGTATCAGGAACCATTGTAATAGGGTAACGCAGATATTTTTCCAACTCTTCAGGTTCAGGCATATTGGCAGGCACTTTGCGGAAAACATCGTAGTCGTCCCATGAATAAATAAAGCGTACGTTTCTGCCTCTGTCCCTTAAAGCACGGACAATTAAATCAACAGTAATAATTTCACGGAAATTTCCAATATGAACTGTTCCGGAAGGCGTAATTCCTGAAGCACAAGTATAAGATTCAAGATCGCCTTTTTCTTTTAAAATACGTGCAGCCTGTAAATCTGCCCAATGACATAATTCTTTTTCATTTCGTTCTGACATAATGGGCAATTATAGTAATTTTTTTAACAAGATACAATCTATTTGTTTTGTTAATTTTCAGTTGTTTCAATCGATTTCAGCAGTTTCAGTCTATCGGATAAGATTCAAAGCCTGCATTTTTCAGTAAAGTGCCTGTCGTTTTTTCGCTGTTTTCATCAACTGCAGTAATATAGTAAACTGTTCCGCTGCTTCTTTTTTCAGAATAAACGTAAGCGTCAAATCCTGCATTTCTTGCTTTTTCTGCTAAATCAAGGGCATTTTTCTTTTCACGGAAAAGCCCCAGCTGCCACTTTCTTTTCCCGGAATTTTCCCTTTCAATAAGATTAAGCTTGCTTGTGGAACTTTCTTGCGTATTCTTAACGGTTTCAGTTTCAGCTTTAGTTTCTGCAGGAACGGCTGAATTTTCTCCCCTGCCGTTTTTTCTGGGCACAAAATACCAAAACGGCGACGTCATAACCTGAGCTTCACCTTTTACAATCAAGGATTCTGCGCTGTCAGGATAATCTTTTAAAAGCGTCTCACCGTAAGGCCTTTCTCCCGTAATGTACCATAATGTAAAAAGAAGTTCCGGTCTTACAGGCTTTAAGCTTTCCATTGTAACGTAAGCTTTAAGCAATGCAACTGTGTCCTGAATTTCGCTGTATTCGCCTGCCCTGCACAATGAACTCCATACGCTGTACAAAGTAATGTAAGCCTGCACTGCCTGATTTTTTGAAGAACGTACTGCCGAGTTTAAATAAGAGTCTGCTGTTTCGTAATCACCTGAACACAAACTTGCCCTGACTGCATCAAGTACAAGCTGCTCTGTTGTAACTTTAGGCATATTTTTTGCATCGGCGGCACTTATTCCTGCACTTTGGGCGTAAGAGTGGCTTGCATCTGTGTAAACTCCTAACTGTTCCTGCAATGTTCCAAGAAAATACAGAAGCGACCTTTTATCTGCAGCCGAAGCACATTCTTCCATATGATTTTTCAAATATTCTATGCTTTCCTGCACTGTGTCACATTCCAGACTTTCCTTGCGCAAAGTTTCTGCACTTTTTTTTAATGTTTCACTGAAAGCAGCAACTGTAAAAATCAATGTAAGGAAAAAACAGAATATTTTTTTCATTTTTCTATGCCGTCGCTTTTCGAATCAGTTTTTTCGCCTAAGCTTTCATCTTCCTGCTCTTTTTCTGACTTGATTTCTTTTTCTGACTTGCTCTCTTTTTTAGCTTTAGATTTTTCGCCGTTTGAAACAAGCATAATTGGAATTGTTACTAAAACTCCTAAAATGAATGATGCCAACAAAGCGTAAAATACAGGTATTCCTTTAAAAGTTTTTATTATCCAGATGTTGCATGTGTTCTGTAAGTTAAATCCTGCAATTACAACGATTAAAACAATAAGTAAAAGTAATCCAATAAATCTTTTCATAAATATCTCCGTTTCAGAATATCACTTTATTATACAACTGAAAAAATCTGTTTTCAACACGGAAAGTCCTGCTATCGTACCTTATGTGTGCTTTCTGAGAGCTTTCTGTAGATGCCGTAAAATCAAGTGCAGAGTGTGCCTCTGTATGTATTTCCGTTTAAGGAATCAATGTGAACAGTTACAAACTTTCCTATTAGAGAAGGGCTTCCTGCAAATGCAACCCTTTCATTCTGCTCTGTTTTGCCAAGAAGTTCACTTTTATTGTCACGGCTTATAATGTCGGCAAGAACTTTAACTGTTTTTCCCACACGGCCTGTCATTACTTCATTTTGAATTTTAAGCTGAAGATCTATAACTTTTTGGAGGCGCTTTTTCTTTTCTTCCAAAGGAATTTGATTTTCCATCCTGGCAGCCGGTGTTCCTTCACGAGGATTATAATAGTACATAAATGCACTTTCATATTTAACTTCTTCCATTAAAGTTAAAACTTCTTCTGCATCTTCCTGAGTTTCTCCTGGAAAACCAAGCATAATGTCAGTGGAAAGGACAAGATCTGGAATTCTTGACTTTAACTTTCCAATCAGTTCAAGGTAACTTTCCCTTGTGTATTTTCTGTTCATTGCCTTTAAAATCTTAGTTGAACCGTGCTGGACTGCAATGTGAAGCCCTTTGCATATATGGCTGTCTGCGGCAATTACGTCAATAAGTTCATCAGAAAAATCTTTAGGATTACTTGATTCAAAACGTATCCACTCTATTGAAGATTTTGTGCTGTCAAGGTGAGAACTTATTTTCTGCAGAAGTTTTGGGAAATTAATTTCATTTCCCTTTTCATCTGTTCCTTTGTAAGAATTTACGTTCTGACCTAAAAGTGTAATTTCCTTTACTCCGCGCTTTGAAAGAATATCAAGTTCATTTAAAATCTGAACAAGTGGACGGCTTACTTCCCTTCCGCGAACATAAGGTACAATGCAGTAGGAACAGAAGTTGTTGCAGCCATGCATAATCGGAACGAATGTAGAAAAAGCTCCTTCTTCGTAACTTGTTTCTGCAAAAGAATAGACAGGCTCTTCTTCAATTTCAGCAAGGGTTTCGTTGTTTTCTACAGCAGTAATGATTTCACCGAATTTGTTTTTGGCGTAAGTTCCTACAACGTAATCTACACAAGGCCAGTCTTTCTGCAAAGTTTTTAAAAGACGTTCAGCCATGCAGCCCATTACTACAATTTTAAGGGGAACAATTCCGTTTTCATTTACAAAGTCTACAGCTTTTTTCATTTCTTCACTTTTAAGCTTTGCATCTTTGTCTTTGCTGCGGACTTTTTTTAATCCAGTGTAAAATCCAAGTCGACCGAATATTCTTGTTTCAGCAGTAGCACGTACGGAACAGGTGTTTATTACAACCATATCTGCACTTTCGCAGTTTTCAGCTTTTGTCCAGCCTCTTGAAATAAGGATTTGTTCTACAGAAGCAGATTCTGCAATATTCATTTCACAGCCGTAAGTTTCAAAAAAATATTTCATCTGAATGATTTTCTCCAAGTTTAGTTTTTATAAAAATCAAAGTCTGTCGGTAAGCTAAGCTTAAAGTCCGCAATTAAATTCCGTGTAAGCATAGGCGTTGTGGTTGTGGATGCTTTCAAAGTTTTCACATTCTACGCTAAACCAGCTGAATGGTTTTTCGCAAAGGGAAAATTCCTTTAAACCAAGATAAACTTCCCTTACAACGTCTTCTACAAAACGGGGATTTTCGTAAGCGTGTTCAGTTACGAATTTTTCATCAGGGCGCTTTAAAATGCTGTACAAACCTTCAGAGGCAGAAGATTCAATTTTTTCAATTACGTCTTCAATCCAGAAAAGGCTTGTGTTTTGAAGTTTTACAGTTACAACTCCACGCTGATTGTGGGCACCGTACTGGCTTATTGCTTTTGAACAGGGACAAACTGTAGTTACGGGAACTTTTATTTCAAGAAAAAAATTCTCTTTCTTTTTTCCATCTGAATCAACTGAAACTTCACCTTCGTAAATGCAGTCGTATTTCATAATGCTTTTTGCTTTAGAAACAGGTGCCTGCTTTTCCATAAAAAAGGGAAAACTCATTGAACCGAAAGCTTTCTGTGCATCAAGAGCAGTGCGTATTTCTTCCAACATTCCAAGAAACTGCTTCATTCCAAGCTGCTCATAGTGATTGTGGAAAATTTCAATAAAGCGGCTCATGTGTGTTCCCTTGTAGTCGTGAGGAAGATTTACAAAAAGGTTTACAGTTGCCGTCGTTGCCTGAGTACCTTTATTTTTATCAAGTACGTTTACAGGATATTTTAGATTTTTAATTCCTACTTTTTTTAAAGGAATTTCCCTTGTATCCAAAGAATTCTGAATATCTACCATAAATAAAATAACCGTTCAGTACAAATGTTTACAAAGAGCGTTCTGCTGACTTAAGTGTGTTGAAAATCAGCATTGCAATAGTCATAGGACCCACTCCGCCTGGAACTGGAGTTATATATGAAGCTTTTTCCTTTACAGTTTCAAATTCTACATCACCTGCAAGACGGAAACCGCTTTTCTTTGAACTGTCAGGAATTCTGTTTACGCCTACATCAATTACAACTGCACCTTCCTTTACCATATCTGCCGTAACTGTGTTAACGTGTCCGCTGGCAACAATAAGGATGTCTGCATTTTTCGTGTATTCACCGAGATTTTTCGTACCTGTGTGGCATATCGTAACTGTTGAATTAAATTCCTTACGAATCATCAAAAGAGCCATTGGTTTGCCTACAATGTTGCTTCTTCCTACAACAACGCAATTTTTTCCTGAAGTTTCAATGTTCATTTCCTTAAGCATCACTGTGATTCCGTTTGGAGTACAAGGCAAAAATCCATCTTCGCCAGTTACAAGCTTTCCTACGTTTACAGGGTGAAATCCGTCTACATCTTTTTCAGGAACGATTGCATTTGTAACTTTCTTTTCATCAATGTGACATGGCAAAGGCAGCTGTACAAGAATACCGTGAACTGTTTTATCATTATTTAATTTGTCTATAAGTGAAAGAACTTCTTCTTCTGAAGCTGATTCAGGCAGGATAACGCTTTTGTCTACCATTCCGGCTTCGGCTAAAGCTTTTCTTTTTCCCGTAACGTAACTTACGCTGGCAGGATTATCTCCCACTAAAACAACGGCAAGACAAGGCTGAATACCCTTTTCGTTTAACTCCTTAACTTTAGCAGCAACATCAGATTTTACTTTTGAAGCAATAGCTTTTCCGTCAATAATAACTGCGCTCATATTGTAACCTTCCTGACTATATATTTTTTATATGTTGAAACATCATTTAAAAAAGTGATATATTTTTTCAATCAGTTAATAATAATAATAAAAAAAATTACAAATTACTATAGCGAGGAATCATGAAACATTTAGCCCCATTAGTCTGTACATTACTTTTATGCACAATACCGGTTTATGCCCAGAACAGTAAGGAAAACGAAAATAATTCTGACTACTTTCAGTTTGAACAGGATTCTTTCAAAACAATGGCAGGAGATCAGTACATAAAGCTTTCCCTTGGAGCAGTTGCGCCGCTTAACTTTCCTGACGTACAGAGTCTTTTTAATGACAATCACCAGCTTAGCATTGGCGGAATGGGCACTTTAGGATACCACACGTTTATTTTTGACCAGGTTGCGCTTGGTTTTGACATAGGTTTCGGCTTTAACGTTACAATAGGAAGCCACATTTTCAATTACGTTCCTATTCTTGCTTCAATAACATGGCAGCCTTCATGGAAAAGATTTGAATTTCCCCTTACCATGAACATTGGCGGTGCATGGGAAGCTTACAACAACTACAATTATTTTCCAGGCTTAGTTTTAAAACCTGAAGCAGGCATTCATTACAGGATTGCAGAAAACTGGTCTGCCGGCGCTGAAGTTGCCTATATGTTCATGCCGCAGTTCTGCAAGCTTTACGATAAGGGAGAAAATTTTTACGGACAGTTTATGACTGTTTCTGTAGCAGCCCGCTATTATTTCTAATTTCTGGAGTTAAAATGAAAAAGTTATTTAAATATATTTTTGCTTCTGCACTTTCGCTTTCGGCACTCTGCCTTACTTCATGTCATGACAGCATTTACGAAGAGATAAACAAGGAAGTTAAACTTGAATCATGGGGAATAAACGGCGACATTTATTCAATCATCCGTGCAGGAGATTACATTTATCTTTCAAACGGAAAAATTTACTATAAGACAAACAAGCCAAGCACGGAAACTGGTCTTCAAAACAGGCAGTGGCACAAAACAAATACGCCTTCAACTTACGCAATTGATTACGTTCCTGCTACAACAAATTACATTGCTTCAGATTCAGACTACATTTATGCACTTACACTTTTCTGGTACGAAAATTCAAGCGGCGTAAATAAAATCAAATACAGAAAAATCTATGCTGCAGAAATTCCTACAAATCCATCAAGCGGTCTTTCATGGCAAGAAATAGACTGTACTTCAATTTCAGCAACTACATCTTCCAACATAAGGATTATTTTCGACAATCAGGCTGTAGAAAGTGCAGACAGAGCAGCTTACGTAAATCTTTACAGTGATGATGACGAGGCATTCCATGTTTACAAATTAAACGGCACAAACCAGCCCCAGCTTATTCCTGACGGAACAAACGGCACCGGTTCAGACACAATTTCCGCAGTTTACTTCCCGAAAAACGGACAGACTTATTTCAGCGGTTACTACACTATGACTGCCAATGACGAATACATTTACTACACTACAACTACAACTAATTCTTCCAACAGAGTTTCTACTGATTCAAAAATTTATCGTGCAAACGGTTACGGAACATACACATCATCAGGAAGTGAAATAACAGGCTTTACTCTTGATTCAGAAGCAGCAGTTTCTACAAGTTGTGATGCCAGCGGAATTCTTTCTCTTGCCGTTACAAAAAATTATCTGCTCGTAGGTTCAACTTCAGGGCTTCACAGAGTAGTTCTTTCTTCAACAGGTGATTCAACTTCCATCGATAAAATTCCGTACACAAAATGTGCTGCATTCCCAAGCCAGAATAACGGCGAGTCAATTATTACAGAATATTGTTTCAAAGTTTTTGTTCTTAATCCTGACTTAAACGAAAGCGAAGGTGACGAATACTGCACTTCAACTATTTACGGTTCTGTAAGCGGTTCTTCAGACAGCTGGGACGAAACCGGACTTTACGCTTATTATCCTGGAAGAGGCAAATGGAACAGAGACGGCACTTCAAATACATCATCTAACGGAAACTGATTTTCCCCAGACAAATGAGTGACTTATTCGACAATCCATCTGATAAATTTTCTCATGAACCTTTAGCCGCAAGAATGAGACCTAAAACTTTAGATGAATATGTGGGACAAGATCACATTGTGGGAAAAGGCAGGCTTTTGCGCAGGGCAATTGCAGCAGATCAGCTTACATCAGTTATTTTTTACGGTCCGCCTGGAACTGGAAAAACTACACTTGCAAGAGTTATAGCAAATCACACTTCATCAGCATTCATTACTTTAAATGCAGTTCTTACAGGTGTGGCTGATATTCGCGGAGCAATTTCAAATGCGGAAGATCAGCGGAAACTTTACAACAGAAAGACAATCCTTTTTGTAGATGAAGTTCACCGGTGGAATAAAAGCCAGCAGGATGCACTTTTGCCTTGGGTTGAAAACGGCACTATCATTTTAATTGGCGCAACTACGGAAAATCCGTTTTTTGAAGTAAACAAAGCTCTCGTTTCAAGAAGCCGTGTTTTTCAGTTAAAGCCTTTGACGAAAGATGATTTACTTAAGGCAGCAAATCAGGCACTTAAAAACAAAGAACGTGGCTACGGAAATTTCAACGTTACTTTTGAAGAAGGTGCTCTTGAACATTTAGTTGAAACTGCAAACGGAGACTGCCGGTCTTTGCTTAATGCCCTTGAACTTGCCGTTGAGACTACACCTGAAAAATGGCCGCCTGCTTACGGAGAAGAAATTTACATCAGCAAGGAAACTGCCGAAGAATCAATTCAGAAAAAAGTTGTACTTTACGACAGGGACGGAGATTATCACTACGACATAATCAGTGCATTTATAAAAAGCCTGAGAGGACGTGATCCTGATGCTGCATGTTACTGGCTGGCACGAATGGTAAAAGCCGGAGAAGATCCTCACTTTATTTTCAGAAGAATGTTGATTTCTGCCTGCGAAGATACGGGACTTGCTGATCCAAACGCAATAACTGTTGTAGAAAACTGTGCCGCTGCATTTGACAGAGTGGGACTTCCTGAAGGAAGATATTTTCTTGCCCACGCTGCGCTTTATCTTTCAACTGCACCAAAGTCAAATTCAAGCATGGCATTTTTTGATGCACTTCATTCTGTGGAAACTCAGGATGCTGACGTTCCAAATCATTTAAAAGATTCCAGCCGTGATGCAGAAGGTTTCGGTCATGGAACAGGTTATATGTACCCTCACGCTTACAAAGACCATTGGGTTGCACAGCAGTATCTTCCGGGAAACTTAACGGGAAAAGTTTTTTACAATCCTTCAACTCAAGGTTATGAAGCAAAAATCCGTGACGAAGTTTTAAGCCGCAGGGAAATTCAAATTGCAACTTTACTTGAAGAAGAGTACAAAAATTTTTCTGAAAACACTCACTTAAAAAATGAACATCAGCGTTCTGCTACAGCAAAAAGTTGTGCCGACACTTTAAGCCAGTGGTGGCTGGACAAACATTCCCAGTGGTTTAAGCCTAAAGAAGAAAACCTTACTTACTCGCCTGAAAATAAAAAAACAAATGCACTTCTGGACAAAGCAGAGCGTTCCTGGCGGGCCCGTCTTGATTCAAACAAAGCACAGCTTCTTTTTGAAATACGCAATGAACTTGAATACCAGGCTGAACTTCTCCGTCATCACCGCTGCCTTGTGTGGAATGCTGACGATGCACTTTTACTTTTTGACTTGCAGAGAAAAACTCCTGAAGGGGCAGTTTGCGGAGTATGCCGTTCTCAAAAAGGAATGGAAATTCTAAGCCAGTACAGCAGGACACTAGATTTAGTTGAACAGAACATTCTTGTGCAGGCAGAAGGAAATTTTCAGCAGGACAATGCATTTTGCCTTACGCTGAAAAAAATTCCCCAGATGATTTTTGACCGCATTTTTTTCAGAGACATTTTTTCTTCAAAAGAAGAAATTAAAAATACAGCTTTAATTTTAAACAATGCAAAAAACTTTTTCAGCAGCAATGTTGTAATTTTAATAGCACAACGCATTCCATGTTACGGACAAAAGATAAGTTCGCTTTTTGAACAGCAGGTTTTTCTTTCCGAAAATGAAAAAAAAGAATGTGCTCCTTTAATTGAAAAACTTAAACTCTGCGACGAAGATTTTTTTACAGACAGCAGTTCTTCTCTTTTTAACTGGAACGAAAATTCCATTAAAGAAATTTTTCAACAGGAAAATTTTGAAGTAAAAGTTAAATTGGAAAGCCTTACGGAAAAGCGCCGCCTTTCAAAAGAAGAAATTGCAAAATGGTTTGACACGCACAATTCAGCTTACGGAAAAAAAGCCGCATCTTATCTTTCTGAAAATGAAATTGAAAAGCTTTCATCTGTTTTACTTAATGCAGCCGCAAGACAGACATTCAGCTGGAAAAATTCCATGGCTTTTATTCAATTGAAAATAAACTCATTCTAGTGTAAAATTATTATGCTTTTTTTAAAAGCTTAGTTTGCGTTGCAGACTTTCTTATCACAGCGCTTCACTTTAGAAGCAGAAGAAATTCATAGGAGAAAAAATGAACTTTATTTTTTTAGGACCACCAGGAGCAGGCAAAGGAACATTGGCAGCACAAGTTGCAGAAGAATACAAGATTCCTCAAATTTCTACAGGAGATATTTTCAGAGAAAATATTAAAAATCAGACTGAACTTGGAAAAAAAGTTAAGGCTATAATGGACGCAGGCGGACTCGTAAGCGATGACGTTGTTCTTGAAATTGTTGAAGACCGCCTTAAGAAAGATGACTGCAAAAACGGTTTTATTCTTGACGGATTTCCACGGACAATTCCACAGGCACAGGCTTTTGAAAAACTTGGCATTCCTGTTCAGGTTGTAAATTTTGAAGTTGAAAATCAGCTTATTATAGACAGACTTTCTAACCGCAGAGTTTGCAAAGAGTGTAAGGCAAACTACAACGTAAAATTCCTTCCTCCAAAAGTTGAAGGCAAGTGCGACAAATGCGGCGGCGAACTTTTCACAAGAGAAGATGACAAGCTTGAATCAATTACACACCGCCTTGAAGTTTACCGCAAGGAAACAGAGCCGCTTATTGATTTCTACAGGAACTTAAACAAAATGACAGACATCAATTCCGGCCGTGATTCTTCTGAAGTTCTCGTTGATTTTAAAAAACTTTTCCCGGCAAAATAATTTAACTGACAGAACAGGCTTTATAATTTCGTAAAGTTTGTTCTGTTTGAAACTGAATGAAATTTGTGATATAATATAACTATGGCTAAACCAAAAACAGAATTTGCAATTAATCAAAAAATCGTATACCCAAGTCAGGGTGTTGGAAAAATCACTGAAATTTTTAAGAAAGAGTTTAAAGGCGAACTTGTTTATTATTATAAGATTTACCTTGATGTTTCAGAGATGTATGTTATGGTTCCTGTTGCAAACGCAGCAGCTTTAGGAATAAGGGCAATTGTTTCTGCAGAAGAAGCACAGAGAGCCCTTGACCTTATTGGAGAAGATTTTGAAACTCCAACTTCAGACTGGAAATTAAGATATCAGCAAAACCTTGATCTTCTTAAAAGCGGTACGGTTGAAGACATTGCTTCTATTGTAAGATGCCTTTATCAGCGTTCAAAAGTAAAGGAACTTCCTATTCTTGAGCGCAAACTTTATGACAATGCAAAAAAACTTCTTGAAGACGAAATTTCTGATGCAATGGGAATTTCCACAGAAGAAGTAGAAGCATTACTTCACGCCAAGCTTGAACCGCTGGGACTTAAAGTAGAAAAGAAACCTGCTTATCCTGAAGAAGATGATGAAGACGACGAGTTTGGTGATGACATTGCTTCTGACAAAAACGATTCAGATGACAGCGATGACTCAGACGACGGTGATGACTGATAGCGAAAAGGTCTTTATACTTATTCTTGCAGCTGCCGGTTCTTCTACACGAATGGGAACTGGCACTAAAAAAGAATACCTGCCTTTAGAAAATTCTACAGTTCTTGCTACTGCAGCAAAAGCTTTTCTTAACGCAATTCCTTTAAAACATCTTATCATAACAGTTCCGGAAGACGGCGAAAGTTCTGCCCGAAAAGCCCTCTTTTCAGATTTCTCTATGAACAGTTTGCTTAAAAACGTTACCCTTACTTTTTGTCAGGGCGGCGATACAAGGCAAAGTTCTGTGTTCAAGGCTTTGCAAAATGCATCTTCCCTTTTAACTGAAACTGAAAAATCAAAGGCTGTAGTTTTAATTCACGACGGAGCAAGGCCATTTGTTACTAAGGAAATTATTCTTGAAACGACACAGGCTGCAGTCAAGTTTGGAGCAGCAGTGCCGGCACTTACTCCGGTAGACACACAAAAAGAAATAAATTCTGACAATACAATCAGCCGTCACCTTTTAAGAAAAAATCTTTGTGCAGTACAGACGCCTCAGGTTTTTTTATTCGAACCGCTTTTAAAATGCCACAGTAAGGCAGCCCTTACAGAAAAAGAATATACTGACGACACACAAATATGGGACGACTTTCCGGAATTCACTGAAAACAAAAAAGTTAAAGTTGTAAAAGGAAATCCCTGCAACAAAAAAATCACCTATAAAGAAGATTTGGAAATTAAAAAAATGATTCGCATTGGATTAGGAACTGATTTTCACAAACTTGCTGAAGGAAGAAAATTTTTTCTTGGCGGACTGGAAATTCCCTGCATCAAAGGAGAAGTTGCTCACTCAGACGGCGACGTGCTGCTTCATGCCATAACAGATGCACTTCTTGGTGCCAGCGGACTTGGAGACATAGGTTCTTACTTTCCGCCGGAAGATTTAAAGTGGAAAGATGCATCTTCTTCTTTTTTAATTCAGACTGTCTGGAAAGACGTAAAGGAAAAAGGCTGGTCTTTGGTAAATATGGATTGTGTTGTAGAAACCGAACTTCCGAAACTTCTGCCATGGAGAGAAAAAATAATTGCCTCTATTGCAGAAATTCTGAATGTGGAAAAAGACCGTATTTTTGTAAAAGCCAAAACTAACGAAAAATCAGACAGTGTGGGAAAAGGTGAAGCCATAAAGGCATACTGCACTTGTCTTCTTGAAAAATAAAATCCTGAATATAAAGCATTTTCTTCAATACTTTACACTCAAGATTTAAATAAATCAGCTGCAGTTGTTCAATAAATCAGGGAAATCAGTCATCCGGAAGTTCAAGTATAAGTTCAATTTCACCAACTGTACGCTTAAGTGATTTTGCAATTTCTTCTACAGACCAGCCTTCCCTTCTAAGCTTTTTGGCGTTTTCCCTTAACGAAGGATTTATTCCGCTGGAACGAGCAGGAGATTTCTTTACTTCGCCTGCAGTAATTGAATGAAGGATTTTAAGTTTGTCGTCTGCATCATTTGCAAGTTTTACAATACGCTTTTCTGCTTCAAGAATTCCAGACTTTGAAGTTGTAATTTTTTCAATACGCTTGTCAACTTGCTCAATAAGATTTTCCAGAGAACTTAACTTGTCAACAGCATCATTTATTTTGCCGCTGTTTTTCATAAGCATATCAATGTCGCTTTGAACGCTTGTAATTTCTTTTGGAAGCGCATCAACCTGACGGTTACAGTTTTCAAGACGCTGCTCCAGAGCCTTTATGCTTTCAAAAGACTGATCAACTTCTTCTGTTACACGTTCAATAGTTTCGCTTTTGTTTTCTATTCTGTCGTACTTTGTCTGAACGGTTGCAAGACTTTCCTGGAATTTCCTTACGCTTGCCTGCATATTAAGAAGGTTGTCGCTTGAAGTTGTAAGTTCGGCAATCCTTGTGTCCATATTTGAACTTAATTCCATAAGCTTTGAAAATTTCGTGTCCATATCTTCAATGCGGGAACGGTTTTCGTTGTAGTTGCTGAGCCTGCTGTTTACTTCCAGACCAAGTTTGTCAAGACGTGTAATCTGCTTCTGCAAATCTTCAATTTTATCTTCGTAAGATTTTACTTCGCCAAGTTCATTTTTAAGTTCGCTGATAGAATCGTCAAGCTGCTTTTTAAGAATGTTTGCTTTTTCAAATACGCCTGTTTCTGCAGTGAACTTTGCAATGCCTTTGTTGATTTCATCAATTTTAATTTGAATTGCATTTGTGTCCGAATTGAGTTTTTCAATTGCAGCACGATGAGACTTTTTGTAATCGTCAGAAGTATCCTTAACTTCTTTGCGGATTTCCTTAATTTCAATCTGGGTTTCTTCGCTTTGTTCTGCAACGTATTTTTGTGCATCAGAAATCATTGCATCAAACTGCTTTTGAATTTTTGCAATCAACTCTTTTGACTTGTATTCATAAGTTGAAAGCACTTCTTCTGCTTTATTTTTTGTATCAAGAATTTCAGAAGAAATTTTTTCCTGAGTTTTATTTATCTTCAGTTCAAAATCCTTAAACTGCTCTTCGTACTGCTTTCCGCTTTCATCAAACTGAGACTGAACACGCTGCTTCCAGTTGGAAAATTCTGCAATAAGATCTTCAATTCTTGTAGTCTGGCTCGTTTGCTTTTCCTGAATGTTCTGTTCAAGCTGCTCAATCTTAATATTGAAATTCTTTTCTGCCTTAGAAAGATGTTCCGTAACTTTCTGGTTGTAGCTTTCAATTTCTGCGTTGAGGAATTCGTCAGCCTTATCGGAAGTAGTTTTCAGTTCATTTTTGTACTGCTCAATAAAGCTGTGAAGCTTCTGATTTACGTTGTTAATCTGCTCCTGAATAACTGCCTGCTCAGACTGAATTGCTGTCTGGAACTTTTTTTCCTGCTCAACAGTTTTTGCTGACATATCGCTTAAACGCATCTTTAAATCTTCGTCGTACTTTACTTCAATGTCACAGCGAATCTGCTCGTATTTATCAGAGAACACAGTAAGCTGGCTGTCAAATTTATTTTTCCAGGCGTTAATCTGATCGGTAAGTGCATTTTCCCGCTTTTTAAGATCAGAAGTAAATTCGTCTTCAAAAATTTTGAGCCTTGAACTGACATTTGTGTAAGATTTTTTCTTAATGTCGTTAACGTTTTCTTCAACTTCAGAAAGTTCTTCGTTAAGCTTTACGATTTTTGCCTTAATCTGATTTTCAAAATTTTCAAGTCCCTTGTTAAGATTGTCCGACTGTTTTTCGAAATCAGCCAGAACTTTCTTTTGAGAAGCTTCCATAAGTTTTCGCAAAGCTGCCTCTAATTTGTCTGCGTCTGCACCAGTTGAGTTTAACTTTTTAAAACGGTATTCCAGTTCTTTTTTATAACTGTCTAACTGACGGTCAAGTCCTGCAAGGAATTTCGTCTGCTTAATATCATAATCTGAAGCAAGTTTCTGCATTGCCGAAGCAAGCTGATCATCAAAACCGGCAAGTTCATTACGGAGCTTTTCGCTAAACTCCTTAAGTTTTGCAGTTCCTTCTTCCGTTTCAACAGAAATTTTATCTGCCGTAAGTTTGGACTTTTCTTCTGCTTGTGCATACTGATTTGTTAAAGTTGCAATAGAATCTTCTACGTTTTTCCTAAGATTTTCAG
The DNA here is from genome assembly GCA_945877425.1 of uncultured Treponema sp. Lineage (GTDB taxonomy): Bacteria > Spirochaetota > Spirochaetia > Treponematales > Treponemataceae > Treponema_D. The sequence goes on from CAMCRZ010000027.1 coordinate 18,420, forward strand.
ACTGCAAATTCAAATCCGTCAGAGTTTTTGTAATTTTAACCTGCATATCATCAACAAGTTTCTGAACGCCGATTTTATACTTTTCAAGATTTGCCGTACTTAACGCGTTGTATTTTTCGTAAGCAGCATTTTCGTCTGCTGAAACTTTTGCAACTGCATCTTCAAAAACTTTGTCGTACCTTTCCTTTAACTGTTCTGCCTGAGAATTTATTGTGCTTTGAACAGACAAAAGTTTTTCCGTATTGCCGGCAGTTTCCTTGCCAAGACGCTCTGCAACTTTCTTCGTCTCTTCATAAGACTTTGACATTTCAGACTGAAGTTTTGTAAGTTTTTCATTTGATTCTGAAATAACGTTTTGAGTTTTACTCTTTACATCATCTTCAACTTCTTCAATCTGCTTATTTAAAGTGTCTAGCTTTACCTTTACAGTTGATTCTGTTTTGTGAACGTTTTCGTCAATTTTTTTGTTTAACTCTGCAGTCCGTTCCTTTATTGCATTTGTTACAGCGCTGATTCTTTCGTTAAAAATCTTTACAAGTTCAGCTGACTTTAAGCGCACCTGATTTTCTGCATTTTCAGTTTCCTGTTTTAAAGTTGAAGAAAGTGCTGAAGTTTTTTCACCGTAAGCATCTTCGTACTCTTTTGTTTTAGTTGCAATTGTTTCTTTAATAGCAGAAATTTTTTCTTCCGCTGAAGAAGAGATTTCCTCTGTTTTAGAGTTAATGCTTTTTTCCAGATCTGAAATTCTGCTTTCTGCGTAAGATTCAATTTCATCAGTTTTATCTGAAACTTTATTTTCTACAGAAGAAATTTTTTCCATTGCATTCTGTTCAAGGCTTTCACTTCTGGAAGTTAATTCCTGCTCAAGCTCGTTAAACCGTGTGTTGATTTTTTCGTCTGCCGATTGAGTTTTGTCTTTCAGCAAAGTGTCCAGAGCTACAATGCGCTCAACTATGTCAGTGTCAATTTGAGTAGTTTTGTCTTTAGCAAAACGCTCTAAGTCTGTAATCTTTTCGTTAACGATTGTATCAAGGCTTTGTGTTTTTTCAGAGAAATTATTTTTTATTAAGTCAAGCTTTTCAAGAAGTTCACTCTGTAAATCTGAAAAACGCTGGCTGAAATTATCCTGAATGTTCTGAGTGTTTTCCGAATAATCGCTTTCAAGAACATCTGTCTGCTGCTGAATCTGGCTTTCAAGAGATGCAACTTTTTCTTCCAGATTTTGTGCAAGCTTTGCAGTTTTAGTTTCAAGGTTCATGCTGAAGCTGGAAGTTTTTTCTTTAAACTCCTGTTCAAAAGCTTTAGTCTGTTCCTGAATGTTTTCGTTAAACTTTGACGTAATTTCATCAATGCCTTTTTGTGTTTCCCGAATTCTTGAATCAATTAAAGCAGTAAGCTGGCGTGTCTGTGCGTTCAATTCGTTGGTACAGCTTTCAGAACGTTCTTCCGACTGTCTTATGAGTTTGGCAAATGCTTCGTCTTCAAGGCTTTTTGCTTTTTCTGCTGCTGAATTAAATGCGTCCTGAATTTCAGATTTAATTTTTTCAAGAATGTGTTCGTTTTTTTCCAATGCACTTTGAGTAGAAACGTCAATTTTCTGAGCACGTTTTTCGTATGCATCAAGAAGATTGCTTCCAATAGTTTTAAGCTGCTCTACATTTTTAGTAGAAAACTGTTTTGTAACTTCAGGAATTTTCTTTTCTATTACATCAACTTTTTTCTGCTGCTCGTCAAGGCGATTGTTTAATTTATCAACAATGACAGATTCTTTCTTTACTTTTTCAAGATTCTGCTCAACAGCTGCCGTCATTTCCATAAGGTTGTTTAAAACTGAATCGTAAGCGTCAATTTTTTCTGTTATTCTGCGGATTTCATCTACAGGCTTTTTTAAATTCTCAGTTGCCTTAACGCAATCATCATACTGAGACTGAAGGCGCTCAACTGCTGCCTTTGCTTCAATGTGATGCTTTTGTAAATCAGTTCCTAAAATTTCAAGAGTCTGTGCCTGCTGCTTAAAATATTCATCAAACTCTGCCATTCTTTTGTTAGCATAATTTCTTGTTTTTTGGATTGCTTTTTCATTTTTATTTAAACCAGCGACAACTAAAGTTACGACAGTAGAAACTAAAACTGCCAGAATTACAGAGATAAAAATAGTCATGACCCCACCCAAACGTTTTTGTTTATTTTAGCACAATCGCTTCTAATTGGCGATAGTTTTTAAAAGAAAAATCTGATTGCTTAAATGAAAGATTAAATACTTTCCTGAAACCTTTAAGAAGATAGGCACTTTTCATGCCGGCGTTTTTTGCTCCTAAAACATCGTACTTTTTGCTGTTGCCTACATAGAGAATTTCTTCAGGCTTAAGGTTCAGTCTTTTTGCAAGAATTCCAAAAGGATAAACAGAAGGCTTTAATGCGCCTGATTCTTCAGAACCGATGCACACGTCGCAAAGTTCACGAATGCCCCATATGTCTTCTTTTTGTTCCGGCGGAAAATCCGAAAGTATTGCAATTTTATAACCTGCAGCCTTTATGTTTTTTATAGTTTCAAAAGCATGAGCGTAAGGCTTTACTTTTCTAAAAAAAGGCGTAAGTCCGTCGTAGCATATTCTGCGGATTTTTTCCTTTGCTTCTGAAGGCGGAATTTTCATTTGTTCTGCAAGAATGCGGGACTGATACTCAAAAAAATCAGCAAGAGGCGCCGTTTTGTGAAGTGTCTTTCTTACCTTATTGAATGAAAGGTAAAAAGAAAAATGTTTTATAAAATAAAACGGCAGCCTTACATAAAGTCTCCAGGAAGGATATAAAGTTCCATCAATATCAAACGCAACAGCTTTAATTCCTTGTATCATTGTTTGATTATATTAAAACCTTTACTTAATCTCAAGTGTGTACTTAAAAGTTGCAGTTGACGGTTCACTGTCTTCCTGAAAGAGCCATGTGGAAATCTGCTGTTTAATTCCGTCTTGAATTACGGAAGGCAGGCCTGCTGACTGACTTATTGTAATGTCCATGAGAGGAACCTGACCGTTTGCAAGAACTGTAAATGTAATTGTCACTTCCCTTTTTACATCAAGGTTCCAGTTTTCTCCGGGAAAAATCTGTGGCTTGGACGGTTTAAGCAAAGCTCTTGTTTTTCCGTTTGTCATTTGGATTGCAACTTTTCCGTTTGAAGTAGAAGTTTTTAAACTTGCATTTGATTTTATATTTGTATTTTCAGCAGAATAATTTGCAGAAGCAATGCTCTCTAAGGCAGAAGAAGTTGTCTGTGACACCAGAGCATTTTGATTTCTTGCACTGGAAGAAGTAACTGCCTGTGAAGAAGTTTTGTCTGCTGCTGAAGCGGAACTTCCCGAAAGTGAACTTTGTGAATTTGATGAAGCGTAAAAAGTTTCAGTTTCATCTTCGTAGCCGGCGAAAAAATCTTCATCATCAAAAATAGATGAAGCGGAACTTTTTGTTTTTTCAGGAGCACGGCTTGCATTATTTTCCTTTGCTTTAAGAATGGCACTGTAATCCACAGTTTCAGTTTTTTCTGCTGGCTTTTGCGTCTGAGTTTTCTGGGTCTGTGTCTGTGACTGAGGCTTTGGCTGCTGGGTTTTCTGCATTTGTGCCTGCGGCTGAGGTTGTGCTGGCTGCTGTGGCTGCGGTTGCTGTTGCGCTTGTGGCTGGGCTGACTGCTGCGCTTGCGGCTGGGCTGGCTGCTGCTGTGCTTGGGGTTGTGGCTGTTCCTGGGTAGAAGGTGCCGGTTCATTTTGCATTTCAGAAGGCAACTCATTTTCCTGAGGATTTTTTTTATGCTCTGGAATTTTTTCTGGAACTTTTTTATTAAAATCCTGAAGGGAAATTTTTATTTCCTTATATTTTACTTTTTCAGGAAACTTTATGAATGCAGCAACAAATGTACCGCTTAAAGTAAAAATAAAAGTGAGTATTACAGAAATAATAAGACCGCGTTTTTCTATTTTAGTCATATTTTATTTTTTATCCGTAGTGCGCAAACTTACTGCACTAAAACTGTTCATGCGTAAAACATCAAATATTTTAACAAGAGTACCGTTTTTAACATTGTAATCAGCAGAGATGGAAACAGGATAAGTTTCTGTTGTGTAAGGACCAAGCTCCACTTCCTTTAACTTTAATGACAGCTGATCTTCCGTAATCTGTTCTTCGTTAAAAAACATTGTACCGTCTTCTTCAACTGAAATTGTTACACCGCTTGCCTCTGTATTTTCTGAAGTTGCACTTTCCGGAAGATTAAGCTTAATTCCAGGAAGCACTGCAAAAGTTGTTGAAACCAGAAAAAACAAAATCAACTGAAAAATAACATCAAGCATTGGAGAAAGATCAATTCCAGCCCTGACATTTTTTCTTCTTGAAACTTTCATATTAACTCCGGAAAATTATATTTCTTTGCCAAGAATGTTAAACAGCACACGGGTAACATTAGTTTCCATTTCAGTTATTCTGTGGTTAACTGCATTTTCAAAAAAGTTTACGGCTGTTATGGAAGGAATGCCAACGATAAGACCTGCAACTGTCGTAACAAGGGCCTGAGCAATTCCGCCGGCAAGAGCAGCAGGGTCGCCCATAGAACCGCTTCCGCTTCCTAAAACGTTAAATGCTTCAATGTTGCCTGTAACTGTTCCAAGCAAACCAAGCAAAGTAGAAATGCTGGCAATAGTTCTTAAAGCAGTCAAAAGATGTTCAAACTTAAAAACTACAGAATCCATTTTTGTCTGAACTACTTCCTTTAAATTTTCTTCGTTAAGCTGACGGGAATTAACGGCTGCAGCAATAACCTGGGCACAGGGAGTGTCTGTTTTTTTACATTCAGAAAGTATTGCAGTAAAGTCCCGTGTTTTTAATGAATCGTTTACAGTTTCCATTAATTTTCTGTCAAGCTTTTTTACGCTTACATAATAATGAATTCTTTCTGCAATAATAAAAACTGCAATTATTCCGCAAAGAATAATAGGAATCATTAAAGGTCCGCCGCTTTTAATTGTTTCAAACATAATTACCTCTTTAAATTTAATTTTTTTGCAAACACCTAAAACTTAATTTTAGAAGTCTGATATCAGAAGAAAAATTTTACAAGAAGTTTAGCACTTCCTGAATTTTTAATATACATTGAATTTCCGTAATCTCTGCCTGACCGTGAAATAAGCTTAACGCCGTCATCAATTTCAAGAGAAAAACGAATGGCATCACGGAGCTTTATAAATCCGCTGACATTTATTACAGGACATAAGTCTGCATCTTTATCGACTGCTTCAAATGCACTTGCTTCAAAGCCCCACTTTCCTGTTTCAGACTGGAAACTTAAAGTTGCACCGAAAGTATTTCTGTAATCATTTGAAGGCACATGGAAATAGTTTGACTTCCAGCTGAAATCAACAGTAAAGATTTTCCATAAGTAAGAAAGGTTTACTTTTGAAGTAAGAATTGAACGGTCAATCTGTTTAAACTCATAAACCTTTGTATACAACGGAGAATCATAATCTGCTTCCCATACGCCGTTATTAAATGCAGTTTTGCGGAATTCGCTTGTTCCTTCAATAGTGATTTTTGAACCAGCAGGAATTGTCATATTTATCATTGCAAACCAGTCAGAAGTTTCATAAGGAAGGAATGTCTGTGTGGTAAAGTTAAAGTCTTTTTCAAGGTCAGAGCATAAACTCAAGTGGCTGTCAATTCCGCCCTTTACGTTAACAAAAAGAAGCCTGTCCATTGAAGGCATATTCCACTTTCCTTCAAACGAAGCTTCTGCAAGAGGAATTACTGAATTATCTCCCATTTCTGTTCCAGCTGCAACACCGCCTTTTAATGCAATGTACAGATTTTTGCCTGTCCAGCTTCCGCCTAAAATAAAGTCCGCCCTGCTGATGCTTGAAACGTTATTTTTTTCTTCAGAGCCGTATTTTACAAATTCACTGTCATTTAAAAATTCCAGCGTGTAAGATGTGTCAAAGAATACATTGAAATTTGTGTTTCCCCACTGAGCTTCGAAACCTGGATTAAACGTAATAATGTGAGAATTTTCTTCCTGCTTTAAAATTACGTCTACAGAATTTTCCGGCACGCCTGCATAGCGGTTGTACCACTGACCGTCAAAACCTAAAGCCAGAGAAAATCCTTTAGGAAGAAACCATCTTACAAAGTCTGAAGTTTCCACTGTCTGATAATTCATTTCGTAAAAGGCAGGACTTTTATTCTGAAGCCCGTAAGTTGTTCTATCGTAGGATGCGCTTAAATTCCACATTGTATTTTTTACGGAAAAAATTTTTTCGCCGCGTAAAGTTGTAGTGCTGTCAAAGTATCCGTCTCTGGCAGAATGTTTGCCGTAACCGTTCTGGCTTAAGTGAGAAAATCTTAAAAGGAAAGGTTCAGCACCGCTGCTTTTGTAAACGGAAAAATCACCTGTAAAATATCCGGGAAAACCGCCGCCAATCAAACCCTGAGCATAAATCTGCTTGTCTGCTGCAACAGTTAAGTCGGCTTCAGGTTCGCTGTAAGTGTCTGAACTTTTTACGCCAGGCAATTTAGGCAAAGGCGGATTTTCATCCTGCACCGGAAGAATGGAAGTGAAATCAGGAACTGCATCTTTTCCAGCCGTAAGAGAATCCCCTGAAACAGTTGTGGTAACTTCAGGAAGAATAATTTTTTCTTCAGACTTTTCCGGAGAATTCTGTGCTGCAAGAAAACGTACGCTTAAAACTGAAAAAGTTAAAATCAATTTTTTTATAAAATATTTTTTCATAATAATCCCCTGTTTTGTGAAAGTTTAAAACTAAACTTTTAAAGGTAAAACTTACTTTTTAATTTACAGACTCCAGAAGTTTTTTGCTTTGAACGTCGTAAGATGAATCAGGATAAATTTCGCTTAAAAAAGCTGCCGTCTGTCTTGCATCACCTGTTTTGTCAAGAGCAATGAAAGTTTCAACTGCGCTGTACAATGAACGCTGGGCAAAAATATGCTGACCGCTTTCTCTGGCAAACTTAGCCGTTTCAAGATAAAGTTCCGCTGCCTTTTCATTATCTTCGTTTAACCTGCAATATTCTGCTGCAATAATTCCCGTGTGTGCTGCGTACTGCGATTCAGAAGAATTTTTCCGCTGCAAGTAAAACAGTTCCATTGCAAGGGCTGCAGCTTCTTCCTGCATAGTTACGTCTTTCCATTTAAGTTCGCAAAGTTCAGTGCCTGTAATTCTTCCTTCAAGAGTTGAACTTCCTCCGTTATTTTCATATTGAATTTCAAGCTTTACAATGGTGCTGTCTTTTCCTGAAGTAAGACGCTTTAACTCCTGCAGCTGATTTTCCATTCCTTCTGATTTTGATTCAGCAGGGAAATCGTTTATTAATGTAACTGCTTCATTATAAGCTTTTTCATAATCACCCTGAGACTTGTATAATTCAACTAAATTTTTTCGTGCGCCGTAAACGTAAGGACTTTCCGGGAAAAGCTGAAGCAAAAGGCGGTAAGAATTTTCTGCTTTATTTTTTTGAGAAGCTTTACTGTAAGAATCAGCAAGATAGAAATAAGATGCATCAACAAATTTTCCCTTAGGAAATTTTTTCTGATATTCCAGAAAACGCTGGACTGCAACTTCGTAAATTTGCTTTGTGTAGTAAAGTTCGCCTCTTCTGTAAGATGCTTCGTCAGACAATGGATTTGAAAAAAAGTTGTTCTGTATTTCAGCATAAGCCCTGTCGCTTTCAGTAAGCTTTCCTTCCTTGCCGTAAATCTGTGCAATCAAGTAGCGGCACCTTACGCCAAAGTCTGATTTTTCTTTTGCACTCGGAGACAAAACTTTTACAGCTTTATCGTTTTCATTTGAATCAGAGTAAACGGCGGCACAAAGTAAAACTGCTGCTTCTGTCTGTTCTTTATTTGATGAAATTGCAAGAGCTTTTTCTGCCTGAAGAGCTGCCTGCTGATAGCTGCCGTTCTGCACCGAACAGTTTGATGCTATAACGTAAGCGTTCCATGAAAGCTGGTGGGAAGGATATTTTGAAGTAAATTCTGAAAGTGTAGAATATGCCGTAAGACACCTGCCGCTTTTGTACTGAGCGTAACCTGAATAAAACAAAGCGTAATCAAGATAATCTTTTTCTCCTGATGCAATGTATTTTGAAAAATAAGAATCAGCTTCTGCCCAGTTTTTTCTGTTAAACGATGAAAGTGCCGTCATGTAATAGCCCTGTGGATTTTTTACACTTGATGCAACGCTGTAAGATGAAGTTAAGGCGCCGTCAAGAAACAAAAGTTTGGAATAATCTGCAAGTTCACCCTGACTTAGAGAAAGTTCCTGTGATTCATAAATTTTTCTTGCTTCCTCAACATTTCCTTTTTTTGCAAGGATACGTGCGAAGAGAAGTTTTTCACCTTTTTGCGTTAAAGGCTGATCTTTTAAAAGTGTACAGGCTTTTTCAACCTGACCTTTTTCGTAAAGTGCCATTGCGTAAAAATACAAAAGTGATTTAAGTTCTTCTTTTTTTGAATTGTCTCCTGAAATTAAAGGAAGGGCTTTTTCGCAGCACTCTATTGTTTTGTCAAAATCTTTTTCTGCAGCATAATATTTTCCGTAAGCGCAAAGGTAGTCGGCATAATATCTGCTGTTTTCATCAATGCTGTATTTTTCACTGTAGGCGTCAAGAATTTCTTTTGCTTTTGAAGGAGAAATCTGTGCCTTGTAAAGTCCGATTAAAGAAGAGTAAATTCCGCTTTCATCATTTTTTTCTGCATTTGAAAAGTAAGTTTCTGCGCTGGCAAAATCTTTTTCGTAAAAAGAATCAATGGCAAGCCGTGTCCAGAATTCTGCAAGAAGAAGATTATATTCGTTGAGGGTGTCTTTTGCTTTTTCAAGTACGCTGCCAGGATTCTGCCCTACTTCTTTTTTATGAGCTGATGCAGTAACGTAAGCTTTTTGCAATGCAATTGAAGCAAGTATGCTGTCCTGTCCGTTTAGAACTTTTACGTATTCGCTGTAAGCATTTTTGTATTCGCCAAGATTTTCGTAAGCTTCACCTGCACTTAATGCAAGAGTTCCGTAAACGCTCCAGTCGAAATTTTCCTGCTTAAGATTTTTGTAAAGGGCAATAAGACGTTTTGAATTTCCGCTTAAATTGTATGCTTCAAAAAGTAAAGTAAGAATTGAATTGTATTCTGTCTGATTAAAATTATTTCCTTCTGCAATGCAATTTTCCAGAAGATAAACTGCATTTTTATAATCCCCTGTTTTAAAATAACATTCGCCGCAAGATTTTAAAGAAAGATAATTTATTCTTGCCAAATCTGCACTTCCGTAATCTTTGTAGATTTTACAGCTGTTGAAAAAAGCATTTATTCCTTCGCTGTATTTTTCTAAGGAAGCATAACATTTTCCAAGCCAGTAAAAACTTTTTATTTTAACTTCCACATCACTGGCAGAAAGTGCAGCCGCTTTTTCTAAAGCTTCAACGCCGTCGCTGTATCGTCCTAAGTAAAAAAAACTCTGACCTTTAAGGCTGTAGCTTTTTCCAAGAAGAAGTGAACGGGGAAACTGATTTTCCATCTGGCAGGAAAGTTCTATAACTGCGGGATAAGAGCCGCTTTGAAAAGCTGAATTTAATTCTCCGAAAAGTTTTACGTCTGAAGCAGATTGAGCCGTAACAATCGTGCAGACTGATGATGCGAAAAATATTTTTAAAAAAGCCTTTACTGATTTTTTTAAATTTAACTTTTTCAAGATAAAACCTCTTTATTATAAATTGCTGCTTTAGAAAAAGTTCAGTTAAATTATCTTGGCATAAAATAATCGCTTGCCTTTACTCTTTCTAAGTGAACAAAAGATTTTTCGTAACGCTCTATAAATTCGTCAAGAGAAATTTCCCTGTCCATTTCAAAAACTGAACAGGCAAACTTTCCTGAATCATCAAAGTACGGAAAAAAAACTGCGCTGTTTGCAAAAACGTTGTCTTTGGAAGAAATATTTTCTATTTGAATTTTCTGCTCTTCTTTTATGGCGCAAAGATAAAACCAGCCCGGTTCAGTTGCCGTAAGAACGTAAAGCAGACCCTTTAAGTTTTCAATTTTGTAGCCTGTGTCCTTTACGTAAGGTATAACTGTATCAATTTTTTCAGTGCCGTCTTTAAAAACAATTCTTCCGTAAAAAGGATTTATGTTTACGTCAACGCCGCCGTTTTCAAAAGTAAAATCCCTGCCTGCCCTGCATGAAAGTGCCTTTGCCGCAAGATTTCGCGTCCAGTCTAAAGTAAAGCTTAGATTTATTTTCTGGGACAAAACGCCTTTTTTGCTTAAGTAATCGTATTGAACTGTGGGAACAGTTAAGTCTGAAATTACAGTGCCCTTTCCGGTGTAAGGTTCAACAATTCCGTCTACAATCCATTTTAAAAATCCTGTGCCGCTTAAAGTAAGCCGTTCACTTTTTTCATTTGCATTTTTAAAAGGTTCATTTTTCTGAATTGAATACAGAACGCCGTTTTCGTTGTAGCATAAGTCTTCGCCGTAATCAATAAACGGAAGCTTTTCCCTTATGACATAAATCATCTGGAGGATTTCGTGATACTGCCCCGGAACAACGTTTACTTTTTTCCATGGAATAGTTGAAAGTGTCCAGTTCTGAATGTCTTCAAAAGATGAAGTGTAAATTCTGTTAAAGGGAACGCCTACTAAAACTGAACGGGCTGCGAAGTTTCCGAATACAACTAAATCTGCGTAAGTGCGGTTTCCTTCAGGCCTGAACTGAATGTATATTTCTGAATTTGCATTAAAGTACCACTGAATTTTCAAAGGCTTGCCGGAAGATTTTTCTCTTGTCAAAACCCAGCTTCCCGGAGAGCCGGAAGGATAAACTGCCATTTTTACAGTTTCAGTTTTGCCTTCCTTTACAAAATCCACGTCCATAAAAGACTGAGGCGCAACTATAACGCTGGCATTTTCCAGACCTTCTTCCATTCTTACTTGAAAAATTATTCCAATGTCGTTTTCGTAAAGTTCAGGATTTTTTCCCCTTAAAACATTTAAATCAGCAGTAAGCCATGACTGAATTATGCCGCGCCTTATTTCCGCTGAATCTGGAATCTGTGCTTTGTTAAAATCAGCAAAACTTTCTGTAAAACAGAGAAAAACTAAAACTGTAAATAAAAAAAATTTTCTGAACATATTATTGTTTATCATTAAAGCAGAATAAAAATCTACCTGTATAAATATAACAACTGTGCTTTTTAATAATTACAAAAAATGCAGCCGGCAGAAAAAACCGCCAGCCACATTCTTTACAGGAAAAATTTTTAACTTAGTTTTGAGCAGCTGAAGAAACAGGCATATCTTTCATATCAACTGGTTCAGGATCATTGAAGCTCATTGAACCTTCAGCGTAACGGTTTTCAGGCTTAGTAACCTTTCCGTCAGGTGAATGAATCATGCCGTCTTTTTCTTCATCAGGATTTAATCCCACAGGAGCATTGCTGAGCAAAAGCTTTAATCTGTTAAGCTGATTAACTTCAGAACTTCCCGGATCATAATCGATTGCAGAAATATTTGCTTCAGGATAACGCCTTCTAAGTTCCTTTATCATTCCTTTACCAGTAACGTGGTTTGGCAGACAGGCAAAAGGCTGAACACAGGCAATGCTTGGAGCACCGCTGTGAATAAGTTCAACCATTTCTGCAGTAAGGAACCAGCCTTCTCCTGTAATGTTTCCAAGCTGAACTATATCATCAACGCCCTTCTGCATATCCCAAATCAATGACGGAGGATCAAAACGATGACTCTTCTTAAGCTGCTTTTTCATATATCCACGGAAAAGTTCCAGCGCCCAGACTAAAAGCTTTGACATACGCTCTTCTTTTTTAGGGAATGCAAGCTGTCTGTAACGGAACGGACCTTCAGCAAGACAATAGAAAACGAAATCAGCAAGATCAGGCATAACACATTCTGCACCTTCCTTTTCAATTACGTTAACAATATCGTTGTTTGCTGTAGGATGGAACTTTACGAGAATTTCACCTACTACACCTACACGCGGTTTTTTAACAGGAAGAATTGGCAGCCTGTCAAAGTCACGGATAATTCCACGAATGACTTTATGGTAAGTAAAGGTGTTCATTTTTTTAAGTTTAAGTTCACAGATACCGCTCCACTTTTCGTAAAGGGCATTTGCACTTCCAGGAACTGCTTCGTAAGGACGCACTCTGTAAAGAACACGCATCAAAAGGTCACCAAGCATAAGTGCACGGAAACAGCGCAAAATCATAGACGGAGAATAAGTCCAGCCTGGATTTTTTTCAAGTCCCTGTGTGCTCATTGAAATAACAGGAATGTGGGCAAGACCTGCATCAGAAAGAGCACGCCTTATAAATCCTATGTAATTAGTTGCACGACATCCGCCACCAGTTTGAGTAATAAGGAGACTTGTATTGTTTAAATCGTACTTGCCGCTTTGCAATGCATGAATCATCTGACCTGCTACAAGAATTGAAGGATAACAGGCATCGTTGTTTACGTACTTTAATCCTGTTTCTACTGCATTAGGGTCAACTGCATCAAGAACAATAAAATTGTATCCTGAATACTGCATTGCCTGCTGCAAAAGTCTGAAGTGAATAGGGCTCATCTGCGGTGCAAGAATTGTGTGCTTGTACTTCATTTCTTTTGTAAAGATCTGTCTCTGGTAAGCTGCACTTTTTACAGGAAGCTTTACTCTGTTTCTTTCACGAGCCTTAACGGCTGCAATAAGCGAACGTATTCTAATTCTTACGGCACCAAGATTGCTTCCTTCATCAATTTTAATAAGGGTGTACATTCTTGACTTGGCACGCATAATTTCGTCAACCTGATCTGCCGTAACTGCATCAAGTCCGCAGCCGAAAGATGTAAGCTGAACTAATTCAAGGTTAGGCATTTCGTTTACAAAAGCCGCTGCCCTGTAAAGCCTGTTGTGGTAAGTCCACTGATCAACTATGCGCAACGGACGCTCAATTTTTCCAAGATGAGCAACTGAATCTTCCGTAAATACAGCAAGACCTAAACCGTTTATCATTTCAGGAATACCGTGATTTATTTCAGGATCAAGGTGATAAGGACGGCCAGCCAGAACAACGCCGTTTGCTCCACGACGTATGATTTCTTCAAGTGCTTCTTCACCTTTTTCGCAAGTTTCACGGCGGAATTTTTCCTGTTCTTTCCATGCCGCATCTACAGCAGCGTTGACTTTTTCTTCCGTAACTTTAAAGTGCCGGCTTAACTCTTCGTAAAGACGTTCGGCAAGACGCTTTTTGTCGTAAATTGGAAGGAACGGGTTCATAAATATTATGGAAGAATCCTGCCTTAACTGCTCAATGTTGTTGCGCAAAACTTCAGGGTAACTTGTTACAATAGGACAGTTATAGTGGTTTCCTGCGCCTGAATCTTCCTTTACTTCATAAGGAATACACGGATGGAAAATAAATTTAACGCCCTGCTGCAAGAGATTTTCAATATGACCGTGAGAAATTTTTCCAGGGTAACAAACTGATTCAGAAGGAATTGTTTCAAGACCTTTTTCGTAAACTGCACGAGTTGAGCGTGGAGAAAGCCTTACCCTGAATCCCATTTGAGTAAAGAATGTAAACCACAGCGGATAATTTTCGTACATATTGAGTACACGAGGAATTCCTACATCGCCCATTGGAGCATTTTCCGGTTTAAGCGGAATGTAGCTGAAAAGACGCTTGTACTTCCATGCAAAAAGGTTAGGAAGATTTTTGTTATCGTCTTCATTGCCTGCATTAGTATTTTCTTTATTGGAAGCGTCTACAATTTTAGTTTTGTCTTCTTCAAGTTCTGCACCTTTTTCACAGCGGTTGCCTGTAATGAATTTACGTACTGCTTTTTCGCTGCTGCCATTTTCGCCGTCAGTGCTGAATGTATTGATTGTAAGCAGACAGTTGTTTGAACATTTGCCGCATCTCCTGAGCTCTAAATCAACTTTAAAACTTTCAAGCTGATCAAGCGTTGCAATTTTTGACTTGATGAACTTTGGAGTCTGATCTGGATCATCAGGCTTTGGACGACGCAAATCTTCCCATTGATCCTGAGCAATTAAGGCTGAACCGTAAGCGCCCATAAGACCTGCAACATCAGGACGGAAAACGTTAACGCCTGCTATTTTTTCGAATGCCCTTAAAACTGCATCGTTGTTGAATGTACCGCCCTGAACTACAACTTTAGAACCAATGTCGCTGGCTTTTCTAAGTTTTATTACTTTAAACAATGCATTTTTTATAACGGAATAAGAAAGACCTGCACTTATGTCGGCAACTTCTGCACCTTCTTTCTGTGCCTGCTTTACACGGCTGTTCATAAAAACAGTACATCTTGTTCCAAGGTCAACAGGTTTCTTTGCAAGAAGGGCTATTTTAGAAAAGTCCTGAACGTTCATTCCCATTGTATGGGCAAACTGATCAAGAAAACTTCCGCAACCTGCTGAACAGGCTTCGTTTAACTGAATGGAATTTATTGCACCGTCTTTCATGCGCAGACACTTCATGTCCTGACCGCCGATATCAAGAAGGAATTCTACGCCAGGAACAAAAAAATCAGCTGCACGGTAATGGGTAATAGTTTCAACTTCACCAGAGTCAACTCCCAAGGCTGCCTGGAAAAGTGCTTCTCCGTAACCTGTAGAAACTGCTCTTGCAATGTAAACGTCTTTTGGAAGGATTTTATACAGATTTTTAAGGACACGCACTGCCAGATCTACAGGATTTCCTGCATTTACATCATAAAAGCGCCACAAAATGCGTCCCTGAGTGTCTGTAAGTACGGCTTTTGTTGTTGTAGAACCTGCGTCTAATCCAAGGAAAACAGGACCTTTTGTTTCTTCAAGATTGCCTGTAAGAGCCTTTTCTTTTGAGTGACGCTCGTTAAATTCGTCGATTTCTTCCTGACTGTTAAACAACGGTTCAAGGCGCTGAACTTCCTGCATTTCTGCACCAACCAGATTGTTTAAGTTTTCACGGAATTCTTTTATTGTAGGAAATGATACGTTTTCTTTTGAATTATTCAGGCATTTGATTGTACGTTCTGCCGAATATGCTGCTCCTGAAGCTACAAAAAGCTGGCTGTTTTCAGGAACGATTGCTTCATCATCTTTTAGTTTTAATGTTACGATAAATCTTTGTCTAAGCTGATCAAGAAAGTGGAGCGGTCCGCCAAGAAATGCTACGTGTCCGCGAATTGGTTTTCCGCATGCAAGTCCTGATATTGTCTGGGAAACTACTGCCTGAAAAATTGATGCAGCTATGTCTTCCTTTCTGGCACCTTCGTTTATGAGAGGCTGAACATCAGTTTTGGCAAAAACACCGCAACGGGCTGCAATAGGATAAATTGTTGTTGCTCCACGGGCAAGTTCGTTTAATCCAGGTGCATCTGTTTCAAGAAGTGCTGCCATCTGGTCTATAAAAGAACCTGTTCCGCCTGCACAAGTTCCGTTCATGCGCTGTTCTACGCCGCCTTTGAAATATGTGATTTTTGCATCTTCTCCGCCAAGTTCAATTACAACGTCTGTCTGCGGAATGATTTTTCGTACTGCTGTTGTTGCTGCTACTACTTCCTGTATGAAAGGTATGTTAAGCCACTGGGAAACTGAAAATCCCCCTGAACCTGTTACTTTTACTGTTATTGTCTGATTTTCTCCAGCCGAAAGTTTTTTTTCTATTTCATCGAATGCTGAATTTACAACTTGTATTACAGTTTTTCTGATATCTGCTCTGTGTCTTTCATAAGCTCCGTATAGAAGCTGGTCATTATCTCCTAAAACTACAACTTTTACTGTTGTAGAACCTACATCAATTCCCATTCTTACTGGCTTGATGACAGGCGAAAGATTACTGACTTCAATTTCACTTTTTTCCATAATTACCCCAAATACGATTTAAAACCATTTTATTAGAATGTATTCAAATTTCTACTATTTATTATTGTAATATTATAGGTTAATGCTTTTTTTTTCAACATCACGAGGGGCGGTTAGTTTAGGCTTTGGGTTGTGCGGGTTGTTCTTTGCAAAGAAGCGGGGGCTTTGGAAAAAGAGTGTACGTTTACGTGCAGCGGTTTGGAGTAAGATGCAGCTGGTGAGCAAATACGCTGTGGGCGGCGGTGAAAAAAAATTGGTGTCACTGTGTTACATTAAACTGCTTTACACGGAATGAAAATTCATTGTCATTTCTGTCGCCTACTAATAAAATCATATATTTTTTGTGAGAACACCGGTTTATGAACTAAAAATACTTAGGAAACATATGAGTAAACTCCTTATCATAGTGGAAAAAACTCTGTATACAACTGGAAAAGTTGACTGTAAAATAAATCAGTATATCTGATAAATTTTATCAAATCAGTGTTACTGATGATATATATCTTTCACAGGAGAATAATATGAAATTTACAGAACCAAAAATCTTAGCAGAAAATGCCAGCACAGGTGTTTACGCAGCAGGTTGTCCTTTCAAGGAAAACTGGGCCCGCTGTACTTGTGACAACCGTTAATACTGGTACTGCATTCACAAATCAGTCTTGG
>CAMCRZ010000028.1 GCA_945877425.1 uncultured Treponema sp.
CTTTCAGCCTTATGCTTCGGTTGCGACAAATCTTTTGTTTTTTACAAAAGGCGAGGCAACAAAAGAAATATGGTATTGGGAACATAAGCTGCCGGAAGGTCAGAAATCATATTCTAAAACAAGGCCAATTCAAAAAAGTGAATTTGCGTCGCTTAAAGAATGGTGGAATAAGCGTACTGAAAACGAGCAGGCCTGGCGGGTTCCTGTTGAACGTATTGCTGAAAACGGCTGGAATCTTGATATAAAAAATCCGTTTGTGAAGGAAGAAGAAGTAACGCACAGTACGGCGGAACTTCTGGATATGCTGAGCACGTCGTTTAAGAAGAGTGATGTGCTGATTGAAGAGTTAAAGAAGGAATTGAAGTAAATTCCATGATGAAAAAATAGAGGTCTCCCCCATTTTACATCTCTTTCCAGCTGATGATTTCCTGTTCTAGTTTTTAGTTTTAGAGGCTTTTTGCTTCATTCAAAAGATTGAGCAAGCCTGTAATTCCTGTGTTCCCCCATTTTGTCCATAGATGGCACTGCATTCCCATTGCCATAAGCATCTGAAAGAATTTTGGAGCTGTTTTTTTATCGAAAGTCACACCGAAGTTCTCCATAAGGAAATCTTCCATTTTTGTAATATCAGTTCCAGCCTTAATCATTGAAAAAATACTGTAGGTAATATGCTCGGCATAATCAGACTCCTTTGTAGTTCGGACAAGAAGCTGTTTGATTGACCTGAAAGCATCGCTTTTCTCGTCATAATCATAGCAGTTAAAACACTCCTTAATTTCCTCCGCAGAAGGCATATAAACGGAAAGATTCATTCTTGCTTCTTTTATTTTGTCTATGACATCACGACCTTGAATCTGAGGAGCAATAAGACTATTTCCAACCAGATAAAAATGCGTAGTTACAGAATAACAGTTTTTCAGCAATCGTTTGAATTCACTCTTGTCAGAAATCTGCTTATCGGGATAGTCACGGTTCCAAATTTCCATAAAAATACTGACAGGACAGATTCCGTATAATTGCGTAAGAACAGCTGCATATTTATGAAAATCCATCATATTCCCTACATGGTTCAGCTCGGGATCAGAAGCCAGAATCTCTGCAAATATTTTTGCATTCTCTTTTGGTAAAACAGGAGTAACAGTTCCTTCGTTCTGAAAAAGAAACAAAATTCCACGCGACATTAAAAAGCCCGTATCACTAAAAAGCTCGTCTTTGATGGCATCGAGTTCCTTTTTTATTTTTTCCGAAAGCGGAAGTTCAACCTTGCATTGCTCAGTGAAAATCTTTAATGCATTCAAAAACAGTTCCCTCGGCGTAAAATCATAATAATTTTTAATATTTAGCGGAATTTGATTTACAAGATTGTCTGGAGTAATATTTTCAAGTTCTTCTTCGCTGAATGTACGACAATTGAATCCCATCTCGTATAATTGCTGCTTTGAAAGAGCTTTTACACATTCCAAAAGAGAATTATCAGGTTCGCCATGAATTGTTAAACTGTCTATAATTTGATTGAAAATTTTTTTTGCCATATTTTAGTTATATCAGTTTTTTGTTTTAAATTCATCATAATACGGTCTATGAGAAAATATTTCGTATATGAATTTTTTATGCACACCCCATACTTTTTAACTTGTACTTTCCTTCTTTTTATGCCATCTTTTTCCAGGTTTTGGCTGTGGATTTTTTTTATGAAATTCTGTTTTGCGCTGTTGTGATAGCCAGAAAGGAAAATGTAAAATGTGCCGGCGGAATAATCAGTCCTTTTGATAGAATGTAAGATTAGAGATATCCGTAGAAAAATCTGATAATTTATGTTATAGTATAGAAGAAAGTAACTCGTTATGAATCTTATACGGATAAAAAAGCTGCATAAGAAATTTATACGGGATATGTGTTATTTGTGTTAGGTTTATGCCCGCACTGGGCACAGGAGGATAAAATGAGAAAATTATTTTTAGTAATGATTTTTGGACTTATTTCGGCTTTTATATATGCTGCTCCTTTTGGTCTAAAAATGGGAATGACAGTTGAAGAAATTGCCGAGCAATGTGAGGAAGAGCCATCGTATTTTGAAGACGACATCTACTTTGTAAAACCTATAAAAAAGCATCCATTATTTGATTATTATGCAGTATATGTAAATGAAAAAACAGGATTGTATCAAATACGAGCAATTTCTTCTCCAATCACAACTAACAAATTTGGAACCGAACTAAAAAATGCTTTTAACTCGCTTAAAGACAGAATTGCAAAAACATACGGGAAACCAAAAGTTACAGATAAATATAGTAACTCTTCCGATTCATACCATCAACAAGATGAGTATTGGTTTTATTCTCTAAGAGAAGGTTCTCGTGAACTATCTGCTGTTTGGGGATATGATTCTGCCCTTTCAGATGACCTTGAATCAGTTGCATTGGAATGTACTGTTTTAAGTGGATTTTCTGAAGGTACAGGTCAATTAGTATTGTATTACTACTTTAAAAATACAAGTGCTGTAGAAGACGAGCAGGACGAAGTGTTTTAACTTATGATTTCATCTACCCTGATAATATCAATAGCGGTTGTTGTCGTCATTTTATCAATATTTTTCTCAATACTTTATGCAAAACGCAAAAAACGATTGGAAAGTGAGCTTGAAGAAAAACTTGCCTATTTTCAAGAACAAATCAGAATCTTTTTTGCAGAATATTTAGAATTAAAGAAGCACTATATCTCAGAGGTTTCAGAAACTGAATTTGCAGAAAAATGGCAGGAACTTTATTCTGAACTTGCAAAATATCGCATCTCAAAGAAAGATGGTTTTGCAGAAGAAATCGAGCATTTTAGAAAAACTTACTCAAATCTTCATAATGAAATTGTCAGTCTGAATGCAGAAACTAAAAGAAAGGAAACTCTTTCACTAATCGTAAAATCTGTCGAAAACTTCTATACAGAACTTTTTAACCTTGAAAAGCAGTATGTTACTCATTCAAACAGCGTTTCCTTTATTGAAAAATGGCAATCCCTTTATCAAAAATCAATGTCCGCAGATGTTCGCAAAGAAGATGATGAATTTTCTGAGATTGAACGGTTCAAAACAGTCTTTCATTCGTTGCACGATTATTTTGAAACAGCCAACAATCAGTTCATTCAAAATGAATCAACAAAATACGAGTCGTTATTTTCAAATATTGACGGCAAATCATTGGACGAACAACAACGAACAGCAGTTATAACAGATGAAAACAGAATTTTAGTTCTTGCAGGTGCAGGAAGCGGAAAAACACTTACGATTTCAGCAAAAGTAAAATATCTTTGCGAAGTAAAAAAAATAAACCCAAATGAAATTCTTTTGATTTCGTTTACAAAAAAATCCGCAGAGGAAATGACAGAGCGAATACAAAACAAACTTAATATTCCTGCTGTTGCCACAACTTTTCACAAACTTGGGCTTGATATTATAAAAAATGCAGACGGCAAAAGACCTGAAGTTGCGGATGAAAATGTCCTCACGCAATTCATTCACAATTTCTTTGAAAACGAGATTGTAAATCATCCCGAGATTGTAAAGGCTCTTACCGAATATTTTGCATACTTTCTTGAAATTCCAGAGGATATGGAAAAACACAGTTCTCTTGGCGAATTATACGAAGAAGAAAAAAACGCAGATCTTGAAACCTTAAAATCAAAATATGACAGGGAAAAATATATCCATGAAACAGGAGCAGAAAAAGCAAAAGCATTTAAAACTTTGAACAACGAGCAGGTAAAGAGCCTTGAAGAAACAAAAATCGCAAACTTTCTTTTTATGAACGGCATAAAATACGAATATGAAAAACTATATCCGTTTGAAAGCAATGATCCAAACAGGAAAGCTTACCACCCCGATTTTTACCTTTGCGATTATGACATTTATCTTGAGCATTTTGGGGTTTCAAAAGATTTCACCGTTCCATGGCTTTCGCCAGTAGAAGAGAAAAAATATCTGGACGGTATTTACTGGAAGCGTGCTTTTCACGAAGAACACAACACAAAACTAATTGAAACATATTCATATTACAGTTCAGAAGGAGTTCTGCTCAAAAAACTTGAAGAAATCTTGTCCGCCAATGGCATTACATTAAAAGCGAGAGATTTTTCTGATGTGTTCAATACAGTCTATGCAAGTAAAAGCAACAAATATTTCTCAGAGTTTATGAATCTGTGCTGTACTTTTATCAATCTTTTTAAATCCAATAATTACAAGATTGACCAAATCGAAGTATTAAAAAAGAATTATTGTAATTCAGAACCAAATGATTTTTTATGCGAACGAACTTCGTTGTTCTTGGATATAATCAAAGTCATTCTTACAGAATATCAGAATTATCTTTCTGCTCAGAATGCAATAGATTTTTCTGACATGATAAATATTGCGGCTGAAAAAATAGAAACTGGCTGTGAGATTACTCCTTACAAATATGTAATCGTAGACGAATATCAGGACATTTCAAAATCACGCTTCAATTTATTAAAGGCAATTGTAGAGAAATCGCAGGCAAAACTTTTTTGTGTCGGCGATGACTGGCAGGCAATTTATCGCTTTGCGGGAAGCGATATTTCTCTTTTTACCGATTTTGAAAAATATTTTGGGTATACAAAAATTCTTAAAATCGAAAAAACTTACAGAAATTCACAAAATCTTATTGATGAAGCATCTCATTTTGTTTTGAAGAATCCATTGCAGTTAAAAAAAGATTTACGTTCGGATAAAAATCTTGATTACCCGCTTGTATTTTGGGGATATGATGAAGATCCTTGCAAAACGTTGCAGTTCGCTGTTAATAAAATTATATCCGAGTTTGGAGTTAATTCTTCTATATTGATACTTGGCAGAACAAACTATGAAAAAGAAATCTTGAAAAAATCAGGATTGTTTAAAATCTACACGAACAATCGGAAAGAATGTATTGAGTATATACCGGCTCCCGAAGTACAGATAGATTTTCTTTCTGTTCACAAATCAAAAGGTTTGGAAGCGGATAATGTCATTTTGCTGAACTTTAAAAACGACAAGCTTGGTTTCCCTAATCAGATTGCTGACGACAAAGTTTTGAATCTTGTTCTTACGAATGCGGAAAACTACAAATTTGCAGAGGAACGCCGTCTTTTCTATGTTGCTATTACAAGAACGCGGAATAGAACTTTTGTTTTGACCGACAATAAAAATCCATCTCAGTTCTTTAAAGAATTTGCAGAGTCGAATTCAGTCTGTTTTATCGGAATAAAAAAAGTTGAAACGACTGCACAAACGCAATGCCCTCTTTGTAAAAGTGGAAATCTTTATAAAGTGTCGCACGAAGGAAAATATTTTGTTGGTTGCTCGAACTTTCCAAGATGTAAATATTCTTTGCAAGATGCAACAATTTTATTGAATCCTAAAAAATGTCCTTCTTGCGGTGGCTTTCTTGTGAAACGAAAAGGAAAAAACAATCATTGGTTTGCCGGCTGTACGAATTATCCATATTGCGAATATACGGAGCAGATACAAAAGGATAAGAATGGTAAATGGTTGTAAAAAAAGGACAAAATATCACACAACATGCACAACAATATCTAAAGGCTGGCCCCATTTTATTTTATCCAAATACAGCCAAAAACTCCCGAAATCCAATATAATAAAAACCAAACTTCTTAAACTTTATTTGGAGAAATCAAAATGAAACTTGACGGTGTAGGACTTTTTGTGAATGACATGGCGACTATGATCCGCTTTTACAGGGATGTGCTGGGCTTTGAAATTAAAGAAGGCGAAAATGCGGTGAATGTATATCTGATTAAAAACGGAACTCTTTTTATGCTGTACGAACGGAAGAATTTTGAAAAAATGACAAACGTTAAAATCAAATGGCTATAATTGCGCCATTTGCTTTAACTTAGAGTTTCTTCCGAAACTCTCTTATTGAACTGTTCGCGAGGACGCGAACGAATTACACTCCTCGAAAGTTGAAACTTTCTTCGTCATGTAATTTTAAGGAACAGAAAATATGAATATTTAAAAGGTCTGAACGGTCATTTTGAAATCGCCCTGTATGTTGATACATTTGAAGAAGTCGATGCTGAATACTCAAAAGCTGTCGAAAAAGGTGCACAATCAGTTTTAGAACCGACAACAGAACCATGGGGTCAGCGTACATGTTACATTGCAGATCCGGAAGGAAACTTAATTGAAATCGGCTCGTTCAACAAACCTTTCCGCACATTTACGGAATAATTTCTTCCTGATTTTCACATTTTTCAAAAAATATTTTATAATATGACAGACTGATGTCATATTCAGCTTTGTATAATTGACGCATAATCAATTATTGAGGTGTTTTATGAATTACGAAATCGTAGAAATGGAAGAAAGGACTTTTGCAGGAGTATCTGCAGTTACAAAAAATGATTCGCCTGATATGCAAAATGTAATCGGCGGACTCTGGCAGAAGCTTTATTCTGGTGTGGCTCAGTCAATGAAAAACCGGGTGAACGGAAAATCTGTCGGGCTGTACTGCGATTATGCACAGGACATGAGTTATACAGTTCTTGCTGGTTGCCAGATTTCAAGTGAAGGTAGTGCCGAAGCTGAAAAAGACGGACTTACTGTTAAAAAAATTCCTGCCGGAAGATATGCAAAATTTACTGTAAAAGGGGAAATTCCAAAAGCAGTTGCAGAAAGCTGGGATCAAATCTGGAACACTCCGCTGGAACGCACTTTTACCGGAGATTATGAAGAGTATCAGGAAGACTGCGCTACAGGCAATGGAACAATTTTCATTTATCTGGCTGTAAAATAATCGGGAGCGAGGCAGAAATGCAAAAAGTATATCTTTATCTTTTGAACACAATGGCTGACTGGGAAACCGGTTATATTTCGGCAGAATTGAATTCCAGAAGATTTTTTAAAAAGGATGCCGAAAAAATCATCTTTAAACATGCGGCTGTTTCAAAGGATTCAATTAAAACTATGGGCGGACTTTCAGTTGTTCCGGACTGTACAATTGATGAAATTTCAGCTGATGAAAATACTGTTTTGATTCTGCCTGGTGCCGATTCCTGGAATGAAACGAAAAACGAAGCTATTCTTGAAAAGGCACTTAAAATCCTTGAAGCCGGGGGAACGGTCTGTGCGATTTGCGGCGCAACCGCTGCTCTTGCAAAAAAGGGCGTTCTTGACGAAAGACCGCACACAAGCAACGGTAAAGGCTTTCTTGAAATGTTTGTTCCAGAATACAAAGGCTCTGAGTTTTTTGTTGATGAAGAAGCTGTGTGCCACAACAATCTGATTACAGCAGGTGCCACCGGATCTCTTTTATGGGCAAAACTTATTCTTCAGAAACTCAATGTTTTTGAAAACGCCGCCCTAGACGAATGGTACAACTATTTTCAGACAGGAAAAGCCGAACACTTTTTTGCCCTGATGCAGATGGTGTCGCAGTAAAAGGAAAAAATTCGACATAAATGCAGACCGAATCTCTTTTTGAATTAACTTACATTCTTCTGGAAAAAAAGCAGGTTACTGCCGCAGAAATGGCTGAACACTTTGGCGTAAGTCAAAGGACGATTTACCGTTGGGTTGATGCGCTGAACCTTGCCGGCGTTCCGATTTATGCAATCAAAGGAAAAGGAGGCGGGCTCTGCGTTTCAGAAAAATATGCTCTGGACAAAACTGTTTTTACAGAAGATGAAAAGCTTGAACTTCTGGCCGGAGTTCAGGCACTTGAAAATCTCAGCGGAAACAAACAGTCAGCAATAACAAAACTAAAATCCCTGACAAAAGCAAATGCCGACTGGATTGAAGTTGATTTTTCCCCTTGGAATCCAAAACTTACTGAAATAAAAAATATTTTTAATATGTTAAAAATCGCAATTCTAAGTGAACGAAAAGTTCGCCTTGATTACTATTCAAGTAACGGCAATTGTGCAAACAGAATTCTTTGTCCATGGAAAATCGTTTTTCGCGGTCAGGCATGGTATTTGTGGGCGTGGTGTGAGCAAAAAAAGGAAAACCGATTCTTTAAGCTAAGCCGAATGAAAAATGTAGAAATCCTTTCCGAAAAATCAGAATCAGACTTGAAAATCAATTCAAATTCTGAACAGATGAATTATTCTGGCTACCGCGAAGACACCGCCCCAAAAATTACGCTCAAATTAAAAGTGCAGAACCAGGATATTTACAGAATACTTGATGATTTTTGTGCAGACAGTATCCAGGATGACACTCCCCTCTCCAAAATATTAACCTTTACAGTTCCAAACATGCCCTGGCTCACCGACTGGCTGCTTAGTTTTGGAAGCCGCCTTGAAATCCTAAGCCCCGTCAGCATAAAAAAACAACTGAAAGAAGAAATAAAAAAAATGGCAAAAAGTCTTTAGCGGCCAGAGGAAAGATTTTTTCAAGTTCAGATATTTTGCGCCAGGCAATGGAAGCCCTTTAGTCCACCGCAAGCACAGAGGGCTATTGAGGAAAAACATTAAGTAAAAAATAAAATTTTCTGAAAAAAGCTAGAGTTTTTTTTATTTTAAAAGAATTTAGAACAATCCCCAAAAAACTCGAAGCCTACCAACCACCTGCCAACTGCACCTGCGTTATGCACAGAAAGTAAAGCCGGCTTGCAATGCAGCATGACATGTATTCAATAGAAAAGCGTTTTGCTTTATAATCGGAAATCATGGAAAAAATTTTTTTAGATACACGGGAACTTGACGAAGAAGTAAGGGAACGTTTTGCGTTAACAGAAGATTTAATGATGGAAAATGCAGCTGCAGCGCTGGAAGAAAAGACAGAACAAATCCTTAAAAATCATAAAGGCGAAAATTTTATTTCAAGGCCATCAGTTTTAGTTTTAACAGGAAGCGGAAATAATGGCGCAGATGGATTTGCCCTAAGCCGCAGACTTTACTGCCATGATTATTCCGTTACAGTGTGCCAGGTTTTCGAACCAAAAAGCGAAATGTGCATTCTTCAGAAAAAGCGTGCAAAACAGCTTGGCGTTAATTTTATAAATATTTATGATCTTGATGATTTTATAGCAGAAAAAAGTTTTGATTTAAAAGTTGCAGTCGATTGCATTTTCGGAAGCGGATTTCACGGAGAACTTCCTTACGAAGCAAAAGCTGTTTTAGAGTCAGTAAATCAAATTGACGGCTGCACAAAAATTGCCTGTGACATTCCTTCAGGATTATATTTCAACGCAGACTTTACAGTTACAATGGGAGCGCTAAAAACTCAGCTGTTTACAGATAAATCAAAAGACGTATGCGGAAAAATTTCTGTAGCAAACCTGGGCGTTCAGAGAAGCAACTTTGAAAACAGTCTGAAAGTTCAGCCAAAAGCATTTCTTCTTGAAGAAAAAGATTTAACGTTGCCATTGAGAAACACTCAGAATGTAAACAAAGGAACATTCGGTCATGCAGTTATAGTAAGCGGAAACAAAATTGGCGCAGGCGTTATTGCAGCAACAGCCGCTTTAAAATTCGGAGCAGGACTTGTTTCGTTAAAGGGAAAAAATCTTGAGCAGAAAAACATTCCTTTTGAAATTATGACTGATGAAAATTTCCCGGCTAACACAAGTGCAGTTGCAGCTGGAATGGGATTAGGAAATTCAGGAGAAGAAATTCTTGAATACCTTTTGCAGACAAAACTTCCAGCCGTTCTTGATGCAGACATTTTTACTTGCGAAGAAAAAGAAAATCAGAAAATCACCCTTAAAGAATTTTTATCAGAACGCAGCAAATTAAAATGTGAAACAGTTCTAACGCCTCATCCGAAAGAATTTATTTCTCTTCTTCGTAAGTGTGCACTTGGAAATTTTTCAGTGCAGGAAATTCTCGAAAACAAAATTGAACTTGCGGAAAAATTCTGCAATGCATTTCCTCATACAGCTTTAGTTTTAAAAGGTTCAGTTACAGTTATAGGTCACAAAAATTCCACGGAAAATAAAGTTCAGCTTTACGTAAACAGATTCGGTTCAAACGCTATGGCAAAAGGCGGCAGCGGCGACGTGCTTTCCGGCTTAACAGTAAGTCTTCTGGCTCAGGGAAAAAATGCATTGGAGTCAGCGGTTACTTCTGTGCTGGCACATTCACTTGCAGGGGAAAAGTTTAAAAACAGTTTTTCACTTACACCATTTGAATTGATAGAAAAAATTTCGGAACAAAAAAATCAGCAGCACAAGTTTTATTTTAAGCGGTGACATTTATTCAGGCACAATGGAAAAAAGAAAAATTGCACTTCTTGAATCTGAGCGTGAACTTTTAGAAGCACAGCGTTCTTTGCAGGACGGATTTTTATCAGCAGAAACTGAATTCTACAAATCACTTAAAACACTTTACGAAATTGCAGCAAGCATTGTTCAGGAAGAAAAAAATCTTTACGAAGACAAACTTCTTTTTGAAGAAACAAAAGCAAAAGGTTACAGTCCTACTTCAACAAAATACAGGCTGGCTCAAAGTGAAGTTTTAAACGACGAACATAAAGTTGAAATTTACAAACGAAAGCTGGAAAGAGAAACAAGAATTTTTGCATCAAAGTGCGGAATTGAATTTTATCAGGATAAGGCAGAAAATTTTTTACCTTCAGAAATTCCGGAAGTTACGGCAATTGATGTTCACGAATTTAAAAAAGAAAACTACAAGGAAATTCAAAATGCTGAATGGGAAAAATACATTAACACTTTAAAACGCAAAGCAGACAAATCCGTTTCATTGTCAGCAAATGCAGGTTTTGTTTTAGACAAGCGTTCGGGAAACAGCAGCAATTATTCTTATGCAGATTCTCTTACGGTAGGAATTGATTACACATGGAATTCAACAGGTTTGGTTTTTTCAGCAGATGCATTTTTTCCTATAGAAAATTTTTCCAATCCATCTTGCGAACTGGGAATTTCATTTGCGCCAAATCAATTTTTGATTGAAAGAAATTCTACGCTTCAGGAAAAACAAGATGAAGTTCAGGAAGACATTGCAATTAAGGAAGCAGAGCAGAATTATCTTACAAACGTTATAAGCCAGAAGTCGGAGCTTACGGATTTATTGTGGGAAAAAAGTGAAAACCTTGAATCATTTGATATGTACACGCAGCTTGAAAAAGATATGGCAACTTATTTTGCAAAAGGCTTGATTTCCGAAAGTGAATATAAATCGGCACAAGTGAACAGGGAAAATTACAGAATTCAGCTTTTAATAAATAATCTGGATTTGATAATTTACAACAATGAAACAAAAATGCTTTTTACAAGAGACGAGGAATTGCAGCATGAAAAAAAATAAAGTTTCTAAAATAATTTTTATCTGTTTAGTTTCAGTTTTAATTGTTACGGCTCTGCTTATTCTGGCAAGAAAAATTTTTTCTAAAAATGAATTAAGCGGCGCAACCTTTACGGTAAAGAAAGAAACTTATGAAAACGTAATTGAAGTTGCAGGAAATATAAGTGCAGCTCAGGAACAGACTCTTCAGGCTTTGTCAGACGGAACAGTTGTAACTGTAAATGTAAAGCAGGGCGATTTTGTCCGCAAAGGTGATTTGATTATCCAGCTTGATGATACAGAACAGCAGTACAATCTTGCACGCCATGATTATGATATGGAAACAACAAAAATTTCCGGTTCAGATAAAGAGCTTAAACTTATGGAAACGCAAAGGCTTTCCTTGCTGCAGAAAATTTCTGACAGAAAAGTAATTGCAACTTTCGACGGAATAATTGCAGACATTGATGTTTCAGTTGGCGATTCTCTTGAAGCAAAAGATTCTGTAGGCACTTTAGTTGATGTTTCTTATTTAACGGCAGACGTGGAAATTGCGGAAACTGATGTTTCAAAACTTACGGCAAACCAAATTGTTGAATTTACTTTTCCCGCATACGATGGAACTGTTCAAGGCTACGTTGTAGGCTGGCCTGCAATTGGTGAAGTTACAAGCCGCGGTTCTACAATTGTAAAAGCTCAGCTTAGAATTGATGCGCCTTACCCGGAAACTATTCTTCCAAACTTTTCGTTTAGCGGAAAAATAAAAATCAGTCCTGACGAAAATTACCTGCTTGTTGAAAGCAATGCAGTTTCAAGAAATAACGAAGGCGCATTTGTTGAAAAAGTAAAAGGCGGAGAAAAAATTCCTGTGAAAGTTGTTCCTTACGATCGTGATTACGTAAAAATCATTGAAGGAAATGTAAGCGAAGGTGATGTTTTAAAAGCTCAGTCGGTAAGCAAAAAATCAGGAAAAGAAAACAGAAGGCAAGGTCCGCCGCCCGGAGGTTTCTAATGCCGGAGTCAATTATCACAATGGAAAATGTTAAGAAACTTTACGTTATGGGCGACTCTCAGGTGTTTGCGCTAAGAGATGTTTCTTTTGACATTAAGCAAGGCGAATTTGTTACGATAATGGGTCCGTCCGGTTCAGGAAAATCAACCTGCATGAATATGATTGGCTGCCTGGACAGACCTACTTCTGGAACTGTAAAAATCAACGGTAAAGAAACTTCTTCCATGAACGAAAAGGAACTTGCGCTTTTACGGAACAAAACTGTAGGCTTTGTTTTTCAGCAGTATTTTCTTTTGCCAAGTATGACTGTTCTTGAAAACGTAATGCTTCCCTTAAGATATTCTGGTATAGAAAAAAAACGTCGTGTTGTTCTTGCCAAAGAAGCTCTTGAAAAAGTGGGACTTTCCGAAAGACTAAATCATCATCCTTACGAATTAAGCGGCGGACAAAAACAGCGTGCAGCTATTGCAAGAGCAACTGTAACTGAACCAAAAATAATTTTAGCTGATGAACCAACCGGCGCTCTGGACAGCGAAACTGGAAAATCTGTAATGAAACTTTTTCGCAAAATAAATGAAACTGGCACAACAATAGTTATAGTAACTCACGATTTAAACGTTGGCGCTTCTTCAAGAAGATGCATACAAATTCTCGACGGTTTAATTCAGTCTGATTGTGAACAAACTCCAAAGGAACTTTAAAATGCTGGAAGATTTTTTAAACGCACTTTCAAATTTTAAACGAAACAAAATCCGCACTTTACTTTCTTTGTTAGGAATAATTATTGGTGTGGCTTCTGTAATTGTAATTATGAGCTTAGGTTCAAGTTCCACGAAACAAATTCAGGATACATTTGGTTCTGCCGGTCTTGATATGATAAGCATTGAATCTGGTTTTATGCGTCGTGGCAGAGATGCAATTGGAATTGATTTTAACGAAACTTTCCGCGAAAATTTATTTGACAACATTGAAGGCATAAAAAAAATCTGGTACAAAAATTCCTGCAGCGTAACTTTGTCTTACGGCGAAACTTCTACAAGCGTAAACACAAATGCAAGTGCAATCGAAACAAATTATCTTCAGGCGTACAACTTTTCCCTTACAAGCGGAGATTTTTTTTCTGTAACAGATAACGTTTACGGAGCGCAAAAAATAATTCTTGGAAGTGAAATTGCAAATTATCTTTTTCCTAACGGCGATGCTGTAGGCAAGGAAATCCTTTTAGTAACAAGTAACATAAGCTTTAATTTTTCAGTTGCAGGCGTTTTGAAAGAACAGTCAGGCGTAATGGAAGATGCATCTAATTCATGCTACATTCCACGTGGATTTTACTCTAAAAAAATATCGCCAAATCCTTCTGCTTCAACTGTAATGGTGCAGATTGAATCAAGTGATAATGCTGAAAAGTTAGTTGAAAAAATTGAATCTTACTGCCAGAAATTAACAGGAACTGAAGGAAGCGTAAAAGTTTTTTCCATGCAGACTATGATTGAACAGATGAGTTCCATTACAAGCACTTTAAGCGTAATGCTTGCGGCTATAGCAACAATTTCTCTTTTAGTAGGCGGCATTGGAATTATGAACATTATGATTGTTACTGTAACTGAACGGCGTCAGGAAATTGGCATAAGGAAAGCGCTTGGTGCAAGTCCTTCAGTTATATGCCAGCAGTTTCTTGTGGAAAGTGCAAGCATCACTTTAATGGGCGGAATTGTGGGAATTGTTCTAGGCGGATGTTTAAGTATTGCCGTTGAATTTATCCGGTCGCTTTCTTATGTGATTAGCTGGAAAAGCTGTTTCATTGCATTCGGGTTTTCTGTTTTTGTAGGAATATTTTTCGGGCTAAGTCCTGCAATTCGTGCGTCAAAACTTGATCCTGTAGTTGCATTAAGCGGTGAATGAATTAAATCAGTTTTAGTTTGTCTTACCTGCTGAAATTTTTTCCACGCTGAATGAAATCCATTTTGCGGAAATTTTTTCTTGAAACAGTTTTTGCGTTTTCCAGTGAAGCAATGCTTTTTTCATGAACAGCAGGTTTTTCTTTCCAGATTGGAGTACGCGGATTTGAATCACCTTTTTCAACATAAGCAAGCCACTGTTCATCTTCCGGAACTTCAAATTTCATTTTTTCATTTGTAACAGGATGAACAAATTCCAGCGTTCTTGCGTGAAGTGCCAACCTGAAAAAAGGGTCTGTGTTTGCATAATAGTTTTCATCTCCTGCAAGAGTGTAGCCTTTTGAAGAAAGATGCGCCCTTATCTGATTTTTCTTTCCTGTATCAAGTGAAAGTTCAAAAAGCGTGTGTGTAGTTCCACGGCAAATTATTTTGTAATGAGTGCGGGCGTTTACAGTTTTGGCTTTGTCGTTTTTATCATGAGGAACGTAACCTATGTGATGAGAATTCTGCGCAAGCGGTTCATCAATAAGCCCTGTAAGTGGAAGCTGCTTTTCCTTGTTTTTAGGATTTTCTGCTACTGCCCGATACAAACGCTCTGTTACCATTTTGTGCCATGAAGCCATAATTTTTTTCTGAACATTTTCGTTAAGGGCAAACATCATAACGCCGGAAGTGTCTCTGTCCAGCCGGTGAACGACGCAAGGTTTATGAAAAGCGCTGAGTGTTCCTTTTGAACGCATAATTTTTTCCAGCAGGTCTAAAACTGTTTTAGATTTGCTTCCAGGGTAAGGGCAGCTTAATATTCCGCTTGGTTTGTTTATTACAATAATGTCTTTGTCTTCGTAAAGGATTTCTATTTTTTCGTGTCCATAGTCTGATTTATGCTGACGTTTAAATTGCGTGCTTGGTTTAACATGATGAACGGTTTCTTTCATTTGTTTGAATCCTTAAGTGAAAAAGTGAAAATGTAGAACAGAACGGTTATTGCAATTAAGTAAATGAGCGCAAAAAACTGTACTGTTGCTTTTGAAGCCTGTGAATGAAAAACAATTGCCAGTATTCCAAATATAAAAGTAAGTGCGCCTATTAAATAAAATATTTTTCCTGCAATTTTAAAAACAGGAGAATTCTTATTTTCAGAAGGTGACTTTAAATAAAACGCAATTCCTAAAAAAATTAAACTTACGGCAATAAAAATAATTCCGCCTGCAAGAACGTAATTTGAATTCATAGAACTAATTTACCACATTTTCGTTTTAAATAAAACAATGTGTTTGCACAAGAACAGCTGCCAAAAGCACACACTTTGCCGCAAGTTACATCAGGCTAAATGGTTGTAGGAAGAACGTTCAGTACGTCGAGAGAGCCGTTTGTGAGCCGTGAATTGTATGACTTTCCTTCGTAGAAAATCTTAACTTCTTCAAAAAACTTCATGCCTGGTTTTGCGTAAAGTCTGCAGGTTTTAAACTTTTTGTTTTCCCAGGAAATATCTGCAAATAAATTTCCCTTTAAACTTGCACCGTCAAATTTTCCAGATTCAAATCCTTCAGGTAAATTTTCCAGCAGATGAATTTCCACACGACCGTTTGCAATTTTAGAACAAATAATTCCGGAAGTAATATTCAGCAAAAATTCAAAATTATTTTCCATAAGAACATTGCCTGTATTTTCAAAATCATCTTTTTTAGAATTCAATTTGTCCTGCTGAACAGGCTTTAACTTTTTAAGCATATCCTTGTATTTGACAACATCATCATTATTTTCAGGAACGCCTAAATATTCATTTGCAGTAACGGCACATTTAAAAAGTTCTGTAAGAAGCATTGTATCTTCCGGCGTTTCTTCTCCAAGATAAACCGTTGTTCCGTCAGAAGTAGTGTAGCCGCTTGAAAAAGAAGGAACAAGAACTTTGTTTTTATTTTCATTTTGAGAAACTAAATAGTTGCAGAAAAAGTCAGCAGCGTTTTTAATTAAGTGATAATTTTTCTTAAGAAATTTTTTGTCAAGAGAATATTCGTAATGAGAAAGAATTGAAGCGGCGTTGTAAATAAGACCAAACGGTTTGTAACTGAAAGACATATCTGTGCCGCAAGGACTTGTGTCTCCCCATAAATCGCTGGAGTTATGAGAAACACTTCCGTTTTTGCCGTAAATTTCTGATGCTGATTTTTTTCCGTTAAGGTTTAATTTTTTTTCAAGCGTAAAAAATGAAGAGGCATAATTTTTCAATCCGCAGCTGTCAGCACAATTTAAAAACAAAGACTGGCTTTCTAAATCATACCTTACTTTTTTAAGTTCATTGTTTTTGTTAAGCCACAATCCGTTTTTTAAAGGAGGAAGCTTTCCAGATTTTTTAATCGATGAAATAAGCATATAACGGCTGAACTTCCATTTTAATTCATTAAAGCTTTTACTTTCTTTTTTTGTCATTAAATCTTTAGCAGAAATTTTTCTTTCTTCGTCTTGAGAATTTCCAAGAGAAAAACTTACGCTGTTAAAGTCAGCAGAAAAATCATTTATGTGGGCAGTCCGGATTTTGTCGTATTGACCGCATGAAGCAAAGCAAAGTTTTTTCAATGCACGTTCGCTTGCTTTTGCTGCCAGAGCCTTTAAATTTTTCTTTACGTTTCCGCCTTTCTTCGCATAACTTTTTTTTCCGAATGCAGATTCAACATCAATAAAAAGCGTAACTTCATCAGCCTGTTCAATTACAAGTGATGAGCCGGTTGTGTAAATTCTTCCGTTGTAAGTGCTTGCGTTAATCATTGTGGAGTAAGGAATGCTGCTTATGCTTTCGCTAGCAATTGTGTCTTCTCCAAGTGAAAATTTTCTTATGGAATTTTCGTCTTCAATCGATGCACGTAAGTAAATGCTTTTTGGTGTAGAAGCCCAGATGTGAAGTACAAGCACGTCTTCCTGAGAAGAAATAAATGCTTCACGGTAATAAGTTATGCTGCTTCCGATTGTGTTTTTTGAAAGATCATTTGTACTTGGAACAACGCTTTCAACTGAAAAAGAGGTTTCTGCTATTGCTGATTTTAAGTTCAATTCCCTTTTGTAAAAATTTAAGTTTTTAAACTGATTTTTCCGTTCAATGCCTGATGATGTTCCGTTTAGTCCGAAACTTTCTTCGTCATAAAAATCAATGTGAATTTTTCCGGCGCATTTGTAGTAAGCCTGCTCTTCCGGAACAGAAGTGAAATTTTCCAGAACAACTTCCTGTGCTTCACTAATGCGGTTTAAGTTTACAAGTTCCCGAATTTTTTTAAGGGAAGCTTTTGCGTTTTTGTTATTTCTGTCAGCGTAAATTTTTGACCATACAGATTCTTCGTTAAGTTCAATTATTTCATGACCGGCTTTTCCGTAAATCATTGCACCAAGTCGTCCGTTGCCAAGTGGAAATGCTTCGTTCCAGTTTTCAGCGCTTTCGTTATACCAAATAGAATTCATATTTACCTCATCACTTGATGTTAAAATTAAATGCTACAATTTCTACTATTTTACCACATATTTTTGTAATTAGACACATTGTGCGTAAAAAAGTTGCAGTTTTGCTTATTCTGTGCCTTTAGCAAATTTGGCTGGAGCGTATAATTTACTTAACTGAGCAATTATGATAAAATGCAAAAAATAAATTGTGCGGGGTACTGTAATGTTAAAAGGAAGGCATATTATTGAGCCTGGTAATTTAAGCGTAAGTGAAATTGATGAAATTTGTTCATTGGCAGAGCAGATTATTGTTGATCCAGTTTCGTTTCAAGATGTGTGTCGTGGGAAAATTCTTGCGACACTTTTTTTTGAGCCAAGTACAAGAACAAGGCTTTCATTTGAAGCAGCAATGCTTCATCTTGGTGGAACAGTCGAAGGCTTTTCTGATGCAGCTTCCACTTCTTCTACAAAAGGCGAAACTTTAGCCGATACAATTCGTGTTGTAAGTTCATACGTTGATGTAATTGCAATGCGTTCTCCAAAAGAAGGTGCAGCTCTTCTTGCATCGCATTATTCTTCAGTACCAGTTATAAATGCAGGCGACGGCGGACATTATCACCCAACGCAGACTTTAACTGATCTTGTTACAATCCGCGGGTTGCGTGGAAGTTACGAAGGTCAGACAGTTGGTTTTTGCGGCGACTTAAAGTTTGGAAGAACAGTTCACTCTCTTGCAAAGGCAATGAGTTTGTATAAGGGAAACAAATTTATTTTCATCAGTCCGGAAGAGCTTAAAGTTCCTGAATGGATTACGGAAGATATTTTAAAACCTGCAGGCATTGAATTTACTACAGCTGAACGTCTGGAAGATGTAATTGGCGAACTTGATGTTTTGTATATGACACGTGTTCAAAAAGAGCGTTTCTTTAACGAACAGGATTATATCCGCTTAAAAGACAGTTACATTCTTGATAAAGAAAAAATGCGTCTTGCAAAAAAAGATATGATTGTACTTCATCCGCTGCCAAGAGTAAACGAAATTCTCCCGGAAGTTGATGAAGATCCACGTGCAGCTTATTTCAAGCAGGTAAAATACGGAATGTTCGCAAGAATGGCACTTATAGCAAAAGTTACAGGCTGTCTGTAATAAGGAAAGTAAAATGTTAAATATTGAAGAAATAAAAAACGGCTTAGTTATTGATCACATTCAGGCAGGACTTGGATGGAAAGTTTTTAAGTGGCTTGGTCTTGATAAGGCAAATTTTACAACAGCTTTAGTAGTAAACGCTCAGTCACAAAAATCAGGAAAAAAAGACATTATTAAAGTTGATAACATTATCAACATTGACTACAGTGTGCTGGGCTACATTGATTCAAACATTACAGTTAACGTTATTCAGGATGGAAAAATTGTCCGCAAAATAAAGATGGAACTTCCTGAAAAAATTGAAGGCGTAATTGAATGTAAAAATCCACGGTGCATTACAGTTACAGAGCATTACGTAAAATCAGAATTCAGGCTTACCAACAAAGATAAAAAACAGTACCGCTGTATTTATTGTGATGCAACTTATCAGTCTGGTGTGCTTGGTAAAATTGAAGAAGAATAAACCTTTTGGTTTAAATGAGACTTGCCGCAACAAGATAAAAATCATTATATTAAAAAAATGATTAACGGTTTATTTTTTATTTTATTTTTGGCAGGAACAGGGTTAAACTTTGTTTTTAAGCAAGTGCTGGAATTTATTGATTTTAAATTCCGCCAGAAACATGGAACTGAAATTCCTGCTGAACTTCAATCTTATCTTGAAAAAGAAAATCTTGAAAAAACAGTAAAGTACGAAAACGAAAATTATTTTGCATGGATTCCATTTTCCATTTGCTCTACGTCACTTTCAGTTTTTCTTGTTGTAAGCGGATATTTTCCTGCTGTGTTTGAATTTTCAAAAAGCCTTACAGACAACGCTTATCTTGGGGTTTTAATTTTTTCTGTTTTAACTTCCATTCCGTCTGCATTGCTTTCCATTCCGTTCAATTTATGGGACGAATTTAAAATCGAAAAGAAATACGGCTTTTCAAATATGACTTTAAAAATGTTCATTGTAGACGGACTTAAAAATGTGCTTCTTAATTTAGTTCTGTCACTTCCGCTTTTGCTTATATTTACTTTCATTTTAATTCATGCAAGCCAGTGGTGGTGGATTTTAGTAAGTTTGGTAACAATTGTTTTCAGCCTTTTAGTAAGTTACATTTATCCGGTTTTGCTTGCACCTATTTTCAATAAGTTTACGCCTCTTGAAAACGAAGAGCTTAAAGTAAAACTTGAAAAGCTTTTGGAAAAGTGCGGATTTAAAGCCAGCGGAATTTTTCAGATGGACGCTTCAAAAAGAAGCAATCACTCAAACGCATACTTTACGGGCTTTGGAAAAAACAAGCGCATTGTTTTGTTTGACACTTTGCTGAAACAACTTGATGATGACGAAATTGAAGCTGTTCTTGGCCACGAACTGGGACATTACAAAAAGCATCACATTATAAAAAGAATGGCTGTATCTTTGCCGCTGCTTTTTATAGCAATGTTTTTAATCAGCCTGTTGATAAAACTTCCGTCCCTTTACACTGATTTTGGATTTTCAGCTGATATTTTAAAATCTTCGGACAAAGGTGCTGTGGCATTTTTGCAGCTGGCAATTATTCCTCTTGCAACTTCTGCGTTTGAAGGATTTAACTGGATTGTAAAATTCATAAGCAATCACTTTAGCAGGAAAGATGAATTTGAAGCCGACAGATTCAGTGCTGAACTTTGCGGAAGCGGTAAGCCTCTTTCTTCTGCATTGATAAAACTTAACAAGGAAAATCTGTCTGAAGTTCAGGTTCCTGAAATTTATTCAATGTTCTGCTACAGTCATCCGCCGCTAATGGAAAGAATAAACGCTGTAAAATAATTTAGTGTAATAAAAAAGGGCTGCCTGAGAAGTTAAGTTTGCTTTTCCTGCAGCCCGTTTTTATTTAGATTTAGTTTTTCTTTGGCGGACGAGCAATTACTTTTGCAATGTTCGGACGCTTTACTAAATCACCTTTTAAGCCTTCTTCACGGGCTTTGTTTACGTAATCAGGACTTTGGAAACTGTAAGTAAAGTTTGTGTGAATGTCGTAAGTTCCTTTCATCAAAGCGTAAGCATCTTCTGTCATTACAAGTTCTTCGTCTGTAGGAATTACAAAAATCTTTGTTGCACTGTCATCTGCACTGATGCATGTTTCGGCATTTCCTGTGAAAGACCATTCGTTTTTCTGTGCATCGATTTTTATGCCGTAATTTTCCAAGCCAGAGCAAGCCTTAAATCTTGTAATAGGTCCTCTTTCTCCAACACCTGCTGTCCAGACAATTGCATCAACGTGACCAAGTTCAGCCATAAATGCACCGATGTATTTTTTAATGCGGAGTGCTTCCATTTCAATAGAAAGCTGGCAGAGTTTATCGCCTTTTGCAGCGTCAATTTCTATGTCACGGCGGTCTGAATATTTGCCTGTAATTCCAAGGCAGCCGCACTTTTTATTTAAAGCCTTGTCCATTTCGTCAGCGCTCATTCCTGTTTTGCGCATAATGTAGAACGGAAGGGCAGGGTCCAAATCGCCAGAACGTGTTCCCATTACAAGACCTTCAAGCGGTGTAATTCCCATTGTTGTATCATAGCAGACACCGTTTTTTACAGCGCACATTGAAGAGCCGTTTCCTATGTGGCATATGATGATGTTTGTATCTTTTGGATCTTTTCCAAGAAGAACGGCAGCACGTTTTGCAGTATACAGGAAAGAAGTTCCGTGGAAACCGTAACGGCGTGCTGCGTATTTTTCGTACCATTCACGAGGAATTGCGTATTGGAAAGTTTCTTCTGGCATTGTCTGGTGCCAGGCTGTATCCATAATTGCAGCGTGCGGAACATCAGGCATAACTTTCTGTGCAGCTTCAATTCCCATAATGTTTGCAGGCATATGAAGCGGTCCTAAATCAATTACTTCACGGAATCCGTCAAGAACTTCTGGAGTAATTAAAACAGACTTTGTAAATTTTTCGCCGCCATGAAGTACACGATGACCTACGGCACCAATTTCGTCCATTGATTTGATAACGCCAACTTCGCTGTCAGTGATTTCTTTGATGATTAATTCAATTGCTTCTTTGTGAGTAGGGCAAGGTGATTCGATTTCTGTCTTTTTGCCCTTTGCTTTGTGCGTAATGCAGGAACCGTCAATTCCGATGCGTTCAACTACGCCATTAGCCATAACTTCTTTATTGTCCCAATCATAAACCTGATATTTTGCAGATGAAGATCCGCAGTTAAGTGTAAGAATTACCATAACGACCTCGAAAAAAATATATGTCTGATATGTTTTTGATTATAATCAATTGAACATTTTTTTGGAATAACTTTTTTTAACTTGCTTTGCAACCACTCTAATTGTGGCTAAAAAAAACACCGCCAGACTTATGTCCGGCGGTGTGGTTAGACAGTAGAATCTAATGTATTACATTATTATTCTGTTATTTCTGAAATAACAAAATCTTTATATGTAATTACTGCTGCATCGTTTACACCATTTGCAAAAAGGATAGGAAGTGAATTCAAGTCATTTTTTGCTGTAAATGTTGTTGTATAAGTATATGGCTCATTTGCTGTATATTTACTAACAAAACCGCTGTCAAATAAATTATCTGTGTCAGTTTTAACACAACACATGTTTAAATCGCTTTCAGAAACAATTGTTACAGAAAGAAAATATTTTTTTCCAGCGGTAAGAAGATTTGAACCGTCTTCTCCTTTTGCAGTTAAAGTTAACTGAGAAGCCCAGTTGCCCCAATCGGTTGCAGCAGCTTTGTTATGAGTGAAACTTCCATTAGTAGAATAGTTATCTGTAATACCAGAAGCTTTAGCATCAGTTAAAGGTCCATTTTTTATGTTAGAAGCGTTGTACTGGGTAAATGAAACGCTCTTAATAAGGTTTGTAACTTCAATAATGCTAACTGTAGCAGAAGTTGTTAATTCTGTGCCGCCTTCTGGTGTGTATGATACGTTAACAGTTACAGTTCCAGCTGTTGTGCCTGCAGTAAGAACGTTGCTTGCAATAGATGAGCTTGTTGTGTTGCTGTTAGCAATTTCAAATGTACATTTTTCTGTTACATCATCATAATTTGAATCTTCTACTGTAAATGTAACTTTTGCTCCTGAAGCAACAGATGAGGATGCAGGTGTTACTGTAATGGATGTAGGTAATTCATAAACAGGTTCTTCTTTTGCGGCAAGGTAAATTTCTTTAACTGTAAGTGATCCTGTTCCTTCAAAAATAACTCCAAATTCAGTTGCTGTGTCTTTAGTATCAAAGATATCTACTGGAACCTGATACAAAACTCCTGTTGATGTTGTGTGGGCATATTCTGCAACATTCAGCTGAGTATCAGGAATTTTAACAACTGCGTTACCGCTTAATGTAAAGTTAGAAAGGTCGCAGTCAATTACAATGTATGCATACTTTCCGATTGTTCCTTTTTTAAGATCTTTAAAAGCTAAACATGCTACATAATAGCTTGCTACCCAGCCGTTTCCTGCTGTAACATTCCATGTACCATCGTCATTTTTTGCATAAGTTGTACCAGAGCCCCATTTGTCGCTCATTGATGCTGTCTCATTGTTCAAGTAATAACTCTTATACCAGCTTGTCATATCAATTGGTGCATTAGCATTTTTTACTGTAACAGTTGCATTTGCTGTAGCTGTTTTTTCGTTGTATGTAGCAGTAATTGTTACACTTACATCTTCAGAAGCACTGTCAGTTGTTAATGTTTCAGGATTAAATGTAATTTCAGCGTCAGAAACTTCAACTTTTTCTTCGTTACCATCTGTGCCGTAAACTGCTTTAACTTTTACTTTGTCAGCAAATACTGTGCTTGTTGCTGTTCCAGTTTCAAATTCTCCTGTAATGTCTTCAACGGTAACTTCAATTTTTTCAAGGGATTTTATTGTAATTGATGCGTCTTTAGAATCTTCTTTTCCAAGATAGGCAGCTTTAATTGTAACTTTGCTTGTGTCTGATGCTGCAGTTGCTGGCTCAACAGTAATTGCTGCTTTATCTGTAACGACTGTTCCTTCTGCGTCATTTTCGTTAGCAAATGCTTTTACAACTACGCCTTCTGTGCTGATTGCATCGCCTGGTTTGTAAGATGTTTTTGTAAGAGATGTTACATCAAGTTCAATTTTTGCAATAGGTCTTGCGATTGTAATTTTGCAAGATGCGGTTTTTGTTGTGTCTTTTACAAGTGTGATTGTAACTTCAATTTCTTCTGTTTCAGAGTTTCCAGAGAATTTAAGTTTTCCATCATCTGTTCCATTTTCTACCGGGATTGATACGGTATAGTCTGTAGATGGGATTACTGTATCTGCTACACCGTTTAAAGTTGCTGTAACTGTAAAGTTACTAACGTCAGGAATGGTGTCTCCTTCTACGAATGCTTTTTTTACTGATTCTACGCTCAGATCTGTTACTTCATATTTTGGAGTTACGGGCTTTTTATTGTCGTCGCTGCCCCCCCCATCAGAACATGAAACGATTCCAAGCGATCCAAAAATCAAAGTGGCACTTGTTAATACCGCTGCCAAGAGTTTGCTTTTTTTCATAAAATATGCTCCTCTATCTAAAAGAATTGTTTTTTTGCGAGTCATAAGAAACGCAAATACATTAAACCGTAAAAATGAAACTTTTTTGTAGTTTTGTTTTTACCCTAGTTTTTATTTTATAATCTAGTGTCTAATTTTCAACTAGATTTTGAGTTTTAAAGGATAGGCACTTTTCTGTTTGGTGTCTTTTTTTATGTTTTACTGTTTCATTTTGTGTGAGATAGTTGGATATTGTACTGTTTTTTTTGCTACAAATTACACAATTTTCAGGTTGCTTTATTATACATTGCTTGAAGGTTTGTAAGCTTCCTTGTATAAAAATTTGCATTTTTAACCAACTGAACATATAATTTAAAACATAAACGTAATGAAATAAAAAAGTTTAGTAGAGGCTATATGCAAAAAGTTAAGATTCGTGGAATTAATTTGGGGTTACTTTCTATAAGTCTTACAGTAGTTATTTCTTTAGTTTTTATTGCAGTTTTTGTAAGCACAGTAAAATTAAAAAACGGTTTGCGGAAAACAGAAACCCTTGTGGAAGAACTTTTAATTTGTGAAGAAAGTACAAGAGAAATAAAAGAAACGTCAAGCTATCTGGCAGAACAGACACGGCTTTTTATCATCAGAAAAGACAAAGATTATGCAGACAATGTGCTTCGTGAAATAAACGAAACTAAAACAATAGAAAACGCCTTTAAAAAACTTTCAAACGTAATAAAAAAAGACAGCACTGCATTTGAACATTTAAATATTGCACAGGAACAGACACAGGATTTAATCGACACAGAACTTTACACCATAAACTTATGCTACAGTTCATTTACGGAAAGTGCAGAAAAAGAAGCAAGAGACATAGTCTTTAACACAGAATTTTTAAATCTGAAAAATAGAATCTGCAGCAACTGCAACTTCATAGTAACAAAAATAGAAAATCAGCTTCAGGACTACGTAAACAAATCATCATCTTCACTTTTGAAAGAATTTAACATAACAATGTTTTCAATATTCGTACTTTTAATTTCATCAGTTTTGTTTGTAGCAGCACTTTTTGGCTTAGTAATCATTCCAATAAAGCAATACCTTGTTTCAATAAAAAAAGACGAAAAGCTTAAACTTAAAGGCTCTGCGGAATTTAAATATCTGGCTGCAACATACAACGAAATTTATGAAATCAAGGCAAGAAACGAAAAGCGCCTTCTTATGAACGCAGAGTACGATGCACTTACAGGAATTTTAAACAGACGTGCCTTTAACGAAATCTGTACAAGTTCAGAAAAACAGCAGCAGAACATTGCATTGCTTTTAATCGACATAGATGACTTTAAAAAAGTAAACGACACTTTCGGACA
This sequence comes from uncultured Treponema sp., assembly GCA_945877425.1. Lineage (GTDB taxonomy): Bacteria > Spirochaetota > Spirochaetia > Treponematales > Treponemataceae > Treponema_D. The sequence goes on from CAMCRZ010000028.1 coordinate 25,613, forward strand.
CATTTCCGGAGACAAAGCATTGCGTATAGTTGCCGGCTTGCTGAACGAAACTTTCCGAAAAGACGACTACGTTGCACGAATTGGCGGAGACGAATTTGCTGCAATACTTATTGATTTTAAGCCGGAAGGAATTTCCATAATCCTGAAAAAACTGAACGAAATTAACGAAAAGCTTTCTAACTTAAAAGAAGAATTTAATCCTATGTCAATAAGCTGCGGAATTTCCGTAAGCTGCAAAGGTTACTCACAGGAATTGTACAATCAGGCAGACAAAGCACTTTACTTTGTAAAAAATCACGGAAAGAAAAACAGCTGCGTTTATTCACCTTCACTTGAACATGATAAATCTTTCTAAAGTAAAATAAATTTTTCTTGTGCCGATAATTTCAATATGAACATAACGAAAAAATCAGCACTTGTTTTTTCAGCATTACTTTTAAACTCAATTGCATTTGCTCAAGTAAAAATTTCTTACAAAGGAAACGGTAACTATTCACTTGTTGAACGGACAGATTTGCGCCGCTACGATAACGGAAAATACACCGGACTTGTAAGCAGGGAAGTGCGTTCTTTTATAACTCAAAAGTCAGCAGGAAACAACGGCGAAAATTTTTACGAAGGAAATTTTTATGTTTATCAGCAGACGAAAAAAAATCAGCTATATGTAGAAAAGCCTTTGCAGGATTCCATTCCTTCAAGTTTTACAATTAACTCTGACGGCGAAATGATTATGCATGAAGACAACGGCTATCCTTCCTTTAGAACATTTCCGGCTCTGGCAGAAGAAGAAATTTGCATCGGCGACAGTTGGGTTGCAACGGCAGAACGGAGTGTTGATCCTTTAAACAAAAACATTCCTACAAAAATGCCCGTAACAATACAGTACACTTATTTAAAAGACGAACAGTTTAATGGCGAAGATGTGTGCGTTTTCGGTGCAAAGTGGGCAACAAGATACGGAATTTCATATTTTGATTTTGACGGCGATACTGAATTAAAAAGTGCCAGCGGAAGTCACAATGCAACAATGTACATAAGCAAAACCACAGGCAATGCACTTGTTGTAAGAGACACGGTAGACGAAAGTTTTGTTTACGCAGACGGCAATACAGTTTCGTTTAAGGGAAGCATTTCTCTTTTTACAGAATATCCTCCTGGGCTGGACAAAGGCAAAGTTATGGCTTCAATTAAAAGGTCAAAATTTATTTCTGCTGATGATTTTGAAAACGGCGGCATAAAAAATGTAACTGTTAAAGAAACAGAGTCAGGGCTTATGCTTACAATGAAAAACCTTCAGTTTAAAATGGACAGTGCTGAACTTCTGGAAAACGAAAATCAGCGGCTGGACGAAATAGCAGCAGTTTTAAAAGAAGTGCCGGAATTTTCTTTTTTAGTAGAAGGACACACTGCAAGTACAGGTTACATTGCCGGAGAAAAAAAGCTTTCACTTGAACGTGCTCATGCAATTGCAAAAGAACTTATAAAGCGAGGCGTTGCGGAAGAAAAAATCATCTGTAAAGGAAGCGGTGCATCTAAGCCTGTTGCAGACAATTCAACTCCTGAAGGAAAAGCGTTAAATCGTCGTGTAGAAATTACAATTCTTCAGGGAACATCAAAATAAAACAGCAGTACACTTTTTAAAGTTTATAAAATTAAATGCCGATATTTTAAATATGGAAAAGAAGAAATTCAGTTTAAATAAAAAAATATTCAGCACAATTTTGATTTCTGCAAGTCTTATTTTTGGAGCTTCAAATTTATTTGCTGCAACTAAAGTAAACGAACAGAGGCAGAAGCTTATAACTTTTGCGCTTCAGTATCAGGGTGTGCCGTATGTAACTGGCGGACAAACTCCAAAAGGCTTTGACTGCAGCGGTTACGTTATGTATTGCTTTAACCATGCACTGAACATTCAGATTCCAAGAACCTGCAATGCAATTTTCAAAAAAGTAAAAGTCATAACTCCATCTGAACGTGAACCAGGTGACCTTGTTTTTTTTAAGGCAAATCCTAAAGATGAAAAAATTACACACGTAGGAATTTACTGCGGCGTTTATCATGGATCGAACAAAAAGTTTGAAGGCAAAAGAGTATTTATTTCAGCAGTAAGCGACGGACCTTCTACAGGAATACAGCTTCAGCTTATGGACCAGAAATACTGGAAAGAACATTATTACGCCAGCGGAAGGCTTCTTGAACCTACAATCCGGCGTTAACGTTTAAAGCCTGCACTGTAATTCTTGTAGTAAAAATTATTCTCCGTTATACTGAAAAAATGAAGCGTCGAACTTTTATTTTTATAAACCTGATTTTGTTATGCACACTTTTTCTTTCCAGCTGTGAAACTAAAATCTGCGTAAAGGCAACTAAAGACGGAAAGGCAGAATTTAATTTTAAAGTTCAGCTTGGAACAATTTTAACGGAAACAATCGAAACGCTGGCACTGGAATTCGAAACAGAATCAACTGATGTGTTTGATCAGGAAAAAATCAACGACTTCTTAATTCAGTCAGATTTGAAAAAAACAGAAGTGCTTGTGGAAGATAAAACGTCGCTGTATTTAAATGCGGAAATTCCTGCTGTAGAAAATCAAAAAATGGTAACGGAAAGCGGCTCTTACAAAATAAGTGATTTTATTTACTGCTCTTCAAACGAACTGTCTTTAAAAATAAATCCTGATGTTTTCCAGGAAATTGTCTTGTCCATGCCAGAAGAAACACAGTATTATCTTGACTTGCTTATGGCGCCTGTTTTAACCAACGAAAAAATCAGTACAGAAGAATACATTGATCTTGTTGCAACAATTTACGGCGAACCTTTAGCCGCAGAAGTGAAAGCTTCAACTGTAAAAGTGGAACTTTCATGTCCGGACGGAATGTTTATAAAAAATACTAAAACTAATAAAAAAGAATTCAATATTCCTTTAGCCCAGTTTTTGTGTACGTCAGAGCCAAAGGAATATTCCATTCAGTGGTGATTTTGATTTCCGGCTGTTGATTTTAATCTAAGTTGTAACATTCTCCGTACTTTACAATTTCAACGTTTGGGTAACCGTTTTCCTGCAAAAACTTCTGCATAAATTCCTGCGCATCTTTTTCACCGTGAACAAGGAAAATCTTTTTAAGGCGGCTTGTATCAATTTCGTTAAGCCAGTTTAAGCTTTCTTTGTAATCAGCGTGGGCACTGAATGCGTTAATAGTTTCAACCTGTGCCTTTACATTGTACCAGTCACCAAGAATTTTAACTTCCTTAGCACCGTCACGTATTTTGCGTCCTAAAGTATTTTCTGACATATAGCCTACAAGAAGTATAATGTTTTTAGGATCATTAATGTTGTTTGCAAGATGATACAGAACACGTCCTGCTTCACACATTCCGTCTGCAGAAATAATAATCATAGGTCCGGGCTTTTTGTTAAGGGCTTTCGATTCTTCAACTGACTGAACAAACTGCATTGCATTCCAGCCGAATGGATTTTTGTGATGATCAAGGAACGCCTGTTTTGTTGCATCGTCGTAACATTCCTGATGAAGCTGGAAAATGCCTGTAGCGTTTACTGCCATTGGTGAATCCATATAAACAGGAATTTGTGGAATGCGTTTCTGGTCAACAAGAAGATGCAAATAGTAAAGCAGCTCCTGAGCACGTTCAATTGCAAAGGAAGGAATAATGATTTTACTTTTCTGGTCAACGGCACGCCTTATTATTTTTTCAAGTTCATCCATTGCAACATTTGAAGCTTCGTGAAGTCTGTTGCCGTAAGTGCTTTCCATAAAAATGTAATCAGGAGCAGGAATATCAGTTGCAGGGTCACGGATAATAGGCTTGTTTTTCCGACCCAAATCACCTGTGTAAAGAACACGTATTTCATCGCTTGGTGCATTTTTTAAAGCTGACTCTTGCTGGGAAGAATTGTCTTTCTGTGCCTGATCTTTTGAACCGAAAATTCTATGCCAGAAATTTTTCGTGCTTGAACCAAAGCCTCCAGACTTTTTTCCGCTTATGGGATTTTTCCTCTGGCCTGTTATTGTAAAGCATACAAGTGAACTTCCAAGAATATGACCTGCATCAAAAAATTCAATCTGAACATCCGGCGCTATGTACATTTTTCTGTTGTAGCTTAACGTGATGATTTGATCAGCGGCTTTTACGCAGTCTTTTTCTGTAAAGAGAGGTTTCCATGTAAACTTTTCTCCTTTCTTTGCAGCCTGTTTGGCAAGAAATTCCGCATCTCTTGCCTGAATGCGTGCGCTGTCCATCATGACAATGTTTGCAAGATCTCGTGTTGCCGGAGTGGCGTAAATGTTTCCGCCGTAGCCGTTTTTTGCAAGAACAGGCAGAAGTCCGCAATGGTCGTAATGTGCATGAGTTAAAATAACGCTCTGGATTTTATCTGCTGCAAAATCAAAGTTACGGTTTTTCTGATCACTTTCAGCACGTTTTCCTTGAAACGCACCGCAGTCAATCATAAAACTTTGTCCGTCAATTTCAAGAATATGCTTACTTCCGGTTACTTCCTGAGCTGCTCCTAAAGAATAACAAGTTACTGCCATAATTTTACCTCCGGAATAAAATATCATATAGAAGTTATTATATTTACGATTATAAAGCCGAAAGTACAAATTCTCAAATTTTACGTTATGATTTAACAAAAATTTACAGACAAAAAAAAGCAGCCTCTTTTTTTTGCCATAATTCTTCCGGCGCAAAAAGTGTACTGTAACAAATTTAGTTCATTGTGTATAATTCTAGCTATGAAACATAATATGGAAATTCTTCAGGAACTTGGACAGAAAAACGGTCCTCTTTGTGTTGGCTTGGATACAGATCCTTCATATATACCTCAGTCTGTGTTAAAAGATTATTCTTCGGTAGCACAGGCAGTACTTGCTTACAATAAGGCAATTATTTCACGAGTTGCATCGGAAAAAAGCGGCTGCTGCTTTAAAGTTCAGATTGCATATTACGAAGCAATGGGACTCGAAGGCATGAAAGTGTACGCAGAAACATTGCATGAAGTAAGAAAAAGCGGCCTTGTATGCATTTCAGACATTAAGCGCGGAGACATTGCAGCAACAGCCGGAGCTTATGCCCGTGCACATTTTGCAGGTGATTTTGAAACTGACATAATTACAATAAATCCTTACATGGGCTTTGACACAATAAAACCTTTTGCCGAATACTGTACTAAATCTGGAAAAGGAATATTTGTACTGCTAAGAACAAGCAATCCCGGAATGGTGGACATTGAACAAAAAGAGCTTAAGGCAGGCGGACGTGTTCTTGACGGCGTAGGAAATGAGCTTGAACGTTTGCGCAAAGAATTTGCCCTGACATTTGCAAATCAAACTTGTTCACCAGTTGGAGCAGTAGTGGGCTGTACGGAAGAAAGCGATGCAAAACTTCTTCGTGAAGCTTACCCTGAACTTTACTTTTTAATTCCAGGTTACGGAGCACAAGGCGGTGCTGCAAAAATCTGTGCAACACTTATGCAAAAAGCAGGCGGAACAGTAAATTCAAGCCGAGGAATCCTCTGTGCATGGAAAAAAGACGAAAACTGTTTAAGCAAAGGTGAAAATCTTACCCTTAACGACATTGCCGATGCAGCTTCAAAAGCATGTATTGCAAGTAAAGACGAATTGCAGAAAGCATACAGTTCACTTTAGTCAATTCAATTGGAAAACAGAAATCTAAAAACTGGAGAAAAAAATGGATATTGCTGAAATTGATGAAAACGGAAAAGGCAGGCTATTTACAGGATTGGCAGACGTTTCATGCTGCAAAAAAATTGAAGGTCAGCCCAATGTTTACCTGCTGGAAGTTGTAGCTATACTTGAACGGGCCACACAACTTTCTTCAAGACCGGGACAATTTTACCTTATTAAGAGCAGCAGAAGTTCCGTTCAGTTTCAGCGTCCAATCAGCGTTTACCATTCTACAGAAGGCGTTGCACCAGACGGAAAAAGAATTCTGAAAATTCAGTTTATGATTCTTGAAAAAGGCGAAGGCACAAAAGAACTTTGTCACTTAAAGCCAAACGATAAAATTGAACTTACAGGACCTTTGGGAAATTCCTTTACTTTGCCTGTTGAACTTTTTCCCAGACCTGCAGAAAATCCGGAAATTGCTATTGTGGGCGGCGGAATTGGAGTAGCACCAGTTGCAAATTTTGCATCAAGTCTTCCTGAAAAAACTTATGATTTTTATGCAAGCTTTAAAAGCGGAAGTTACGCTCTGGAAAACGTTAAGGCTTCAAATTTAACAGTTACAACTGATGACGGAAGTGCAGGCGTTCATGGAATGTTAAGTGCTGCATTTACAAAAGAAAAAATTCTTTCTGCCGGATATAAAGTTGTATTTGCCTGCGGTCCGGTGCCAATGCTTGCTTATGTAAAAAAAGTATGCGCTGAATGTAACGTAGAGTGCTATCTTAGTCTTGAAAAGAAAATGCTTTGCGGAATAGGTGCCTGCTTAGGCTGTACAATTAAAACTAAAAACGGAAACAGGCGTGTTTGCAAGGACGGTCCTGTTTTTAATGCAAAAGACATAGACTTCCCTGAAAATCCACCAAAAGCAAAACGTCAGCCTTTAGACCATGAACCTGATTTAACCGTTACAATTGCAGGCGTTAAGTTTAAAAATCCCGTTATTGCAGCAAGCGGAACTTTCGGATTCGGTCAGAATTACAGAGGATTTTTTGATGTAGCTGAACTTGGCGGCTTTTCTTCCAAAGGTTTAACTCTTGAGCCAAAAGAAGGAAATGAAGGAGAAAGAATTATAGAAGTTGCATCAGGTGATATAAATTCAATCGGACTGGAAAATCCCGGCGTACCTGAGTTTATAGAGCGTGAACTTCCTTCAATGATGAAACTTGGCACAACACCAATTGCAAATCTTGCAGGAAGCGACCTTGACTCTTACGTAAAAGGTGCACAGTTACTTGATAAAACAGACATTCCCATGATTGAACTGAACATTAGCTGTCCAAACGTTAAGCACGGTGGAATGGCTTGGGGAATTGAACCGGAAGCAGCATTTGAATGTGTAAGTGCAGTCCGAAAAGCAACATCTAAACCGCTTATGGTAAAACTTTCTCCGAACGCTCCTGACATTACGGCAGTTGCATTAAGCTGCATAAAAGCCGGAGCAGATGCGTTAAGCCTTATAAACACAATTCAGGCAGTTGCAATCGACATTGAAAACGAAAAGCCTTACTTTAACAACATAAAAGCCGGACTTTGCGGACCTGCAGTAAAACCTATTGCACTTAGAATGGTGTGGGATGTTGCAGAAGCAGTAAGCAAATTGCCGGAAAATGAGCGTGTTCCTGTTGTAGGTTTAGGCGGAATTTCAAAGTGGCAGGATGCAGTGGAATTCATAATGGCAGGCGCTGATGCAATTCAAGTGGGAACTGCTACTTTTGCAAATCCAAAAGCAATGCTGCAGATTATTTCGGGGCTGAAAGATTTTATGAAAAGTCACGGCTACAAAAACATTGCAGAATTAAAGGGAATTGCCCGTAAAAACTCATAAAGTGCAGAATTTTCGGCAAAAAACTGATTTTTCACACAAAACTGTTAAATTTCACCTTGTAAAATTTATTTTTTTAATGCTAGTATAACAATATTTTATAAAGTGGAGTGTAAAGTAAAATGAAAAAAATCAGTTTATTTATTGCAGCAGCATTCTTGTTTTTCAGTTGCGGCTCAAAAAAGTCAGCAGATGTAATTCAGGAACAGAAAGAAGAAGTGCGTACTGTAAACGGCGTAGTTCTTAGAGAAACATCAAGCCTTTGTGTAGAAAAGTCTGAAAACGAAATGGTTTGGGCTGACGACATTTTTAAAGGCGATGCTGTATTGGTTTACCTTAACAAGGAAAATTCTCCAGAAACAAAAAAAGCAGTTGCTTACGGCACAGAGTATGATTTCATTCACTGCAATGTAAAGGGCAGAGGCGATTACTGGATGTACAGTTCACAAGTTGCTGTAGATGCCGTTCCTGCTGTAGTTATTGCAGAAAGTTACGTTTATGATTCACCGGATGTAAGTTCACTGTCTTCTAAAAAAATCGATGCTACAGAAATTTGCGCCGTACATTCAGACTCAGGTGATTTCAGCAAAATCACTATAAGATATGGCGACAAAGATTCAGTTACTTTGAAAGACGTTTACATTAAAAAAAGCAATATTGATAAAGTTGATGCAAACGTTGAAGTTTTCAAAGCAATTAAAAGACTTTCAGCTAAAACTCCTGCAGTTGTAGTAAAAGAAGTAGTTGATTACATCTTCACAAAAAAAGAATTTACAAGCGAAGTTGAAGATGCATTTTATGCATTCGTTGCCAAAAAGTACGAAGAAGAATTCGCTGTAGATGAAAAAAATGACTGGACCTTCATTCTTGACGCAGCTGATCTTTATTATGACTATGATTATGAAGATGACTATGACTATGAAGATGATGATTACAGCGACTACGACTACGATGATTATGAAGATTCTTCTGATGATTACTACGATGACAACTAAAAAATAATGAACAAGACATCGATTTAATGTTAATGTTTTAACGTTTACTGGAGGAAAAAATGAAAAAGTTTATATCTTTAATTTTATGTGCAGTGACATTTGCTGTATCTGCATTTTGTCAGGCTTCATATACTGAAAAATCATATAGCGGAAAAGTTGTAATTCTTCGTGAAGATTGCGTTCTCTGGAACAAAGATGCAGAATCTGGAAAAATCAAATGGATTAACGGAGAATCTAAAAATGTAAAGGCAGGCACAGTTTATTCTGCAGTTGCTGAAGTTACAGGCACTCTTGTTACAAGCAGCGGAGAATCAGAAGCAGGCTTTTACAAAATCAACTCTGACGGAAAAGATTTCTATGTTTTAAAAACACAGTCTTTTTCAGCAGAAGATGCAGCTCCTGTAGTTATAGTTAATGAAGCAGTAGTTTACAAAAACTCTTCAATTTCTACTTTTACAGATACAACTCTTGAAGCATTCTCTATTGCAGCTTTCTCTGAAAAAGCAAATTCTAATAAAAAAAGCGACTTTATTGAAGTTGCATACTTTAAAGATTGGGAAGTAAAAAAGGCTTACGTTCTTAACGCAAATGTTTCAAAAAGAGAAGCCGACGTTTCAGCACTTAATCTTATAAAGAAAGCCGTTTCTGTTGATGATAAAGGTGTTAAAAATGAATTCTTAAACAACATAATGGAAACAGACATTTCAGACGAATTAATGGAATTCGCCTACACATCATTAAAATAACCCTTCACACTAGAACTATAAAGGTCGGGGCTGTCCTAGAAGTAATTAAAACTTCATCAAAGGACAGTCTTTTTATTTTTT
>CAMCRZ010000029.1 GCA_945877425.1 uncultured Treponema sp.
GGCATAAGTGCCCCGGTTTTGACACCCGGCTTTGCGACGTTCAGCCGTTCTTTTTAAAAACCGCCGCCCTGTTCCTGCCATGAAGTGTTCACTTTACGAGAGTGTCTGCGGGCTACCTGCTAGGGAAGACTGAACTTGTTGCACTGCTGTGTTATTTCAACTTCCTTGCCGAAACGCAGGTAGTAAAGGAAGCACTTTATGGAGTCGGGATTTTTTACGTTCATTATTGCTGCAACAGCCTGCCTGTAACATGAAAGCTGTTCTATGTAAATTTCAGGCTTTATGTGCTGGTTTGTCTTGTAGTCAACAATGGTAAAAGTTCCGTCTTCGTTCTGGAAAACAAGGTCAACTATTCCCTTTACAATGCTACTGTTCACACGGCTTCTGAAAGAAAATTCAGTTTTTTTCCAGGAAGATTTCTGCGCACTCTGACCAAGCGGAGACTTGAGGAAAGTTTCCATCATCTGATGACAGATATTTTTTATCTCGCTTACGGCAGATGCATTGTTTTCAAGACCGGCAAATTCTCTGTGGGAAATTTCAGGCTCGGTTCCATTTATGGCAGCTTCCATGTAGCTGTGTGCAATTGTTCCGAAGTTTGAAAAGTCAAATCCCGGCCTGCACTCTTCCGTACCGTCTTTTGTTTCAGGAATTGTTGAAAGTACGATTTCGTTTATCTTAGGGAAAGGCGTTTCGGAAGAAACTTCAAGATTTTCAAGGGGAGACGTTTCTTCGTCCTTGTCGTGAAGCTGGCTTGGCAAAATGTATTTCTGAGCCGGCAAGTCTTTTTCTATAACCTGCCCTTTCTGCTTTTCGTAAAGATGCTGTTCCGAAATTTCTTCAAGAAGAGCCATCCTGGATTTTCTGTTGTTCCTGCGCTTCTGTGAATTTGAAAAGCTTCTTCTTGCTTTAGGAATTTCAAAAAAATCAAAAGGCGTATTTTCTTCATCACCTTTAAAATATTCAATGACAGGCATAAGGAGTTTAAAAATAGAATTTGGATTTTCGCTTATTTTTGCAGCTTCGTCATAGCTTCCGTTCGTAATGTAAACTTCCTTTTCTGCACGGGTCAATGCAACGTAGGCAAGCCTTCTTAATTCAGCAATGTTCTTTGAGTTTTCCTCTTGCTTCATGGATTCAAAAAAATAATTTTTTTCAGAAGAGCTGTTTATGGAAATTCCGAATTCCTTATTGAAATGCACTACTCCCGAATTCTGATTTGCCTTTCCTTCTTTGTGGGAACCGCAGACAAATACTACAGGAAATTCCAGACCCTTGCTTTTGTGAATGGACATAAGGCGGACACCGGAAACCTGCTCGAACGGAATGTCCATGTCTTCAAGTCTGTCTTCATCAGCCTTGTAGCTTTCAATAAGCTCTATGAATTCAGTAAGGCTCATGTTCTGCTGTTCTGCGCCGGATGCAAGTTCAAACAGTATGTCGTAAAATTTTCCGTACATTTCAACGGTTTTATTCCACAGCGTTTCGTATCTGTAGCCGTATTCGTACCAGATTTTTGAAATTGTTTCGGTAAGTGAATTTTTCTGGACAAAATCCTTTATTTCAAGGAAAAGCTTTTTTCCATTGGCGTAACTTTCCAGATTTTTCCCGCTGAGAATTTTTTCAGCATCAAATTCAAAAAACGGCTCGTTCAGTATGATGATTGAATTTATTTCTTCCACAGAAAGATTTACAAAAGGAGAGCTCAAATACTTTGCATAGGAAAATGTGTCTCCCTGATAGACGCAGATTTTTAAAAGTGCAGTTATGTCGTTTACAGGTCCGTCGGAAAAAATGCCCATGACTGTTTCGCTGCTGTAGGGAATGTTGTGGGAAAGAAGTGCCCTTTCGTACATCGGCTGGAGAGAGTAGCTTCTGAAAAGTATGGCAATGTCGCCCGGCTTGTATTCTGCATTTTCTCCAGAAGTAAGGGATTCGATTTTTTCTGCAACCCATTGAGCTTCTGCTTCTTCTCCCGAAAGAAATCCGCTCTGCTGCTTCTGGTTTTTGTCGTAAAGTGCAATGTGGATTTTAGGAGAATAAATTTCTTTAAGTTCCTTTTCCGAACACAGTGAAAGCTCCTTCTTTTTTTCTTCAGGAATAAACACTTCATTGTAAACTGCTTCGTAAGGAAGAATGTCCTTTGCATCAGGAGAAGGGAAAACGGAAGGAACATTTTCTTTTGCAGACAAAGGATATTTTATTCCACCGAAGATTGTGTTGAATCCTGCAATAAGCGCTGGAGATGAACGGTAATTTGTTGCAAGGTTTAAATTTCCTTCAGGAAAACATTCTGAAAGGCTGCGGAAAACTTCAACGTCAGCACCACGGAAACGGTAGATGCTCTGCTTTTCATCACCTACAAAAAAAAGCTTGTCACTGCAAAGTTCATCTACAGACGGAATTGTTTTTTCCATGCGCTCAGGATTTTCTGCCAGAAGAAAAAGCATATCCCTCTGCTCAGAGTTGTTGTCCTGGAATTCGTCTATCATTATTGCCTTGTATTTATTTTTTTCTATTCTGCGGATTTCAGGACATTCCTTTAAAATCTTAAGTGCAAGGCTTGAAATGTCAGAAAACAGAAGGCAGGATGTAGTGCGCTTCAAGTCGTTTATTTTTTTCTGGAACTCTTTAAGCAGCGGAGTAAGTTCAGCCATGATTTTAAAGTTTTCAATCCATGTTACAATCTGGTTCAGAACGTCACATTCATCCTTAAGTTCCTTGAGGATTTCCTTAAACTCTACCGTGTCTTTTCCAGTGCCGGCTCTTACGGCTGCAAGTGAATTTACTGCATTTGAATAAATCTTTATCCGGGAAGTGTTGCCTTCTTCAATTATTTTTTCAGTAAGTTCAGGAGTTAAGGGAAATTCTTTCTCAAGTTCAGCCTTTAAATTCTTAAAGAATACAAGGTTTCTGTTTCCCTGATAGCAGTCAAATGCCGTGTAAAGCTGATGAATCAGACTGTCTGCCTTTTTCGTAATTTTCTGCCACACTCTGATGATTTCCTTTTCCTGCTTTTTTACGGCTTCGTCAAAATCAATTGGGGAAGTTACTGTGGAATGTTTCAGGACAGGCTCTACAAAAATCTGTTCTGCTATTTTCTGATAGTCGTTTGTCTTTACAAGATTCTGAATGGCGTAATTGTCACGGTGTTCAAGTATAAAAGGCAGCGCCATATTCAAGGCTTCGCTCTTAACAAAATTGTCCTGCTTAAAGTCAGGGCTTATTCCAAAAAGATGTGCGCCCATTTTTGCAACTGAACTGCAGTAAGCGTCCAGTGTCTTTATGTTTGCCTTGTAGAAATTTGCTGCCTGCTCCGGTGCGTCTTTTTCCAGAACTTTGTAAATGCGGCTGGACATTTCAACCGTAGCTTTTTTCGTAAAGGTCAGCGTTAAAATTTCATCAACGTTCATGCCTGTCTTTATAAGTTCAAGAAATCTCTGGGAAAGAACCGTTGTTTTTCCGGAACCTGCTCCTGCGCTTACTACAGAGTTAAGTTTTGTTTCTACTGCTTTTTTCTGATAAACATCAAATTTTTTTTCTGCCATTTTTTTCTCCAAAGTCAGCTTCTTCTGTCTACGTTAAATGTTCTGCGGCAGACTGCACAAAAATTACATTTAAGGCACTTTTCAAAAGTCTGCTTTTCCGAATCAATTGAAAAATCCATCTGCAGGACTTTTTCTGCAAAGTAGTCGGTGCACTTTCTGGTAAATTCAACTGTTTCCATAAAGGCTTCTCTTGTAACGGCAGTCTTTGTCGTTGACGTAATTTTCTTAAGCTTTTCTCCGAACACGTATTTTGTCTTGTTGCTGCTTAAATCAAAGAAACAGGCACTGCCCGCTTTTATATCATGCTTTTTTTCCAGAAGCTCAACGTAAACGGGAATCTGAAAATCAGGGAACTGTTCGGATTCTACATCTTCAACTGAAATTTCTGCCCTTCCTTCAGCGGAATTTTTTTCAGGAGAATTTTCATCTTCCAGCGGATTGAAGTAAAGGTTTTTCGGAACGCTTCCTCCAGAAGTCTTGAAGTCTATCAGAATGTATTCGTCATCGCTCTGGTCGTAAACAAGGCAGTCAAGCTTTCCGCAGAGAATGTAATTTTTCCCTGGAACTTCATAATCCATTCCAAGCTCAACTGAATGGACAAAGCAGCCGTCAAATATTCTGGAAAACTTTATGATCGATTCCCTTGTGTTTTTGTAAAGCGAAGTTTTCGTAGACTTTATAAGCTGCCTTTCAAGAAAGCTTACGCTGCCGAAAGAATTCAATGCTTCTTCAAAACTGTCATTGAAAATTTCTTCGTAGGCTTCCGGAAGTCCGTTTTCTTCTGCTTTTAAGACAAGATTTTTCCTGCAAAGAGCCGTAAAGTAAAAGCTGAGTATGTGGTGGTTTAAATTTCCCATCATAAAGCAGTCCATTACGGAAGTTTCAATTACTTCGTCATTAAGCTTGCCCAGTGTCTTTATGAAGTAGTAGCGCGGACATTTAAAAAAGTTTTTCAGCTGGGTTGCAGAAACAAACAGCCTGCTTTCACTGCCTGCATTCTTAAACTGCCTTTCTCTTGTCCTGTCAGAAATAATTTTCCTTAAGCTTTCGCTTGTTGCAAAAGAATTTTCCTGTCCTGCAAAAACTTCATTCCTTCTGCTCCAGTTTTCAAAGCCGCATTTTTCCTGTTTAAAAATTTTTTCCGGAAAGGGAAGTTCCTGCCTGAACCAGAGTTTTTCCTGATAATAGCTGTCATTGCCGAAAAGTTCGCTTTCGTCTTTTTCAGTAAGGTCGTTTACGGCAAGGTCGCTGGAGCACTGGCTAAATCCAGTAAATGTCTTTAGTGCACAGGTAAAGACGCACTTGCCTGCCGTAGAATTCATTCTGTAAAGTTCAATGAAATATTTTGAAACGTTTGCATCATATTTTTTTCCAAGAAGAAGTCTGCGCTTGTCATCAAGGAGAAAATTCAGCGGCTTGTAGATTACGGAAATTCCTGCCTGGCTTGCATCGCATACTATGTGGCATGAAAATGGTGCCGAAGCTGCCGTCTGATAAGACAGAACCTGCACTCCCCTTTCCTTTGTCTGCTCAAGATACTTTACGTCATCCAAGTATTCACAGAAAAAAGAAAATGCATCTTCAAGTTCAAAACAGAATTCCTTTTCCAGATCAATGAGCGAAGAAAGTTCGGAAATGCACCGGCTTATTATCCTGTCGTTTTTTTCAGAACACATGCCCATGTCAAAGAAAGTATTTTTGAAAACAAAATAATTTGTCCGCAGTTCGCTGAAAGTTTTAGATGAAGTGATTTTTAAAATCTGATTTTTCAGAAGGCTGTAAAATTCAAAAGCCCTCTGTTCCTGACTCTGGGTTTTAAAGGATTCTTCCCACACGTCAATTTCACTGCCGTTATAGCTGAAAGTGCATATGCAGTTGTTTTCCCTGCCGAAGTCAAGAAGCTGGGTTATGGAAGTCCTGTCGCTCCATGGAATTTCGGAATTTAAGAGAAGGTGCTTCAGGCTTGAAAAGTCGAATTTATTTTCCCTGCATTTCTGTATAAGCGAAAAAACGTTTCCTGCACCGGAAGAGCTTAAGGGTCTTGCGTTTCTTACCACGTATGGAATTTCATACAAGTCAAACTCACGGCCGATGTAAGTTCCGTAGCTTTCAAGGTTCGGCACGCTTACTGCAATTTCGTCCCATGGAATTTCTTCGTGGATTTTCCTAAGGTACAGCGCAATAGATTTTATTTCCGTACGTGAAGTGCTGTAGAAATTTACTTCAGGAAGTTCACTGCAAAAGCCTTCAAAATTTATTATCTGAATGTCGGAGCCTGCACTTTTTAAAATTGGTTCATATTCGCTGTAGTCGGAAAGAATTTCAGGATAAAAAATAATGTACCTGTTTCCGTCGCTTTTAAAAGGCGGACGTTCCCATGCAGGATCAAAAAGACTGTTGGCTTCAAGAAATGCAGAATACCGCCTGTAAATTTCAAGCAGGTCACAGTCAGCATCATCTGCAGCAGACTTGCTTTCTTCAAAATATTTTTTCCACAATTCAAGTGACGGAAGGATTGAGCTTATCCATGAAGCAAAGCCCTGTGCATTTTCTGCGTACTGGGGAACAATCAGGTTTTTAAGGAAAGGCGCTCTGGAGTTTTCCCTTATAAGCTGACGGGCAAAAATCTTTCTCATTACGGAAGGAACTGATCTTTTTTCCTGATGACGGCTTCTGACTGAGTTTCCCTTGAAATCGTCCCATGCAACAAAACGTTCCATTGCTACAGCCGGACATTCCGTTACAAAAACTGCCCTGTCTGCCCAAAGTTCTGCCGCCATCTGAGTGGGAAAAACAAAATGCACTTTCTGATTAGAAATGTTTTCCCTTATGACCTGTTCAATTTTATTTTCCATACTGCACACCGTTTCTTAAACTAAAAGGTTTCCGCAAAATATAACTGAGTAATTATAATAGCAAAAAGTAAAAATGTAAAAAAAAAGACAGAACTTTTGTCCTGTCTTCTAAAAATCAAGTTCAATAAAAATTAGTATTCCTTTTTATTTGCCTTTCTTTTCTGATTCAACTGCTTGCGTTCAAGAGTTGTTTTCTTCTGATGAAGTGTTGCTGAAGGTTTTACAAAGTATTCGCGCTTTTTGTATTCGCGGATAATAGCTTCCTTTTCAACCATGCGCTTGAAGCGTTTGATTGCTTTTTCAAGATTTTCTGAAGCTTCAACCTGAATTGTTGCCATTGTATTTTCACCTCCTCATAAACGGAATGCCGAATAGTGCCCCATTGTAAACAAAAATTATTTTTTTTTCAAGTTGAATTCCCTGTTTGTCATCAAAATAAAATTCACAGCTTTTTGTTTATTCGAAGGTAACATTCCCTGCACACACATTCATATTTGTTCATGTCGCCAACTTCAATGGACTTTGTCTTGACGCCTGCCTTGTACAAGGAATAATTTCCAATCTGGGAACCGCACTCCATGCACACGCCGTTAAGCTTTTCTATTTCGTCGCAGTAAGGAAGTATTGAAATGCATTCTTCAAACACTTCGTTTTCCGAGCTGGCAATGAGCCCTGAAAAATAAACGTTCGTATTTACGGAAGAAGCTTTTGCAAGAACAGCACAATTCTTTATCATAAAGAATTCGTCTACAAAAACGGCATCAAAGAAACTGCACAGTTCGTCAGCCTTTTCCTGAGTAAATTCAGAAAGCTCTATCTGTGTAAGCCTGCCGTTTTCAACAAACTGGGACAGAACTTCGTTTCCAAGGGAATGGGTAAAGTATCCCCTACTGTCAATTTTAGGACGGATTAAAACTGCCTTCTTTCTTCCGTAAACTGCACGCTGAATTTTCATAAGCAGTGACGTAGACTTTCCGGAATACATACTGCCGCAAATCAAAGTAATCATTTTTTCCCCAACAAAATTTATCCTGCAATTATACAGTCAAAATCAATAAAACTGAACCATTCAACTGTCAAGGAAATACCCTAAGCCTAGTCACGGACTTTAAATCTGTACTTCACGCCGCCGCATAATTTAGGAATGAAGTAAAAGCTTAAATTGCTGTCAAAGGAATACTGGTCGCCCAAATCATTGTAGAAAAAAGTAAGGTCAATGTTCAAAATAAGGGAATGCCTGTCGTTGTTTACAACCGGAATGTCCCAGCCGAAATTTATTACCGGCGAAAACAATGCAATGCTAAGATCAGAACTGTAGCCGAACCATCCGAATCTGTCAGGCTCAATTCCGAAAGACATATAGTAGGTGTCTCCGTGAAATCCTATGAATGGAACAGGAACGTATCTTTCAAAATTCTTTGAAGAAACTTCATTGCCGTCATCATCTTCGGTTTCATGAACTGCAATTACATGAAATCCCTTGTAGCCCAAAAAAAGATGTCCTGAAATGAATTCAATTTCATGACTGTCAACTATGGACGCAATGTTTGAACCTACTCCGAGTCCGCCCTGAACGAACATTCCGCTTCCGGCAAACGTAGAAAATCTTGCAGCAAACAAGACCGCAAGAAAAACAATCAGCTTTTTTTTCATAAACTTCTCCCTGCCAATATTTTACTCATTATAGCTTATTTCATGAAGATTGTAACCTGCATCTTCCCTGATAATTTCAAGCATCATGTCCGCAACTTCCGGATCAAACTGAGTGCCCCTGCCCTTTTCAAGTTCGGACTTTACGACTTCTTGTGAAAGATATTTCCTGTAGCTCCTGTTTGAAGTCATGGCATCGTAAGAGTCGGCAACACAGACAATCCTTGCGCATTCAGGAATTTCATCACCTGCAAGACCGTCCGGATAGCCCTTTCCGTCATACCTTTCATGATGATACCGTGCAACAATTCCTGCGTTCTGCATGAATGATACAGTCTTTAAGATTTCACATCCGCGGATAGGATGCTCCTTTACGATTTCAAATTCTTCCTGGGTAAGCTTTCCCGGTTTGTTTATGATGTAGTCTGGAACTGCAATCTTTCCTATGTCATGCAAAAGTGCCGAATAATATATTTCATCCTGCTCTTCCTGATTTTTTCCAAGACGTGATGCAAGCATGCGGGAATATTCTGCAACCCTTATGGAATGTCCGTTAGTGTACTTGTCCTTTGCTTCAATTGAGGCAACAAGGGCCTTCATGCTTTCAACTGAAAGGCGCTGTACGTTTTCCTTTTCTTTCCTGAGTTCAGCAGTTCTTTCTTCAACCTGAAGTTCAAGACTGTGCTGCAGGTCAGTAAGTTCCTTCGTACGCTCCTGGACAATCTTTTCAAGCTTAGCCTGATTTTTTCTGTAAGCCGAAGTCTTTATCTTTATTATGAAAAATATTACTGCCAGTGAAAAAAGTACGATGAGAAGCAGAAATTCCTGCCGCTGATAAAATGCCGGTTCCTTTATTACGGTTAAGATTTCGCTTGGAGTTCCTACAATGTCGTCGCCGTTTTTTGAAACAACGGTAAAGGTGTAAGTTCCTGGACCAAGGTTCGTGTAGGAAACGGTGCGCTCGTCAGTCCATTCAGAGTATTCCTTTTCAAATCCGAGAAGCCTAGTCTTGAACCTTACCTTTTCGCTTGAAGTGTAGCTGAGCCCTGAATACTTTATGTTAAGCCTCTTGTCTCCGGGAGAAAGCCTTATTGTCTTGTCGTTGAAGTCAAGCCCTACGCCGAAAACAATTTCATTGTTGTCTACAAAAATTCCTTCTATGTGCGATTCGGGAACACTTTCAAGAAGTGAGTCCTTGTTTATGCCGTAAAGTGCAATTCCGTCAATCAGTGTAAACCAGATGTCTCCGCTGCTGTCCCTTACGGAAAGTGAAGTTGACGTTACGCCGCTGGAATTTATTCCGTCTGTTTTCGAATAGAATTTTGAAGTTACGGAAGAAAGGTAGCCGTCAGCCAATCCTTCAAGTTCAGATTTCTTTACGGAGAAAATTCCCTTGTTGCAGGTAAACCATGCATTGCTTTCATCAAAAATCACCTGGAAAACGCTGTCGCTTCCAAGCCCGCTGGATGCATTGAAGTTGGAAAAAGTGCCGTTTCTGTAAACGCTTAAGCCCGAGCCGGTACATATCCAGATTTTTCCGCTGTGTTCGGAGATTTTGAAAATCACGTTTCCCACAAGTCCGTTTCTTGAAGAATAAGAACTGACTATGTTTCCGTCCTGCAGTATGAAGATTCCGCCGCCGTCAGTTCCGCACCAGATTCTTCCTTCCCTGTCTTCGTAAAGGCACATGATGAAGTCAGATTCTATGCCGTCTGTCATGGTGATGTTTTTTATTGAGCCGTCAGGCTTTATTACGGAAAGTCCGGTCGTAGTTCCCGAATATAAACTTCCGTCCCTGCCTTCTATGGCAACCCTCGTCTTGTCTCCTGCAAGCCCTGTCTTTTTCGTCCAGTTGTAAATCTTATCGTCCGGGTCAACCATTACCTGGCCAAGCTTTTCGTAAGTGCCTACAAGAAGTTTTCCGGAAGAACTCATGCTTACGTGACGGATCCTTATGTTGCGGCAGAATTCAGTTACGCTGTTTTCTACATACTTTCCGTCCTTAAGGCAGAACAGTCCGTTGTCAGTGCCTACCCACATTACGCCCCGCTTTTGATCCTGGGCAATGGCATTTACCGTAGAGTTCATTTTTATGGTCTTGAATTTAGTGGGACTTAATTTCTGAATGCCGCCTTTGTCAGTGGTAATCCAGATGTTGCCTTCCTTGTCTTCAAAAGTCTTTGAAACCTTTTCGTCGCACAGTCCGTTTTTCTGGTTGAAGCCCAGAAGTTTTCCGCCACTTAAAACAACAATTCCTGAATCAAGTGAAAACCATACGTTGTCCCTGGAATCATTCATTATGCAGGAAACTACGGTACCTTTCTGCTCTCCTATACCGATGTCGTAAACTGTCTGCGTTATGCCGTTCCTGCCCTTTTCTACATGAACTGCACTGTGAGGCGCAATACCGAACCACATTGAACCGTCCGGAGCTTCCATAACGGAACTGATGTGTTCGCTGGGCAGGTTTGATATTCCTTCAAAAATCTCAAGGACAAACTTTCCGTTCTTTTCCCTGATGCAGTATGTAAAGTTTTCGTTGTTCGTTATGACCCATACGGTTCCGCTTGAGTCGCACATAAGGCTTGAAACAAGAAAGTTGTTGCCGCTGAAAATTCCTGCTTCCATGAGCTTTGAAAAATCAGGCGTGCAGATTTCCATTTCCCTGTTTACGTAGCAGATTCCGCTTGAAGTGCCTACCCATACATTGCCTTTCCTGTCTTCGCATAACGAGCGGACTGAATTGTTGAAAAGACCGTTTTCAATGCTGTAGCTGAAGATTGTGCCGTCTTCCTTTATGCATGTAAGTCCTTCGTCGTTGGAGCCTATCCAGAAGCTTCCGTCTGAACTCTGGAAAATTTTTCTTGCTGCAATGAAATCTACGCTGCCGTTCTTATTTTTATTGAGTACGAAGAATTCATAGCCGTTGAACCTGACCAGACCTTCATAAGTGCCGAAGTAAATGAAACCATCGTCATCCTGCATGATATCAGTAATGCAGTTTCCGGGCAGCCCGTCTGATACTGTCCATGTCTGTGAATAATAGTTGCTGAAAACATCTTCGATAAAGTTAAGATTACTGGCGGGAATTTCATCTGAATAGACAGTCATGTTCTGAGCATAAACAGCAGACGAAATGCCGAAAAGTAAAAGCATTATTTTTTTTAAAATATTCATCTCAACTCCGGATATCTTACAATTGTAGCACTATTACAAGCATAAAACAAATTTGCACAGGCTGTCTACTTGGACTTTTAAAGGCAGGACTTACGGCTCAAGTCACTGAAGCAAAAAGCATAGGAATTACAGCAAGTGCTGCAACCAGTGCCCTTACATTATTTCTAGCTGTCGCTCGTAACGAGAACGTACCTTATCGTATCGTCGGGAAGAATGGCAACAGGAGATTTCCTTAGTTCAAGTCCGGAACCATCTTTCAGGAAGGACACGTTGAGATTGGGGTAATGATTTTTCCTGATGTCTTCAACGACTTCCTTTATGTGATTGAAATTTACGGATTCCTGTGCATGAGGATTGTTGGTGTTCTGTACGGGCATAAACTGTTCTACAAGGGCGTGACGTGGAATGAAAAGCGGCTCTTCCCCGATGTAGTTGTTCCTGTAGCAGAACCATGCATACAGATCCTTTCCGAGTGCAGAAGAAATGTTCTTGTATTCGGTGTAATTGATGGGCACTGAATGTTTCTGTGAAAGCTTTATGAAGGGAACTGCAAGCTTTATTTCAAAAGCCATGTTCTTCCTGTTTTCGTTCTTGTCAGTAATCCTGATGTACTGCATTGCTTCGAAAAAAGGAATGAGCCCTGTGGAAATCTTTTCTGCCTTTACCTTTTCCATGCCTTCAAAGTCAGGATCGTTTTCAAAAAGAGAGGGCGTCTTTATGTATCTTGTCTGGACTTCTTCGTAAATGAAGGAACACTCCCTAAAGCATTCAAGCTGTTCCATGACGTCCTTGCCCCTCTGGCGGGGAAGCTGCATTTCATCAAGAAGCTGCTGGAGCGATTCATAGCGCAGGATAATGTCATTCTGACCGTCAAGATTCTTTTCCTGGACTGCATGGGTTGTAAGGATTGACAGAAGGAGCCTGCCGTATTTGCCGTAGGGAACCCGCTCTGCTCCCGAAAGCTTCATGGTGATGTTGTTGTATTTTCTGATGAATACGTTTCTTTTTGTATCCCTTAGGGGAAGTGCGGCGCTTATGAAAACAGAAGGTATGAAGCTTCTTTTGTGAATTTCTGCTGTCTGATCTTCAAAGAGTTCTTTCTGAGAAGAAGTGCGGATGGTTTTTTCCATGATATTTCCTAATGTAATGCTTAGGGTAAAAGTATCATAATTCAGCCCTTCTTTCAACAGCAGTATTTGTAACAGTTTTTATTTTAAATGAGGAAACCAATGAACTGTATTCTGACAATCAGGCAGAAGATTGAGATACAGGAATCAGACAGATGAAGAAAGTGCCTTTAAAAACAAAAAAAGGGATATCTGAAATCCAAATATCCCTTACAAAGCATTACAGAAAATATCTGCAGGAACAACTCTATAACACATAGTGAATTTGGTCAATTGCTTGCGGTTTTGTAACAGTTTTTATTAATTTATCCACATATCCACCTGCACTACTACTAATTGTTTAAATTCTAATTGTAATCTAATTGTTATATAGAAGATTAAATAAAAACTGTTACAATTTAAAATAAAAACTGTTACAATCTGATTGTGGATAACTCTCTCAACTTCTTGTAATGCAAGGAATTAGGAGAAAGTCCGTTTAAAATAAAAACTGTTACAATTTTTCTGAGATTTCCACAGCCTCCTGTGGATAGTTTAATAAAAACTGTTACAATTTTTCACGGAAAAACGACCCTCCTTCAGCCTTTCCTGATGACGCCGCCTACAGTAAGGACAGCTTCTCCTCTTTCAATTTCGTCCTTAAGGTGCTCTACTGCAAATATGATTCCCTGGGTAATGCTTACGCTGTTCCGTGCAAAAAGTATTTTCCAGTCAAGTTTTGTGGAAGAAGGTACGCAGATGTTTATCTGGCCGTTTCTGTTTTTAGGGTTCCTGTCCTCTGCTGATGCAGACGGTTCTTCCTGCAGTGATTTTCCTGAAGTAAGAGTCTGGCCTGATGAATGGCCTGCCGTTTTCTGCTGCTGCGTTTTTGAATCTGACTGTGGATCCGGTGAAGTAAATGCCGTCTGAAGCTGCGATGACAGTCCTTCAGGAAGGTCAGTGTATGTTTTCTTCTTGCTTTTTGGAATCATGGCTCTATCCTCTCAGTGATGCGGCTAAATCTGCAACTGCCTTAAGGGTTGAGGCCTTTGCTCCGATTTCCTGTATTGTCTTCTGGTAAGCCTGGGCTTTCTTGAATGCCTGGTCCTGTGGTACGATGATTTTTGAATAGCCGCCCTGGCTGATGATTGCATTCTTGATGTTGGTGTCAAGGGCAAATGATGCGTTGTGCTCGTTTATGACTATGGTCTTTATGACGGCTTTGCTGCATCTTCTTCGGCGCCTGAAGTCGCTTATGTTTTCCAGGAAGATTGTAAGTCCGTCGGTAGAAAATGTGTCGCACTTCATTACGGGAACTATTTCGTCGCAGGCAAAGAATACGTTTTCTTCAAAGGTGCTAAAGTCAGGACTTGTGTCAAATATGCAGAAGTCAAAATCATTGCTGAATTCCTTGGTCAGGTCGTCCATTACGAAAGGCTCGTCTGATGCAACGTTTTTTTTGTAGACACGGAGCTTGCTTCTTTCCCTACCTTCTGTGTCGATGGGCTTTGTGGGCATGATCCAGAGGTTTGGAACTTCTGTTTTCGTTACGGGCTGATCAACGGGACAGTTGTTTAAAAGTGCGTCTGCCAGTTCCATGTCGATTTCCTTGAGAAGTGCACCGGATGCATTTCCCTGAGGATCTGCGTCTATCAAAAGTACTCTTGATGTTTTTGCAAGTTCGGCTGCAAGTGCAACTGATACGGATGTCTTTCCTACTCCGCCTTTCTGTAATCCCAATCCTATTATTTTCATTTTTCCTGAAACCTCCATCTTTTTGCATTATCGGTTTAAATAAAGAAAATTTCAAGAAAATTTCTAGAAAAATTCTAGAAAATAACTAGAAACTTTCTAGAAAATATCTAGTTAACTAGAAAACATCTAGAAATATAGAAATCTTCTAGAAATCTAGAAAACTAGAAACAAGGGAATTTGATGAAGGAAAAAAGGCGTAAAGCTTCCCTATAAAGACGGGGCAAAAAAACTTTCCCTGCGGTAATACTTAAGGTTTTGAATCTTATAAGGGGCTGGGCTTTAAGGTGGCAGAAAGGGCTCGTTAAATACTGGTAGGGTAGAGTAGGAAAAATGGAAGGCTCAGTTAAAATAGAAAATGCATCGAAAATATTTGTTTCCAAAAACGAATCAGTTGAAGCATTGAAAGACGTAAACCTTGAACTTTCTGCAGGAAGTTTTGTAAGCCTCATAGGACCTTCAGGCAATGGAAAACGGACTTCCCATTGTTTTTACAATCGGCTGCACTAAAAAAGTGTCAGCTGTTTTTTGCGTAAAGTTCCATAACGTCAGATTTTGCTTCCATAAATAATTTTACGAGTGCAGGATCAAAGTCACTGCCGCTTCCTTCCTGAATTATCTGGAAACACTTTTCAAGAGGCAGTGCTGCTCTGTAGCAACGGTCTGCAGAAACGGCATCAAAAACATCGGCAATAGCCATAATCCTTGCGCACAAAGGAATTTTCTTTTCCTTAAGTCCTTCGGGATAACCCTTGCCGTTCCATTTTTCATGATGATACCGTGCAACATCATAGGCTGTATTAAGGAATTCCTTGTTTTCAAGATTTCCGAAAGAGTCGATTATGATTTCACTTCCTGCAATCGTATGCATTTTCATGATGCTGAATTCTTCGTCCGTAAGTTTTCCCGGTTTCTGAAGGATATTGTCAGGCGTAGAAATTTTTCCTATGTCGTGCAGAGGTGCAGCGTTTATCATGTTGTTTTCAAAGTCCCTTGTAATTATGCTCTGAAACTCCCGCGAATTCTTCATTTTCTTAAGGAGAAGTGTAACGTATTTCTGCGTGCGGATAATGTGGCCGCCTGTATTGTTGTCCCGGTTTTCAACAAGGTTTGCAAAATTCGTAACCATGTAGTTGTTGTAAGTGTTCAGCTTTTTTATGTAAGGATCTTCAAGTGAAATGTAGAAACCAAGAAGAATAAGGACAGAAAGAAAAGCCGTAACGAGAAATTCAGGGTAGACAAACTGAAGAAGCATTACAAAAAATGCAACGAACAGCGTAAATATAAACGAAAAGCGCTTTTTCTGTTCAATGTACTTGAGCCTTGCAAAGAGAACTCCAAGAAGGCTGCAGAAGTAAATGAACATACAAATGAAGCAAGCGTAAACTGAAACTCCCATTGAATAATTCGTATACTTTCCTTCAACGTAATAAATGTCTTTAAGGAAAATAAGGACTATTAAAAGGGAAATTATAAGCGGAGAAAAAATCAGCAGACCGTATCTTTTTTTGGAAGGAATTTCCCTTACGTAATTCAATATGTAAAGAAAGACTGCAAATATATTAAGGTCAAGTGAAATGAAGAAAAGTCCGTGGAGTATAAGGTTTACTGCAGGAGAGCATGATTCCGGATGATTTACAGTGTAGTAGGTTGTTCCGTCACAAATGATTTCCAGCAGCGAAAAGAATACAAGGTTGTTGAAAAAATAATTGCACTTGATTTTGTTGCCAAGAATATTTTTAAGGTAAATGAGGATTATGAAAAGCGTAATGCTTATGCAGGCAATATGAAATTTAAGAAAGACTAACAAGCTGAACCTCTTGAAACAATTTTTTAATAAACAGGCGTAAAATCACACCGTAAGCCAATTATAACACTTTTTTCACGGATACGGTGTAATTTTATAATTTTCTTAAATTTCTTCTTCAAATCTGATTTTATTGCTTCAAGGTTTCGCTTATGCTTGAAACAAGTCCTGCCATGTTCTGTATGTCAGAGGGAATTATAAGCTTTGTTGCATTTCCCTGGGCAACTTTTTCAAGTGCTTCAAGGCTCTTGAGTTTTATAACTGCTTCATCGGCTCCGGCTTCCCTGATTTTTTTCAGACCCTGAGCAACTGCTTCCTGAACATCAAGTATGGACTGGGCTTCACCTTCAGCCTTTTTTATGAGCGCTTCTTTTTCTGCTTCTGCTTCAAGAATGCGGGCTTCCTTGTCTGCTTCTGCTTCAAGAATTTTTGACTGCTTGTGACCTTCTGCTACAAGAATTTCAGACTGCTTTTCTCCTTCAGCAATGAGGATTTTTTCACGCCTTTCTCGTTCAGCCTTCATCTGTTTTTCCATGGCAAGCTTTATTGCATCAGGCGGAATGATGTTCTGCACTTCAACCCTGTTTACTTTTATTCCCCAGGGATCAGTTGCTTCGTCCAGAACAGCCCGCATCTTGTCGTTTATGATTTCACGGCTCGTAAGCGTTGCATCAAGTTCAAGTTCGCCTATAATGTTCCTGAGTGTAGTTGCAGTAAGGTAAGCCAGTGCGCTGTTTGCATCAGAGACGGCGTAAGTGTACAGCTTAGGGTCCACAACCTTGCAGTAAACTACGGCATCAATTTTCATGGTAACGTTGTCTTTTGTAATTACGGACTGAGGCGGAAAGTCGTGTACGTGCTCTTTCCTGGAAACCGTATTTGAAATTCTGTCAATAAACGGAACCTTGATGTGTATGCCTTCATTCCATGTGGTAAGGTATTTGCCGAGACGCTCTATTGTAACGGACGTACTTTGCGGAACAATCCTGATGTTTGCAATAAGCAAAATCACCGCAAGGACAATGAGCACTATGAAACCGAAATTCTGAATTAAGCCTGAAATATTCATAAAAACCTCCTTTGAACTTTTTCAAGACTGAATTAAATCACCTTTATAAAATAACAGAAATCTGCCGGCTGTCAAAAAAATCATTTTGTTTCAAGAAGATACTTTTTCAGGTCGCTGAGCTTTGTCTTCATTTTCCTTACCTGATCTATGCTTCCCATTATTTTTGACGTAACGTAGGCATCTACAAAAAATCCGTCGAAAAGAAAATCAGCAAAGGTAACGAAATTTCCCACTTCCATTGTACAGTCTGCTGGAATGTTTATTCCCCTTAAAATGCAGGACAGTTCGTTCATTAAGGAATTTACCTGTTCCATATTTCCCTGTGCCTTGCTGAGTTTTGAATGTTTGAAAAGGTCTACAATAAATCCGCCGCCAAGTACGTCAAAGATGCTCCAGTTTCTTGCGCTTGAAAGGTTCCGTTCGGCTTCATCTAAAAGAGGCAAAAGCCGGTTTATTATGTTTACTGCCTTGCCGTTTTGCGAAAGTTCATTCATGAAATTTTACCTCATTTTTTTTGAATTGTGCTGAGTTTAATTTTAAATGGAAGTGAAGGGTAAGGCAACAGAAAAATCTGCTGGAGAATTTTTTAAAAAACTGATATAAATTCAGCTGAGGGAAAATCAAAATAAAGAGGGCATGCTGAATATGAATTTTCTTCTTGTAGCGGCATTTTTGTTTTTTGCCGGAAGCTTGATTGGCTGGACAATTGAACTTGTTTGGAGGCGTTTTTTTTCGAAGAACAATCCTGAACGCAAATGGATAAATCCTGGCTTTCTTGTAGGACCTTACCTTCCGCTTTACGGGTTCAGCCTTGTCATTCTTTTTTCGCTCAGCTTTATAGACGTAAGTTTCATTGAAAATTTCATTCTGCAGAAGGCTGTGCTTTTTGTACTTATGGCGCTGTGCATTACGGTTTTTGAATTTTTTGCAGGACTGATTTTCATCAAGGGAATGAAGATAAAGCTGTGGGATTATTCAAACTGCTGGGGAAACATAAAGGGAATTATCTGTCCGCTGTATTCGTTTTTCTGGTACGTAATGAGTGCACTGTATTATTTTATAATTCATCCGAAGATT
The DNA here is from genome assembly GCA_945877425.1 of uncultured Treponema sp. GTDB lineage: Bacteria > Spirochaetota > Spirochaetia > Treponematales > Treponemataceae > Treponema_D. The sequence goes on from CAMCRZ010000029.1 coordinate 18,042, forward strand.
TTAAACTGGCTTTTCTGGTTTACGAATCATCTTTCGTTTTCATTTGTTGTGGGATTTTTCTACGGAATATTTCTGATTGACTGCTGCTATTCCCTCAACATAATGAACAAAATCCGCCGTTATGCAAAGGAAAACAAGCTTGCCATTCATCATGCAAAGTTCCAGCAGTACATCAGCAGTTTGAACAGACAGCGCAGGGAGAAAAGTCACTTCTGGATTTCAACAAAAATCGAAGGTTCAACTCTTGCCGAAAGTCTGAAAAGCTTTATTGAAAAAATAAAGAAGCAGTAGTTTAAAACGAAACGCTTTCACAGTCGATGTAAGGATAGCTTATGCCGTCGAAATCTTTTTCCCTGTAAATTCCGATTACTTCTATGTCGGCAAGTTTCTCAGGATAATCATCTGGAAAAACGGCACCGTCTTCCCTTATGAACGAAAGTCCTGTCTGGCAGCATTGGGTTGCATCATAGTAAAGCACTGAAAATGTCCGGCCGAATTCTGCTTCTGACGTGTAGAACTTGCCTTTGATTTTAATTCTTTTTCCAAGATATTCTTCGCTGTTTATGAGCATTTCAAAAACCTGTGCAGATGCCATGTTGAAGTTAAGGTATGAAAAATCCACGTCAATTTTTTGTGAAGGCTCCTGCTGTGCTTCCTGTGACGGCTGTGCGGCTGTATTTTTTTTAGTGCATCCCGTAAATGCAAGTGCAAGGCTAATGCAAAGAAGTATAATTTTTTTCATTTTCAGTTCTCCTTAAATTTAAGCTGTAATTTATTTTTTACAATACTGACTGTCTTGCAGCATAGGAAAAATATTATGTTTGATGCAACTACAGTGGGTCCTACTGGCGTTCCGAAAATTACTGCTGCCGTTATTCCGAAAACTGCTGCCGTTACTGAAAAAATGCATGAAGCAACCGTTACGGACTTAAAGCTTTTGAACAACTGTAACGACGTTACGGAAGGAAAGATTATCAGTGCAGAAATAAGGAGCGAGCCTACAAGATTCATTGCAAGAACTATTATGACTGCCGTAAATGATGCAGTTAGGAAATTGTAGAGCCTTGTTTTTGTTCCGCAGGCAAATGCAAACTCTTGGTCAAAAGTCAGTGCAAAAATCCTGTTGTAGTTTAAAATAAAAAACAGCACTACGGAAATTGAAAGCACTACGGAAAGTATTACTTCGCTTTTTTTCAGCGTAAGGATAAGTGTAGAACCGAACAAAGTTGAACAGACGTCTGCGCTTAAATTTGAAGGCGGTGCAAATAAATTCATTAAAAGATATCCTACTGCAAGAGAACCTGCAGAAACCATTGCAAGGTTTGCATCACCCTTTACTTTTGAATTTTTTCCTCCGCACAAAATAATTACTGCTGCAATTACAGTTAAGGGAAGGACAAAATAAACCGGCGTTGTAATCTTTAAAACCGTTGCAACACAAAGGCAGCCGAATGCAGTGTGGCTTAAACTGTCGCCTATAAAGCTGAATCTTCTTAAAACCAAAGTTACGCCTAAAAGGGAAGAGCAGAGTGCAATCATTGTTCCGGCAATCATTGCGTAGATTACAAAAGGATACTGAAAGTAAAGATAAAGTTTTTCTAAAAAAGTCATTGTTCTTTCCTGAGCTGCTTTAAGTGAATTATTTTCGAAGCGTATTTTTCCGAAGCCTCAATGTCGTGGCTTATCATGATTACAGTAAGGCCTTTTCCGTTAAGTTCGGAAATAAGGCTGTACATTTTTTCCCTGATGATTGAGTCAAATCCTTTTACAGGTTCGTCTAAAAACAGAAGGCTGTCTGCTGCACACAATGCTCTTGCAAGAAGAACACGCTGCTGCTGTCCGCCGGAAAGTTCCTTAAAAGAGCAGGACTTTAGATTTTCAATTTCAAGTTCTTCCATTTTTTTCAGGGCAAGGTCTTTCTGTTTTTTCGTGTAGAAGGGAAGGATGCCTGTTTTGTTTTGAAATCCTGAAAGAACAATTTCCCTTACGCTTGCAGGAAATTCTTTTTGAATTCCATTTTGCTGGGGAAGATATCCTATGGAATTTTTCTTAAGTTCAGGTGAAGACGTTATTTTTCCGGAAAGCGGTTTCGTAAAGCCTAAAAGCGTTTTCATCAGCGTGGATTTTCCTGCGCCGTTTTCTCCCGTAATAAAAACATAGTCGCCTTTTTCAATCGTAAAGCTTAAGTTTTCCTGTATGATTTTTCCAGGATAACCTAAGGTAAGGTTTTGTGCCTGTATAAGTTCCATTTTTTTTCCTGACTCAGTTAAAGGCTTTTTTCAGCACTTCAAGGTTTTGTTCCATTGCGTTAAGGTAAGTGTAGCCCCTGCTTATTTTTTCTTCTGAAACTGACTGCACTGAATCAAGTTTTAGAATTTCCATGTTTTTGTTTTTCGAATTTGAAACTACAGTTGATGCAATTTTTCCGTCAGACTCTTCAAGGATAAAGACTGCACTGCAGTTAAGCTGGTCTGCCTTTTCCGTCAGGAATGCCATTGTGCTGAAGCTTGCATCTGTCTGTGCCGAGCAGCCTGAAAATGCCGCATAATAATTCAGGCCGTAATCTTTTGCAAGGTAGCGGAACGGAAATCTGTCGCAGAAGATAAGTGTTTTTCCCGAAGCAGAAGGGCTTGAAAAAAAAGTGCTGTACTGATTTTCCAGTGCAAGAAGCTTTTCGTTGTATTCGCTGAAATTTTTTTCGTAGGAAGAAGCATTGTCTTTGTCCAGCTCAGAAAGTTCCCGGGAAATTTTCATGCAGATTTTTGAAGCAAGGTTCAGGCTGAGCCATACGTGTTCGTCATATTCAGTTTCTTCTTCATCATGGTCTTCGTGATGATGGTGTTCAGTTTCCATGCCTTCAGTAATTTCTTCTTCCACAACATTTTCCTCAAGCACTTCAAGAAGATTTATTGAACGGACTTCAGGGGTTTCCTGCAGGATTTCTTTAATCCACGAATCACTTTCGCCGCCGGTGTAAATGAAAAGGTCGCTTTCCTTGATGCAGATAATGTCTTTTGCCGAAGGCTGAAAGCTGTGCAGGTCAACTCCGCTTTTTGAAAGAAGGATGCACTCAATGTTTTCAACTCCTGCCGTAATGTTTAAAAGCCAGTCGTATTCAGGAAAAATTGCTGCCGTTACGGTAAGGTGATTTTTTTTCTTTTCTGATTTTGTACATGAAGCAGATATTAAAGCTGCTGCCAAAATTAATAGAATTGATTTTTTAATACATTTTGTTTTCATAAGAAAATTATTGCACTGTGAAGTTTTTTTTACAAGACGGCAAGCTGCCCGGCGGTACTGCACTTAGTTTCAATTTTCCTGTACAATTACACTGAAGAGTTTAAAGGCAAAATTTTATTTTTTCATAAGGAAAATTTTTATGACACCAAAAGAAAAAGATTATGAAAACAAGGCATCAACAATAATCAAGAATCTTGAAAAAAGACAGATGAAGGGATTTTATTGTCCTACAGTAAAGGAAGGCGTTGAAAAAGTCCTGTCACTTATAAAGGAAAATTCTTCAGTTGCATGGGGCGGTTCAATGTCCGTAGTGGAATCAGGGCTTCTTGAAAAACTCAAAAGCGGAAACTACAGCGTCATTGATAGAGACAAAGCCTGCGACGAAAAATCAAGAAAGGAAATCTATTCAAAAATTGCAGTGTGCGACAACTTCCTCATGAGTACAAATGCAATCACTCTGGACGGCGAACTTGTAAACATTGACGGAAGGGGCAACCGTCTTTCATATCTTATCTTCGGGCCTGAAAGCGTAATAATCCTGGCTGGAATGAATAAAGTCGTAACTGATGTGGAAAGTGCCGTAAAGAGAATCCGCAGCATTGCAACTCCGGCAAACACAGTAAGACTTGAAAGAAAAACACCGTGCGCTTCAACCGGCAGATGTGCAGACTGTCTTTCACCGCAGACAATATGCTGCTCAACTGTAATAACCCGTTATTCCCTTGTGCCTGACAGAATAAAAGTTGTTCTTGTAGGCGAAGAACTGGGATACTAGATTTTGCAGAATAAATTTTCTAGGATAATTTTTCTTGCTTCAGTGATGATGTTATTTTTAAGTTACAGCTGTTTTGCTCAGGAAGAAATCACTGGACAGGAAAATGCAGGACAGCAGAATATTGAAGAATAGAACGTAATTCAGGAAGACAGGCGCAATCATATTTTTTCATTTGATTTTGAATACCTGATGCTTGGGCTGACTAATAACGGCTGGGGTCTTGGCATTCAGTACGAACAATATTTCGGCTGGCATCTTGCAGGAAAAGTCAAGTTCGCCCACACAGTCATAAAGGTTGATGATAAATTCTGTCCCACTGTAAACTTCGGCTGCTTTGGAACGGTTTATCCCTTTAACGAAGATTTGAACGGCCCGTACATTTCTTTCGGCGGATATTTTGATTTCTTTGGAATTGATAATGAAGAGGAAGACAAGGAAAAAAATGTTTACCTTTCAATTTTTCCTGTTGCCGGATGGAAATTAAAGATTTGCCGTTTCCTGAGTTCTGACATTTACTGCGGCTACAAATACATTTTTAATTCTCAAGACGTAGGCCTGAACAAAAAATTTGAAGCCCTTACTAAAAAAGGTATAAAATTCGGAGCATCATTAAAAATTCATTTTTCCCAAATCTGATTTCTGCATCTTTCCTGATGTCTGTTCGGTCTTTGTTATAATCTAAATTCTGTCTACCAGCGGCAGCGGTTTATCCTCTATCTGTACTACAACAGTCTTTATTTTTTCAAACAAAACAGGATTTTTCAGCATTGCACCTTCTCCTCATCAGCTTACGGAAACTGTTGAGCCATGGTCGGTTTTGTTGACTGTGATTCTTGAGGTTATGCCGGTTTTTGAATTCTGCAGGCTGTCAACGTGGGAAATCAGTCCTATCATTTTTGTTTCGCTTAATTCTTCAAGCACTTTCATGGTTGACTCAAGCGGTTCAGAATCCAGAGTGCCGAATCCTTCGTCTATGAAAAGGGAATCCAGTGAAATGCCGCCGCTGTTGTTCTGAACTACATCTGTTATGGCAAGTGCAAGGCTGATGCTTGCTTCAAAAGTTTCGCCGCCGCTTAAATCTGATGTGTCAGAATATTTGCTGTTGGGAGTGTTGTGGTCTATTACAAGAAGATCAAGTCCTCTGTAGCCGTTTCCTGTTTTTCTTTCTGCAACATCTTTAAGTACAAATTCAAATCTGTGGGAACTTATTTCAAAAAATCTGTTTGACGCAAATTCAACTACCTGTTCAAAATACATTCCCAGTGCCCATGTGTCAAATGCAACTCCTGCGAAATTTTTTCCGCTTAAGTGTTCGTACAGTTTTCTTGCAGGAAGTGATTCGTTTTCAAGCTGCGTCATGCTGTTTTTGCAGCTGCATATTTTTTTCCAGGAATTGCTGTACGTAGTGAAATTTTTTCTTGCTTCATTCAGGTCAAGTGATGTCTGTTCAAGTTCATTCCTGCACTTTTCATTTTCAGTTTCAAGGGATGCATATTTTTTTTCAAGTTCGTTGTAAGGCAAAGTTTTTTCTGCATTTAAAAGTGCATCTGTTACGGACTGAAGCTGGCTGTGGTACGAGTTGCATTTTTTTCTTTTAAAATCAATTTCGCTAAGGCTGAGCATTTTGTCTTCAGCTTCCCGTGGTGTTGCAAAAACTGAAGCGCTTAGTTTTTCGCCTAACAGAATTTCACTTTGATTTTTTTCAGCTTCCGTTTTTTCTGCAACGGATTTTTTTTCTTTTACACTGCTTTCTGCTGCAGCATATTTTGTTCTGGTTTCGCTTAAGTCATCAATCCATGTGGCGTAAAGATTTGCGTTATCTTCATAAGTTTTTAAAAGAGTGCCGTACTGTGATTTTAGTTCTTCGAAATTTCCGCCTGCTTCTTTTTCCAGAGTTTCACGTTTTGTTTTTGAGTTTTCATACTTCAAGTTCATGCGGTTGAATTCAGTTTCAGTTTTTTCTTTCTGAATGATGAGCTTTTCGATTTTTTCTTTAAGCCTTACAAGCGATTTTTTTTCGTCGGAAAGCAAATCAAGTTTTCTGCATGATAAATCATACTCCTGCATGATTTCGCTTTTCGGTTTGAGTGAAGAAAAATTCTGAAGGTGAAGTTTTTTTTCTGAAATCTTCGTTTCAATTTCCGTAAGGATTTTATTTGTTTCTTCAAGTTCCCTGTTTTCTTTTTTCAGAGCTTCTTCAAAAATGGAAATTTCTTCATCAATGTTGAGGAACTGTTCCGGCTTTCTTGCAGTTTCAGGATGCTCTGTTGATCCGCATACAGGACATTTTTTTCCGGCTTCCAGAACTGTAGAAATAAAATATGCTGCATTTTCAATCTTGAAGTTTTCAAGCCTGTCTTTTTTCTGCTGCAATGTGTTTGCCGTTCTTTCTGCCTTGTCTTTTTGAGTTTCAGCTTTTTTTATGAAAGAAGATTTTTCCTGTTCAAGTGCTGCAATGTCCAGTTCGTATTTTTCTTTTTCGTCACACCGGGCAATTAAATTTTCCAGATTGTTTTTCTGCGATGTAAGTTCAACAATTTTGCTGCCCAAAGATTCAAGTTTTTCATCAGGAGAACTTCCGCTGAAATCTTTTTCTGCAAGGGAAATTTCTTCTTTTACGGACGAAAGATTTTTTTCAAGAGTTTCCTTTTCTTCTTTAAGGATTGTTTCATTTTTCAATGCTGCATTGTATTCTTCAAATCTGGAAATTTTTTCATGGATTATGTCAAGGTTGGTTTTGTTTTTTTCGTTTTCCCTGTTTAAGAGTTCCATTTTTTCTTTTTCACATTCAAGCTTTTCTTTTTCAGCTTTTACTGCGTCAAAGTTTTTTCGGGAAGCGTCAAGTTCAAGCCGTGCATTTTCCAGCGCAGCTTTTGTGCGCCGTACATTGTTTATGAAGTCTTTCAGTTCGTTTGCTTTTTCTGCAAGAGCAATTTCGTTTTCCGCAGTTTCAATTTCATGCTTCTGGCCTTCAAGTTCAGTTTTAAGCTTAAGGTTGTTTTCGTTTTTCCGTGCTGCCTGAAGTTCGTTTTCAATTCTGATTTTTTCTGCAGCAAAAGATTTTAGTTTTTCATTAAGTTCATTTTCTTTTTTTTCTTTCAGTGCAAGTTCTTCCTTCATTGAAGAAATTTTTTCTTCGGCATTTTCAAAATCAAAATTTAAACCTGATGCGGAATGAAGTTCTGCGTCAATTATTGTTTTCAGTTTTGAAATTTTAATTTCGTAATCTTCAGCTTTTTCTTTTGCCTTTTCAAGAAGCATTTTGTAATCTTCAACGGGAAAAAGTTTTTCCAGAGTTTTCTGCTTTTCTCTTGTATTCTGTTTCAGGAATTCTGCAAACTCGCCTTGAGGAAGCAGCACTATCTGTGAAAATTCATTTGCAGAAAGTCCGATTATCTGTTCGATTTTTTTGTTTATTTCATTTGTACCTTTTCTGCCTGTCTTTATAAAATCTTCAAAGCTTTCTGTCTGGCTGTTCATTTTTAAAAGTGAAACTGATGATGCTGTTTCGGTCTTGTTTCCTTCTTTTGTAAACGGCACTGTTCTCCTGACTTTAAAAACATCACGGGCAATTTTAAAAGTAAACTCGACAAAAAATTCCGTTTCTTTGGGAGAGGCGTAACGGCTTTTCAAATCCTTTTCCTTTCCGCTTCTGTTTCCCCTGAGCTGACCGTAAAGTGCAAAAGTCATTGCATCAAAAATAAAAGTCTTTCCTGCTCCGGTATTTCCTGCAATAAGAAAAATATTTTCTAACTGCGTAAAATCTATTTCTGCATTTTCGTAAGGTCCTATGTTTCTTAAAACTAATTTTATCGGTCTCATTTTGTTTCCTATTCTGAACTGCTTCCCCAGTTGCATTCACGGGCAAGTTCCTTTAAAAGTTCCACTTCTCCGGCAAAAAGTTTTTTTTCATCATCAGTCAGGGAACTGTCTTTTTTTCCTTCAACGTCAGATATAAACTGCTCGAAAATTTTCGTTATGTCTTTTGATTTCATTACACGCTTTCTTTCAAGGGCTGAAGTTTTTTCGCCTTTAAAAATCCTGTCTTTAGGCTTTACGTTTATGAGGTTGGGAAAAACAGGCTTAAGTCTTGCGTGGGCATCAGGAACGGAAACTTCGTCTGTCAGTGAAATGAAAACGTAGGAATTTTCGTACTTTTTCCACTTTGCATTTCCGTCTGTAAATTCCTGAATTTTTCCTTCAAGGCATGCAACCGGATGAAGAGGCTCTACTGGAATTTTTTCTACGCTTGGAATGTCTTTGCCGTTCAGCTTTACGTCAAGAAAAAAAGTTTCGGGCGAATCGTCGCTGTGGTAAGCAAGTGGTGCTCCTGAGTAAAAGCATCTGTGTGCATTGTCGCAGACGTGGTAGCCATGAATGTGGCCGAATGCGCAGTAAGTAAAGTCTTTGAAAAGGTCGGCGTCAACTCTTTCGGTGTCGCCTATGCTGCTTCTTTCTGAACCGAATTTTACGTTTCCCAGAACAAACGGATGTGCAACGAGTACGCTTTCTTTTTCACTATGATTTTTGCTGTGGGAATTGCAGATTGTTTCGCAGGCTTCCTTGTATAAGTCCTGCTGCTTTTTTAAATACAAATCTTCCTGTGCGGAACTTTTCAGTGAGTTGGGGAAAAGGTATGGCAGCTGGTAAAATGCCGTGTTTTCAAGGATAACCGGTTCCGTGATTTTCAATGTATCTGTCGTAATGTGGATGTTGTGCTTGTGAAAAAACGGTGCTGCAAAAGAAAGCCGTCCTGCACTGTCATGATTTCCTGAAATGATGAAAACGTGAACTTCCGGAAATTCCTGGCTGAACGAATAAAGAAAATCGCTTAAAACTTCTGTTGCTTCTTCCATCGGTGTCTGCCTGTCGTAAATGTCGCCTGCTATAAGAAGTGCTGCATAGGGATTGTTTTCTTCTTTCCCTTTCCTGAACTGCTTCTTTATCTGCTCAAGGAAAAAAATCTGGTCTTCAAGGAGATTCTTTCCGTTCATGAATTTTCCTAAATGCCAGTCGCTTGTGTGTAAAAATCTCATATCTGTATTCAACAAATTTTACACTTTTTTTTCAAGTTTCTTTTCCGGATTTTTCGCCCGCCCCTGTCCTTGCCGGGGAGCTTGAACTTTGCGAGAGAGTCTTGCAGATAAGTGCGGGCTTTAACTTTTGCAGCTGGTTTTCAGGAAGAAGAGTGTACTCTTACGTGCATCGTTCTGGAGGAAGCAGCAGCTGGTGGGCAAGTACGGTGCCCCACACACAAAGTCAAAGCGCCTGGACAATCGTGTAGACGCAATCACCTGCCTTTTCAATCTTACGCACAATGTCAATGTAGACAAGTTCAGTCTTAACGTCATAACCTGATTCAATTCTCTTGCGGGAAGATTTTTTAAGTTCCTTTTTCACAGAATCAATTTTTTCTTCAAGCACGTCACTCTGGAGTTTCTGTTCAGGAGAAATTCCTGCAGCAATGAATTCGCAGGCCTGTTCGTAGAAAATCCGCACTAAATCAAGATAATCGTAAAGCTTCTTTTCCTTGTCAGAAGAAACGGCACAATGGGTCCGCTGAAAATATTTTTCAATGCTCCTCATAACAGAACCGCACTCTTCGCCAAGATTGTTCAGTGAATCGGCAATCTGAATGAGCCTTGTAAAATGATTTCTGTCAGCCTTGTTTGCAGTAGGAAGCCTGGAACATTTCTGAAGGAAGTCAGTAATTGCTTCGTTCATTTCATCCACGTAATTCCTTGCCTTCCCTAGTTTTTCACTGCATTCTTCGCTTTTAGAAACATTACATTCAAGAAGAGTCTGACCTGCAAAATCAAACAATTCCATAACCCTGGCAGCCATTCTGGAAATCTCTTTTTCAATCTGGAAAGAATAAAGATCAGCACTTATATGCGAAGAAGGAAGAATTGCCGGCAGCCTGTAATGCTCATCCTTTTCTTCGGGACGTTCCTTAATAAGCTTAGTAACAAGAAACGCAATCTGATTTACAAACGGAATGAAAATAAGTGTGGCGCACAAATTAAATATAGTATGAAGCATTGCAATGTGAACCGTAATATTGTCTTTAGGAACGCCGGGCACAATAAAATCAACAAAATGAAGGAAAGGCTTAAACACGCACAGCGCAAGAAGTGTTCCGGTAACATTAAACGCCACGTGAACAGCCGCAGTCCGCTTTGCATTTACGGATGCATTGAAGGCAGAAAGCACCGCATCAATCGTAGAACCAATGTTGCTTCCCAAAACTATTGCAGCAGAAAGTTCCCAGCTTAATGAACCGTTTGCAGCCATAGTAAGAACAATTGCAGTCATAGCCGAAGAAGAATGAATCAAGGCAGTAACGAAAGCGCCTATGAAAACGCCTATGCACAGACCTAAAAATCCAAGATTGGAAAATTCTGCAAGAAACGCCATTGATTCAGGCTTAAGCGAAAGTGCATCCTTTAAAAATCCCAGCCCCATGAAAAGAAGGGCAAAACCCATAAAGCAGTCTGCAAAGTCGTGGATTCTTCTCTTCCTGAAATATTTCAGCACAAAGCCCACACCGAAAAGCGGAATTGCAGCAGAAGCAATGGAAAAGTTAAAGCCGAAAAACGAAACAATCCAGGCAGTAACGGTAGTGCCTATGTTTGCACCGAAAATGATTCCTATGGCCTGAGTCAGTGAAATGATTTCAGCATTGACGAAACTTACAACCATAACGGTAGTAGCTCCGGAAGACTGAATTATAGCCGTAACAGCAATGCCGGTAAAAACAGCAGAAATCCTGTTTCCAGTAAGATGACCCAGAAGCTTGTGGAGATTGTTTCCTGCACCTTTCTGAATACCGTTGGAAAGCATATCCATTCCAAAAAGAAGCAGACAAAGAGAACCGGCGAACCCTAAAACCTGACCTGCAAAATTTAACATACTTTTCACATTTTATAATACTTATCTTTAAAATCAATAACAAAAAAAGCATTAAAGTAAAATGTTTGTAAAATTTAAACACTGATTTATTCTGATTAAAACTGATTTAAAATAAAAAAAGGCACTGCTTAAAAACAATGCCTTACATCTCCCACGGGAATTGAACCCATGTTGTCGGGATGAAAACCCGATGTCCTAACCACTAGACGAGGGAGACATGCACCTTACTTGATGCGCAGACAATTCTAACAGGAAAAGTTTTTTTAGTAAAGTACACAGCCCGTAAATTTTATAACTGAAACCGCCCGCCGCCCCCGCGTACTTGCCCAAAAACTGCCCCTTACAGCCAGCCAGGCTGCACACAACCGTACTTGCCCACCAGCTGCATCTTCCTCCAGAACACTGCACAGAAGCCCACATAAGAGCGTACCCGTCTTTTGCACCGGCACGTCATTATGGTAAAATCACATTATGATTAAAATACTTTTTATCTGTCACGGAAACATCTGCCGCTCACCAATGGCAGAATTCGTAATGAAACATCTGGTAAAGCAAAGCTCACTTGAAGGCTCGTTCCTCATAGACTCAAAGGCAACAAGCACAGAAGAAATCGGCAACACGATGCATCAGGGCACAATAAAAAAACTAAGGGAACAGAACATACCCTTTACAGCTCACAGGGCATCACAAATGAAAAAAGAAGATTACGAAAAATACAACTTCATAATAGCAATGGACAGCTTCAACTACAGAAACATTTTAAGAATAACAGGCCCTGACACACAGCAGAAAATCTCGCTTTTAATGGACTTTACGCCCCACCCGAAAGACATAGCAGACCCATGGTACACAGGCAACTTTGACGAAACATTCAGCGACATCTTCTCCGGCTGCACATCGCTTCTTGAAAAGCTCAGAAAAACCCTCTGACCGTCCAAAAAAGTCCTGTTTTTAAACAAAAAAGCAAAAAGCGGGTCATTTTTACCCGGAAAAATTTTCATACGGGCGGCTTTTTGTCCGGTTCGCAGGGCAAACCAGCCAAAAACCAGGCTTTCCGCCCTTCGCTCACGCTCATTGCCTTGATAAAAAAAGCCTCCGTCCTTTTTTATCAAGGCAACTAAAGGGGCTCCAATCCTTGCCGCAAAAAAAAATTATACTTGGCACAGAAATTGCTATATATTAAGTGTACGAAAGTACAGCCTGCCTGAGCAGGATAAAACAAAATCGTTTGGAGGCTATATTATGAACGAACTTTCACTTTTTGATTCACTTTTCGGTAACGAAGGATTTCCTTTCCCTTCTTCAGTAAAAACTTATATGCCAAGAGTTGACGTTTTTGAAACAAAAGAAAATTATGTCCTTCACATGGATCTTCCCGGCAAAACTGAAAAAGACATTGATCTTTCCTTAAAAAATGAAATCCTTACAATTTCATCTGTAGAAGAAGACAAGAAAGAAACACAGAAAAATATTGACGATACAAAATGGCTTATAAAGGAACGCTCTTCATCAAGCTTCAAGAGAACATTTGCCCTTCCAAAAGACGTAAATACTGAAAAAGTTTCTGCAAGCTTTAAAAACGGAGTTCTTGAAGTTACAATGCCAAGACGCCCTGAACCTGAAGAAAAGAAAATTGCCATAAAAATAGCATAATTCCTTTTCCGCCATTAAGTGCAGACAGAAAAATCCGCTGTCTGCACTTAGTCTTCTTCCTTAAAGGCACACCTTTGCTTGATGGAAAAATCCAAAGAGCGAAGGCTTTTCTTAAGCTCTTCATTTGAATTAGTTATGATTGCCTTGCTGCAGTCTGCAGAAGCTGACGTAATTTTTTCAAGAATATCCTGTTCAAATTTAATTGCCGTAGGATTGTCTTCTTTTTTAATTGACCTAACTATTTCGTTCAATCTGGAAAGAAAAAGCTTTTCTTCCTTAAATGAGTCGCTTAAAGTGTCGGACTTTTTTCTTAAGGTTTCCATTGCAATCTTTATCTGCTTCAGGGAATCCGGCGGCGAAGGTTCTTCCTTTTTACTGGATTTCTTAAAGGATAAAAATGCCCTGATTCTGCTAAAAAAACTCATTTTCACTTGTACGCTCAGGCAATTTCATCTTCAAGCTGTTTCAAGCCGCTTTCCCGGCACCATGTTTCTGCATAGGAACCTTTATGGCACAGAATTTTAGACGAACCGTCAAATGCACTTAATTCTATGTAGTCAATGGATTCAGGCATTATGACACTTACGCCGGAAGTTCCTGCAAATGCTTCGTCACTTATGCTGGAAACTCCTTCGCTTACCCTTACGCACTTTGCCTTTGTCTTGTAAAATGCCCTGTAGGAAATTCCCCTGCAGTCAGGAGGCGTTACAACTGTTTCATCTTCTCCGTCGTAGAAAAGAAGCATATTGTTTTCCGTGTTTACCATCATTCCGTTCTGGTAGCGGTAAGCCTTGTTTACGCAAAGATATTTCCTGCTGTTGGGGAATGCATTTGCGGCACATGAAGTAAGGTTGCTTGGCAGTACAAGATTCTTTACGCCTGTACAATTTGCAAAAGCCTTTTCCTTTATGCCTGTTACCGTTTCTGACAGTACGATTGATTCGCAGCTTATGCAGTCGGCAAAAGTTCCGTCGTCTATAACTGCAATGCCTTCAGGTATTTCTATTGATTCCAGTGATGCACAGTTGTAGAAGGCGTATTTTCCTATAGCCATTACTGTAGAAGGAATTTTTATTTCCTTAAGGTTAACGCAATCGGCAAATGCCCTGTCTCCAATGACAAGAACGCTTTCCGGAATTTTAACAGAGCGCACGTTTCTGTGATTTTCAATTGTATTTTCTGTAATTTCAATAATTCCTTCTGGAATTTCAACGTCAACAAGAAAATTTGCCATAGGTGTCTCCACTTATCATTTAATTTCCGTCTATTTTATCATTAAAAATGTCTGTATTACAACAAAAAATTAAGCAAACAACGCCTGTGCTGATGTGTTTCGGGAAAAAGCCTAGCCCGGCTATATGTAAGCGGCAGCTGTTTGGCAAGTACGCTGTGGAGGCGGTTCTCTAAAACAAAGGCGCTAGGAGCAGAAGTCGGGTGCAAAAACGCTCTGTTTGTGGCAGGCGCG
>CAMCRZ010000030.1 GCA_945877425.1 uncultured Treponema sp.
CATTTTCTGATGATGTTTGTAAATTCCTTGTACGGGGACTTTTTCAGTGGGCTCTTGTAGTGGGTGCGCAGCAAGTCTGGAGCGCAGCGGAAGACCGGCCGTGAGGGAAAGCCACGGAAAGCGGGTGATGAAGGAATGTATTTTCTTCTTTGTTTGATTTTTTTGGAAGAAGAGGGGCTTGCTGGATTTTGGTAAAATGAGTGCTCTTCTTCCTTGCGATTGGGTTAGCTTGCTTTATTTTTAGTTACGACTGCTTTTTGTATCCGCACTTTGGACATTCGCCTTTTTCGTTTAATTCAATTCCGCATAAAGGGCAACGGTCTTTTGATGATGTTACGTCGTATTCTTGTGTGGCTGCATTTACTCCGCTGGTAAATGTAAGCTTTGCAATGTTCAGTTTGTCTTTTAAAAGTTCGTAAACGATTTTAATCATGCCTTCTACTGTCATTGTTTCTTTTGTAACTACGAGCCGGCAGTCAGGGTAAGCTGTTGCAAGTGGAGTTTTAAAGGCTGCTCCTTTCATTGTATTCGTTGGAGCTCCGTTTTTTATGCCCTGTTCTTCGTACACTTTCAGGATTGCTGGCAGCAGCGGATCGTCTTCTCTAAGGATAAGGGCGTGATCGAAATTCTTTAAAAGATTCCATGCTGTTTTCTGGATTTCGTTGCAAGGGAAAACCATGTTTACGCCTTCGTTGACTGAATCTTCAACTTCGATAGTCAGCTTTCCTGTGTGACCGTGCAGATACTGTGCCTCGCCTTTAAATCCGTAAAAGCGGTGTGCATACTGTAATTCCAATGTTGCAATACTTCTCATATGTGCCTCCTTATGAGTGCTGGATAAAAATTCCTTTTCGGGATTCCCTGTTGCTTTTATGTTAGTGTAAATGCTGATTTTTGGATACTGGAAGTGCTTTTTCTGGGGGGAAGTTTTTTGTTTTTTTTGGGGGTCAGTTCAAGCGGGTATTTTTTTCTAGAATCCACTCAATAAATTCCCGTACTGCTCCGTTGCCTCCAGCTCTTTTGCATATATAGTTACAGATATTCTGAATTTCACGGACAGCATCTGCAGGGCAGCCAGTTAATCCGCCGTTTTCTTTTAATGATTTCATGCATTCAAAGTCATTTATGTCATCACCGATATAAGCAACGTTTTCTTTTTTTATATTGTGACTCTGTAAGTATTCTTCAAGGAATTCAGATTTTTTCCTAACTCCCTGATAAATTTCAGTAACTCCTAAATCTGAAAAACGCAGCCGTACCATTTCAGAAGAACGACCTGTCAAAATGACCGGTGTAATTCCAGCCGGAATAAGTAAGTCATGTATACCGGCACCATCTTTTATATCAAATGCCTTGAATGTTTCTCCTTGATTGCCGATGTAGATTTTTACTTGGAACTCTTATCAGCGATATGGTGCTTACTATTTTAAGCTATGTGGCGGAAACTGAGCGGAATTTCATAAAAAACAGGCAGGCGGAAGGGATTGCGGCAGCACGGCGCAGAGGTGTAGTTTTCGGACGACCAAAGATACAGTTGCCAGAAAGTTTTTAGAATACGAAAAGCTTTACAAATCAGGAAAAATCTCGCTTACAGAAGCTGCAAAACTGTGCGGAATGTGTCGCTCTACTTTCTGGTCAAAAGTGAAGTGAAAAAGTGACGAAATATTAGTTTTTTATTTTACCAAAGTATGTTAAAATAATACTAATAAATACTTTTGGAGGTGCTGTTATGGCAAATTCAAGTCTTGTGCAAGTAAAAATTGATGCCGAAACAAAAACGAATGTTACAAAAATATATGAATCGCTGGGTTTAGATTTGCCAACTGCAGTAAGGATTTTTTTCAAAAAAAGTATTGCTGTGGGCGGTCTTCCGTTTGAATTAAGAAATGATTCTTTATCTGAAAGATGGAATGTTTACAACGAAGCACGAAAGTCTATGCAGAAAAACAACATTCCGGAAATGTCGATAGATGAAATAAATGCAGAAATTTCAGCAGCCAGGTCGGAAATGTAAAATGAAAAAGTATGTTGTAATAGATACAAATGTACTTGTTTCAGCATTGATTACCCGAAACGAAGACTCCCCTGTTGTGCAGATATTGCATTTTCTTGCGGATGGAAATATAGTTCCCGTTTATTCAGATGAAATCGTAAGAGAATATAATGATGTTCTGAGGTGAAAAAAATTCAAACTTCTGGAAAACATAATCATAAATCTCCTAAAAGATATTATGGATAACGGTCTGGAAATTACAGAATTGTCAGAAGTTGAGGAAATAATGCCTGATTCTAAGGATGTCGTGTTCTATGCCGTAACATTGGCAGCGCAAGACAGAGAAGCTTTTCTTGTAACAGGAAACGGAAAGCATTTTCCTCAAAAACCTTTTGTTGTAACACCAGCTGAGTTAGTAGAAATACTGCAAAATGAAATTATCAGATAAACTGCGAAAATTTTCGTAATTTATTTTCGTAAATAGTGCTATTATTTTCCTCAATTGAGGTAAAATCATGCAGGAAGTTGAATTAAAGGAATTATCCCGCAAATGCTTGAAAGCGGACTGGCTTTTGTACAGCAGAATATTGCAAAATCAACAGTAATTGATGAAAGCGGTCATCGAAATGATGTCAGTGAGTATCCTGTTAAGGCAGTACGGGAAATTATCCTAAATGCCTTGATTCACCGTGATTACAGCATTCATACAGAAAATGAACCAATCAGAATCGAAATATATCCTGACAGGCTGGAAATTTCAAATACGGGCGGACTTTACGGGCGTCTGTCGATTGATGCTTTAGGAAAAAAAAACAGATGTCAGGAATCCTTTTATTGCTGCTGCCGATTCATTAAATAGAGATACATAATCTGAAAAAGATTTGCCCTGGCTTGAGTTACACTCCGTGCCTTTTTTTCGAGTTTATAAATATTTTGAATTTCATGAATAGCACATATATGAAAAAAGGTAACGCTGTTAATGATAATGCCAGTTTTCCAAATCTTTTTTGTAGTTTTATGTTATATAATGTGTTTGACATATCATTGTAAAAATTTTTGATTTGTTTGTGGAATTCCGAAAAAGACAATAAAGAAAAAAAATCATAATTTTTGAAAATCCAAAGATACTGGCTGATACATATTTCTTTTAAAACCAGTTGTTTTTTTATATCTGTAGTTATTTTTGCAAAATTTATGAAATATAAAAGCTGCTTCTTGTATCGTTCTGCCGTTACTTTATGACATAAGGAAACATCTCTTATAGTGTAATTATAAACTTTTTTATTTTTTATACATACTGTTTCTATGCAGAATAAATATTTCAGTAAAAAAGCTAAATCTTCATAAAGATCAATTTCAGTTGGAAAACTAATATCATTCTTTTTAATTACTTCTGTTTGAAATATTTTTCCCCACGGAGAACCTGCCATTTCTAAAGTATGCAACTTGTCAATTAATTCTTCGGAATCTATTATACCTTCATTTAAATCTTTTGTGAATAAAATGAGAGGATAATTTTTATTTTCGCAATTGGCTATTTCTAAAAAATCAGGTTCTGCATAATCATCACTGTCTACAAAAACAGTATATTTGCCATGTGTATGTTTTAAACCTAAATTTCTAGCTGAACTTACACCATGATTTTCTTGATGAAATATAAAAAAACGAGGATCATCTTTGCAGATTTTTTTTATAAGATTTAAACTGTCATCATCCGAGCCGTCATCTATTATTAAACATTCAAAATCACAAAAAGTCTGATTTTTTATACTGGTAAGACAACGCTCCAAATATTTTTCACTATTATAGACTGGTATAATTATTGAAAATGTAACCATTGATTTTATATTCCTTTTAAAATGCTTTTTCTGAAATCTGCATATTCCTTTATGCGTAGTTTGTTCAGAATAAATTTAAGACACCATTTTGTTTTTGCAGTTCCAGTGTTTTTGAAAGTCAGCTGGCATTTTTTGCGGAAAGTTTCCCTGTATTGCATCCGCCACAGTTTTTTATATGGAGAGTTACATTCCACGTGCCACGGCTTGTAGGCTGCGCAGTAATGAATAAGGCAGGGATTTTTTATTGCAGATTCAATGTCGTCCTGGTATGCTTCATCAATTTCCAGTTTAGGCTTGTCAAACAGAAAGCCCTGGGTAAGATTGTACCTGAAGTCTGCCCATTCTACGGTTCCGTTAAGAATGTAGTTTAGGGCATCCTGATCATGCCAGAGACATTTTTCCGGGTTTTCGGAAATGAATTCCAGTGTTTTATTCTGCACGTTGTTTTTCCGCCACCACTCAAGATTTATAAGAATAACGCCAGCGTTAAAATATCCGTTTTTACTGCAATAGTCCAGGCGGCCAAAAATTTCACAAGAATTATTTCTCTCATCATGCACTGCCGCACATGATTTTTGCGAAATATCTGTGTTATAAAATGTTTCCAAAGATGAAACACAAAGAATATCGCCGTCCATGTATAAAATTTTTTTTATGTTTTCAGGAATAATCGACGGCAAAAGAACCCTGAGATATGTAGAAATAGAAACATGATCGGAATCTTTTACAGGGCAGCCGGAAAGAATGGTTTTATCCACCGTAATTATTTTTATACCAGCATGCTTTTGCTTTTCAGAGGAAAATGCTTTTATGATTTCTCTGCTTTTATCAGAAATTCCTGCCGTAACTATAAAAACCGAAAAAAGCGTGGTTGCATTATTTTTCAGCACAGAATCAATGGCAGTAAGCGTAGGATAAATAAAATTATCATCAGTACATAATGCAAGATTGATTTTATCAGCTGACATATACTCTCCAGTTTTCAAAATCACACTTTTTTGGACAAACTAAATCTTGTTATATCCTAGCACAAAAAGGACTGTTTGACCACTGTAATTCAAATTTTTAGGCATTTTAAGCTGCAAAAACTGTCGTTTTCCCTCGTCCCAAAAAGTGTAGTTTTGAAAACTGGAGAGAGTATGAAACAAACCGCCCCTTATGACATAGACTTTGTTATTCCGTGGGTAGACGGAAGCGACCCGGTGTGGATTGAAGAATTCAATAAATATGTACCGTCCGACAAACAGATTGACTCAAGAAACATACGGTACCGGGATTACGGTCTTTTAAAATACTGGTTCCGCGGCATTGAGAAATTTGCTCCATGGGTGCGGAAAGTTCACTTTATAACCTGCGGGCAAAAACCTGACTGGTTGAATACTGACTGTGCAAAACTGCATTGGGTAAAGCATTGTGATTACATACCTGAAAAGTACCTGCCTGTTTTCAGTTCCCATCCGATTGAACTATGCATGCACAAAATAGAAGGGCTTACAGAACATTTTGTCTATTTTAATGACGATACTTTCTTGACCTCTGCTGTTGAAAAAGATTTTTATTTTAGGAATGGACTTCCGTGTGACAGTGCAATTCTTGAGGTAAAAACTTCCGGTACACTTCCAATGCTTGGAATAAATTTCAACAACTTGAATATAATCAACAAATATTTTTCCAAAAAGGAAGTTTTCAAAAAACTTTTTTTTAAATGGTTCAATTTGAAATATGGAAAAGCACTGTGGCAGAATATCGATTTGTTTCCATGGAAAAAATTTACAGGATTTATTAATCCGCACATGCCGCAGCCTTTTAGAAAAAGCCTGTTTGATGAAATATGGAATGTTTGTCCTGAACCTTTGGAAAAAACAATGAAAAACAGATTCCGCTCTAGTTTCGATGTAAATCAATGGCTTTTCAGGCACTGGGCACTGTGTAAAGGAGATTTTTTTCCAGTCAATCCGCATAAAGGAAAACGCTGCTTTGACCTTACAGATTCCAATGCTTCAGATATTGCAGAGTTCATAAAAAAACAGACCTATAAAGAAATTGTCATAAATGATTCTGAACTGAATGATTTTGATTCTGCAATGGTAAAGTTAAAAAATGCTTTCGAAACCATTCTTCCTGAAAAATCAGAGTTTGAAAAATGAAAAGATCAATAGAAAAATATTTTGGAAATATTTATCACCCGATTGTTTATAAATTCCGCACTTCCGTTTTTTTTCACAAAAAAGAAATAAAAAGTTTAATCGAAAAGACTTCACTAAATGAAACAAGAAGGAATAGAATTTACGTTGATATTACAGACATTCATTCAACCAATATAATGACTGGAATACAGAGAGTTTCGCATAACATATCAAAACAGCTATCTTTAATTGATTCAGATTTCGATATAGTTACTGTTTATTGCAGGGATTTTCAGGGATTTTTTGATTCCAAAACAAATCAGAAAATTACGTTTATTCCCAAAGACATTTTTTTTGGTTTAGACAAATCTATTTATTATGCCTATAAGTACGACAGATTTTTTAAATTTCTAATGAAAAACAATATAAAGGTTGGATTTTTTGTACATGATTTAATTCCTGTGAGACTTCCAAAGTACTGTATGCCTCGATTTAAAAAGAGTTTTAATCAATTTATAAAACAAGTGGTTAATTATGATTTTATAATCTGTAACAGTGTTTCTACAGCAAATGATTTAAAACAATGGTTAGAAGAAAATCCTGCGTTAGAACGCAATAAGAACCTTAAAATATCCTATTCACTTTTAGGAACTGATTTTAAATTTTCAAAATCTGACAAAAACTCTTGGTTCCACAAAAATAACCATATTTCTTTTTTAATGGTAAGTACTGTAGAGCCCAGAAAAAAATATGATCAAGTAATAAAAGCTTTTGATTATTTATGGGCGAAAAACAAAAATGTAACCCTGTCCATTGTTGGAAGAAAAGGCTGGAAGTGCAAAAAAACTATTAGGTTAATAGAGAAAAACAAAGAGTTTGGCAAAAAACTTTTCTGGTATTGCAATGGAATCAGTGATGAAGAATTGATTGAACAATACGAAAAATGCGATGCCGTAATTATGGCATCAATTCAGGAAGGGTTCGGATTGGCAGTAGCCGAGGCTGCGGCTTTTAATAAACCATTGATTTTAAGAGAGATTCCTATTTTTAAGGAAATAGCACAGGAAAATGCGTTTTACTTTAATACTTTGGAACCTGCAGCCTTAGCAAAAAAAATTGAAGAATGGATTGATTTGTATAAAGTTAATCAGAATCCATCGTCAAAAAATATAAAATTCCGCACATGGAATGACTGTGCAAAAGATATTTATAAAATTTTAGTGGAGTAGATAAAAGATGAAAATTGCAGTTTATATGAATAATTTTATTTATAAATATGGTGGAACAGAAGGTTATACGGCAAACCTTATAGAAGTTCTTCAAAATTTGTATCCAGATTCGCAAATATCAATAATAACGGAACTGCACAAAAAAAGAGACCGTGTAGATATAGATGATTTTCTAGCAGATCAGAATAAAACGTATGGCCTCAACATAAATAAAAAAAACGTAAGTCTACATTATATAAAAATTCCAGAAACAAATGTTGATAAACATAAAACAAAATTTATTCATCATTTAAAATTTCTTTTGAGACAAGAAAGATTTTTTAAAATTCAAAAGAAAATAAATCTAATAACAAAGGAATATGACCTTTTTATTAATTGTTCCCGATACTCTTTTTATGGATGTGCAAGAAAAAACATTGCAATCGTTCACTTTCCAAAAGAAAAGCTTGCAAAAATACCAATCAATTCAAAATTGCCGTTTTTAAAAGCAAAAGCCGTCAGGCAAGACTGCAGCTTTGCGGAAAAAATTGATTTGTTCATTCCAAATTCAGAGTTTACTTCATATTGGCTGACTAAAATGTGGAATATTCCAGAATCCAAAAAAAAGATTCTTTATCCTCCTGTCACTCCTGTAACAGCAATTTCGACGAAAAAGGAAAATCAAATTTTTGTATGTAGCAGAATTGAAAAAACAAAGAAAATAGACGTTCTCATAAATGCTTTTGCCAGTTCTGAAATTTTAAGAAACAAGTGCAGATTAATTATTGCAGGTTCGATTAAAGGCGAATGTTTTGAATATGTAGAATCCTTAAAACAAATTCATAATTCAGTTGAATTTGTTTTTGAGCCTACCCGAGAGGAACTTGAAAAGACTTATTCTGAATCAAGCATATTCTGGCATGCAAAAGGCATAAATGAAACAAATCCTCTTTTTTTTGAGCATTTTGGAATCACAACTGTAGAAGCGTTGAGTGCATCTTGCATTCCGATTGTAATAAACAAAGGCGGACAAAAAGAAATTGTAGACGAATCTTGCGGTTTTAGATGGAATACTACGGAAGAACTCATAAAACACACCGAAGAAATTGTAGAAAATCCACAGCTGCGTGATAATTTACGTAAAAACTGTAAAAAAAGAAGTTCAATTTTTACAAAAGACAAGTTTGCAGAAAATTTTCATGCAATTTTTAATGATGTCCTACAAGAATCTCCTGTGTAATATTTTTGATAAATGATTCCGACCTGTGATTTTGATTCTGCAATGGAAAAGCTAAAAGATGCATTTGAGTACATTCTTCCTGAAAGGTCAGAGTTTGAAAAGTAATATATTCAAATCACATCTTTATTTTTTCAATCATTGCCCTGCAGCAGGATGTTTCTATACTCTTTCAGAAGCTGTTGAGTAAACTTCCATATCTTCACGTTTTCCGATAGCTATGATGTGAACCAAAAGTAAATTATCAATGACAGAATATACAATCCTGATTTGTTTTTTGCAGGCATACATTTTTCTGTAGCCTGTCAAATCGTAACCGTTTTTATTTCCAAGTTCATCTCCTAAAAAAGGCGATGTTTTTAGCTTATCAAGTTGTTTCTTTACAAGTTTTTTTATGCTTCCGTCGAGTTCACAAAATTCTTTAAGTGCAGCAGGGTGAAACTTTATTTCGAATTCCATCAAAAACCTGCCGTTTTCATTGCATCTTCATAGGAAATATATTCGGAAGTTGGTGTGCCTTTTCTTTCTTGTACAGTTTCAAAAATGATTTTTTGTTCGGCTTTTTCTGCTAAAGCAGCAAGGCGCTCGTATTCGTCAATAGGAATCATCACGGCCTGCATTTGATTATTCTTGATGACTGCGATTTTTTCATCATTTGATTTCGTCATTCTCTGCAAAAAAGATGCAAAGTTTCTTACAAACTGAGAACTTGAAACAATTTCGTTTCGTGAAAATGTTACCATATGAACCTCCTCTGCAATATTTTACATAAAATTATACGTAAAATCAACCAAAATGAAAACTCATTTGCGGGATGCAAATCTCTACCTTGAAAGTTTTGCCCAGAACGTAGAGCGACACATTCCGCACAGTTTTGCCGCTTCTGCCAGCGAGATTTTTCCTGATTTGTAAAGCTTTTCGTATTCTATAAAACTTTCAGGCAGCTTAATTTTTGGTCGCCCAAAAACGACTCCTCTAAGACGGGCTGCAGCAATACCTTCTGCCTGTCTGTTTCTTATGAAATTCCGTTCAGTTTCTGCAACATAGCTCAAAATGGTAAGTACTAAATCGCTGATAAGAGTTCCCAGCAAATCCTTTTTGTTCCGGGTGTCAAGAAGCGGCATATCAAGAACAACTATATCAGAGCCTTTTTCCTGCGTGATTATTTTCCACTGTTGAATTATCTCCTTGTAATTTCTTCCAAGTCTGTCCAAAGACGTTACAAAAAGTACTGATTTTTCATTCAGGACAGACAGAAGTTTCTGATAGTTTTTTCTTTCAAAATCTTTTCCGGACTGCTTGTCAAGAAAAAGATTTTGAGTTTCTATTCCTGCTTCCTGAAGTTTTATCCTCTGCCTGTCCTCGTTCTGCTCTTTTGTTGAAACACGCATATAGCCATAAAATTTTTTCATAATCACCTGCCTTGTGGAAAAATCATATAGGGAAAACCTTGTCCAAAAAAGTGTTCTTATGGAAAATAATATTTTATTCCCTGTAGGACTTCATTATTCTGAAGATATGATGTTTATGCTGGAATACTTATGTCATATAAAAAACATAAAAATCATAGAAAACGAAATATATAAATATAATATACACTCAGGAAGTTTATCTACTGGGGCAAAACTAGAAGATTATAAAAAGCATATTGAATGTTGCATGAACTTTTTTGTTGTAAATGGATATGAAAAAACTTGTAATGTCTATAATTTTAGAGAGCAGCCTGTTAGAAAGTACATCGTTGCATTTTCCAAATATAATTTTTTTGATTTAATGAAGTTCCGTTCCTTGCATAAAAAAATAAGAGAATGGTTTCTTTCTCTTCCTGATGAAAATAAAGATCATCTTGGCAGAACGTTTGGTAAAATGGCATTAAAGTTTGAAAATCTTCCTTATCTTTTATATTTACTTTTAATGAGAATGAAGTGGATTTTAAGAAAACGGAAATAAAAGAGGCAATCCCTCTCGTTGAGTCTGCGTGCTTGCTTTTATTTTAACATTCTAACATTCTTTTATTGTTTTTTTTAGAATAAAAGGCCATAATGGTTTGCTTATGGTTCAAAAATCTCTGAAAAAAAATGCAGTTTACAGTTTTATAAAAGCACTCATGAACCTTGCGTTTCCTCTCATATCTTTTCCTTATGCGTCGAGAATTCTTCTTCCGGCGGGAATTGGTAGGGTTAATTTTGCAAATTCCGTAATCGAATATTTTACGCTTGCCGCAAGCCTGGGGATTTTCAGTTATGCCGCAAGAGAGGCGGTTCGGGTTCGGGACGATAAACACGCACTGAATAAAATTTTCCGGGAAATTCTCACTATAAATCTGATTTCAACGGCAGTTTCGTACTGTCTGCTTTTTTTTGCCCTTGTATTTGTAAGCAAATTTTCAGAATACCGTGTTCTTTTAATCGTCTGTGCTTCTAAAATTCTTTTTACAACAATCGGTGTAGACTGGATTTTCAATGTTCATGAAGAATACAAATATGTAACGGTGCGCTCAATTATTTTTCAAATAATAAGCCTTGTACTTCTTTTTGTGTTTGTGCGTACGCCTGATGATTATGTGGCTTATGCCTTTATGGGAGTTTTCTCCAGCGTAGGATCGAATGTCTGCAATATTTTCTATTCCCGAAAATTCGTAAATTTCTTTGACCGGACAAAAATAGAAATCAAAAAGCACTTAAAGCCGATCTTTACTTTTTTCGGAATGTCAGTTGCAACAAAAATGCACACTGCGATAGACTCTGTAATGCTTGGGTTTATGCTTACTGACACTGCCGTGGGCTATTATTCTGCAGCAAACAAAATAAAGAATTTGGTTGTAGGTCTCATCACCGCAATTCTTGCAACACTTCTTCCACGGTCCACTTATTACATTGGGAAAAATCAGACTGATGATTACAATAAAATTATTTCCAAGTCTCTGAACCTTACTTTGTTTTTTTCTCTGCCTGCTGCCATTGGAATTATGCTTGTTGCAAAACCACTCATCCTTCTTTTCAGCGGAGAAGATTTTCTTGCAGCCCTTCCTTCAATGCTCATAATGTCGCCTGTAATAGTTTTTATTGCAATAGCTTCTTTTGCTGACTGCATGATTCTGATTCCCAGAAGAATGGAAAAAGTTTCCCTTCAGTCTCAGATTATCGGCTGTACTGTTAATGTGATATTTAATTTTCTGCTGATTCCTGTTTGGGGCGTTTTTGGTGCTGCAGCGTCTACTTTTTTTGTAGAAGGCATTATAACTTTTTACAAGTTTTTGTTTTCCCGGAAATTCATAAAGAACACTGGAATTGTAAAAAATCTTTTTAAAATCATTTTTTCATGTGTGCTTATGGCGGCGGCGGTTCTTGGTGTCATGCATTTTATAGACAATGCATTTTTTAAACTTCTGGCAGGAGTTGGTGCAGGCTGTACTGTTTACGCAGCTTCCACTCTTCTTCTTCACGCTGACACTGCAATGATGCTTTCGAATATCATTAAGAGAAGGCTTAACGGAATGCTGCGTCTTTGCAGGAAGAACTAAAGTACTGCACTGTAGATTTGCTTTATTTTTTCAGGAGTAAACTGAATGTATCCGTTGGCGGTAAGGCGGACTTGTTTTTCCACTGTAACTGTGGTGAACAAATCTATGTCGGAAAGTTTTGCTCCGTAAGCGCTCATTTTTTTGTGAGGCAGAATGCAGTCAAGCACTTTTTCAAGTTCTTCGTAAACTGAATTTTCCGGGCAGCCCATTATTTTTGCAAGAAGGGCGTTAAGTGATTTTATGTTTCCTTCAGGATTTGCTTTCTGGTATTCCTTAAAAATTTCAAGGAACAGAACGTAGTTTGCTTCTCCATGGGGAACGTGATAGTTTGCTCCAAAAGGGTAGCTCATGGCGTGAACGTAACCGCATCCGGCATTTCCGAATGCAATGCCTGCTTCCGTGCTTCCGGCTAAAAACTGCTGGGTAAGCGCTTTTCTTGCAGATTTTCCCTTTCTGTAAATTTCCATGTAGCCTGAAAGAATTTTTTTAATTGCGCTTTCACTGAATGCTTTGCTCATAGTTGTGGCTTTAGGAGAAAGGTAACTTTCAGTTGAATGAATCAATGCGTCAATGGAACTGGCTGCAAAAAATTTGTCCGGCAGATTTTCCAGAAGCTGTGGAATTAAGACTGCGTAATCAGGGAAAAGTGCATCGTCTGCCAGACCCATTTTTGTGTTCAGCTGAGTAAGTTCAAGAATGGAAATGTTTGTTACTTCGCTTCCTGTTCCGCAAGTTGTAGGAATTACAATAAGCTCTTTTTCTTTTTGGGCAGGAAATTTTTTGCTGAATAAATCAGTAACGGGAGAAAAAGTTTTTAGTGCAAGAAGTTTTGCCACATCAATAATTGTTCCGCCGCCAACTGCAATCACTCTTTTATAATCTATGTCTTTTATGTCGTTGTAAATTGCTTCAACCATAGAATCAGTAGGTTCGCCGCTTCCGTAGTCTCCACGATAAATGACATGGGCTTTTTCCAGTCTGCCTTCAAAACAGCTTTCCGTAGATTTCGAAATGAAAACAAGATCATCTTCGTTTACTTCAAATTCCGTACAGAATTCTGCTGTCTTAAGCTCAACTATTTTCGGAACAATTCTGAATGTATGCATATTAACTCCCGTTTATTCTTTTTCGTTTAGCTTTGTTGAAAGGAACACAAGTCCCAGTGACACAATCAAAATCAGAGTTGCAATGGCATTTACTTCTGGCGTAATTCCGTTGCGTGTCATTCCCCAGATTGTAATAGGCAAAGTGCTGAATGTTCCGTTCAAGAAGTAAGTAACTGGAATTTCGTCCATGCTTAATGTAAACGAAAGAAGTGCTGCGGAAAAAACTGCGGTCTTAACGTTTGGAATTATAACGTAAAAGAATGCCTTTACAGGACTTGCTCCTAAATCAAGTGCTGCTTCCTGAATTGATTTGTCCAGAGTTTTAAGCCTTGTGTAAACCTGAGGCATTACTGTGGCAATCAAAAAAGTTGTATGTCCTATAATAACAGCTCCCATACTTTGCTGCAATCCGAGAAGCTGAAAGAAAGTAAGCATTGCTATACCTGTAAGAATTCCCGGCAAAATCAGTGGAAGAAGAACTATCTTTTCCATAAAAGCTTTGCCCGGAAATTTTTTTCTGTACATAACATAGGCTAAAGGAACGCCCAGAATGATTGCGCACATTGTTGAAATGATTGCAACTAAAACTGAATGCCATAAAGACGTCATGAGCATATGGTCGTGAGCCATTACGCTGAACCATTTAAAGCTGATGCCTTTCATTGGAAAACTGTTTACGCTTTCGGGATTAAGGGAATAAACTGCAACTACAAAAATCGGAAGGTAAAGAAATACAAGTCCCAGAATTCCTAAAACTGTAAATAAAATTTTTCCACCTGATGTTTTTTTCTTAACGGATTCCATTTGAACCTCCTGCTGAATGAACAAGCTTTTTCTGCAGCAGTTCTGTTATGATTAGTAATCCAATTACCATTGTAAGAATGATAATTCCTATTGCTGCTCCGTAAGGCCAGTTGTTGGAAGTTCCAAACTGCATCTGAACAATGTTTGCTATTTGTGTTGAACTTCCAGGTCCGCCTAAAAGTGACGGTGCCAGAAAGTCGCCCATTGATAAAACAAATGCATAAGTTGCTCCGGTAATTACGCCTGGTAAAGTAAGAGGGAAAATCACTTTGAAAAAAGTTCTAACAGGTCTTGCTCCTAAATCACTTGATGCTTCTATGAGAGTTTCAGGCAACTGTTCCAGAGATGTGTATATTGGCATGAGTACAAAAGGCGTGTAGATGTGTGTCATGGCGATGATGACTGAAACTTTGCTGTACAAAAACAGGCTTACCGGACTTGATGCAAGATGTGTTGCCATGAGGAAGCTGTTGAGTATTCCGTTTGTACCAAGGATTATTTTCCAGGAATAAGCACGCATTACATAGCTTACCCACAACGGGATTATTACAAGCATATAAAGCTGCTGTTTGTATTTCTTTACGTAAAATCTGATGAAGTAGGCTAGTGGAAAGCTTACAAGGAATGTAAACAAAGTTACCCACAGTGAAAGCCCGATTGTATTTAATAAAATTAAATATGGTGAACCGCCTGTTTTGCTTACGGTAAAAAACTTTGCATAGTTTTCAAGAGTAAATTCCTTTACTACAGAAAATGTTCCGTTTTTCCAGAAGCTGTAAATAAAGAGGTTGGCATAGGGAAGAATTAAAAACATAACCAGCCAGATTACAGCAGGCATCATTACGCCGTAAATGGCAAACTTATTATTTTTTATTTTCTTTAGTGAAAAACTCATGGAAGAACCTCCTGAAGTTATTTGCTGCACTTGGCAGAAGAGGGCTGGATAAAAAGTTTGTCTTACCGCAAGTGCAAACAGGAGATCCCGAAATAAATTCGGGATGACAATTTGTAGTGTCGTGGTGACTGATTGTTGTCATGCTGAAGTTGTTTCAGCATCTCGCTGCGTTGTTAAATCAGTTTGTCTTTACTTCTGTCCAGATGTCGTTGTACTTGTCGCGTTCTTCTACGTACTGCCAGAAATTGATTTTGCTGAAGAATGTGTCAAGATCGTTTATGTATGTTGCTTCCTGAAGTTCAGGAGATTCGTATTCCTTTGCTTTTGGATTTACAACACAGTACAAAGTTGCTTCTGAACTTAAAGCCTGACCTTTTGGGCTTGTAATGTAATCAAGATATTTCATAGCCAGATCTTTGTGCAATGCACCTTTTACAATCATAAGGCGATCCATCCAGCCGGTGCATCCTTCTTTTGGAATAGTCCACTTAAGGTTTCTGCCTTTTGCATTTACATCGTTTACAGTAAGAGGCCAGCCTACAGCAACAGCAACTTCTTTATTTGCAAACAAATCACTTAATTCACCGGCGCTTACCCAGTACTTGCGGACTGCAGGATTAAGTTTTAAAAGTTCATCCTTTGCGTAAGAAAGTTGGGAATCAGTCATATTGTAAAGGGCAGTTTTATCTACTGCATCAAGACCAAGCATCTGACCGATTAAGTAAATGTTGGAAATATCATCGTAAAGCGAAATCTTTCCGGCATAAGCTGGATCCCAGAAAATTTCCCATGAATCAGGTTCTTCAGAAATCACGTCAGCATCGTAAATCAAATAATCCGGACCCCAGAGATATGGAACACCGTAAATCTGTCCGTCTTTTTCAACATCATCAAGAATAACTGTAGGATTAATGTCTTTCCAGTTTGAGATTTGGGAAATATCAATAGGTTCAACCATGTCGCTCTGAACTAAGAAACCTGCCATGTCTCCTGATGGTGAAATCAAGTCGTAAGATTTTCCGCCGCCAGCTTTTAATTTTGCTACAAGATCATCGCTTGTATTAAAATATGTGCCGTTAACTTTTACGTTGTAAGTTTCTTCAAATTCTTTTGTAAAAAGCGGGTCAGCATATCCTTCCCATACAAGAAGATTTAAAGTTTCCTGTTTTTCTTTACAACCTGACATTGTAAAAATCATTGTTGATGCAAGAACTGCTCCTGCAATAAGTAAGAGTTTCTTCATAGGGCTTATCTCCTTTCATAAAATAGGCTGACTGAATAATAATGAATAGTGATAATATTGATTAGAAATATGAGCATAAAAAAATCAGTAAAATATTGTGCATTTTGCATAAAATATGTTATTTTTTTTCTATGGCAATTCAAATTCAGACACTTTTTTCGGCAACTCAGTCAACTTACAGGCTTAAATGCATTGCAGGTCAGAACGCTCTGCACAATTACGTAAGCTGGATGTATTACACGGAAGATCTTTCCACACTTGATTTTATACGCGGCGGCGAACTTGTTTTAACTACAGGAATGAGCATAGGGCGCAAGGAAGACAATCTTGGCAAGAAAGATAATTCTTACGTCAATGAATATCTGCGGGAACTTGTAACGAAACTTGCGGAGCTTAAAGCGTCGGGGCTGATTGTAAATGTGGGCAAGTACATTCCCGATATTCCCGGAGAAATTGTTGACTTGTGCAATAAAATAAATTTTCCGATTTTTACTTTGCCCTGGGAAATTCACACAATCGACATTATGCAGGATTACGGAAACAGAATTGTAAATGAACGTGAAAAGGTTTATAAACTTGAACAGTCTTTGAAAGATGCAATTTTTAATCCTCAGGAATTTAATATTGTTCAGCTGGAAAATACTGCTTTTGAAAATGCCAGAAAATATTCTGTTCTTCTGCTGGAGTTTCCGGAAGAGCTAGCTACAAAAGATGAAGCTGAATTTTACAGATACATGCAATATTCGTTTAACAACAAAACGGGACTTGCTCCAAATGACTACTGCTTTTTCATTTACAAGAATCACATTATTTTTATTTTCCATGATGACTGCAGAAAGGCTGCCGGAAAAATTGAAGCTGTTGCCAGAAAAGATGAATATTTTAAAAATATGAAAATAGGAATATCTTCTTCATGCAGTGCAACTTACGAGCTTCCGAAAGAATACGAGCACGCTTTTTTGGCTTTAAAACTTTGCGACGAAAATCAATTGTTCTGTGATTATGAAGATTTGGGATTTTTCCAGATTTTAGGTGATGTTAAGGAACGAAAGACTCTTGAGAAAATTTACAATCAGGTTTTGGGCGCTTTAAATATTTTCAGCGAAGACAAACTTCACGATTATTTAAATACGCTTAAACTGTATTTGAATTTTTCAGGGCGTGTGCAGAAAACTGCTGACGTAAATTATACCCACAGAAATACTGTCAATTACCGCATCAAGAGAATTTGCGAAGTGCTGGACATTGACTTAAGCAACGGGCATACCCGCTTTATGATTCAGGTAGCCCTTTACATAAAAGAACTTTTGGAAAAGCTGGACAGTTAGACGTTTAGTTTGCATTGAGGATTTGAGCGAGAATTTGATTTTGTTCTTCAACCCATTTTCCAACGTCAACATTTTCAATAACGCTTCGGATTTCATCAGCAGGTGAGTGGAGCATTACGCAGTTTTCCTTGTCCCAGAAAATTGAAACTTCATCTCCTGGTTGGGGAAGTTTTTCTGTTGTAAGCCTTGTAATTTTCAAATCGCCGCCGTTGTACAGTTCCACAAAAATCTTTGTCTGGTTGCCACAGAAAATAACGTCAGTTACTGTGCCTGCCATAGTAAATCCGTCCTGAGAATCTCCAAGAACAGACCATTTTATTTTATCAGGGCGAACTGAAATGTTGATTATTTCGTCTTCCTTAAACGACTCGTCTCCTGCTGAAACGCAAATGCCTGCTTCTGTTGTTAAGGAATATTCGCTGCCGTTTTTGCCTGTAATGACTGCATCAAAAATGTTGGTTTCGCCGATAAAGCTTGAAACAAATTTTGACGCCGGATGATAATAAATTTCAGATGGAGTTCCAAACTGTTCTATAACGCCGCCGTTCATTACTACAATTCTGTCGCTCATAACAAGTGCTTCTTCCTGGTCGTGAGTAACGTAGATGAAAGTAATGCCAAGTTTTTTCTGAAGGCTTCTTAGTTCCTGTCGCATTTCAATTCTGAGTTTTGCATCAAGGGCTGTAAGCGGCTCGTCTAAAAGAAGAAGCGGCGGTCTGTTGATGATTGCTCTGGCTATGGCAACACGCTGTCTCTGACCGCCTGACATTTGGGCAGGATATCTTTCTTCAAAACCGGTGAGCCTTACCATTTCCAAAGCTTCAGTTACTCTTTGTTTCAGTTCTGATTTTTTTACGCCGGAAGCTCTTAGTCCGTATGCAACATTTTCGAAAACATTTAAATGGGGAAACAATGCGTAGTTCTGAAAAAGAGTGTTGAGCTTTCTTTTGTAAGGCGGAACTCCGTCAAGCTGTTTGCCGTTAAAAAGAATTGAGCCGCTGTCCTGATGTTCAAAGCCTGCAATCATTCTAAGGCACGTAGTTTTTCCGCAGCCTGAAGGTCCCAGGAAACTCACGAATTCTCCGTCATTTATTGTGAGATTTATATTTTTTATAACCTGTATTCCGTCAAAGGATTTCTGCAAATTTTTTATTTCTAACATCTGGCACCTCACAAAAAAATATGGGAGTAAACTTAAAGAGCTTTTTTGCCTCTTTCTCCTGTTCTTATTCTCATAACGTCATCAATAGGTTCAACAAAAACTTTTCCGTCGCCTACTCGTCCTGAAGGAATTTTTTCGTATATTGCTTCAAGGATTTTTTCTACGTCATCTTCATCAACTGCAACAATGCAGAGGATTTTTGGAATAAGATTAATGTTTCTTACTTTAAGACCTTTAAGTGTATTGTTCGCATCGCCTTTCTGATTGCCGCAGCCCATTACGCTTAAAACTGTCATGCCGCCGATTTTAAACTGATTTAGGATTTCCTTTAAATCTTCCAGCTTTTCCGGTCTGATAATAACTTCAAGTTTTTTCATAGAAACCTCCGTTTATTTTTCCTGCTTTTTTATATGAACTGAATCTTCGGGATTCCAATAAACAAATACAGATTGCTCTGCTGCATAATCATTCATTCCGGAAGGTTCAAGTGCGAAAACTTTTTTGCCGTCTTCAAGTTCAACACAAATTCTGCTGAACGGTCCCATGAAAACTGTCTCGGAAATTTTTCCAGGTAACGCACCTTGTATTTCCTTGCTGAATGAAGTGTAGATTTTTAAAAACTCAGGGCGCACGCTTAGTTCAGAACCGTCTTCCGTAGTAAAGAAATTTGATTCTCCCAGAAATTGTGCGCTGAACAAAGTTGAAGGCTTTCCGTAAATTTCTTCCGGTGTTCCAATTTGCTCAATCTGACCGTTGTTGATTACCACAATTCTGTCGCTTAAAACCATTGCTTCTTCCTGATCGTGAGTAACGTAAACGTAAGTCATGCCGAGTTTGCGCTGAAGTCTTTTTAAACTTATCTGCATTTGCTTTCTAAGCTGTAAGTCCAGTGCGCCAAGTGGTTCGTCTAAAAGAAGTACTTTCGGTGCATTTACAAGGCTTCGGGCAATTGCAACACGCTGCTGCTGTCCGCCGGAAAGTTTGGAAGGCTTTCTGTTTGCAAGCATTTCCAGCTGGCACATTTCAATTATTTCCTGAACTTTTTCGTCTATTTCTTTTCTGGGAAGCTTTTTCATTTTTAGTCCGAATGCAATGTTTTCCCTTACGTTTAAGTTTGGAAATAAAGCGTAACTCTGAAAGACTGTATTAACTTCACGTTTGTAAGGAGGAATTCCTGTAAGACTTTTTCCTTCAAGAAGTATTTCGCCTTCATCAGGTTCAAGAAAACCGCCTAACATTCGCAGAAGAGTTGTCTTGCCGCAGCCTGAAGGTCCAAGCAGTGTAAGGAATTCTCCTTTGTAGACATCAAGGTTCATTCCCTTTACAACCTGATTTCCGTCGAATGTTTTCTTTACGTTTTTTATTTCAATCAAAGGTTCAGGCATTGTTTCCTCCTATATTGTGCAGTAGATGCGCCGGTTGCTCCTTAACGCACTGTGTTTACTTGCTGCAGGCAATAATTGCTTCTTCGTATATTTTTAAACCTGCTTCAAGCTGTTCGTCTGTAATGACAAGCGGTGCCAGAAATCTTATGACGTTGTTGTAAGTGCCTGCATTTTCCATAAGCAATCCGTGGTGTGCTGCATACTGAATTATGTTGCTTACAAGTTTTGCGTCTGGAGTTTTAGAAGCTTTGTCCGTAACAAATTCAACGCCAATCATTGAGCCCAGCCCCCGAACATCGCCGACACACTCGTACTTTTCTTTCCATTGGTTAAACCGTGCAACAATTTTTGAGCCGATTACATTTGCCCTTTCAATTAAATTTTCGCTGTCAATTACTTCAAGAACTTTAAGTCCTGCAGCACAGGCTAAAGCATTTCCGCCGTAAGTGCCGCCTATAACGCCGCCCGGAACAGAATCAAAAATTTCATCTCTTGCAATAACTGCCGACAAAGGAACGCCGCCTGCAATTGATTTTGCCGTAGCCAGAATATCCGGAGCACAGCCAGCGTCTTTCCAGTATTCAGAGGCAAACAGTTTTCCGCTTCTTGCAAAACCTGTCTGAACTTCATCAGCAACAAGCATAATTCCGTTTTCATCACAGATTTTTCTTACAGCCTTAACGTATTCAATGGGAGCAGGAATAAATCCGCCTTCACCCTGAATAGGTTCAATTACAATGGCTGCAATTGTGTCTGCTGCTGCGCATTCTTCAAACACTGCTTTAAGTTTTTCAACATAATAATCAATGGCTTTGTCATCTGGCATACCAGCCGGCTTTCTGTAAAGGTAAGGAAATTCTGCACGGAAAATTCCTCCAGGAAGCTGACCTTGTCCTGCAGCGTATGCTTTTTTGGAAGTCATTGCCATGGTAAGAAGAGTGCGTCCGTGAAAAGCTCCGCTCATTACGATAATGTTTGAACGACCTGTAAAAGCCTTTGCAACTTTAACTGCATTTTCATCAGCTTCAGCACCGCTGTTTGCAAACATCACTTTGTTGTGGCTGCCTTTAACCGGAACTCTTGCTCCAAGTTTTTCTGCCAGCTCTACATAGCCTTCGTGGGTTACAATATTAAACATTCCGTGGAAATATTTTTCAGCCTGATTTTTTACAGCTTCAACAAGAGCAGGGTGAGTGTGGCCTACATTTAAAACTCCAACGCCTCCGACCCAGTCTAAAAAGAGATTTCCGTCAGGATCTTGAATCATAGCTCCTTCTGCTTTTTCCATAACGCAAGGATAAATACAGCGGATTGCATTTGGAACAACAGCTGCCCTTCTTTTAATTATTTCAGATGACTTTGGACCTGGAACTTCACTTGTAATGATTTTTGGTAATTCGTTTTTCAATAACATAATCTACTCCAATTTTTGTCCCGTTATCTTAAAAGCTAGCGTGGCATTTTTTTAATGCTCAAAATGTAGCACAGTCAAATGTGGAAAAAAATCTTATGCGGCATAAAATTTAAGTTGAATATTTATGCAAAATGCACAATTTATAAGAGTTGATTAAGTTTTTCTACTTTTGTATTATATAGGCACTTAAACAGTCAAAGGCGACAAGATAATCGTTTGGTTATTTTGCCGTCTTTTTTTTTGCCCTGATTACTGAATTGCTGAAATAAATTTCTTCACTTTTACAGGAGGTGTTTTATGGAAATCAAGAAAATGTTTATTGGCGGAGTGTGGACTGAAGGTTCAGACAAAAAAACTTTAGATGTAATCAATCCTGCCAACGGTTCTGTAATTGCACAAATTTATGAATCTTCACTTGAGGATACAAAACTTGCAATAGCTGCTGCAAAAAAATCTTTCTACAAAACCCGTGAATGGCGTGATATGGACAGTCAGGCTCGCGGCGATATGATTTTGAAAATTGCAGATTTAATGGAACGTGATGCATCAAAGTTTGCAGAACTTGACTGCCTTGATTGCGGAAAACCTTTGCGTGAAGCAGAAGGAGATGTTTCTGATGCAATTCACTGTTTCAGATATTATGCAGGCGCTTTGAAAATGCCTTATGGCGGAGGTTATGACGTAAACGCAGGATTTGGCAGAATGCATTCATACACAGTCCATGAACCAGTTGGTGTTGTAGCTCAGATTACTCCATGGAACTATCCGCTTCTTATGAGCTGCTGGAAACTTGCACCGGCTCTTGCTGCAGGAAACAGTGTTGTGTTTAAGCCAAGCCCTAAGGCACCTCTTTCTACAATTCATCTTTTTGAACTTTTTGAAGAAGCAGGACTTCCTGCCGGTTGCGCAAATCTTTTGCAGGGAGATGCTGTTGTTGGTTCTGAACTTGGTGAAAATCCTGACGTTGATATGATTGCATTTACTGGTTCAACTAAAGTAGGGCAGAGCCTTATGCGAAGTGCTGCTTCAAACATCAAGAAGATCGGGCTTGAACTTGGAGGAAAATCGCCGAACGTAATTTTTGCTGATGTTGATATTGATGCGGCTGTTGAGTGGGCAATGATTGGCATTTTCTTTAATCAGGGAGAAGTTTGTGCTGCAGGTTCAAGAATTATTATAGAAGAAAGTGTTCATGATGAATTTGTGGCAAAACTTAAGGCAAAAACTGAACGCATGACAATCGGCGACCCTATGACAAATCCTGACATCGGGCCAATCATCACGGAAAAGGATATGGAAAAAGTTCTTTCATACATTCAGTCTGGAATTGATGAAGGGGCTGCTTTAGTTTGCGGCGGAAAGCGTTACACAGAAAACGGCTGCGATAAAGGTTACTTTGTTCTTCCTACAATTTTTGACAACTGTACAAGCAAGATGAAAATCGTAAGGGAAGAAATTTTCGGGCCGGTTGTAGCAATCCAGACATTTAAAACTGAACAGGAAGCAATCGATATGGCAAACGATACGCCTTACGGACTTGCAGGCGGTGTGTTTACAAAAGATGCTGGAAGGGCACACAGAGTTATAAGCGAAATAAGAGCCGGCATTACATGGATAAATTGTTTTGCACCGACATTTAACGAAGCTCCCTGGGGCGGATATAAAATGAGCGGTATTGGCAGAGAACTTGGAATTCACGGTCTTGAAGAATATCAGGAAGTTAAGCAGATAAACATCAACCTTGACGGCGGAAGTCCAGGCTGGTACGCAAACTAAAAGTAAAGCACAAGAGGGAGCTGTCCAATAAGTTTGAATTATAGTGTCATTCCGAAATTGCAACGAAGTTACCCGCGCAAATTGCAACGAAGTTACCCGCGCAAATTGCAACGAAGTTACCCGCGCAACTTGTTTACGCCACTTTGTGCATCAGCATCTCTCTTCACTTAGCACAAAAAAACAAAAAAGGGGTTATATTATGGGAAAAGAAAGTTACAGCAGAGTTTCAAAAGATTTGGAAAAAGTTGTCAGCTTTATTAAGTCAGAGGAAATTGACGAAGCTACAAAAGACACAATTACGGAACAGACAATCAATTACTTTGACAATTACGTCAGTCCAGGCTGGCTCAAATACAGAAAATCGGTTTCTACAAATGATGCAGTTGTTGAATGGAAAGATCACGATGCTGTCTGTGAAGGACTTTACGGCGAAAAGTTCATTGACTGTCTTGGCGGATTTGGAATTTACACTTGCGGTCACAGAAATCCAGAAATACTGGAAACGGTTATGGCACAACTTCAGCATCAGGCATTGCACTCACAGGAACTTCTTGATCCGCTTAGAGGCTACCTTGCAAAAGCTATGGCTGACATCACTCCCGGAGATTTAAAATACTGCTTCTTTACAAACGGCGGCGCTGAGGCAAACGAAATGGCACTTAAACTTGCCCGCATTTCCACAGGAGGCAAATGGTTCATTTCTGCAATTCACGGTTTTCACGGAAAAAGTTTAGGCGCACTTTCTGTAACAGGAAAAGACACTTACAGAAAACCATATATGCCAATGATTCAGCAGGTGCTTCATGTTCAGTACGGAAAGACCAAGGCAATGGAGCGTTCAATCCAGAATTTGCTGAGTGTAGGGGAGACTGTTGCCGGAATTATTGTAGAGCCTATTCAGGGAGAAGCAGGAGTCATTATTCCTCCAGACGGATATTTGCATGACTTAAGGGCGCTTGCAGACAAGTACGGAATCTGTTTGATTTTTGATGAAATACAGACGGGAATGGGACGCACCGGAACAATGTGGCGATGCGAGCACGAAGGCGTTACTCCTGACATTATGACTTACGGAAAAGCTTTTGGCGGTGGAATTATGCCTATAACAGGACTTATCTGTCGGCCTCATTTGTGGAGCCAGCAGTTGATTGATAACCCGTGGCTTTTAGGTTCCCCGACTTTTGGCGGTAACCCGGTTTGCTGTGCTGCAGCCATTGCTACAATCAAATACATGATTGATTACGACGTTCCGGGACAGTGTGCAAGAAAAGGCGAAATCTTAATTGCAGGTTTAAAATCTCTGGCAAAAAAATATCCTAAAATCATTAAGGAAGTTCGCGGTACAGGACTGATGATTGGCGTGGAATTTACAAAAAACGAACTGGGCTACAAAGTTTCAAAAGGTCTGTTCAGCCGTGGCGTAATGACAGCAGGTACTCTTGTTAATGCAAAAACAATCCGCTTTGAACCGCCGGCAGTAATCACCGAAAAGCAGATTGAAGTTGTACTGCAGCGTATGGACGAAGCCTTAAATGACGTTCAGAAAAATATGATTGCAGACTTTTCGATTAACGAAGATTTTTCAGAATAACTTAATTTTAAAACAGGAGGACTTTTATGATTAGTCGCAAAGATTACATTTCAGATTCTGAATGGAATAAATTTTTAAATTTTTCCAAGGAACTGGAAACGCCCAACATTGTGATTAACCTTAAAAAAATCAAGGCAAATTTTCTTGAGCTTAAGAATTCTTTTCACGTTGGTTCTCAGCAGAGGGACATTGGTGTGATTCTTGCAGGTCCTACATGTGACAGCATGGACATAATGTACGAAAAAGTGAAGTGCAAGCTGCCTCTCAGCTTAAAGTCCGGCGACAGGCTTTACTGGCTTTCAACAGGCGCTTACACTTCAACTTATGCTTCAGTAGAGTTCAACGGATTTCCTCCGCTAAAAACTTACTACATGGAATAATTGGGAATTTGAGCTAAGTAATAGTAAATTTGGTATTACGTAAAAATCTATTATGGAAAAAAAGCAAAAATATTGCTATATTTTTGTTATGGAGCAAACTAGTTACGCAAAGAAAGACATACAAAAAAAATTTAACATTTCTTTAGCTACTGTTAATAATTGGATTAAGACAGGAGTTATTCCATCTCCAGAGAACG
Organism: uncultured Treponema sp.; assembly: GCA_945877425.1. Lineage (GTDB taxonomy): Bacteria > Spirochaetota > Spirochaetia > Treponematales > Treponemataceae > Treponema_D. Next base: position 25,207 of record CAMCRZ010000030.1, read on the forward strand.
GTTTTTATACAAAAGAATCTTATTTGAAACTGATAAAATCTATTGAATCTGATTCAATCAGGTTACAGGCCAGGGCTAACCGTTCTTTTTCTGATACATCGGATATTGTCTTTTTAGGAATTACAAACCGACAGAGAAAAGAATTACTCATAAAACTTGTCGAAAAATTCAAAACTTCATCCCTTTCCGTTTTAGAAGCCATAGCGTGTTTAGGAAAACAAATCCTTATTTCCAATAATTTATACAACGAAAAATCTGAAATTTATTCAGAACTAAATAAGATTCATGTAAAAGAAAATATCTTTGCAGATTTCATAATCGAAAATGAAGATGATGATATTCTGGGTGCTTTTTATCAGTCTGTACAAACTATTGCAACTAAATCAAAGAACGGCTCATTTTTTACACCTTCAAAACTGCTTGTTTCCATAAAAATCCCGGAAAACGCAAAGGTTTTAGATCCTTGCTGTGGAAGCGGAGGAATATTAATCCGTACACTTTCAAAAAAACACGAACCGTCAAAAATATATGCCTATGATATTGATGAAACTGCACTTTTGATTTGCAAAATCAATTTTATACTTTTTTTTGATAATGCTTTTATTTCTCCTCATATCGAAAAGCACGATTTGATTTTCTGTGAAAAAAACACGCTTTTTTCCGAAGATTCAGATAAAAACAATCGGTCAGAAACTTTTGATTTTATTGTTACAAATCCGCCCTGGGGGAGCAAACTTTCAGAAGAACAAAAAGAATTTTTGTTGCGGACTTATCCTTTGTTAGGAACAACAGAAGTATTCAGCATTGCATTGTTTAATGCACTTGAAAAACTTAATGAAAACGGCATTTTAAATTTCTTTTTGCCTGAATCAGTGTTAAATGTAGGAACTCATAAAAATATAAGGAAATTTTTACTGAAATCAAAACGAAATATTGAAATAATACCGTTCGGAACGGCTTTTAAAGGAGTCCAGTCTGAATGTATCCTTCTGAAATTGTCAGCAAAAACTGATAATGATGTTAAAATAGTGGTAAAAAAAGATTCAGATGTGATTCTTAACAAAAAAAATATTACTGCGCCTGATTATTTAATTTCATATAATGTTTCTGATTTTGATAACGAAATTATAGAAAAAATCTATTCTGCAAAATCAGTAAAACTTTCTGAAAATACCAAATTTGCATTGGGAATTGTAACCGGTAATAATAAAAAATATATCCGTGAAACAAAAAGCGCTGAAGATGAAGCTGTTTTTCGTGGAAAAGACATATTGCCATATAAATTAAAAAAGCCTGAAAATTTTATAAAATTTACGCCGGAAATTTTTCAGCAGGTTGCTCCTGTGGAAATGTATCGTTCAAAGAAAATAGTGTATAAGTTTATTTCTGATAAAATAGTTTGTGCCTTAGATGACGGTTCTTTAGTTTTAAACAGTGCAAATATTATTATTTCAGATGATTACCCGATGGAAATTCTTGTGTGTCTTTTTAATAGTCCGATTTATTCTTTTATATATCAGAAAAAGTTTAAATCTAAAAAAGTATTAAAACAGCATTTTCAAGATTTTCCCCTTCCTGTTTTAGACCAAAAAACGGAAAAAATGTTTCTGTCTTTCTACAGCGATATTTTAAAAGGAACTATAAACCAAACTATAATTGACAGAAAAATTTGTGAATGCTTTGGCATTTCAGATAAGCAATATAACCACATTAAGGAGAGCGTATATGGAATTGCTTGAATATGAATTGGATTCATTGATAAAAAAACTTAAAGATTCAGAAAGATTTCGTTCAGAAATTGATGATATTCAAAATGTTTATCCTTTCAACAGATATGAATATATAATAACAAAACTTGTAGAAGAAGACGTTCTTAGTTATGAAGATTATTTGGAATTAAGAAATGAATATATCAACAGAAACTTATTTCTTTATGTATTTGAAATTTCTGCGCCAAGGGGTTTTGGAGATACTTGGGGTTTTAGCCATCTTCTTTCCGTTGAACCAGAATTGAAACGACCGTCCAGAAAAACAGATTCTGCTTACAAAGGTCAGTATGATTTGTATCTGCCCTACATGGGAAATAATATAAGAATAGAAGTAAAAGGTTCAAGGGCAGTTGACAGAAACAAACCTAATGAACCTTTATATATGAAAGCCCTGTCTTCAAATTCTAAAAAAGATTTTCTTATGAATTTCCAGCAGGTAAAACCTACTTGTTGTGATGTAATGCTCTGGTTTGCAGTTTATCGAGATTGTGTAAAATATTGGGTTCTCAAAAATACAGATATCTATAATTTAAATTTTTCACCGCAACATAGAAATTCAGAAACAGCCACACGAAACGAAAACTACAAAAAAACAGATATTTATGAAGGGCAAGTAATGATTACTCGTGAAAATATATCGACAATAGAAAAATTTCAAGTAGAAGGAAGGGCTTTAAGACAGGCAATTATTGAAAAATTTGAAGAATAATTACTTTTTCCTATGAAGAGAGTACAACTTTTTCTAATAAAATCAATGGGAAATAACTTCCCCTTGACCTGCTTTCAAGTTCCAGGTGTATACTGAAAACATGAAAAGTTTGTATTTTGAATGTGCTGCAGAAATTAGTGGCGATATGGCTGTTGCAGCAATGCTTGATGTTGGTGCAGATGAAACTGTTTTGCATAATGCACTTAATTCAAAGACTATTGTTGTCCGTGATGGTTCTGCTTCTATGTATGGCAGTGGAGATTTTGCTGCTATCAATATTGCTACGTCTCTGGCATTGCTTTTTGCAGAACAGCTTGACGGAGCATATAAGAACAGATTTATTACTTTCAGTTCAAGACCAAGACTGATTCAGATTCCGGAGAATGCTGATACTTTGCAGAAGAAGTTGAACTTCATTTCAAAGTATGATGATTGTTCTAACACTGATATCGGTAAGGTTTACCGTCTTATACTTGATGTGGCAAAGAACGGAAAAGTTCCAAAAGAAGAAATGATTGAACGCATTTTGATTATTTCTGATATGGAGTTTGATGCAGCGGTGACAATGTCAGTCATCGCTGCAAACGGACGAGTCAAGAGTTTAAGCGAAGCGTCTCTTGACCGTTCGTATTGCTGCTCATCAAAGGAATCAACTTTTGAATTCTATAAACACGAGTTTGAAGCTGCCGGTTACGAACTTCCAGAAATCGTATTCTGGAATGTAGAAGCCCGTGATACACATCTTCCTGTTACAATGAACGAAAAGGGCGTAAAGCTTGTAAGCGGTGCATCAGCAAACATCTTTAACGATGTAGTAAGCGGCGACTTAAAGGTTGTTACTCCGTATGAGTTTATGCTCAAGATGCTTGAACCGTATGCAGAATTCGACACATTGAGCGTCGCCTGATAAGGCGAAAAAACAGTCCGGTGGACTGTTTTTAGCGAAATGCCGAGCAGCTATGCTGCGAAGGACGCAGTAGCAATTAGTTGTGGAAGTCTGATTAAAAAGTTCAGTTTATAGTTGTCAGGGTTGTTCAATAAGTAATGTCATGCTGCATAATTCAAACTTATTGGACAGCCCGCTGTTTATTATAAATCAATGCAACATCTGATTATAAACCTATCTAGAAATATTCTTATACCGTCTACTTTATTAGACTTTTCATAATCTGCCTTCTGTCTACCATTCTGCAGGTTCTTCCTCCAAGACGCTGAACGAAAGAACACACTCTTCTCCCAAAGCCACAGCCGCAAAAGTTAAAGCAGTTCAAGCCCTGGTACGAAGTCCACCCAAAAGGAAATGACATTTATAAAGTTTCCGTAAAGAAAACAGCCATAAACCTAAGAATTGACAGCGATGTTCTTGCAGCATTAAAAGCAACAGGAAAAGACTATCAGACAAGAATTAATGATGTATTAGCAAAGAATACTCCAGCCTGATTGAAAAACTCGACGCTCTGGACGAAAATCAACCGGTCAGTTTGTAAAATCATATTCATTCTAAAAAAGGGGCTGTCCTAGAAGTAATTAAAACTTCATCAAAGGACAGTCTTTTTA
>CAMCRZ010000031.1 GCA_945877425.1 uncultured Treponema sp.
ATTCTAATGTATTTTTAATTTTTTAAATAGTGGCTTTCTTAAGTTGATGATGTTGCGCAAAGTCCGCACCTACTGGCAAGAACAAGGGCGGCGGCTGTGGAAAAGAAGGCTGAACGTCGCAAAGCCGGGTGTCAAAATCGGGGCAAATTTGCCCCTACACACTGTTTGTGGCATGGGAACTATTTTATTTGCCGCTTGCGCGCCTGCCACAAACAGAGCGTTTTTGCACCCGACTTCTGCTCCTAGCGCCTTTTATTTTAGTGCCGCCGCCCAGGCGTACTTGCCAACAGATTGCATCTTATATACAACCAAACTGCACAGACCAAGCCGTAAAGTCAACTATATTTGACACTGTTGTAAAAAATGTCATAATGATATAAAATTGTATGACTTTCAAAGCTGATTTTACTCGGCTTTATTTTCATATTTTATGGAGTGTAAGATAAAATGGCAGTAATCAAACCTATGATTAGAAGTAACATCTGTATCAACGCTCATCCAATTGGTTGTGCAAAAGAAACAGAAAACCAGATTAACTATGTAAAATCACAGAAAGCTAAACGTGGAACAAAAACTATTGCAGAAGGCGGAAAAGGTCCTAAAACAGTTTTAGTAATCGGCTGCTCAACAGGATACGGGCTTGCCAGCAGAATTGCCGCAGCATTTGAATACGGCGCAGACACAATCGGTGTAAGCTTTGAAAAAGAAGCAACAGAAACAAAAGGCGGAACTCCAGGTTTTTACAACAACAAAGCATTTGACAAATTCGCAGCAGCAGAAGGATTAAAATCAGTAACATACAATGCAGACGCTTTTGCCGACGAAACACGTGAAACAATCATTGCTAAAATCAAAGAATGGAACACAAAAGTTGACTTAATCATTTACTCACTTGCAAGCCCGGTACGCACAGACCCAGACACAAAAGTTCTGTACAAATCAGTTATAAAACCAATCAATCAGGTTTACGCCGGAGCAGCACTTGATATGATGACAGGAAAAATCACACAGGCTTCAACTGAACCTGCTGTTGGTGACGACATTCCTAACACAGTAAAAGTTATGGGTGGCGAAGACTGGGAACGCTGGATTAAACAGTTGAAGGAAGCAGACGTTCTTGCACAAGGATGCCGCACATTAGCTTACTCTTACATTGGACCAAAATTAAGCCATGCAATTTATCGTGACGGAACAATTGGTGAAGCAAAGAAAGATCTGGAAAAACGTGCTCACGACATTGATTCATCACTTAAAGAAATTGGCGGCGGTGCATTCGTTTCAGTAAACAAAGGACTTGTAACACGTTCAAGTGCAGTTATTCCGATTATCAGCGAATACCTTGGCGTACTCTTTAAAGTAATGAAAGACAAAGGTACACACGAAGGCTGTATCGAACAGATGGAACGTCTTTTTGCAGAACGTCTTTACACAGGTGCAGATAACAGTGCAGACAAAGTTCCAGTTGACAGCGAGAATCGTATCCGCATGGATGATTGGGAACTTGCAGATGATGTTCAGGCTGAAGTTGATAAAATAATGCCAACGGTTACAGAAGAAAACGTTGAGCAGACAACTGATCTTGCCGGTTTACGCCACGACTTCTTAAGCATAAACGGTTTTGATGTTGCCGGAGTTGATTACGATGCTGACATTTCTGATATGTCAAAAATAGACTAATCTGAAAACATAAAGCCGGTTCTTTTTTAGAGCCGGTTTTTTTATGAGGAAAAAAATATGTACAGTGATACACATTTTCATTTTCAGCATTTAGTTGAAAATAATTCAGTTGATTTTGGCTCAGAAATTCTATCTCAAATGGCAACAAAAAACTGCTTCTTTGGAATGGACATTGGAACACGCCACGATGATTTGTTCAGAAGAGGCAGCTGTCTTATTCAGGCAATTGAAAATATTGAAGATGAAGTTTTGCAAAATCGTGCCAGGAAATTTACGTATTTAAGTGCAGGCATCTGGCCGGACGTTGATTCAATCCACGAAAGGTATTCACGAATTCAGGAACTTGAAGAAAACATAAATGATTTTATTAACGACGAAAATATCCTGAGCAATAAAATTGTTGCAATCGGTGAAGGCGGAATTGATCACCACTGGAATCCTTCAGGAGCAGACGGCAGGCAGGAAAGTGATTTTGACCGTGACACTGTTGAAGGCGAAAAAGAGCTTTTTGAAATGCAGCTGGCTCTTGCAAAGAAGCTGAACCTTCCTTTTATAATTCATTCCAGAGATGCTTTTTTCGATACACTTGATTCAATTAAAAACGCAGGCTACGACAACGGAATAGTTCACTGTTTTTCTTACGGTAAAGATGAAGCAAAAGCTTTTCTTGACAGAGGCTGGTACATTAGTTTAAGCGGTGCTGTAACTTACGCAAAAAAATCAAATATGGACGCAATGAAAGAAATGATTGCTTACATTCCAAAAGACAGACTTCTTGTAGAAACAGACTCGCCTTATCTTGCACCAATTCCGCTTAGAGGAACAGAAAACAATCCTGTCAACATAAAATACACTTACGATTTTATATCATCTGCAAGAAACATAAGCACAAGCAAACTCTGCGAAATTGTAGACGAAAACATAAAATCACTTTTTAAAATTTAATTTCACTACGCTCAGTAAAATAAAAAAATGCATTGTTGAAAAAAACGTAATTCTTCTATAATATTACAGGGCTATAAAAAATTATTAGGGAAAAGGTATGGAAAAACTAAAAATCCTTCTTGCTAAAGGTCGCATTTACGAATCAGTTTATTCACTTTTAAATGATGTTGGAATTTCACTTTATTTGCCGGACAGACAATACTTTCCTATAACAAATCAAGAAGATCTTGCATTTCAGGTTGTTAAGCCTCAGATTACAAGTGCACTTCTTGCACAGAATAAAGCAGACGTTGGTTTCAGCGGTAAAGACTGGGTTTACGAAAACGGTGTTCAGAATGATGTTGTAGAAATTATGGATTTAGGATTTGATCCAGTGCGCATAGTTGCAGCCATTCCTGAAACAGTTGATTACGAAACACTTTTAACTAAGCCTTTGACTATTGCAACTGAATACCAGACTTTAAGCCGCAAATGGATTGAAGAAAAAAAGATTGACGGAAAAATATTCCGCACTTGGGGAACAAGTGAAGGCTTTGTTCAGGACACTCCGGATGCACTTGCTCAAATCTTAATTGACAACACTTCAACCGGTTCTTCTTTAAAAGCAAACCGCCTTAAAATAGTTGATACTTTAATGGAAAGTTCCACAAGAATGTACGCTTCAAAACAGGCATTTGAAAATCCTGAAAAGAAGCAGAAAATTATGGAACTTAAAATGCTCTTTGAAACTGTATTAAATGCACGCTCAAGAGTTATGCTGGAAATGAATGTTCCTGAAGATAAGTTCGACACTTTGATTAAGACAATTCCTTCAATGAAGAGCCCGACTGTTTCTCCGCTTTTTGGAGGAAACGGTTATGCTGTAAAAATTGCAGTTAAGAAAAGCGAAGTTCCAACTTTACTTCCAAAGCTTCACTCTCTTGGCGCAACTGATATTGTTGAATACGGTCTTCGTAAAGTTTTAATGTAGTCACCTAAAAGTCATCCTGAATTTGTTTATGCATTTACTTTGATGCAGCACATTATTCAGGGTGACGGAAAGAAAGAGTATAACCTAAAGAAAATTCAGCCCATTGAAAAGCTGCCCCGGAAGAATCATCAATCAGGGAAAAATATCCGTCTCTTTGGGTTGAATATTTAGTTGTTCCTGTTGCAGTTCCTGTTTTTAAATATTCAGCTTTAAAATAAATTTTATTGTAAGAGTTAAAGTTAAATTCAGCAGCCATATTAAATCTCATTCCAGCTGAAACTTTATCCATTTCGTCGTAAAAATAGCGGTTGTTCGTAAAGTGAGAATCTAAAGACTTAACGTTTATGTAAGGGCAAAATGCAAATCCGTATAAAAGAGAAAAGCGGTCATTCACATCAGCCTTAAAAGAAAAACCAGCCCATGCAGAATAAACAATCCGCTCTAACCTCATTACGTCCTGACCTGTATAATCATTTTTAGTTCCGTAAGTTTCCCATTGTGTGTAAGGATAATTTCCGCTTGTAACGTACCAGCCTGTTCCATTTTGTCCCAGAAAGTCAGAGTTCCAGTATTCAAGCTGAACGAAAGGGCTTAAAGTTATTTTTTCAGAAAGATTAAAATCGTATCCTGCTTTTATGCTTAATTCAAAATAAGACTTTACGTTATTGTCATGTTCGCTGTAATGTGTTTTGTAAAAATATTTTTCGTCTAAAGGAGAAACGCTTTCTACATTGCTCCAGTCTGAATCTGCAACAGTTCCGCACTTTCCGGTTAATGCACTTTTAAATCCAGCTTCAACAAATGCACCGTAAAATTTTCCCTTAGCATTTATTCCTGCAAGATAAAGATTTTTCATATCCCAGTTTAGTTCGCTAAGAGCTGCATTTTCTCCAAGAACATTTTCTACAAAAACAAATTCCTGCTGAACACCGTTACGAATTCCGGCGTAAGGTGAAAAGCTTAAGCTCCACAATTCACCTTTACCCTGATTTTGAAAATCATTGCAGAATGCACTTGCCAAAGCAGCAGACAAAAAAGCAAAGGCGAATACTTTTTTTATTTTAAAACTAAACTTCATTTTTTATATCACAAAGAAGAGTCTGTCAAAGAATCTGAAGAATGGGCTTCCAAAGGATCAACTTTAAAAATCTTGGCAAACTGTTTTCGTACAGCTTCCATATCTTTCTGGTAAGGCGCAGTAAAAGTTACGGCTTCATTTGTTCCAGGATGATTAAACTGAATTTTATAAGCGTGAAGGGCAAGTCTGTTCAGCAAAGGCCGTTCATCCAAAACGTCACCATTGTAGCGGCGCTTAACGTCACTTAAACGGACAGGCTTCTGGTTTCCTGAATACAGCGGATCGCAAACAATGTCCAGACCATTTGCATGAAGATGCACACGAATTTGGTGAGTTCTTCCTGTTAAAGGTTTTGCTTCAATCCATGAGTACGGGCCGCAGTTGCCAAGAACAGTAAAATCTGTAATGCTTGGTTTTCCAAATCGCTTGTTTACAACAGTTCTGTGACGTTCATCTCCATCAGGCTGAAGCGGAAGTGTAACGTGCAAAGTTTCCCACATAGGTCTGCCGTTTACAAGACAGTGATATGTTTTCTTTACTTCACGATTTTCAAACTGCATGGAAAGATTTTTGTGAGCTTCTTCATTTCTGGCGTAAACTACAATTCCGCTTGTGTCTTTGTCAATTCTGTGAACAGCAAAAAGCTTGCCGAATTCTTTTTCAGCTTCAACATCAAGACGCAATGCCTGAGAATCATAACGGTCTGCGGCAATCAAAAGTCCTGAGCGCTTATTTAATACAACAATATCATCATCAGAATAAACAACAGTATAATTTTCAACAGCTTTCATAAAAAAAGTATATCATAAACAAATAAAAAAATCTTTTCAAAAAAAATTTGTGATATAATGTTTTCGTGGGATCAGTAAAGCTAAGCGCAAGTTTTATGTGTAACTTTTCCATAAATTTTTGGAGGTACAAAATGAACAAAATTATTACAATCAGCAGAGAATATGGAAGTGGCGGACACACTATTGCAAAGCTTGTAGCAGAACAGTTGAATATTCCTTTTTATGATAAAGAAATAATTGATATGTCTGCCAAAGATTCAGGACTTTCTCCTGACTTTATCAGTAAAAACGAACAGAACATTTCTTCAGGATGGCTTTACACTTTGCTTCTTGGTGCAAGTTACGCTTCTCCGGGAACTTCTTCACGCATAGGATTGAATTCTCAGCCGCAAAACATTCCTTTAGCAGATCAGGTTTTTAATGCACAGCGGAAAGTCATTATCGACTTAGCAAAGAAAGGTCCATGCGTTATTGTAGGAAGATGTTCAGATTACATTCTCCGTCATTGCAGCGAAATTGATCACAAGAATTTGCTGAACATTTTTATTTATGCACCGCTTGCTGATAAAGTTAAACGTGCCATTGAACAAAAGGGTCTTAACCCTGAAACTGCAGAAAAAGAAGTTAAGCTTATAGACAAACGACGTGCAAATCACTACAACACTTTTACTGAACGCACTTGGGGAAACCGCTCTCACTACGATCTTTTAATAAACAGTTCACTTGTTGGATTGGAAGAAACTGCCAAAATGATTGTACACGTTGCAAACAACAGCTAGATTTTATTTTATAAGCGTAAAAAAAAAGAGCAGTCTGAAAAGTTACGCACTTGCCGAACTTGCCGGGCTGCCCTGAAATTTTTCTATTGCTGCAGAAATTTAACTCTTACACTTTGAATTCTTCTGGAACTTTGATCTTCAACAATAAAAACTATTTTATCATTTTTGTACACTGCACCTATTCCTGGAAGTTCACCTATTTTTTCCAAAAGCCATCCGCCTAAAGTTGTAAAATTTTCGCTTTCAAGATTTGTGTTAAGCACTTCATTTAAATCGTCAAGCTGCATATCACCTGGAACAAGAAATTCATTTGAACCGGCTAAAGTTATCCTGCTTTCTGGAGGAACATCTGACATTCCGTATTCATCTGTCATGTGGCCGAAAACTTCCCTAAGAATATCGTCCATTGTAACAATGCCAGCCATGCTTCCGTACTCATCAACTGCAACTGCAAAGTTATTGTGTTCTTTTTTAAAAGCCTGAAGCAAATCAACTGCGCTGAAAGTTTCCGGAACAAACATTACAGGATGCATACATATTCTTACAAAATCCTTGCTTTGAGTAATTGGCGCACTTGCAAACAAAACTGACTTATAATGAATTACACCGATTATATTTTCAGGCGTGTTTTCGTAAACCGGAAGTCTTGAATATCCTGATGTGGAAAATAAATTTATAACTGTTTCAAGATTGTCGTTTACGTTTACATATTTTACAAAAAATCTGTGCCGCATTATTGTGTGAACAGTCAAATCGCCGAATTCAAATATTCTGTCCAGCATTTTGCGTTCATCTTCCTGCAGCGTACCTTCTGTTTCGCCAACTTCAAGAAGAGTTTTAAATTCGTCTTCAGTTATAAGAGTGCGCTTTGTTTTAAAAATCTTTTTTTCAATAAGTTCAATAAATTTTGTTAAGAGAGAAAAAATCCACACTATTGGAAAAATGATTTTCTTAAAAACGTAAATCGGGACAGCTGCAAATTTTGCCGTTTCCTTTACTTTAATTCCAGCGTAAGTTTTTGGAATAATTTCTGTAAATACAATAACGAAAAAGCTTACAATTGCAGTGCCGTAAGTTACATACTGCGGTCCAAACACTGAAAGGGAAAAAGCCGTTGCTAACGAAGAACATAAAACTGTAACGAAATTTGTTCCGATTAGAACTGTGCTTATAAGCTGATCTAAATTATTTTTCAGCTTTCCAATAAGCTTTCCTTTTTTTTCGCCGTCGTTCAGCATTTGACGAACTGTTATTCTAGAAATTGATGTAAAAGCCGTTTCTGTTGAAGCAAAAAAAGCTCCGCAGCAAAGAAGAAAAATTTCTGCTAAAACAGGACAAATTATTTTTGAAAATATTTCACTTCCACTCATTTTTTCTGCTCCAGAGATTTTACCCAGACAGTTGCAATGCGCTTGTCGTCCATTTTTGTAACAGTAAATTTAAAACCTTCGCAAGTAATGTTGTCGCCTTCAGTTGGAATTTTTCCCAGAACTTCGCAGATAAATCCGCCTAAAGTTTCGCACCTTGAAGAAATAAGATTTATGTTCAGCTGTTCGTTTAAATCAACAAGTCTGGCAAGTCCGCTTATTTCAAAGTTGTGCTTGTTCCTGATTATTACTTCAACTCTTCGTGCATAAGGTTTGTACTCATCTGAAATAGGTCCGAAAATTTCCCTTACAAAATCTTCGCTGGTAAGCACGCCGTAAGTTCCGGAATATTCGTCTATTACAACTGCCATACTCTGATGGTTTTCAAGAAGCATCTGCTGTATGGAAGACATTTTTTTTGTTTCAAGAATAAACAGCGGAGGACGCATTACTTTTTGCAAAGAAAAAGCTGCAGGATTGTTCTTATAGAAAATCAAATCCTTTACGTAAATAATTCCTACAATGTCGTCTATGTCTTTTTTGTAAACAGGAAAACGTGACAAAAGGTATCGCTCTGAAAATTCAATTACATCCTGATAACTTGAATTTATGGAAATTGCCTTTATGTTTTTTCGCGGAACCATAACATCTTTTGCAGCAAGGTCTGTAAACTTAAAAACCTTACGCATCATATTTTTTTCATTTTTTTCAAGAACGCCCTGTTCGCTGCTTACTTCTATAAAAGTTTTTATTTCTTCTTCCGTAAAAGATACGTTTCTTTTTTTAGTGTCGATTTTAAAAATCTTTAAAATATTTCTTGAAATAAAAGTAAACACTGCAACAAAAGGAGTAAGAATAAATTCAAGAAAGATTATAAATCCGCTGAAGAAAAAAGCAATAAATTCCGGATGATGAGTTGCAAATGTTTTAGGAGAAATTTCCCCGAACACTAAAAGCAAAAGCGTAGTAACAAAAGTTGCAATGCCCACACCTTTACTGCCGAAAAGTTTTATCGAAAGAAATGCAAGTATTGAAGAAAGTGTAATGTTTACAATGTTGTTTGCAATAAGCAACGTATTTATAAGACGCTCTTTGTCGCCAAGAAGACGCCACACTCTGTCTGCTGCTTTATTTTTCTGATTACGGAGAACCCTAACCCTAAGTTTGTTTACGGAAAGAAATGCGCTTTCTGTTGCAGAAAAAATCATTGAAAGAAGAATTAAAACTGCTGCCGTTAAAATCAGAATTAAATTCTGTCCTTGAAAACTAGAGTCACTGTTCATTGGCAGTTTCATTCTCCAATAGCATAGCGTTCCACATTACAAATTCAAGTTCATCTAAAATTTTTTTGCTTTCTTCAGAATATGGATTTGCGCTGTAAGCATTTACAAGATAAGATTTTATTTTTTCGTAATCAAATTCGCCGGTAACATTTCCCTTCTGAATTTCAAGACGTGCTGCCATAGAGTAAAGCTGCTGAATTTCATTTTCCGTAAGATGATTTGTTTCGTCCTGTGCAGTTTTAATTAAAGGTTCAGTGCCGTCTTCACCGTTGGAAATTTTTCTGTATGATTCAAAATATGCTTCGTACATTTCGTATTTTCCAAGAAGCCCTGTTTCATTTTTTTCATCGCAAGTTTTAAATTCTTTTACGAGAGGTTCGATTGTGTCAAAGTAAAGCGGTTCGCTGGAATTTATAAATTTTTCTATAGCATTTGCTTTTTCCACATTTTTTAAACTGCGGATATCTTTAAGTTCATTTTTAAGTTCCGTGATTTTTGCTGCATTGCAATTTTCGTAAAATGATTCAAAGGAATTTATTTCAGGAACAACTTCAACTTTTGAAAGAAAAAATCCTTCTTTTGAAATAAAAAAAACTGAAGGAAAATATTCCACTGAATACTTTTCAATTAAGCCTGATTTTTCTTCGCTGCTGTTTGTGTCAATGTTTACAAAAACAAATTCTTTGCCGAAAGTTTTGCTGAACTCTTTAGAGTCAAGAACATTCTTTTTAAATTCTGCGGAAATTCCGTCCAATTCTAAACTTGAAAAAAATACAATTAAATCTTTATTTTTTTTATCTGACTGTTTTTGTGCCTTGTTAAAATCAGTGTACCATTTTTCTTTGCATGATAAAAAAAGTGCTGCTGTTAAAATTAAAAATAATGACGTTAAGAATTTATTTCTTTTCATAAAGCCTAAAAATATTTTTGCAATTAAATTAAAGCGGAATTTGCCAGCGTAAAGTTTTAAACAATGCACTGACAAATCTAGCTTTCTGTTTTATTCGCTAAAGTAACGTACGCCTGCACGGAAAATATTTTCGCATGAAGATTCGTTTTCTTTGTCCCAGGTAATATTTTTAATAAGGTCAACGCTTGAACCGTTTGCATCTGCGCCCATAGTTCTTTCGTTATGACCCATTTTTCCAAGAACACGTCCGTCTGGACTTACAAGACCTTCTATTGCAAATAAACTTCCGTTTGGATTGTCAGGTTCGCTTATTGAAGGAACGCCGTTTACATCAACGTACTGTGAGAAAACCTGACCGTTAGCAAATAATTTTTCTGCAAGTTCAGAATCAATTACAACTCTTCCTTCTCCGTGACTTATTGGAATAAGGTGAATTTTTGAATCAATTACAGAAGCATCATTTGCCCAAGGTGTAGCTGCACTTACAACTTTTGTGCGGACAACACGGCTTATGTGTCTGCCGATTTTGTTAAACGTAAGTGTCGGCATTTTTTCATCAGGTTCACGAATTTCGCCATAAGGAACAAGACCAGTTTTTATAAGCGCCTGAAATCCGTTGCAAATACCAAGCACAAGACCATCACGTTTTTTAAGAAGATTCATTATGCTTTCTGAAATACGGCCTTCACGAATAACGTTTGCAATGAATTTTGCCGAACCGTCCGGCTCATCGCCCATACTGAATCCGCCTGGGAAAGCAATAATCTGTGAACAGTCAATTTCCTTTTTGAAAGCATCAAGACTTTCTGCAAGTTCAGCAGGTGTTCTATTTCTGAATACGAGAATTTTTGTTTCTGCGCCATTAAGATTAAATGCACGAGCCATATCAAATTCACAGTTTGTTCCAGGGAATGCAGGAATTATTACGCGAGGCTTTGTCTTTAAGCCACTTGTTTTAAAGTTTACGTTTTTCATTGAAGCATGAACATCAAGTGCAAACTTTGGAAGAGCAGGCTGTTCTTTTGCCCCGGAAACAGGAGGGAATACAACGCTGAGTTTTTCTTCCCAAGTTTTTTCTATTTCATCAAGTCCGATTTCTACATCATCAAGAACAATTTTTCCTTCGCTGATAGTTGAACCAATGCGGCTGACTGTTCCAGAAGCAAAGTCTGAATCATTTTCAAGCTCTTCTGAAGTTTCAACAATAATCGAACCGTAAAGCGGCACAAACAAATCTTCTACGCTTGCAGATTTTTCCAAGCCGACACCAGTTGCACAAGACGGAATTTCTTCAAGTTCAGCACCAATTTTATTTCCAAGTGCCATTTTGCTTACAGCTTCAGCAATACCGCCAGCACAAACAGGATACATTGCACTTATTTTTCCCTGAGCATTCAACTTATAAAGTTCTGCGGAATTCTTCTTGAAAACTTCCCAATCTGGAGCAAGTTCTTTTGAATAAGGAACTGAAACTAAATAAATTCCATTGCCGGCTTTTTTAAACGAACCGCTTGTTACGTGTTTTACATCATCAGTGTCAACGGCAAAAGAAACAAGTGTGTGAGGAACATTTAAATCTTCAAAAGTACCGGACATACTGTCTTTTCCGCCAATTGAACCTATTCCCATATTGATTTGTGCATCGATTGAGCCAAGAAGTGCAGCTACAGGATAGCCCCATGTTTTTTCACTTACAGCACGACCAAAGAATTCCTGGAACGAAAGACGGCAGCTTTGAGGTTTTCCGCCAAGACAGGCAATTTTTGCTAAAGAAGAAAGAACTGCTGTTTGTGCACCATGCCAAGGCGACCACTGAGAAACACGAGGGTCATAACCGTAAGTCATAAGGCTGACAGTTGAAGTTTCACGAGGCGATACAACTGGGATTTTTGCAGCCATTCCAGCTTCTGGTGTTCCCTGATATTTTCCACCGTACGGAAATAAAACTGAACCTGCACCAATTGAACCGTCAAACCGTTCTCCAAGACCACGCTGGCTGCAGCAGGCAAGATCGTTCATATTTTTAAGCCATGCTTCTTTTAAATCAGCTTCATCTTTTTTAAGAACAGCTGAAACGTTTTCCAATGGATTTACAAGAGGTGATTTTTCAGGAGAGTCCGGACTTTCTATTTCTGCAATTGCATGATGTGGAGCACCGGCTGCATCAAGGAATGAGCGGTCAAGTTCAACTATAGTTTTTCCACGCCACTTCATTACAAGTTTATCTGTATCTGTTACAGTTGCTACAACTACTGCATTTAAGTTTTCGCTGTTACAGGCAAGAATAAATTTTTCTACATCAGTTTTACGGACAACTACAGCCATTCTTTCCTGACTTTCGCTGATAGCAAGTTCTGTGCCGTTAAGTCCTTCATACTTTTTAGGAACTGCATCAAGGTTTATATCAAGACCTGGAGCAAGTTCACCAACAGCAACACTTACACCGCCAGCACCAAAATCATTAGATCTGCGAATCATTCTGCAAACATCTTTGTTACGGAAAAGACGCTGAATTTTTCTTTCTTCAACTGCATTTCCTTTTTGAACTTCAGCAGCAGCCGTTGTAACTGATTTTATATCGTGAACTTTTGAAGAACCAGTTGCACCGCCAATTCCATCACGTCCTGTTCCTCCGCCAAGAAGAATTACTACATCACCAGATTCCGGCTCTTCACGCATAACTTGGTCAGCTGGAGCAGCAGCTATAACTGCACCTAACTCCATACGTTTTGCCACAAAGCCCGGATGGTAAACTTCTGCAACTTGTCCTGTTGTAAGACCAATCTGGTTGCCGTAAGAAGAAAATCCCTGCGCTGCTTCTCTTGTAAGCTTCATTTGCGGAAGTTTGCCTTTAAGTGTAGAACTTAACGGAACTGTAGGATCACCTGCACCTGTTACACGAAGAGCCTGATAAACCCATGAACGTCCGGAAAGAGGATCACGGATTGCTCCTCCAATACAAGTTGCTGCACCACCAAAAGGCTCTATTTCTGTAGGATGATTGTGAGTTTCATTTTTAAACTGCAGGAGCCAGCGTTCTGTTTCAGGGCCGTTGTCATCAGTAAAATGAACGTCAATGTAAACTGAACAGGCATTTATTTCAGCGCTTACTTCAAGGTCGTCTAGCAAACCTTTTTCACGAAGGAACTTTGCGCCAATGCAAGCCATATCCATTAAAGTAACAGGTTTGTCTGTTCTGTTTTTGTAAAGGTCTGTTCGAAGGATGTTGTAGTTTCCAAGAGAGCGGCAGAACAAATTGTGGTAAGGTCCTTCTTCTATTTTGATTTCGTCTAATTGAGTTAAGAATGTTGTGTGACGGCAATGGTCAGACCAGTAAGTATCAAGTACACGGATTTCTGTTAAAGTCGGATCTCTGTTAATTGATTTGAAATAGTCCTGCAGAAATTTGATGTCGGCAAAATCCATTGCAAGACCAAGTTCTTTTCTGTAAGATTCCAGCTTTTCGTCATTTAAAGAAACAAAACCAGCAACTGTAGGAATGTCTTCTGGAACTGCAGATTTTAATTCCAAAGTTTCTGGCTTTTTGTCGTCAGTTAATCTTGAATCAACCGGATTTATTAAGTAATGCTGAATTCGTTCTACGTCTGAAGCTGAAACATTTCCTTCAAGAAGTACAATTTTTGCACAGCGGACTCTTGGCGGTTCAGTTCCAACTTTTGCAGAAGATTTCATTCCTTCTCGTAAAAGGGAAAGACATTGTTCTGCACTGTCTGCACGCTGATCATATTGACCTGGCAGATACTCCCAAATAATTTCGGTACTTCCAGCCGGAACTTCAAGGGAGTCAAACAAAACAAAATCGCTTTGAGGTTCAGAGAAAATGCGGACTGCAGCAGCTTTTGCGACTTCTTCTGCAACATTTTCTACATCGTAACGGTTAAAGTAACGCACACCTGTAACACCAGTTATGCCCAAAAAACCTGTGATTTCTGAATAAATGCGGTTTGCCTCATTCTGAAATCCTTCTTTTCTTTCTACATAAATACGATACATTCTGCAATTATATTGATAATGTAAGCAAATTTCAACAAATTATGATGTACGGTTGTTCGGACTCTTTGGCTGGAGTAAGCGGCAGTTGTCTGGCAAGTACACTGTAGGCGGTGGCACAGAATTGCTGTAGAATAGAACTATGTCTTTGGAAAATACTTTTGTAAAAACGAAAATCTTAAACGATCTTGCAGATGCCATTGGAGTTTACGGCGAAAATTCCGGCGTAAAAAATTTGCTTGAACAGATGGACTTAAACTGCGGCGCTATACCGGAAGGCCCTTTTGAAAAAGTATGCGACACTTCTTCGCCACAAGAATTTGTAACACTTTACGCACACATTGCAGAAAAAAGATTTGCCTTTGCCGTAACAGTTTTGCTGAAAATAAATCCTAACTTTTTAGAGCCGGTAAAAACTTTTTTATACAACGCTGGCAAAGATTACGCTCCAGAAAATATTCCAACAAAACATCACGCTTTTAGTGTAATAGATGCTTTCATTTTAGACGGACTTGAAAACGAAAATCAAAAAATTCTGGTAACTGATTCCGAAAGCCAGCTTATCTGGAAAAATTCAGCAGACACACATAAAATCTTCTGGGAAAAGGTAAACGGTTCTTTAGAAAATTATTACATCCTTCAAAGTGAATTCATAAACGGACTTTTAAGCAAGAGCAAATTTAAATTTTCCAAATCAGATGAACTTTTTAAAATTGAATTTAAATAACATTGATTTATTGAATTTTTAGAAATGCAATGATATACTTTTTCATCGTCAACAATGACTATCTCTCTGCTGTAGCGGGTGGGCTATGGCAGTTTCTTTTGAAATTCCAAACGCATCTTTATTTTCGCCTCTAATTTCCGGATTTTCCAGAATGATTTTATCGTAGCGCTTCAAATCAAAAAAGCCGGTTTCTTTTGCGTGCAGATCATCTTTTTTAGCAGAACAGGCAATACGCTTTTTTCCGTCACAAAGCAAAAACCTTATGCGTCCGCTTTTATTCAGCATACCTTCAGAAACAACAGTGTAAATATTTTTTTCCACTTTTTCCAAAGCATTTTTCCTAAAAACAAAAAACGTCATCTTAACGGAATTACGCTCCAGCTTTGCACGTCTGGCAATTTCATCAACAAGAGGCAAAGGTTTCCAGCTGTATTCTCCGTGACACGTAATGTTTTCGCCGTCAGCCAGAACAGGACACTTTTCTTTTCCGCAGCAAGGACTTACAGCAAAAAATTTTTTTTCCACAAGATAATTCCTTAACTCAATAAGTGCCCTGCTTGTTTTTAAAAGTGCAGGTTCCATAAGAAAAAGAATTCCGTCGTCACTTAAAAAATTACAAACCTGATCCAGAAAACTTTTTCTTTTTTCACAGGCTGATTTTTCTTCTTTCCACAATTCATTTAAAGCATGGCTCATTACAATTAAGTCAAATTTTTTATCATTAGATGAATTTGAAAAAGCCAGACTTTTTTCCAGAGAATTGTTTTCAAAGTTAGAAACAACTTTCTTAACAGTTACAGCTGCATCTTTAAAATCTTCCCTGTAAATTTTTTCAGCCATAGCCAGCGCCTTTGCCGAAAAATCTGCAGCAGTAACATGAATTTTTTTTATGCCACTGTTGCAAAAAAAATCGCACAAAGAAATTCCTGCAGGGCCTGGTCCGCTTCCTAAATCTAAAATCCTTAGTTCTTCTTTCTGATTAAACTGCCTGAAATCCAGACCATTAAGCGCTGTAGTTTTCAGAGCCATTTGAACTTGCGTATAAGTAACAGGCCAGTAATACAAAAGATATGCGCCAAGAAAATCCCTGTTTTCCATATAACCTGCACCAGCTAATTCACGTTTGCCTGTAAGCCCTCGCTGTAATTTTAAAAGTGCAGAACTTACAGCATCATATTCTTTCTGATTAAGAGAAGATGAATTTCCATTGTTCCGCCAGATTTTTAAAAGCGTTGGAATGTGTCCGTTTAGATTTTTCATATCAGATTTTTGAAACAGGAATTCTATAAACGCTTCCGCAATTTCTGCAGACAATTTCCAGAGGATCAGGACCGTTCTTTTTTATGTCATCAATTTCCTGAGAAGGAAGACGGCTTAAGTAATCAACGTAATATTCTTCGCTGCATGGACAACTGTAAGTAACATTTCTTGTAACGGCAATTTTAGGATTAAACTCACGGAAAAGTCCGTAAACTAAATCTTCCATATTTCCTTTTTCTGCAAACCACTTTCCTAAACTAGGACAGGCTGTAAAGGCATTTTCAACTTTTTCAATAAGTTCAATGTCGCCTTTCTGATTAGCTGTAGAATCAACTTCTGAACCTTTGCTTTTTGTACCGCCAGTTTCAGGAAGCACTTGAAGGAACATTCCGCCTGCACCAATTACTCTTCCGCGAATATCCATCTGAATGCTCGTACTGAATGCAGTCTGAATCTGTTCACTTTGCTGAAAATACCACGCCAAATCTTTTGCAATATTTTTTTCTGTAATCTCAACGGAACTAACGGAAGGTTCTTTGTCATGTTCACGAAGAACTGTCATTGTCATAGTTCCGTTTCCAAGAAAAGGTGCAAGGTTCCAGTTTTCAAGAGGTTTTTCCACAGGAATCTGACTGTTAAACAGATAGCCCCGGACAGTGCCTTGTGAATTTACATCAATTGAAAATCCTTTAGCAGGACCGTCAACTTCGTAGCGCCAGTTTAAATTTTCCTTGCCTTTCATTGTTGGAAGAAGCAAAGCTCCGCACAAAGAAGCCTGACCTAAAACCATTGTTTCAAGAATACCGGTGTTATGCTGGGCACGCATCTGATTTACAAAACGGCTTCCGTGAAAAAGTGCGCCTCTTACACGACCGTCTGCCATAACAAAAACAACCATTTCATCTTTGTGAAGTGACTCAAGATGAGCAGCAAGTTCCTTATCGTTTATATCAACTTTAATCATAGGAAAGTATAGTATCAGTTTTTTGACAATGTGTCATTTCGATTTTATGCTGATTTTTATGCTGACTTTATTTCTTCAGTTTTGCGAAACGTTTTCAAGAAATTCTTTGTCTGAAATTTTTGAACTTACAACTGCATCTTTTATTGCCAGTTCCATTGCATAAGCTGCCAGAGTTCCCGTTACGTTTATGTCAGCAGAAATTTTTTCGCCGCAACTTACAGCATAAATTGAATCGCCGTCACCCATTGTGCCGACTGGTTTTATTCCACGAGCATAAGCGTTTCTCGTCATAGATGATATTTTTTTCAGTTGAGCTTTTGAAAAATCACCGTTTGTAATAACAGCGCCAATTGTTGTATTTTCATTTTCTACCAGAAGATTTTTACGCTTTAAATAAAGTTCAAACATTTCTTCCCTGCAATCAGAAAAATCAGTTCTGTCTTTATTCATAACGCCTGCAATTTTTTTTCCGTCGTAAAAAACATCACCTAAAGCATTTACAACTACAACAGCGCCAACTTTTAAATCTCCAAGAGACACAGCTGCATAACCAATTCCAGTTTTACATGCACGATTCATTCCGCAGATTTTTCCGGCAGTTGCACCAGTTCCAGCTCCAGCGTTTCCGCTTAAAGGTGAATTTTTTTCCAGCGCATTTTTACAGGCATCATAACCCATTTTTTTATCAGGACGGCATTTTGCATTTCCGTAAGTCAAATCATAAATATCACTTTGAACAACGATTGGAACTTTTCCGCCTGAAGTCTGAAACCCGATGTTGTTTTCTTCAAGACATTCCATTACGCCGTCACTTGCCGCAAGTCCGAATGCAGAACCGCCTGACAAAACGATTGCATTTAAAGGAGTATCAGCCCGCTGCGGATCAAGAACAGGTGTTTCTCTGGAAGCAGGTCCGCCGCCGCTAATGTCGTAACATGCTTTAACCGGTTGAGTAAAATACAAAACTGTAACGCCAGTCTTTCCGTTTTCATCCTGAGCATTCCCGATCTGTACACCGATGAGATTTTTAAAATCAATTTGTTTAACAATAGAATTTTTCATTTTCACTTATAAATTATTATGCAAAGATATTTCTCCGCAATGGAGAACTTCACGGTTTCCGTTTTCCAGTTCCACTTCAAGTCCGGCATCATCTGTTATGGAAATAATTTTTGCCTTAAAGTCAGTTTTATTTACTCCTACAACCGGAGTTACTGTAACAGTTTCTCCAATAAGCATTGAACGGTTTTTGTATTCTTCAATTACATTTTCTTTTTTACGGATAATGCTGAAAATTTCAAACATACATTCAGCAACAAATTCTGCAGCGTTTATCTTTTTATTTTCATCACAGAAAAGTCCGCCTGCTTTACAAGAAATTTCTTCCGGAAAATTTTTGTCCAGCACAAAATTTATTCCTATTCCTACAACTGCAGCTTCAACTTTTCCGCTTTCCGAGTTTAAAAAACCTTCAGCTAAAATTCCTGAAACTTTTTTCTGATTATAGTAAATGTCATTAACCCATTTGATTTGCGTTTCCAGGCCGAAATATTTTTTTATTCCCCGGCACACTCCTACAGCTGCACTTATTGTGTAAAATGCAGGATTTAAAATTTCTTTGCCTGAAGCACAGACGTAACTGAAATAAATTCCGCTTTTTGCAGGAGAATAAAATTTTCGCCCAAGCCTTCCCTTGCCTTTAGTTTGAGATGCAGCACAGACAAAAGTTCCGTCCATTGATTTTAAATCTTTGCAGGAAGAAAGCTGCCTTAAAAGATAAGAGTTGGTGCTGTCAATTTCCTGATAAAACTGAATTTTATTTTTTTCAAGACAATCCTGTTCAAGAAAAAATTCATTGTTTTCTTTTTGAAGCCTGTTAAAATAATTCCACAAATCCTGAGCAAAACTGTTCATTTTGTTTTTCCAAGTAAAGTAAAATCGCTTGCACTGGAGCAAAATGCAATTCCACTTCCAGGTTCACTTAAGCAAGGCAGTGTTTTTATTGACTCAAGAACAGCGTCTTTTTTTTCAGATTCAACTACAATCATAAGCATTTCTTTTTCAGGAACAATGTGCATTCCGAAAAATTTAGCGTCATCTTCACGGGCAGTTCCTCTTGCATTTACAACTGTTCCGCCGCCGGCACCGGCTTTTCTTGCAGCAGCCATTGCATCATCAGCGTAACCACGATTTAAAATTACAGTTATAAGTTCATAAGAAGAAGCGTTCATATTTTTATCTCCTTTGGAAAGATTTCCTGTTTTAACAAGATTGCTTACATCAGCTTTAAACATTGTTCCGAAATTTACTTTTTCGTTTTCACAAGAATGAATTATTGACTGTTGAATTGAATGTCGGAAATTTTCTTCAACAACAATATACACAACTTCAACTTTACTTTCGCCAAGTCCAAAAGCTGCAGCTAAATTACTGGCACTGATTTTTCGCCCTATAAAAACTGTTCCGCCAAAACTTCCAGCTTCAACTGCGGAGGCAGAAATTAATTCAGCTTTACCAAATGGAACTGTTACTACTAAAAGTGAATACTTCATTTTTTCTCCTCATTTGTCCTGCTCTTAATTTTAAAGATGATTCCTAAAATCTGAATTGCAATAAGAGGCGTCATGGCAACTAAAGCAATTACACCGAAAGCATCATTTGCCGAACCGTTTCCGGCAGCAGATGCAGCTCCTAAAGTAAAGCTTAAAATAAAAGTGCTTGTCATTGGTCCGCTGGCAACTCCGCCTGAATCAAATGCAATTCCTGTAAAAAGAGGCGGACAGAAAAATGTAAGTAAAAGAGAAAGCGCATAACCGGGAACAAGAATGTACCACAAACTGAATCCGTAAAGCAGACGAATCATGCTTAAGCCTATGGAAATTGCAACGCCAGCACTTAACGCCACAAGCATAACTTTTCGTTTTATAGTTCCGCCGCTTACAGTTTCAACTTGTTCTGTCAAAACCCACACTGCAGGTTCAGCACATACAACTATTGCTCCAAAAACTATTCCTGTTAAAGTTAAGATGACTGTCCACAAAAGATTTCCGCCGCAAGCTTTTGCACCCAGCACTTCACCAAGAATTCTGCCTGTTGTCATAAAGCCGCCGTTTACGCCGCACAGAAAAATAATCAGACCAATGAAACTGAAAGCAAGACCACGTATCATTTTTCTAATTTGGAACGGAGGCATTTTAAGCAATACAATCTGGAATACTGCAAACATTGCAACTAAAGGCAAAAGTGCCATTGTAACTTCCTTTAAGATTCCGGGCAAAATGTGTATGAAAATTCCAAGACTTAAACTGCCTGCTACTGCATCTGCGCCATGTGCTGCAATTTGTTCTGAACTAGAGCTGCCTTTGCTAAAGAAGTTTAAAATTATTCCGTAAACACAAACAGCCATTATAGGTCCGATTGAAGCCATTCCTGTTAAGCCGAAAGAGTCGTCGCCTTCGTTTTTTCCAGATGATTTTCCACTTGCCCTAACGCCTGCAACACCAACGCCTAACGCCATAATAAACGGAACTGTCATTGGACCTGTTGTAGCACCGCCAGCATCAAATGCAACGCCCTGGAATTCTTTTGGAGATAAAAATGCAAGTGCAAAAAGCAAAATGTAGGAAACTATAAGCAGATACTTTAAGCTTAAAGAAAGAACTGTACGCAAAAGTCCGAACATTGTAAAAACACCGAGTCCTGCTGCAATCATAAGGATAAGCGCCCACTTGTTTACGCCTGCATTTACGCCTTTAATCTGATCCGCAAGAACCTGAACGTCTGGCTCTGCTACAGTAACTATTACACCAATTATAAACGAAACACTTAAAAGCAACGGCAGGCTTTTCTTTTCCGTAAGAGCTGCACCGCAACGTTCACCAATAGGCAAAATACCAATATCAACTCCAAGGAGAAAAACCGTCAGCCCTAAAATTACAAGTACGCCGCCTGTTAAAAACCGCAAGATTGTCCCTGAGTCCAAAGGAGCTGCAGTAAAGCCCAGAATAAGGACAATGACCATAATTGGTACAACAGATGAAACTGTTTCTTTAAATTTCTGAAAAAGATTCATAGCTTATTACTTATAACAATTCCAGCCTTTTGACTCTATTCCGTCAACCCATTTAGAAGCAAAATATTTTGCCTGTTCAAGATTCATATCTTTGTAGTTACCGCACTGAATTTCGTTGGCAGCAGGAATTTCTCCTTCCCACTCAACAACTTTTTTAAACACAGGAAGCAGATGCTTTGTAATGTATTCTTCATCACAGTCGCCCCAAACTGTTAAGTAAAAGCCTGTTCTGCAACCCATTGGGCTAAAGTCAATTACGTCTTCAATTTCATCACGCAAATATTCAGCAACAATGTGTTCAATAGTATGAACTGCACCAGTAGGCATAAATTCTTTGTTAGGCTGAGTTATGCGGATGTCAAATTTTGTAACTGCATCACCTTTAGCACCTGTTTTTTTGGCAGCAATCCTTACGAATGGAGCAGTAACTTTTGTATGATCAAGATTAAAACTGTCTACGTTGTATTTTTTTAATTCACTCATTTTTTTCCCTTCCTGTTTGATTATAAACTTTTTCGTTTTGACTGTCATTGTTTAACAGCCAGTTCAAGTTAAATTCGTCCCAACATTCCACGAACAAGAGCAGCACTTAATTCAGCAGCATTTTTTTCGTTAAAGTCGTACACTTTTTCTCCGGAGTCATCAGCCATATCGCTCATACAGCGGATAATTACAAAAGGCACATTGTTTAAATAACAGGCATGGGCAATGGCAGCACCTTCCATTTCTACACAAGCAGGATTGCACGCTTCCTTGATTTTAGCCTTAACTTCTTTTGAAGAAATAAACTGATCACCTGTAGCAATTCTTCCTGCAACAAGTGAATGTGACAGTCCGTCTTTAAGCAAAGAAAATGTTTCTTTTGCAGCACAAATCATTTTTTCGTCAGCCTTAAAATCAGAACACTTCATCTGCGGAATTTCAGTAATTTTATAGCCGAACCCAGTTGCGTCCATATCGTGATAAACAGCATCAGTACTTACAACAAAGTCCAGAACTTTTAAGCCGCAAGCCATGGCACCGGCAATTCCCGTGTTGATTATATGGGTAACGCCATATTTTAAAGCCAGAATTTGTGCACAGAGAGCTGCATTTACTTTTCCAACTCCAGACTTAACAATTACAACCTGAACGCCGTCTAAAATTCCTTCCGTAAAGCAAAAACTGTTTTCCATTTTTTCTGATGGATTTTTAAGCAGACTCTTTAAAGTTTCAATTTCCACGTCCATTGCACCTACAATTCCAATCTTCTTTTGCATAAAATGTTACTCCTTGCGAAAAACCGCATTATTTGCATAAAAAATCATAAATTTTCTTGTAAAAAGTATTGATTAAAATATTTTTCTAATATATATTAACTTCAGTAGCAAGAAACAAGGCAAGCCGTTATTCATCCTCCTTAAAACGACTTGCTTATTTTTTTTCATTTTCATCCAAAATAAAAGCCATTGGAATGGAGCTTAAAACTTCACTTCAATGGCTTAACTTTTTATTGCTTTTCTAAAACAATCTGCCGTTTGTCAGGATCATCACTTTCCTTGTAAAAAATTGCAACATTTCCTATTACCCTTACTAATGCTGCATTACATTTTTCCGCAATTGATTTGCTAAGTTCTGCTTTCTGGTCTTTAAACTCGTTGAATTTTACTTTAATAAGTTCGTGGTCATTAAGACAGTTAAGAACCTGCTCTTCTAAATTTGATGTAACTCCTGCTCCGCCAACTATTACAACAGGGTTTAATCCGTTTGCCATAGCCGAAAGAGTTTTTCGCTGTTTACTTGTTAATTCGTTCATAAGGTGATAATAGCAGTTATAAAGTGGATTTTCAACGGATATAATAAAGTGCAGCATCAGCCTGCGGAAAGTGGTTATTTCTGCTCATTCCGTAAAGCGTTTAAATTTATTATCCTCTGATTTGAAGAACCTCTGAACTGTAAGGAAATGTCTTTCTGCCCGATTATAAAAGGTCCGTCTACAAGCATATCAATGTAGCCCAGCATTTCGTCTGTAACTTCGCAATGTTTCTTGCCGTCGCATGGCTTTAAGTCTACATCGTACAGGTATCCGCTGTAGCACCATATGTTTTTCTGCGGAAACGTTTCTTTTACTCTTTTCAGGAAAGGCGTAAGTTCCCGCTGATTTTCCGGCTCAAATGGTTCTCCGCCTAAAACTGTAAGTCCGCTTATAAAATCAAAAGACAAAGCTTCTATAATTTCATCCTGAACTTGCTGCGTAAACTCTTTTCCGTAACAAAAATCCCAGGTTTGCGAATTAAAGCAGCCAGAGCAATGGACACGGCATCCGCTTACAAAAAGAGAAACACGGACACCTTCTCCGTTTGCAATGTCAATTTTTTTAATTTCGCCATAATTCATCTTACAAATTACAAATGAAGAACTCTTTCTTTAATTTCCTGTGTTCTTCCCTGATTCCAATACTGAGTGCCAATGTATCCGCAAGTTCTTCGTGCAACATTCATAGTTGCCTGATCATGGTTTTTACAGTTCGGACATTCCCACACAAGCTTTTTATCTTCATCTTCTACAATCTGAATTTCCCCTGTATAACCGCACTTCTGGCAGAAATCGCTTTTTGTGTTAAGTTCTGCATACATTATGTTGTTGTAAATGTGCTTTAAAAGAGTCATAACTGCAGGAATATTATTTTCCATGTTAGGAACTTCAACGTAAGAAACAGCACCGCCCGGACTTAACTCCTGGAACTGGCTTTCAAATGAAAGTTTTGTAAATGCATCGATTTTTTCAGTAACATTTACATGATAGCTGTTTGTAATGTAGTTTTTGTCCGTAACTTCAGGAATTACGCCGAATCTTCTTTTAAGGCATTTTGCAAATTTGTAAGTTGTACTTTCAAGAGGTGTGCCGTAAACAGAATAGTCAATGTGTTCTGCAGCCTTCCATTTTTTGCAGGCATTGTTAAGGGCAAGCATTACGTCTATTGCAAAAGGTTTTGCTTCCGGATCAGTGTGGCTTTTTCCTGTCATATAGCGGACACATTCGCAAAGACCGGCGTAACCTAATGAAATTGTTGAATATCCGTTGTAGAGAAGCTCATCAATTACAGCACCTTTCGGCAAGCGGGCAAGTGCACCATTCTGCCAGAGAATTGGAGCTGCATCACTTTTTGTGCCAAGAAGACGCTCGTGGCGAATTCTTAAAGCTCTGTGGCAAAGTTCAAGCCTTTCTTCCATAATCTGCCAGAATTTAGACATATCTTTTCCCGAAGAGCAGGCAACATCAACAAGATTAAGAGTTACGACACCCTGATTAAATCTTCCGTAGAACTTTGGATGACCGGCAACATCTTTGTAAACAGTAAGGAACGAACGGCAGCCCATGCACGGATAGCAGTTTCCGTCTTTAAGTTCAAGCATTTTCTTTTCAGAAATATAATCCGGAACCATACGTCTGGCTGTGCATTTTGCAGCAAGTTCTGAAAGATAATAATACTGACTTCCCTGTTCAACGTTATCCGGTTCAAGTACGTAAATCAGTTTAGGAAATGCAGGTGTAATCCATGCGCCTTTTTCGTTTTTTACACCCTGATAGCGCTGCTTGAGCACTTCTTCAATTATCATTGCAAGATCAGACTTTTCCTGCTCGTTTTTTGCTTCGTTAAGATACATGAAAACCGTAACAAATGGAGCCTGACCGTTTGTAGTCATAAGTGTAATAACCTGGTACTGAACAGTCTGAACACCGCGCTTAATTTCTTCCCTCAAGCGCTGATTTACCATAAAGTTAAACTGTTCTTCAGAAACCTGCAGGCCTGTAGAGTTAATCATTTCACGCACTTCTTTCTTAAACTTCTGACGGCTTACTTCTACAAAAGGTGCAAGGTGAGCAAGAGAAATGCTTTGTCCGCCATACTGACATGAAGCAACCTGTGCAATTATCTGTGTGGCAATGTTACAGGCTGTAGAAAAAGAGTGAGGACGATCAATTCTAGTTCCGCTTATAACTGTGCCATTCTGGAGCATATCTTCAAGGTTTACAAGATCGCAATTGTGCATATGCTGGGCAAAATAATCTGCATCATGGAAGTGAATTATTCCTTCATCGTGTGCCTTTGCAATATCAGGATCTAAAAGGAATCGGCGTGTAATGTCTTTGGAAACTTCGCCAGCCATATAATCACGCTGAACAGACACAACTGTAGGGTTTTTATTTGAATTTTCCTGCTTAACTTCTTCGTTGTTTTCTTCAAGAAGAGAAAGTATCTGCTTGTCTGTAGTATTTTCCTTACGGAGAATTTCATGACGATAGCGGTAAGTAATGTAAAGCTTTGCAACGTTGTATGCACCATTCTGCATAATGCCTGTTTCAACTAAATCCTGAATATCTTCAACGTTTAAAGCGTGACCTTCTTTGTGACATTCAATTTCTATATCATCAACAATGGAATTTATCTGAGTTTGTGTCAGGCGCTCCTTTTCTGGAACCTGAACATTTGCCTTTCCAATAGCAGTTGCTATTTTTTCTCTGTCAAAAATCGCCTCAGCGCCACTGCGTTTGATAATTTTCATACTGTCACCTTAAACTTTTATTTATACGGCTATAATTGTGATTTGAATCAGTTGAAATTTCTAAATCTATATAATATTTAGAAATACGCTCTACTCTCCCACTACATATAGCGTTTTTATACATTTAGGATACTAGCGATAGTGTTTTTAGTCAATTGTGTAAAATTCTCTCTTTTACGGAATTTAAGCTCTTTTTTGCATTTTATGGGTTCAGATTTTATTTTTTTTTCTAAACCTTTTATTTTAGGGATTTTCCCTTGATTTTATGGTTACAGATTTTACTTTTCCCAAAAAAAATACGGCTTTTCCTGTGAAACTTTTTACAGCATTCCGGAAAGCAAAACAGGCAGCAGACAGCTTAGTGCAGCCGCCGGAAATTCCATACCCTTGAATAAAATCACTTAAAAATCTAAAATGGCACAAGTATGAACGAAGATTTAATTAAAGAATTTATTGAAAAAAAGTCCCTTGAAGCAATGAAAAGCCTTTTATCTTCAGAAAAAGACGAAGATGCCGTTTCTTCTGCAGTTGAAGTTTCGGAAATATTCGGTGCATCAAAAAATTTCAGTAATATTGCAAAAAATACAGATGAAAGCGGAAACAAATTAGTTACAAGTTTTCACAACAATCTGGTGCTTCTTATCCAGAAAACCTGGGTTGAAGAATCAGACGAATCATTAAAGGCTCAGGTACTTTATCATCTTGAAGAATTCTGCAAGCTTCTTTCTACAAACAATTACATAAAAAGTTACCCTTTATTTTTCAGCATAGTTGACGACGTTGTTTACCTTATGTTTGGCTCTCAGACTAAATCAGAAGAATTTGACGAATACGCATTCCGCATTGATCCTGAATTCGGTGTTTTCTGGTGGTACGTTCAAAATCTTCCAAGAGATGCAAAATGGTCAGAAGAAAAATCAAGAATTGCAATACTTCTTGGAATGTACTTTCTTGCCAACTATTAAATTAAATGGTGAAGCAGCATAACATTACTTTTTAGACAGCACCTGCGTTGTTACAGTAAAAAATCAGAATAACGGAGAACTAGGCAAAATGGCAGCAGAAACTTCACTTGAATCATCATACATAAAATTACGGAAAGCAAGTTCACTTTTAGCCGGACAAAATGCGCTGGAAAAAAACGCTGCCCTTGAAAAAGTTGCTGCTGCCCTTGATTTACGGCGGAATGAAATTCTCGAAGCAAACAAAACAGACGTGGAAAATGCCCGATTAAAGGGAATAAGCGAAAGTTTAATAGACAGGCTTGCACTTAACTCTGACAGAATTGATTCTATTCTTGAAAGCTTAAAAATCGTTATTGCACAGACAGACCCAATCGGGCAGGAAATCACCGGCTGGAAAACACCAAACGGGCTGAATATCCGTCAGGTTAGAGTTCCTTTAGGCGTAATTGCAATGATTTACGAAAGCCGTCCGAACGTTACGGTTGATGCGTTCAGTCTTGCTTACAAAAGTTCCAACGCTATTTTGCTAAGAGGTTCATCGTCTGCCTATAATTCAAATAAGGCAATAGTAAAAATCATAAAGGAAGCCCTTAACCAGACACCTAAAGGCGTAAGTGATGCAATAGAACTTGTTCAGGTAAAAGATTCTTCCCACGAAGACGTTGAGCAAATCCTGAATGCTGTAGGAAAAATTGATGTTGTTCTTCCAAGAGGCGGAAAAAAACTTATTCAGAATGTAGTTTTAAATGCAAAAGTTCCGGTTATAGAAACAGGCAGCGGAGTTTGTCATCTTTACATTGATGATTCTGCTGATTTGACTAAAGCCGTTCTTATTGCTGAAAATGCAAAAATTCAGCGCCCAAGTGTGTGCAATGCAATTGAATGTATTGTAGTTCACGAAAAAGCTGCACAGGAATTCCTGCCTGAATTAGCAAAGAAATTCGCCGGCCGAGTTAAGTTTCACGCTGATTCCATGTCTTACGAAATATTAAGCAAAACAGGCATTTCTCCGGAAAATCTTACGGCAGCCACAGATTCTGACTTTGGCAATGAATATCTTGACTACGAATGCTGCATAAAAACAGTAACTTCTTTAAACGATGCAATAGAATACATTAACAGCCACAATACAAAGCACAGTGAAAGCATT
Organism: uncultured Treponema sp.; assembly: GCA_945877425.1. Lineage (GTDB taxonomy): Bacteria > Spirochaetota > Spirochaetia > Treponematales > Treponemataceae > Treponema_D. The sequence continues at coordinate 27,497 of CAMCRZ010000031.1, forward strand.
ATTACGGAAAATTTGCAGAACGCACGTATTTTTCAGGAAAAAATTGATGCAAGCTGTGTTTACGTTAACGCTTCTACCCGTTTTACTGATGGCGGTGAGTTTGGATTTGGTGCTGAATTAGGCATTTCTACGCAGAAACTTCACGCTCGCGGACCAATGGACATAAAGGCTCTTACAACAACAAAGTATTTAATAGACGGCAACGGTCACATAAGGTAACTTCTTAAAAAAGATTAAATTTCAGCTAAAAAATTTGATATTGTTAAAAACTGTGTTATAATCTTGACATATTGATTTAACAGCAGGGCTTTTAAATCACTGTCTTAGGACAGATATCAAACTATTTAGGCATTGTGCCTAAGGGAGAAATTATGAAATTTTCAAAAATTATTTTAGGAAGTGCTATTTTAGCTATGGCAATGGGTTTTGTCAGCTGTTCAGACGATGATGATCCATACAACATGATTTCTGGAAGCAATAATCACTACTCTATTAACCACACAAACGACACAGATCAAGTTCAGCGCGGAATTTCTTCTACAGTATTCAAGCATGCAGGAGGAACATTAAAAGTTAGCTTTGATACAGTAAATTCTACATATGGAGCTGATGCTACTGGTGGAAAGAGAGCTGGTGTAATGGGTATTATATTTGATCTTGAAGAAGAAAACGGAAAAAAGAATTTCTGTGTAATTGGAATGAGAAGCACGGGAAAAGACTCGGCTAATATCGATTACTATGTTTCAAGATATGAAAACGTTACAGACCTTCAGGCAAGTAACTTCGGTGCAACAACCAATGCAACTGTCGGTGAACCAAAAGAAACTGAAGTTATACCGGCTTTTAACGGAAACTTTGCCGGAACACTTTCAAATGGAATAGCTTCTGTTCTTGTTTACATTACACAGGAAGCCCCAAAAAATGAAAATGATAAAACAACATATAAGGTTTACTTACTTAACCCTGCAACAAAGTTAAATAGCGACGGAATCCCTGTAGGCGAAGATGGTAAAACTCCGTTAGATTTAACATCAGTAACTCCTGCAGCTTCTGTTTCATCAAAAAGTAATACACAAATAACAGATCAGAAAAAGCTTTCTGTTTATGCAAATGTTTACCAAGGTCAAACACTTGTTGGCAACTGGGACTACCAGGGTACATACAAGCAGGTTAGCTTAGAAGAATAGTAAACGCTTTTCTTGTAAAGTCCGGTGTAAGTGCCGGGCTTTTATTTTTATCTGGAGGCTTTATAATGAAAAAATTATTAGTTTTGCTGTCTGCTGCTGTTGTTTGTGCAGGCGTTTTTGTTTCTTGTGCTTCAACTAAAGAGGCAGAAGAAGAAGTTATTGTTGTTCCTGCAGAGTCTGCTGTATCCGCTGTTTCAGAAGAATCTGTTACAGTAGAACCAGAAGAAGATGTAGGTCTTTACAAATAAGATTTAGCCCTCGTAAATAAAGCGAGGGCTTTTTTTTAAGTGTTTACTTGCCTAAGCGCTGCAGAATCTGTTCTTTTGTAACGCCGGTGCACTTTTCTATTACGTCAAAACTG
>CAMCRZ010000032.1 GCA_945877425.1 uncultured Treponema sp.
ATTAACTTTATTTAATTGTGTGCTTTCGCACACGCCTTGCCTGCGGCAAGGATTGCGAGAAAAACTCCAGAGCCTTTGGCTCTTCCGTTTGTCTCTGGCTTAATTTTTCTTCGAAAAATTAACTTTATTTAATTGTGTGCTTTCGCACACGCCTTGCCTGCGGCAAGGATTGGAAGGGCGCCGGAGGCGTTCCGTAGCGGAGCGTAGGAATGAGCGAATAGCGGAACCCTGGAAAGCCTGTTTTTTAAGGGGTTGATTTTGAAAAAAGCAACCCCTTAAAAAGCCGCCCGTATGAAAAATTCGAAAATGCTTATTATTCTTCAAATTTTATTTTCCGAATTCAAGGATTTGCTTTACAATTTCAACTGCTGCTTTTTGTTTATTTTGCGGCAAAGCTTCCAGTGCTTCAATACCGGGACTTTACGGAGAGACATTCGCATATCTTGCAAAACAGCAGGGCAAAAAATGCCTCTGGCGGCAAAACCTTATGCAAATGAGATAATTGATTTCCTTAAAAATCAGACACCTTATGATTCTAATATTTTAGTACTTGGAAATGATGTTAAGTATTACCTTAAATCAGGAAAAACTTCAAATCAGAAATTCTTTTATCAAAAGCCTGTCTTAAAACAGAACCCTGAATTCATGAAGGAATTTTTACACGATGTTGAAGAAAATCTTCCTGATTATATAATTCTTCCGGGTAGACAGATTTCTATGACCAGCGATTCAGATTTTTCTGCTTTATTCAATTTGATTGACAAATATTATTCCGTAAAAACTTTCGAAGAAGGAAAAGTCTTTACACTGACATATTGATTTACGATCAGATTTCCATGCCTGAAACATACACTCCGGGTCAATTACTTTTCTGGAAGTCAGAGAAAACGCCGTCGTCGTCACATTCAATGAGTTCCTGGGAAAGCAGAAGTTTTTCTTCAAATGTGTGTTTCAGGTAGATTAACTTTTCGTATTCAAGAGGAAGGCTTATTCTGAATTCACGGAACAAGGTAAATACAGGCGCTTTAAGTTTTTCCGCTATTTCTGCTATGCGCTTTAAGTTTGTCCATGAAGCACCTGTGGCAAAGTCAGAAATGCTTTTCAGCGGTATGCCGGTAGCTTTTGCTATGTCTTTTTGCGTCTGTCCCCTAAAGTACATGAATCTGATTAAGTTGTTACCGAAAACTCTCCTTAAGCTGCTCTGGTTTACTGTTTCAGGGCAGGAAAAGTCCGGGTTTTTCATAAAAAGCATGTCGTAAGTGATTTTAAGTTCCCTGCAGATTTTTTCGATTGTTTCAGGCTGAGTCCAGTTTTTTCCTTTTTCCAGATTTATTATTATCCTTTCTGAAACCAGTGATTTTTTTTCCAGTTCTCTTCTTGAGATTTTGCGGCTTTCCCGAAAATTTCTGAGGTTAGATGAAAAAATTTCAAAGCAGTTGTCTTTATCCACTTAAGTTCCTTTTAATTTTTGTTTTAATTTCTGCATCAGTTTCCGCAGTAGAAGAAATCAAAAAATTCATCTCTTTCAAATTCCAGAATCTGCAGTGCCAGAGCAGTACGCTGTTCTTTTGTCATGGAGATAAATATTTCTTTTTCAATTTTTAAAGGAAGGTTTGTCTTTATTTCCCTGAACAAGATCCAGATTTTTACGTCAAGGGCTTTTGCTATCAGCTTGATTTTTTCAGGAGAAGGTAACGTGCAGGCTGTAGCGAAATTCGAAAGTGTCCTGATTTTTATTCCTGTAGATTTTGAAAGATATTCCTGAGTGACGTTTCTGTAATACATAAATCTTGCAAGGTTTAAGGCAAATACTTCTTTCAAGGATTTTTCATTTACACGATTTACAGCAGTAAAATCAGCCTTTTCGTCAAAGAGCCTGTCGTAGGAAATTTCCAGAGCCCTGCACAATGCACCTATTGTTTTTCCCGATGTCCAGTAAATGCTGTTTTCCAGAGTTTTGATTATTCCCAGCGAAACGCCGGATTTTTTTGATAATTCTAACTGGGAAAGTTTTCTCTGTTTTCTAAAACCTTTAAGATTATTGGAAAAGATTTTTAACATCAGCAGAATAAAATCTGCCGGACAAGCTTTAAGTTTATCCGGCAATTTCCATTTAATTCAGATAAAGCTGCCTGTAAATCAACTTTACAATGCTGGCTTAAGTCAAGCACCGCACACAGTTCAGGCAGCCTGTTTTTCAGCCTTAGTAATTTTCTGCACTTACTTCAAAATAAGCTTTAGGATGTGCACAAACAGGACAAACTTCAGGAGCTTTTGTTCCTACAACAATGTGTCCGCAGTTACGGCATTCCCAGATTTTTACTTCACTCTTTTCAAATACCTGTGCAGTTTCAAGGTTCTGAAGAAGCTTGCGGTATCTTTCTTCGTGATGCTTTTCAATTGCAGCTACAGCACGGAATTTTGCAGCAAGTTCGTGGAAACCTTCTTCGTCAGCAGTTTTTGCGAAACCGTCGTACATATCTGTCCATTCGTAGTTTTCACCTTCTGCTGCAGCCTTTAAGTTTTCAGCTGTAGTTCCAATGCCCTTTAATTCCTTAAACCACATTTTTGCGTGTTCTTTTTCATTATCTGCAGTTTTCAGGAACAGTGCAGACATCTGCTCGTAGCCTTCTTTTTTAGCAACAGAAGCAAAGTAAGTGTACTTGTTTCTTGCCTGAGATTCTCCTGCAAAGGCAGTCTGCAAATTCTTTTCTGTTTGAGTGCCTGCATACTGATTTGTTTTTTCCATAGTTTACCTCTTAAAATTTATTTATTTTGTAAAATTATTCTGCATCTTTAGGTTCAGACTTTTCTGCACCGATTGACTTGATTATTTCTTCGTGCTTTGCAATTTCAGCCTTTATGGAATCAAGTTTACCGTAAATTTCAGAAATTTCACTGTCTGAAGAAGAAACTGTTTTTCCTTCCTTGAATTTTTCGTATACAACATTTCCAAGCTTCTTGCAGCTGTCATTAAACTTGGAGTTAAGGTTTGCAATTTCAACTTTATGAACTGATTTAGTTCCGGTTTCACTTATTGCAGTTCCGGCTTTTTTCAGTCCTTTTTTTGAAGCACTTACGCCTTTGTCAACAAAATTAAAAAACTTCGTTTTAAAATTTTCAAATTTGCTTTCTTTATTTTTAGAATCTGAAGACACATCTTCTGCAGAATCTTCCTGCTGAACAGTAAGATTTTCGTCTTCTACATTTTCATCTTCCAGCATTTATTCCTCCTGTAAAAGAATTATGTTTAAAGTTTATTCCATTTTGTGCCGTTTGACAATTAAAATTATGAATTTATGGATTAAGTTCCCATTTTCCGTATTCGTCAACAATTTCAGTTTTCATGCTTGCCATTGGACGCCATGTTACGCTGAATGAAAAGTAAGGATGGTAATCATAAGATTTTGTGTTGTCGCTGTTAGTTACGCTTCTTGGTTTAAAGGTAAGGCTTGCTGTCATGTCCCAGTCGTCAAGATCGTGGGTTACGCTGATTTTAAAGCTTTTCATCTTAAAGCCTGAATTTTTTCGTGCAGTCTGGGAAGGATCATAGAATTTTCCGTTGCCCCAGAATTTAAATGAGTTGAAAAGGTCAATAAAAGGATTTTCTTCTCCGCCGATTGTATCTTTAAATTCAGTGTATTTCTGGAAATACCTGAAGATTACGTTGTTTCTTGTTTCAGCTGAAAAACTTAAGTCAAAGAATTTATTTATCTTAAATGTAAGCGACGGTGAAAATGTAAAGTAAGAATTTGTAGGCCGCAGACAGTCGTAAACTACGCTCGTATTTATTTTTGGCGAAAATGAAATTCTGTTTTTCCAGAAAGTGTATGTGTTTCCTGAATTTGAATAGTTTAAGCTTAAAGAGTAAGGCAGGAATTCTTTTTCTTCCCTGATTGTCCAGCCGTCTGTCTTGTCAAAGTCATATCCGAAAGTGTAGCTCATTGTGTAGGCAAGAGACAGTTTTTTCCATGCAGCAGAAATTTTAAATGAGTCGTGGTGCCATTCTTCAAGTTTGTAAGTGTAGCTTTCCGTTAAAGTAAGGGTTTTGCTGAAAAAGCTCAGGGACATTGTCTGTGAAAGAGGCAGTTTTTCAAAAGTTTCATCATCTGAAGATTTTTGCTGAAAGCCTGATGTTACGGAAAATGAACCTAAAGGAAAGGCAAATTTAAAAGTTCCCGAATAGTATTCAGTCTGCGGAGGAAGTTTTGTAGTCAAAACAAGTGATTCAGTATAATCGCCCTGTGTAGCCGAAATTGTTCCGCTTAAAGTATGGGTTGTAACGCAGTCTTTGCTGTAAAGACGCATCATTTTGTAATCCCACTCAGGATTTTCTGCATCGCCTGTAAAATCTGTTTCTATAACTTTAACTGTAGTGTTCCAGTCAATTCCTGTATTTTTAAAAAGTGAAGAATTTATAAACGGCTTGAACGAAACGGAATTTGAATTGCTTAAGTCAAGTTTTTTTGCAGCATAGTCTGTCTTTTTAACGTTTGCAGCACTTGTGTCTTCATAGCCGTCTAAGTTCGGGTGCTTCTGGTAAACGCCGTTAAAGCTGAATGTGTTTGTCATGGAAATGAAATTTTTTCTGTAGCCTATTTTGCTTGTTAAAGTTGCAGGAAATTTCACCTGATAATATGAAGAATGTAACTTGCTCCACTGAAAATCTTCCGGTGTAGCAATGGGGTTTTCCGTTGTAGACTGATATGAAATCTGGCTTGTGTACTGGGGCGTAAAGGAATAAGTAAGGGAATAATCTACTCCGGAAATGCTTTGGACAGAAGAGCTTGCAGATGAAGTTAAAAGAGGAAGATCGCTTTCGCTAAAGATATTTTTCTTTTCTGCTGATTCTGTGTCGGAGCCTGATTTTGTTTCTGTTTCTGCAACAGCGGATTTTTCTTCTGCTGATTTTTCTGACTCATCTGCTGATTTTTCTTCAAGCTTTTTTGCAATTTCTTCAGGCGTAAGCAAAGATTCAGGTGCTTCCATTGGAACTGAAAAAGTTATAGCCTGCTTTTTTTCCGTTGAAGAAGAAGACTTGGAAGAAGAAGTCTGGAAAAGTGTTCCTGAAATTTTTCCCGTAACTTTAAGAGGAACTATAGCTGAAGGATAAAAAAACGAACGTTCAGGCGTATACTTCTGCCAATAAGAATCTTCTGCAAGAAAATCAGAATCTCCGGAAGAGCCTCTTGCTCTTGAACTGAATGCAAGTGAAGCACTTAATTCAGAAATTGCAAGGGAAGAAATGTAAGGCTTTAAAATCTGCGGAACATTGAAAGTGTATGAACCTTTTGCCTGCCATGAAAAACTTGACACAGTGTTTGAAGTTGAATCTTCTTCATCATCTCCTGAACCGCTCATTAAAAATCCAAGCCAGTCTATGTATTCGCTTCGTTCTGCAAAATCATCTGTAAAATACGGATCTGAATAAACAGGCATTGAAATGGAAAAATTAAAAGGCTTCGTCATGGCAACTTTTAAATTTGCACTGTAACGGAACGGAAGCTTCATTCCCATAAAGTTAGACGAATCGGAGTAAGTTTTATTGTTGTAATACGGAGAATAATTTGCGTTTTCAAAAAGAGTATTGGAAAATCCCAGTTTAACGCTGCCTTCTATGCTGGAAATTATTCTGGAAGGTTTGTACACGCCTTCAACGCCGACCATTACGCCAAGGTTTGTGTAATAATCAGCCATAATTTTAAGGTAATTAGTTGTGTCGCCTTTGTAGTCAGAATCAAGATTGTGCATTACAAGACCTTCCCTGACCTGCTCTTTTAAAGAAGTGGATTTCATAAAGTTAAAGAGGCCTTTCGTAATGTCATCATCGTCTGAATCATCTGAAGATGTGTCTAAAGGTTTTCGTCCGTAAAGATAAGTTGTTGTCTGAAAATAATAGCCTAAACGCTCATCGTATCCGAAAGAAGGATTGAAAATAAGTTCGTCCTTCGGATAATAAAATGCCGGAAGATAAACCAGAGGAACGTGTCCTACATAAAGCAGTGCGTTGAAAAAAGCAAACTCGCCTCCCGGAAGAAGCCATATTCTGCTTGCCCATATTTTCCAGTGAGGATCATCGCTGTCACAGAAAGTAAGCTGTGCATTTTTAAAGGCAATCGTATTGGAAGAATCACGTCCGAAAATATCAGAAAAAACTATAAGCGTAGACCCTGAAGGAAGGTTAATTGCATCGCTTTGTTTCTGCACTACACGTCCGCCGTCAAAAACTCCTTCAAGAGTGCTTGTGTTGAAAAGAAGAGTTGAAGCAGTAATGTTCTGTTCGCCGGAAGAGCTGCCTGTCTGTGTAAGGGAAACGCTTCCTTCTGCATAAACCATGTCAGTCTGACGGTTAAAAGTAACTTTATCAGCGTAAATGACTGTTTTAGTACTGCCTTTTGTTACGCTTATTGCAACCTGACCTTTAAGAATGACTTCTTCCTGACCTGTATCTTTATTTTTCCTGTATTCAGTATTCTGGGCACTTTCAATATTTATTACGCTTACATTGTCCTGAGAAAAACAGTTAAAAATGTTAAAGAGAAAAATTACCGCAGCAAATACTAATTTTTTAAATGAGGAACTTTTCATTTTTTTCTGATTATATCAGCTAAGGCAATTCTTCTCAACATACAAAACCATCTGCAAAAATCAAATCAGCGGTTCAGCATCTGGGAAATAAATTTTCCTGTCCAGCTTTTTTTGTCAAGAGCCACTTCTTCTGGTGTACCGCAGGCAACTACTTCTCCGCCGCCGGTTCCGCCTTCAGGTCCCAAATCTATAATCCAGTCTGCCTGACATATTACGTCAAGGTTGTGCTCTATCATCACTACGGAATTTCCTTTGTCTACAAGACGCTGTATTACTTTCATAAGCTGCATTATGTCTACAAAGTGAAGCCCTGTTGTAGGTTCGTCAAGTATATACAGGGTTTTTCCTGTTGATGGTCTGCAAAGTTCTGATGCAAGCTTTACGCGCTGGGCTTCTCCGCCGGAAAGTGTAAGCGCACTTTGACCAAGCTGAATGTAGCCTAAACCTACATCCTTTAAAGTTTCAAGCTTACGGGAAATGTGTGGAATTCCGCTGAAAAAATCAGCAGCTTCTTCTATTGTCATGTCAAGAACATCGCTTATATTCCTGCCTTTGTACATTACGTCAAGAGTTTCCTGATTAAACCGCTTTCCGTGGCATACATCGCACTGAATGAAAACATCAGGGAGAAAGTTCATTTCTATAGTGATTGTTCCTGCACCTTCACAGTTTTCGCATCGTCCGCCCTTTACGTTAAAGCTGAATCTTCCTGACTTATAGCCTTTAGCTTTTGCTTCCGGAAGGCTTGAAAAAAGTTCCCGTATTTTGTCAAAAACGCCGATATAAGTTACAGGATTGCTTCTTGGAGTACGGCCTATTGGTGTCTGGTCTATGCTGATTACTTTGTCAATGTTTTCAAGTCCTTCTATTGATTTGTATTTTCCTGCCGGATATTCAGTTTTCATAGTTGCATTGCTTGCAGCAGGATAAAGTACGTCATTCATTAAAGTGGATTTTCCGCTTCCTGAAACGCCTGTAATGCATGTAAATGTTCCAAGGGGAATTTCTGCGTCAATATTTTTTAAGTTATGTTCTGAAACACCTTTTATGCAGATAAATTTTCCGTTTCCTTTTCTGCGGCTGACAGGAATTTCCATTTTTATTTTTCCAGCAAGATACTGACCTGTAACAGAATCAGGCACTTCCATTACCTGATGGGGAGTTCCGCTTGCCATAACCATTCCGCCGTGAACGCCTGCTCCGGGACCAATATCAATAAGCCAGTCTGCAGTACGCATAGTCTGCTCGTCGTGTTCTACAACAATTACTGTATTTCCAAGATTACGCAGATAAGTCAAAGATTTTATAAGCCTTTCGTTGTCACGCTGGTGAAGCCCGATGGAAGGTTCATCTAAAATGTACATAACACCAGTAAGCCCTGACCCGATTTGTGTAGAAAGACGTATACGCTGAGCTTCTCCGCCGGAAAGTGTTGAAGCACTCCTGTGCAAAGTAAGGTATTCAAGCCCTACATCTTTGAGAAAGTTAAGCCTTGCATTTATTTCCTTTAGAATCTGGCCTGCAATCTTGCTTTCTGTTTCTGTAAGTGAAAGTTCCCTGAAAAAATCAATTGTTTCAGTAACGGAAAGTTCAGTAAGGCTCCATATATCTTTTCCGCCCACAGTTACGCTTAATGCTTCAGGCCTTAGCTTTTTGCCGTTACAGCAGGTGCATTGGGAAACAGACATAAACTTTTCCTGCATTTTTTCACGCTGACTTTCGCCCCATGCTTCTGTATAACGGCGCTTTACGTCATTCATAACGCCAAGCCAGGGCCTTTTGTATTTAGAATAACCTTCTCCGCTCTGCTTTTCGTAAGTCCACTCTAAAATTCTGTTTTCATCACCGTTCCACAAATAGCTGTACTGTTCTTCAGTTAAATCCTTTAAAGGCGTATCAAGGGAAAAACCTGCTTCTTTAGCCACAGCACTGAACACGCTTTGGTTCCATGCACTTTCAGGATTGTAAAAGGCAATTCCTCCTTCATTAAAGGAAAGATTTTTATTAGGAACAAGACGGTTTATGTCCCATTCCATTTTTTCACCAAGTCCGCTGCATTCAGGACAGGCACCGAAAGGATTGTTAAATGAAAAAAGTCTCGGCTGAAGTTCAGGAATAGAAATACCGCAGTCAGGACAGGCATTTTTCTGGCTGAAAAAAACTTCTTCTTCTATATAACTTGCATCACGGTTGTAAGGCGTTCCCTTTAAATCAAGGGCTGCAGTTACCTGTTCGTAAGCTTCATCTTCTTTGTTTACCCGGCGCAGTGCAATAAGCATTCCGTTTGCAGAATTCAATGCAGTTTCAACGGAACCGGCAAGGCGTTTACGGATATCTTCTTTAAGTACAATGCGGTCTACAACAATTTCTATAGTATGCTTTTTCTGCTTGTCAAGCTTAACGGAATCTTCAAGCTCTACAAGAAGACCGTCAATTCTGGCCCTTACAAATCCGGCTTTTCTGGCATCATCTAAAACCTTAACGTGTTCGCCTTTTTTACCGCGAATGACAGGTGCAAGAAGCGTAAGTTTAGTTCCTTCGTTCCAGCTTAAAATTGTGTCTATAATCTGATCCGTACTCTGCTCGTTGATTTCCCTTCCGCATTTAGGACAATGGGCTTTTCCTATTCTTGCAAAAAGCAGGCGGTAATAATCGTAAATTTCAGTTACAGTTCCAACTGTTGAACGGGGATTTTTATTGGTAGATTTCTGTTCAATCGATATGGCTGGAGAAAGTCCGGTAATAAGATCAACATCAGGCTTGTCCATTCTTCCAAGAAACTGTCTGGCGTAAGAAGAAAGGCTTTCCATGTAGCGCCTCTGACCTTCAGCAAAAAGAGTATCAAAGGCAAGTGATGATTTTCCGCTGCCGGAAAGTCCGCTTACTACAACAAGGGAATTCCGCGGAAACTCTACGTTTATATTTTTAAGATTATGCTCTCTGGCACCTTCAATCTGAATTTTATCCTGACCTTCAGGAACTTTATTTACACGCACAAAAGATTTTACTGACATAAATGCATTTTAGTCTAAATTAAATTTGTTAGCAAGTTAGGCACATGGCATGTTAGGCACATGGCATTATCGTCAGCACAAAATCTGCCCTAAGCGTAAAAATCAACTCCCGGTACAAAAATCAGCCGTGATAAAACATATAGCAGCTTCCGTCAACTTTCTTGCACTCATACATCATTTTGTCTGCCTGCTGATAAATCTGATCAAAAGAAAATTCTTCCTTACCGTCACACAAAACGGCACCAAGGCTTATTTCAATTTCCCTGTCCTTCATTTCCTTTATGCGGATTTTCTTGATGGAATTAAAGAGCCTGTCCAGACATTCCTGCCCTACGTTTTCACTTTTTATTCCTACAGCAAAAACAGCAAACTCATCGCCGCCAAGACGCATTACAACATCATAAGTGCGGAAACTCATTTTAAGGCAGTCTGCTATGGAAACAAGAGTTTTGTCTCCTACAGTGTGACCGAAAGTGTCGTTTATGTACTTAAAATTGTCTATGTCAAACAAAAAGAACATTCCCCATTCGCCGTTATTAAGAAGCCTGGAAATTCTCTTTTCACCGCTGCCTCTGTTGCTTATTTGAGTAAGGGAATCAGTTTCCGAAAGATGAACAAGCTCGCTTTCAAGCCTTTTGTTTTCAGTAATGTCTGTAAGTGAACATATAATGATTTTCCGCTCATTACGTAAAGTCTGAACTTTTGCCCTTGCAAGAAGAACAATTTCCGAACCATCAGACTGACGCACCCAGAAATCAAATGAAAAATTTTCCCTGTCTTTCTGCATACGCCTGATTCTTGAAATAATAAGGCTTTTGTCGTCTGAAGCAATGCGTTCGATTATGTCGTCAAAGTGAAGGTTTTCTTCTTCTCCTTCCTTAAGCTCAAAAAACTGCCGTGCCGATTCATTCATAAGTATGATTTTGTTTGTTTCAAGGTCGCTGGCAATGATTCCGTTACTCTGCACTTTAAGCATTTCAATGTAAACTTCATTCTGATTTTCAAGTGCAAGCTTAAGTTCATGCTGTATTTCAAGCTCCCTCTGCTTTTCATCTTCAACTTTATGGACAGAAAAAATCACTTTTTCCAGTTCACCTTTTTCAGTAAAAGAGACGGGAATAAAAGTTCCCCTGCACCAGCCTGAGATTTTTCCTATAAACTCAATTGAAATTGAACTGTGGCCGTTCAGCCTTTTAGGAAGGGTTTTTAAATCTATAAACTTAAGGACATTTTTTACAAACTTTTTCGTTACAAGACCTTTTATAATGGCGTTCAAATCATCGCTGGCTTTAAAAGTTCCCGTAAGAAATTCTTCTACATTTATGTTGGAATTCAGCGCCTGAATGGAATTTTTCTTTAAGTTAAGAATGTACACGCTTATAAAGCTTTTAGTTATGGCTTTAAACATTTCCACTTCTGCTGATTCGTCTTTAAGTATTTCGTTATGCACAAGAATTAAAGAAAGTGAAGCCGGCTCAAGAAACTGCATATTTTCTGAAGGATTGTTTATCCAGAGAAATTCTTTTAATGCCGAACTTGATTTTAAGGAACATATAATCAGGCTTTCAGTGCCGTTGTCTTTAAGATAATTTTTTAGGGAAAGGAAATCATCAGGAATGTCTTTTATGCAAAGATAAGTTATGCCGCTTTCAGACAAAATGCTTTTTAAAGAATAAAGCTGCCTGCAGTCAAAAAGTTCCGGCTGCAAAAACGACTGTTCTGTTTTTTCCCTGTACTGACGGCTCAAGCACTTTATTTCCTTAAGTTCAGAATCATGCTCGTAAATGCCGCACCAGTCTGCACCATAATAAGAAAGCATTTCCTGCAAAAGAGATTCATAAACAAAGGAACTTTCATTTTGATTGTTTGCAATACGGATGCATCGGGTAAAAATTTCTTCTTTGGAGAGTGAGTTTTGGCTATTTAAATTTTTCTTATGACAGATGTTTTTTTCTTCCACAAACAGATTTTACCACAATTTCCAGTTAAAAGCAAAAAAAAAGACATTTCAGCCTTATTTTCAAAAGCCCGGCTTACGGCAGCCAGGCTTTTCCCTTCAGCTTGACGGAGAATTTTCAACTTCATCAATAAAATCAAGGGCTTTAGTTACAAAATCCCCGATTTTTTCCAGATGACGCTTATAATCTGCCTTATAGAAAATCTGCGTTCCCGTTTTTTCAGAAGTAATCAAGCCGCATTCTTTTAAAACCTTAAGGTGATGTGAAATTGCCGGTCTTGAAAGAGAAGATTTTGCCGTTAACTCACCTACATTTATTCCGTCAGCTCCGGCTTCTGCCAGCTGAAGAAGGATTTTCTGCCTTATAACATCGCCCATTACAATAAACAGCTGGCTGCAGTCATTAAACATTGACTGAAGCTTTTTAAATTTAGTTTTATTAAGTGCCATATAAAAACTATAACCTTAAAATTCTCATTTGTCAAACCGTTTAATCAGTTAAACTTTTTAATAATTATAAGTTTAATTCCTTAAACCGTTTAAGATATTGAACATTTTACGTAATTCCTTATAATATAAGAATTAAAACAAATTTCATACCGTTTAAAAAAAATAAATAATAACAATCATTCATTTGACATTTAAAAAAAAAGTATTATTATATTAAACAAAGGTTTATATTCATAAACGCAATAAAATTCAAACGAGAGGTATATTCAAGATGAAATTCATCAAAGCCTTTTTCAAGCATCCATGGATTATCATAACAGGATGTCTTATCTTTACAGGTTTCTTCGGTTTTTTTCTAAAAAATCTTGCTCTTGAAAATTCAATGAGACAGTTTTTCCCTCAAAACGACGAAGCTTACACACGCCTTATTGACACAGAAGACACTTTTGGAAGTATGCTTGCAATCGGCATTACAATTGAAGCAGACAACGGTACTATCTTAACTCCTGAATACATTGACGTTATCAAAAACATTACAGACCGCACAATGGAACTTCAGGACGTACAGAGCATGGATTCCCTTACCAACATTGATTACGTATGTGCTGACGAATACGGCGCAATTTCTGCAACACAGCTTATCCCGGATGAAGATTACGATCCTGAAACAGGAAAGTTTTCTGCCGGAGAAGAAGGAATTTTCCGCCTTAAATCAAGGCTTAACGAATGGTCAGATATGTACAACCGTGTTATTGTAAACGACAACAATACAGCTGCACAACTTCAAGTTACGCTTCTTACAAAAAGCCTTTACGAATCAGACATTGAAATGGCAGAAAATGCACTTAACCAGGCAATTGAATCCGGAGACCAGGAAGCAGCTGCTCAGGCAAAAGCAAATCTTGAAGAAATAAAGAATGCACCTTTAAATGCATATAACGCTGCAAAACAGGAACTTAAAGAAGCCAAAAAACAGGGCAACGCTGAAGAAATTCAGTTAAAGCAGAAAGCATTTGACGAAGCAAAGCAGATTTACAAGGCAAGCATTTCTGATTCAGTGAGACAGCAGAACTGCCTTAGCGCAATCCGCACAATCGTTCAGGAAGAAACAGAAGGCCACAACCTTAAGTTCAAGCTTGTTGGAGAACCATGCCTTTCTGAAAGCTCAAGAGAATTTATGACAGCAGACCTTGTAAGCCTTATTCCTCTTGTAGTTATAGTAGTTCTTCTTTCACTTTACCTCAGCTTCAAGACTCTTGAAGGAACACTTCTTCCACTCATTACAGTTTTAATGTCTACGGCAGTTTCATGCGGACTTATGGGACTTTTCGGCGTTACATTTACACTTGTTTCAAGCGTTATCCCTGTAGCACTTATTGCAGTAGGTTCGGCATACGGAATCCACATTCTTACACATTACTACATTGAACTTAAAAACAGCGGTGAAGAACTTACAAAAGAAAAGTATCAGGAATGTATTTTCAAAGGACTTAAGGAAGTATGGAAAGCAGTTTTACTTGCAGGAATTACAACTGCAGTAGGTTTCATTTCTCTTGTTACAAGCCCTATTGAACCGCTTCACAGTTTTGCCATCTTTACGGCAGTAGGTGTTGCAATTTCACTTATTCTTTCAGTTACATTTATTCCTGCAGTTCTTCTCGCTAAGGATTACAGAAAAGTCGGAAGAAAAAATAAAATTGAAAAACTTACGGCAAAAGTAAGGGCTAAACTTGAATACAGGCTGGCCCGTCGTGGCGGAAAATCAGTAGATGAAGCAAGCGGAAATACACTTTACTCAATTTTCAGATTTTTCTGCGGAACTAAAGTAAGGCTTATAATTACCTGCAGTGCAATATGTTTATTCAGCGTAATCGGTTTAAAAAGCCTTAAAATTGACACGGCACTTATAAACTATTTCCCTAAAGACTGTCAGTTTAGAAAAGACATTGATTACGTAGACGAACGTTTTGCAGGAACAAACAGCATTTTCTTCAACATCATAAGCCCTGACGCAAAGGCAGTTGCTGCAGTACAAACTCAGGAAGATGCAGTTTTCGAAGAAGACCCTTTTGCAGAAGATGCAATTTTCGAAGATGACCCATTCGCACAGGTACAATCTTTTGACGACGACCCGTTTGCATCAGACCCTTTTGCAGAAGATCCTTTCGCCATGGATTTTTCAGATGACGCTTTAACTCAGGAAGTTCAGGCTGCAACAAACATTACAAATCCTGAAATCCTTAAAGCAGTAGATGACATGAACAATTACCTTCTTTCAAAACATGAAGGCATAGGAAAAATCGTTTCGTTCCCAACTTTCATTAAGAGAATAAACCAGGTATGGCACGTTCCGGGAGCACAGGACGACGGTTCAGATTCAGATTCACTTGAAAAATTAAACAGCTCGCTTACAACAGAAGAAATTCTTGATATGCTTAACAGAGCTTACATTGAAGCAGGCGGAAAATATGCAACTGTAGAAAAAATGGTTAATATCTTAATGGAAGAATGTAACTATAACGGCACGGCATATTACGAAGTTCCTTACAACAACGAAAAATACAACATTCCTACAAGAGAAGAACTTTCCGGCGTAGTTCAGGGTTACCTTACACTTTTAAGCGGATCACTTGACCGTTTCCTTGACGATGAATCTAATCCTAACATTATGCGCATAACATGCCAGCTCCGTGTTCACACAACAGATGATGTAAAAGCCATAATCAGCGATGCTAAAGAATATGCAGCAACTCATTTCCCTGAAGGATACACACTTGAATCAACAGGTTCTGCAGATATGGAAGTTGTCATGACAGACATGATTGTAGAAAGTCAGATTTCTTCACTGGCACTTTCACTCATTTCAGTATTCATCATTCTTGCCATTTCATTTAAGTCAGCATGGGCAGGAATTATCGGAGCAATACCTTTAGTATTCTCAATCCTCCTTAACTACATGGTTATGGGCTTTGCAGGAATAAACCTTGATCTTGTAACAAGCATCATTGCTTCACTTGCAGTTGGTGTTGGAATTGACTACACAATCCACTTCCTTTCAACATACAAAGAAGAAAGAGCTAAGTCAGACAACATTGAAGAAGTTACAAAACAGACATTCAACAAAAGCGGACGGGGCATTACAACAAATGCACTTGCAGTAGGATTCGGCTTCCTTGTACTGTGCTTTTCAAAATTCGTCGTACTCCGCTACATAGGCGTTCTTGTTGCATTAGTTATGTTTACATCAAGCTTCCTTGCAATGACAATAATTCCTGGAATTCTTACAATAGCTGATCCAAAATTCATAAAGCCTAAAGAAGAAAAAAAGGAAACTAAGGCAATAGAAGGCTGAACTTTTATTGCACTGTAAAAAGCAAAAATTAGTTTGCGTTGCGAACTTTTATAAAAACTTAAAAAAACAAGTCAGGCAGAACTCACAGGAGCTTTGTCTGGCTTTAACAGGAGAACAAAATGAAATTAACAAAACTTAAGGCTGCACTTGCTGTACTTTTAACAATTACAGGCGTAACATTTGCTCAGGGAACGGGAACAGGAAATGCAAAAGGCGATGAAATAATGAGCATAGTTCGCGACTTCAAAAAACCTGACTACACCACTTCAAACGTTTACATGACACTTACAGACAAAAGCGGAAAATCAGAAAAGCGTGCTGTAAAGGAATACGGCAGGGAAGTAAACGGAAACACAACAATCGTAATGATGTTCCTTTCACCTGCAAGCGTAAAAGATACACGTTTCCTTATGGAAGAAAAAGACAACGGTCCGGACGACAAATTCATTTACCTTCCGTCACTTAAAAGCACAAGACGCGTAAATGCCAGCGAAGGTTCAAAATCTTTCATGGGAACAGATGCAACTTACGATGATCTTTCAAGCCGTGACTTTGAAGAAGATTACCACGAATACATTGCAACAGAAGACATAACAGTAGGCTCTACAGTTTACAAAAACTGCGACGTAATCATAGAAACACCAAAAGACAAAAAGTCAAGCCAGTACAACTATCGCAAAGTATGGGTTTACCACGTAGATGAAGCTGCAAAGATTTACTATCCGGTTTACACAGAACTTTACGACAAAAATAACCGCCTTCTTAAAAAGCTTTCAGTTTCTAAAATCGAAAAGCACGGAGATTTCTACATTCCAATGGACGACAAAATGGAAAACGTTCAGACAGGACATACAACATTCATTGAAATCGTAAACATTGACACAACAACAGCAATCCCAGATCGTGTATTTACACAGAACTTCCTTAACACAGGAAAATAATTTTCTTTTTTTACGGAGCAGAACTTAAAAAAATAACCGCTGTTCCGTACTTCGCTAACGCTCATGCAGGAGTCTGAAACTTCTTTCAGCCTCCTGCACTAAAGGTACTCCATAGCGGGCTAAGCTTTTCTCTTTAAAATACAATCTTCATTACTTCCCCTGCATCAGTTACAGGAATAAACTTTAAGCCTTTCTTTACATGCTCAGGAATTTCATCAAGATCCCGTACATTTGCTTTAGGAATTATAATTGTCTTAATTTTATTTCTCTTTGCAGCAACAGTTTTTTCCCTTAAGCCTCCAATGGGAAGAACCTGTCCTGTTAAACTTAATTCCCCGGTCATGGCAAGATGCTCTTTTATTTTCCTGCCTTTAAGAAGAGAAAGGAATGTTGTAGCCATAGTAATGCCTGCACTAGGTCCGTCTTTAGGAGTTGCACCTTCAGGAATATGAAGATGAATGGTATTTTCTTCAAACCACTTGGCTTCGGCAATACCGTTATTTATTGCATACTGCTTGACCCAGTTCATTGCAATGCGGGCACTTTCCTGCATAACGTCACCCATCTGTCCTGTTAAAATAAGTTCAGGATGGCCGCTTTTAAAGCTTATGGCTTCAAGAAGCAAAGTGTCACCGCCCATACTTGTCCACGCAAGACCAATTGCAGTACCGGGAACGGATGCTTTCTTTATCTGGCTTTCATCAAAAACAGCTTTGCCAAGATATTTTCTTACCTGTTCAACGTCTACATTAAAAACTTTGTTCTGAATGTTTTTGTCAGAAATATTTTCGAAAACAATTTTGCGTTCTATTTTATCAAGGCACTTTTCAAAATTACGCACGCCTGCTTCCCTTGCATATTCAGTTGCAATAAGGCTCAGTGCATCTTTAGAAAACTTAACCTGACTTTTTTTCAATCCGTTTTTCAAAAGCGTTTTCGGAATAAGATATTTTTTTGCAATTTCCATTTTTTCCTGATCAATGTAACCGCTGAGCTCAATAATTTCTGCACGGTCAAGCAAAGGTCCTGGAATTGTATCAAGGGAATTTGCGGTAAGGATAAAGAACACGCTGCTTAAATCAAAAGGCAAATCAAGGTAAGTGTCCCTGAAAGCATTGTTCTGTTCAGGATCAAGAACTTCAAGAAGAGCAGCACTTGGATCGCCCTGGGCAGAAGCGTTCATTTTATCAACTTCGTCTATCATAAAAACAGGAGACTTTGACTTAGTAATTTTAAGTCCCGTTAAAATCTGTCCGGGCATTGCACCAATATACGTTCTCCTGAATCCCTTGATTTTAGATTCATCATGTTCACCGCCAACACTAAAGCGGTAAAAGGGTTTGTTCATTGCCTTTGCAATAGAGCGGCCTACACTTGTTTTTCCCACTCCAGGCGGACCTACTAAAATAAGAACTGCACCTTTTCCGTCTTTCTTTAATTTACGCACAGCAAGATATTCAAGAATACGCTTTTTAATGTCATCAAGTCCGTAATGATCAGAATTAAGGATTTTTTCTGCATTTTCAATTTCGTACTTTTCTTCAGCAGAATCATTCCACGGAAGCGCACATACTAAATCAAGAAAAGTCCTGCTGCTGTTATATTCCGGATCGTGAGTGTCAAGAAGATGAAACTTTTCCAGTTCATTGTCAAGGGTTTCTTTAATTTCTCCAGTAAAGTTAAAGCTTTCTATTTTAGACTTAAACTTCTGGTAGTCGTTCGTTTTAGAATCAGAAGCAACACCAAGTTCTTCCTGAATGCTTTTCATTTCTTCACGGAGAAAATATTCCCGCTGATTTTTTTCAACTTTTTCGTTTATTTCATTTTGAATTTTTTTCTGAACTCGAAGAATTTCCTTTTCTTTTTTAATAAACAGCAGGGCTTTTTCCATGCGCTTGCGGACATCAAGAGTTTCAAGAACGTTCTGCTGTTCGTTTTTATCAAGATTTAAAATAGACGTAATGTAGTCAGCAATTTTTCCAGGATGATCAAGCTTGCTTATAGCCATACGCATTTCATCGCTGATCATGGAATTAGATTCACTTATTTCACGCAATTCACTTACTAAAGTGCGGGTAAGAGCCTTTACTGCAAAAGAATCTTCGCCAATATCATCAAGATATTCAACGGCTGCAACTATAGGATTAAACTCGCTTATTACTTTCTTAATTTTAAACCTTGTGATGGTAGAAACAAAAATATTTAAATCTCCGTCCGGAAGATTAATTTTTTTAATAATCCGTGCAACAGTTCCTACCGAATGTAAATCAGAAGCTGAAGGATTTTTATTTTCCTGCTTTAACAGAACAAATCCAATGTAACCGTCGCCTTTAAAAGCTTCCTCAATTACATTTTTGTCTTCACTACTGCTTACCATAAAGGGCGTAAAAATTCCCGGAAAAATAGGCAGGCCGCCAAGAGGCATAATGCAGAGTTTGTCAGGCAAGGCAACTTCTGCCGGCAAGCTGTTTGTTTTATCTTTATTTTCAATATCGTCGTTATTTTTCATAGTCCTAATATAATGTAAATAAGCAAAAAAGACAAATTCTGTCCGAATGAGATGTTAAGTCCGCTGCAAGTCATAATGACGGAACTTTTCAGGCAACTCCAATGGCTTATAAATTAACATTCAGTTTTACAGACAATTTTAATAATGGAACCGGTTTCACTTAAGACTTCAATGTTAAGCTCTTCTCCGGGAAAAGCCGTAAAGGATTCTTCGGTAAAAAAAGTTTTTCCGTTTACAGTAAAATTTCCTTCAGCCACAAAAAACAAAACGTAATTTCCGGGATTATCGCTTTTTTTTGCACATACAGCCTTTACATTCTGATTTTTTTCCATATTGATTTTTTCCAATGAAAAATACGGACATTCGAATGTATCAGTTAACTGCATGATTTTTTCTGGAATTTTTCTGTTTAAACATTTAACTGCTTTTTCTACGTGGCACTCCCTTCCCCTGTTGTAATCGTAAAGACGATAAGTTATATCGCTGGACTGCTGTATTTCAAGAAGACGCAGACCGCCGCCAATGGCATGAACTGTTCCTGCAGGAATATAAACAAGATCGCCTTTTTTTACTTCTACGTATTTAAGGTATTTTTCAAGAGTGCCGTCTTTTACAGCTGATTTTATTTCTTCGTCGCCGATATTTTCATCAATTCCGTAAACAAGTTTTGCACCAGGCTGGGCTTCAAGAATATACCAGCATTCATTTTTTCCCCGGCAATGCTCTACAGTTCCGGCAAAATCATCATCAGGGTGAACCTGAATGCTAAGTGCTTCGTTTGCCTGTATAACTTTTCCTAAAAGAGGATAATCTCCTTTTACAAAATCCTTAAGCTCTTTCTGGCAGCCGTTGGGGTGAGTAGATGCAAACCAGATTTCGTATCCCCAGATTTTATCAAACTTTAAAGGAAGGTTTTTAAGCATTGCTATTTCTCCCAAATGTGGCGGGGATAATAACCGTCTGAAATTTTACCTGCAATTTCCTTCTTAACATTTTCCCTGTCTTCAGGATAAGTCATTCCGAACCACTTTTCCGGTGAAATAAAGAATTTAATGGTTCCTTTTCCGTGCTTTACAATATTGCTTGCTGCAACAGGAAGAAGTGCTTCTGTTTTAGGTTCAGTTAAGGAAGTTGCCTTAAAATTGTCCCAGTAAACATGGAATTCTTCAAAAGCTTTAGGTGAAAAACCAAAAAGATTCATGCTGACCCATTCTTTTCCAGTCAAAAGCAAATCAGCACCGTCAACTTCGCTTACAATTCCGTCGCCTTTATAACTGATTTTTGTATGTTCAACTATTGATTTTAAATATCCGTTTTCTACAGAACAAACTCCACGGCTTACAGAACCGCTTTTGCTGATTGTATTTCCAAGAACGTATCCGACCATAGCGTGCTCTGTAGAAGTATTTTTTATGCCGCTAAGGTAATTTCCTAAAGTTTTAAAAGCTTCCCTTCCATAATAATCATCACTGTTAATTACGGCAAAAGGCTCATGTATCTTTTCTTCTGCACACAAAACTGCATGGATTGTACCCCAAGGCTTTTCTCTCTGAGCAGAAAGCTTTATTTCTTCATCATCTAAAAGTGAATCCTTACCCTGAAAAACGTATTCAGCATTAAAATTTCTTGCAACTCTGTCAAAAAGTCTTTCCCTGAAATCTTTTTCTATATCTTTTCTAATAACGTAAATTACTTTTCCAAAGCCGCATTTTTTAGCATCATAAGTAGCAAAATCAAGAAGACATTCATTGTTTTGTCCCACTGCATCAATCTGTTTGACACCGCCATAACGACTTCCCATACCGGCAGCAAGAACTAAAAGTGTAGGTTTCAATTTATACTCCAAAAAAAGTGTTGTCTAAAAAAAATAAACGCTGGATCCTAAAAAAGTTACATAGAATTCAGCATTTTTGCATTAAATTCAGTTTCTTTACTTTGTAACTGCATCAAGTGCAATTTTAATCATGTTTGTGAAAGTAGTCTGTCTTTCTTCTGCAGTAGTTTCTCCACCAAGAAGAATATGATCGCTTACAGTAAGAACGGCAAGTGCTTTTCTGTTGAATTTTGCAGCCAGAGTGTAAAGTTCAGCTGCTTCCATTTCTATGCCCATTGCACCGTATTCTGCCCAAAGCTTCCAGTTTGATTTAGGGTCGTAGAACATATCACTGGAAACTACGTTTCCTACGTTTGCCTTTAAACCTAATGCACAGCAGGCATCATAAGCATTTTTAAGAAGTTCAAAATCTGCAATTGGGGCAAAATGCAAGCCGTTAAACCTCATTGTATTAAGTCCTGAATCAGAACAGGCACCTTGAGCAAGAATAACTTCTCTAAGGGCAATGTCCTTTCTTACAGCACCGCAAGTTCCTACACGAACGGCTTTCTGAACACCATAAAACTGGAAAAGTTCATTTACATAAATGCTTAAAGAAGGCTGTCCCATTCCAGTTCCCTGAACAGAAACACGCTTTCCTTTGTAAGTTCCGGTAAAACCATACATACCTCTTACTTCGTTATAGCAAACGGCATTTTCCAAAAAATTTTCAGCAATAAATTTTGCTCTAAGCGGATCTCCAGGAAGAAGAACCGAATCTGCGATTGCACCTTCTGGTGCGTTAATATGTGTACTCATAGTTTCATTATATCATAAAAAATACAGAAGGTCACCTTTTTTTTTACACCCTGCTTTTTAACTTTTTTTACACAGATTCAGCACAAATAAAACAAAAAAGGCTGCCTGAAACGATAAACATTTCAAGCAGCCAAGGTTTTATACTAACTATATAAGGGCTTATTTTTTAACGAAGTATTTCCATGAAGGAATATCGTCTGTTGAAGATGCAGCACTGTCGTCCTGCTTAACGATATAAGGTCTTGGTCTGTGTGGTACAGAAAGAATCCAGCGGAAGAACTTTCTGATAACTCTTGGAATGAACAGTACTACGATTGGAGCAAGTTCACAAACAAGACGCCATCCGATATTTCCGAAGATAAGAATTGCAAAAATAAGACCGATTCCGGCACCAGCACTGAATCCGTTTGCCATTAAGTAAATTGGCTGTACGAAAGCAAATAATGTTGTAAAAATTGCTCCGATAAGATAGATACTCTTCCAGAGAACTTTAAGAGCTAAAAGAATGTACTTGTAAATTGTTTCTTTGTAATTTACAAAATCATAAATCCATCCCATAACTCCGCTGAATTTGCCTTCATTTTTCTTATTGAAAAAAAGGCAGTTAAGAACGATACCACCTGCTAAAGCAAGAATACCGACAATAATAGAAGCAACCATACTGTCTCCTAAAAAACATTTATATGGGAATCCACAACGTAGACTTTATAACCAGCAAAACTAAAAGTTCAGCCTCCTTTCCCCAACAAAACCATTTTACACTTGCAATATGTCACTGTCAAGTTTATTTACATATTAGAATTCTATTAAAATGCATTTCTGTGGGACTGGCAGCTTAACTCTTTAAGCCATTGAGCCTTTTCTTCTGTAAGTTCGCCCTTTTTCATGCGCCACGACCAGTTTCCTGTGCAGGAAGAAGGAGTGTTCATGCGGCAGTCAGAATCTTTTAAAAGAACGTCCTGCATAAGGATAATGCAATACTTTGCCTTTGACTCAAATGCTGACTTGACAAGGCCTTCAGTAAGTTCCTCATAACCTGCACTATCTTCAAGTTTAAGCCAGCGCCTTACATTTTCAGCATAACGGGCAGGACAATCCTTCAGCTGACCTAATGTAGTGTTGTTGTCATGAGTTCCAGTGTAAACTACACAGTTTTCCGCTTCAAAATTTTCAGGCAGATATGCATTTTTTCCGCTTTCTTCATTCCATTCATTTTCATTAAAGGCAAACTGCAGAATCTTCATTCCGGGAAAACCGCACTTATCACGCAAAGCCTTTACTTTAGGAGTAATAAGCCCTAAATCTTCCGCAATAATTTCAGCACCCTTACACTTAGCCTTTACAGCTTCAAAAAGCTCCACTCCAGGACCTTTAGCCCACTTGCCGTTTACAGCAGTAGTTTCACCGTAAGGAACTTTCCAGTAAGCTTCAAACCCACGGAAATGATCAATGCGGACAATATCAGTCAGTTTCATCATGTGCTTAATGCGGTTTATCCACCAGAGCCAGGAACTTTCCTTTATCGCCTTCCAGTCGTAAAGAGGATTTCCCCAAAGCTGACCTGTAGCCGAAAAATAATCAGGAGGAACGCCGGCACAAGTTTTCTGCGCAAGAGTTTTTCTGTTTAATTGAAAAAGCTGCTGGTTTGCCCACAAGTCTGCACTTTCTGCTGCAACAAAAATAGGAATGTCACCAATTATTTTTATATTATTTTCATTTGCATATTTTTTTAGAGCAAACCATTGTGAAAAAAAGAAAAACTGAATTACCTTTATAAGTTCAAGCCCGGAAGAATGCTCTTTAGTCCAGTTTTTTAAAGCTTCCTTTTCATGACGGGCAAGATTTTTAGGCCAGAAAACATTCCAGCATGACATGGAACCGGTAACATTTTCACTTTGAGCCTTTTTATCATAAAATTCCTTGATATTCGTAAAGAGGGCAAAATCATCAAGCCACAATTTATTGCTTTTTTTAAAAGACTCATATTCCAGCTTATCCTTTTCACAGGCATTTTCCAGAAAGTAAGAAGCACATTTGTACAGGACAGGAATTTTCCAGAAAACAACAGCACCGTAGTCAACATTGCCTTCAGTCTTAATAAAATCAGGACACACAATATCATCTTTGCAAGCCCAGTTTTTTTCCACCAGAGAATTCAAGTCAATTAAAAGAGGATTTCCTGCAAAAGAAGAAGAGCTGGCGTAAGGGCTGTCACCGTAACCAGTTGGTCCCAAAGGCAAAATCTGCCACAAAGTCTGTCCGGCGCGCTTAAGAAAATCAACAAAAGCATAAGCTTCCCTGCCTAAAGTACCGATTCCGTCCATTGAAGAAGAAGGCAAACTTGTTATGTGAAGCAATATTCCGCTTTTCCTGTCAAAATTATTCTTTTTTAGATTAGTTTTTTCCCTTAAAGTCATAGTCACCTCTGACCTCATTATAATTCAACGGAACTTTTTTTCACAGATTATTTTTAAAGTTAAAGAAAATATTTTCACTCATCACCCGCTTTTCGTGGCTTACCCTCACGGCCGGTCTTCCGCTTACGCTCTAGACTTGCAAAGCAACCACTACAATCGGGGTTAGGCGCTTTCCCAGTAAATTCCTCTCTCAAAGCACATACTTTCTCGCAAGAACAGGCGCCCGCCGGGCGTACTTGCCAATGCACTGCGGCTTATATGCAAACCGCTGCACGAAAGAGTGCACTGTTCTTTTTTAGAGTGAGTTGTTGGAGTTAAAGTCTGCACTTATCTGCAGAGAGTGATGGAAGAAGCAGGCACTTACCGGCAAGGACAAGAGATCCCGAAACTCATTCGGGATGACGTTTGTCTGTAAGCCTGTCCTTCTCCTACGCAGGTCGTCGCAGGGGCTCCTCCCACAAAGCTCTGACGCAGGCTGCGCCACTCGCCT
>CAMCRZ010000033.1 GCA_945877425.1 uncultured Treponema sp.
CAAGCTTCTTTTTGTTTTTTATGTTTTGAAACTCAGAGGTTTTTCAGTGGCCTCCTACAATCGGGGCTAGGCATTTTCCCAGCAAGCATCGTGGAAGAAACTTAAACTTCCTCGCAAGCACAGGCACCGCCGCCTGAGCGTACTTGCCCACCAGCTGCATCTTACATACAACCAATCTGCAAAGAAACGTACACTCTTCCTTTCGTGCAATGCTTTACTCTAGAGAAACGAAGGAAAGAAAAACTAAATCAAAATAAGTGAAGAGTTGACACCATATATAACACCATTTATAATTAACTTATGGCTAAATGGGAGAAACTACTGGAAAAAATAAAATCCCTTGATAAAAACATGCGCTTTTCGGAGCTTGAAAAAGTTCTTAAAAGTTACGGTTATACTGTTTCTCAGCCAAAAAGCGGAAGCAGCCATTATATTTTCAGGAAAGCAGGGTGCAATCCTATTACTGTTCCAAAGCATGAGCCAATAAAAACAGTTTATGTCCGAATGGTAAAAGAGATTGTAGAATCAGAAGAAAATAACAAGGAGGACTGATATGAAAACTTTTGAAGAATACATGAAAATGCCTTACAAATTGGAAATCATTCCTGATACAGAAGAGTCCGGCTTCATCGCTTCATATCCGGAACTTCCTGGTTGCATTACATGCGGCGAAACAATCACTGAAGCTGTTGTTAATTCTGAAAATGCGAAAAAAGAATGGTTATTAGCCGCTATTGAAAATAATATTGAAATTACAGAGCCCGAAAGCACCGACTCATACTCAGGGCAGTTTAAACTTCGTCTTCCAAAAACACTGCACAAGACTCTTGCAGAAGATTCCAAAAAAGAAGGAGTAAGCATGAATCAATACTGCGTTTATCTTTTAGCTAAGAATTCTGAAAAAGAACATTCCGTATTAGCAAAAAACAGACAATGCTAGTATAGAACGCGCCACCACAGCCGTACTTGCCCACCAGCTGCATCTTACATACAACCAATCCGCACATAAGCCCTCACTTCCCCGTCAGTTCCTTCACCCACCCTGCATCAGCCCGTTGAAAATAAACCCATTACATAATAAAATGAACTATGGCAAATCAAGATGACACTAGGAAAAAGATTTTAAGCATTGGAAATGTTTCTGTAGACATAAAAGCATACAGCCCGGAAGAAGAAACAGAAGGTTACAGAGACGGAACTATAGAACTTGTTCCAGGCGGCGTAGGTCGTGGAATGGCAATAAACCTTAAGCATTTGGGATTTGAAACATTCATCTACTCTTATGTAGGAAACGACATTTTCGGCGACTATCTTAGAAAAGGACTTCAGCAGGAAAAAATCGACACTACCCTTCTCTTCACAAGTCCCACACAGGAAACTTCACTTTTTTCCGTAATGACCGGCGCCAAAAAGAAATCATCATGCATTTACAACACAAAAATCCTTAGAGAAATTGATTTTAACGAAAAAATAATCAGCTTTATAGAAGAAAACGGCATCAACGTACTGGCAGTCGACTCAAATTTAAGGGAAGAAACATACGCTCAAATCTACGAATACAAAAAATCACACCCGGAAATATTTATCTTTCAAAACGCAACAGCCCCAGACATTGCAAGAAAGACAATCCCCTACGCTCACCTCATTGATTTATTTGCGTGCAATGAATTTGAAGCATCAGCCATTCTTGGCGAAAAAGAAATACTTCCTGATTTGTCACTGGCAGACAAAATGCAGCAGATTGGATTCAAGAATTTCATCGTTACATTCGGAAGTCAGGGCGTTATGGTGCGCATTGGAAACGACACGTGGAATGAACCGCCTTACACACCGTCAAATATAGTAGACACAATTGGTGCAGGCGATGCATTTGCGTCTGGATTTTTAATGGGATTTCTTTCACATCAGCAGGTAAAAAACTGCATCCACTACGGACTTATCTGTGCAAAAGAAACGCTTCTTACACGCCAGACAGTAAGCGACTCACTTTCCCGTGATTTCCTTGAATCATACAAAATAAAAACTTAATTACTTCCAGCACAAAATAATAATAGAGATTTTCCGCCAGTAATGATATAATGAACAGTATGGAAAAGGCTGATATTATCGTTATAGGCGCTGGCATAGCCGGACTTACAGCAGGACTCTACGCTTCCCGGGCAGGAATGAACGTCATCATTTTGGATAAGTTTGGAGCAGGCGGACAGTTGCTGCAGATTGCTGAAATTGAAAATTACCCTGGAATTTTTCCCTCAATAAGCGGATTTGAACTTTCCCAGACGCTATACAATCAGGCAAAAGAAGCAGGAGCAAAATTTGTTCAGTCTGCAGTAATTTCCGTAGACAAAAAAGACAGCACTTTTTACGTAAAGACACAGGAAAATTCCTATGAATCATTAACCTTAATAATAGCAACAGGCGCTGAACACAGAAAGATAAACTTGCCAGGCGAAGAAAAATTTACAGGAAAAGGCGTATCCTACTGTGCAGTATGCGACGGAAACTTTTTTAAAGGCAAGACAGTTGCAGTAGTTGGCGGAGGAGACAGCGCCTGTACAGAAGCATTGTACCTTGCAGACATAGCAGAGCACGTTCACCTTATCCACAGAAGAGACACATTCAGGGCAACAAAAACTCTGGCAGACAAAGCAGCATCAAACAACAAAATCACTCTTCATTTACAGACAGTTGTAGAAGAAATAGAAGGCACATCTTTTGTAGAAAGCCTGAAACTAAAAAACACGGCAACAGGAACTTCAACACGTCTTAACGTAAGCGGAGTATTTATCTGTGCAGGAATGATTCCTCAGGCAGACCTTCTTTCCATGATTCCAAAAGACAAAAACGGATACATAATTGCATCAGAAAAAATGTCAACTACAACACCGGGACTTTTTGTAGCAGGAGACGTACGCACAAAGCCATTGCGTCAGCTTATAACAGCCGCCAACGACGGAGCCATTGCAGCAGAAAGTGCCGCTGAATTTATCAGAAACAACAAATAGACTTACTGCTCATTACACCTTTTGTCTTTCGTAGAAAGCATCTTTCTGTTCATACATAAGCCTGTCAGCAGTGTTTAAAAGCTCTTCAAAGGAAATTTCCATTTTTTCGCGCCACACAATTCCCACAGAAGCAGTATTTCCTAACTGAAGTTCAAGAAGCTGCTTTTTCTGTTCCATATCTTCCTTTGAAATGCCTGGCAAAACAGCAGCAAATTCATCACCGCCCAAACGGTAAACATTTTCCTTTCCGCAGATATCCTTGAAAATTTCAGCAGTACGAATAATGAATTTGTCCCCTGCATCATGACCCTGCTTGTCGTTTACAGTTTTAAGCCCGTTAATGTCGCACATACAAATGCCAAAAGGTTTATTTTCGTTAAAGCGTTTTTCGTAAGCCCAATTCAAAGCCTTTCTGTTCTTGCAGTCAGTAAGCTGGTCAAGTTCAGCACTTTTCTGAATGGAACGGGCATTATCCCTTAGCCTGAGCATCATTGAAAAAACAAATTCCATCATATCAAGAAGCTCGGAAATAGTATCCATCTTTTCAGCAGGAGGATTGTCCACGCCATAAAGCCCTATGTTCTTGCCACCGAAAGAAATTGGACCTGTAACAAGAGTATTTATGTTCTGAGGCTTTAAAATATTGTAAATAGGCTCACTCACCTTCCTGTACTCTTCAAGATTATAAATCAGAATATTGTGGGAACGCCTGTACTGATCGAACCACACGGAAAGCACATTGTCATAAGGAACATTTTGCAGAACATCAATCTGCGGAGCAACTCCTTCCCTGCAATACTCATAAGTGTTGTCAAAAGTGCCGTCGTTGTTGGATTCAACAATATAAGCCCTGTCCGAACCGGTTTCAGTACAAATAAACTGCAGAAGCCGATTTATAACTTCATCAGGCTCACATTCCAAAGAAGCATTCCTAAGCATTTTCGTAATAAACGACTCATAAGCCTTGTGTTTTTCCGCATTAGCCTTATCCGAAATTTTAAGCATTTTGTTTTCATATTCATAGAAAAGACTCTGGATTTTTATCTTCATGGTAAAAGAAGCAACAAGAAGGCTTACGGCACCAAAGCACACAACGTTCACTCTGTTGTAAGAAAAAATCTCGTCAGACTGAGTTTTCCGGGCAATCAGAAAATAAAGGACAACGCTTCCTATTATAATCAAATTAACATTTAAAGGCGGCAGAACAAAAATAAGCGTTGCAGCAAAAAGCATTGCAATAAAACTAACAGTAATCAGCTGGGGCGAAATAATCGTACCAAGAATGATTCCGAACACTAAAAGATGAAAAATAAAGAAATGTACTAAAAAACTGACAATTCTTTTATTCTTTTCAGTAAGAAAGCGCAGGCTTATGAAAATGCAGAAATCTACAATAAGATAACCAAGATAAACAAAACCGTTGTTGCTGACAGTCTTTTCTATAAAGCTCATGACACGCATAGCTGCAAAAGTAATCATTGCAATTATGGAAAAAATGTTAAGCCTGTATATGTTTTCTCCGGTAATCTGATCCTCTATTTCCTTATATTCGTTGTTTACAAAAAAAAGTGAAGAAAAAAAATCAGCTATAGCAGACATAAACCCAACTCTCCGTCTTTAAGTTTATTAAATTCAGATAAATTTTTATTGATTATACCAAATTTACAGCTTTTTGTTCAGCCAAGAGCTACATCAAGAATCATCATAAGGGCAAATCCTAAAGCCATGCCAATAGTTCCGGTGTTTGAATGTTCACCTTCCTGAGATTCGGGAATAAGTTCTTCCACAACAATGTAAATCATTGCACCGGCAGCAAAAGACAAAAGGTAAGGAAGAAATTTTATCATAACAGAAGAAAAAATTATCGTAAGGAAACCAAACAGCGGTTCCACAATTCCTGTAAGTGCACCAAGAAAAAACGCCTTTTTCTTACTTTTACCTTCAGCAAGAAGAGGCATGGAAACAATGGAACCTTCAGGAAAATTCTGCAGAGCAATGCCAATGGAAAGAGCCAGCGCCGAAGTAAATTTCATAGCCGAACCTTCAGCCACAACGCCTGCATAAGTTACGCCAACCGACATACCTTCAGGAATATTGTGAAGCGTAATGGCAAAAACCATAAGAGCAGTCTTGGAAAAACCAGAGCGAACGCCTTCAGGCCTGTCAGAGTGAATGTGCAGGTGAGGCATAAGAGAATCAATTAAAAGCAGGAAAAAAACGCCCAGCAAAAACCCTAAAGCCGCAGCAAACCACTGAAACTTACCAAGAAAACCTCCCATTGAGCCGCATATTTCTATGGAAGGAATAAGCAGTGACCACACGGAAGCCGCAATCATAACGCCTGACGCAAAGCCAAGCAAAGATTTTTCTACTTTAGGCGGGATTTTCTCCTTAAGAAAAAATACAAGTGCAGAGCCTAAAACAGTGCCTAAAAAAGGAACAATTAAAATTAACGCCATAAAATTTACACTTCCCTTTCATAAAAATTCGGGCGGCTTTTGTCCGGTTCGCCAGGCTTCACCAGACAAAACCAGGCTTTCCACCCTTCGCCTGTCCGGCTCATTAACTTGCCGTAAAAAAGACTTACGCTTTTTTCCGTCAAGTTAACTAAAGGGGTTCCAATCCTTGCCGCAGGAAAGCCTCTGGAAGAACAGTTTACTCTGCATAAATAGGTTCAAAATCTTCCCTCGGGTGGCCGCAGAGAGGACAAACGTAATCAGCAGGAAGCTCTTTTTCCATAATTTCAAATCCGCAGATTTTGCATCTCCAGCCGACAATTTCCTTTTCCTGCTTAATTTCAGGCTTAGGCTTTATTTTGCTCTGGTATTCAGCGTAAGTTAACGGAGGATTTGAACCTGTAACAACTGCATCCTTTACTTCGGCAATAAAAACTGTATGAGTTCCCAAATCTTCCATAGAGAGAACTTTGCATCTTAAAACAGAACAAACGTGCTCCGTAATGTAAGGACAATCGCTGTCATCAATTTTATAAGCAAAATCTTTAAACTTATCCGTGTCTTTTCCGCTCTGCATGCCAAAGTGCTTTATCAAATCGTATGTGCATGTATTGTCAAGAACAGAAAGGCTGAACGAACAGGTTTCCTTTATCATGCCGCAGGTAAAATTTTTATTAAGAACGGAAATGACTATTCTTACAGGATCAGAAGCAACCTGAATGCAGGTGTTCGTAATGCAGGCATTTATTTTGTCACCGTTTCTTGCACCAAGAACAAACACTCCGTAAGAAAGATTATATAAAGCTTTATTGTCCATAAGTTCCTCCAAACAATAAACTAAAAGAATTTTTCCTAAATATTCTAACACAAAATAATCAAAATAAAAATCACTTTTTAAATGCACAATGCACCAGACACAAACTGTAACGGAAAAAAATTCCTCTGAAAGCGCTGTTTAAAAAAAACGACTGTCTACCCTGCTTCTTTCACAAAAGCCCCTTAAAATCAATTTTTGTGCTATATTTATATAAATATATACTTTTATATATACTTATATATTTTTAACTATCTTTTTTAATATTAAATGTTATATTGTTTTTTATATATTTATAGTATTTATTAAACTATTTTTGCTATAAACATATAAATATATACTTTTTCGTCAAATTCAGTTGTTATGAGAAAAAAAACAATGTATAATCAGAAAAATGCCGGACGGAAAATTCTGCCGGTTAAATTGCACTTAACTTCATTGACTTTTTGCGGGAGAAGAAATGAAATCTTTTAGCTTTTTAAATCGTAAAGGCGGCACTGGAAAAACAAGCATTTCCGTAACATGTGCCATTGAACTTGCCAGACAAGGACACAAAACTGTTTTAATAGACTGTGATCCTCAGGGCAACTCTTCTTCATGGCTTGCCAGAAATTTCAAATACGAACTTGCAGACGTACTTACAGGAAAAGTTTCAGTACAGGAAGCAATCGTTCCTTCAATAATGGAAAACCTTTCCATTATTCCAACCTTTGCAATCAACGGCTCACTTCAGTCATTTGCAGCAGGAACAAGAAATTATTACGTTTTTATAGACAGCGTTTTTCCTTCACTTTCAGAATTTGAATATGTTGTTTTTGATACGTCACCTGCTTTCGGCGACTTTGAAAAAAGCATTGCAAATTCCGCAGACGTAATTGTGCCTGTCCTTAAATTAGACCAGTTTTCTGCAGACGGATTTCAGACTTTAATAGAAAACCTTGACACTACAACTAAAGAAATTCGCTGCCACGACCTGCTTGATAAAATAAGTTTTGTAATCTTAAACCAGCAGGACAAGCGCATGAAATTCCAGTCACTTTTTGCAGAAAATTTCATGAAGAATTTCGATGATACACAATTCCTTACAATTCCGACAGACACGGCTTTTGTTAAGGCACAGATTTTAAAGCGCTGCATTCAGGACAAAAGCATAACTGCCAGAAAGGAAACCCTTGATTCAATCAGCAAAATTGCAGGAGAAATGACTAAATGAAAAGGCCTGAAAATTTTAACGCAGGTGCAACTGTAAAAAAAGAAGATCCTTTGGCTGCTGCAATAAGTAACAATTTTTCAACACAAAAGGCAGAACAGTCCGCTGAAACTCAGGTAAAGCAGCAGTCAGTACAGGAAAAACAGACGGAAACAAAACAGGAAACTTCATCTGTAGCCGAAACAAATGCATCAGAAAATCACGCAGAAACAGAACGGAAATCAGCTTCAAAACGTGAAGTAAAGGAAAAATTTCTTGTTTCAATGTCAAAAGGCGAGCGTTCTATATTTAAAGCTTTCTGTGCAATGAAAAGCGTTTCCATGAATCACTTTGTAATGTGCGCCATGGATTATTTCAAGGAAGATCTGGAAAAAGGAAAAGTAACAATTTCTCCACATTCATATAAAAGACAGGAAATTTAAGCATGGATGAAATCATCAGACTAGAAAATGAACTTTTCCCGAAAGACTCTGCTGAACAAAAACAGGCAATTCCTTACAAAAGCTATATGTCAAGCCCGTTTATT
This sequence comes from uncultured Treponema sp., assembly GCA_945877425.1. GTDB lineage: Bacteria > Spirochaetota > Spirochaetia > Treponematales > Treponemataceae > Treponema_D. The sequence goes on from CAMCRZ010000033.1 coordinate 8,012, forward strand.
GCGGCGGCACTTCCTTTAAAAGATGTAAAAAAGCCGACTTTCAAGCGTGAATACAACAACATTTCCCTTACTTTAACAAGTGATACTAAAGTTCCATTCGGAAAAAACGGCAGGCTTTTGCTTTCAATACTTACTACTCATGCAGTTTTAAATAAAAGGGAAGAAGGCAAGCCTGTTATCCTTGAGTTTAAAAGGCTTCAGGAACTTCTTGATGAACTTCAGCTTCCAAAACAGCGCGGAAAGGAAATAAAGGAACAGCTTGACTGTTATGCAGGTTCAACTTTTGTATTTAAGGAAAAGCGTACTAAAAACTGCCAGAAATATCTTTTTAAGGAATTTTATGACGAAGAAGAAGATTTGTACGGAGACGTAAAGGCAACAATGAGCAGCACAGGCGTAATTCCGTTTTTTGAAAGCATGCAGTACGTTGATTTAGAAGAAGAAGGCAAGGATAAAAAAAGCATAGGATTCAGGATTGTTCTGTCGGAAAAATTTACCCAGCTTTCCCAGGAACATGCTGTTCCCATAAATTATTCTGTCTACAAGGACATTAAAAGCGTTGTGGGAAAAGATTTGTATACCTGGTTTGTTTACAGAAACAATTCAATTAACGAAGGTGAACCGCTTCATATTTCAAGAAAAGCTTTAGTTGATCAGTTTATGCCCATAAAGGAAGGCAAGTCTTACGAATCAGAAGAAAGGGTTAACTGGAATTACATAAAGGAGCAGATAAACGCCATAAAAAACAACTATTACCCTGAACTGAACGTTACTATAAATCAGGATAATAACGGAATAACGTTTTACAAAAGCAAGCCTGTTATAGAATCAAATGATACACACTATATGCTTGTAACTTCCAGCCTCTGATTTTTTGATATGTTGGTAACAAAAAGTCAACAGATATGCACATTTGCACAGAAACTACTACTTGTGTAAATTCTATTTGTTTAAACTATTTGTTTATATAGAAGATATTGAAAAGTTGTTACTAAAGCGTTGGAAATTTGGACAGCAGGGCAGGGCAGGGTAGCGTAAGTCTTTATGCAGCAAGAAAATACACTGAATTAAGGGGCGTTGAAAAATTGTTACTAAAAAAGAGGGTTTTCCACAGGCAGCAGTGGATAAACGTTGAAAAACTGTTACCGCTTTGTTCCATTAAAACAATGCAGAAAATAAGGCACTATATATAGCGTTGACTGTTTGTTACTCCATTGTATATAGCGTAATGAGCGTTGAAAGTTTGTTACTATCTGAAATTTCGGAAAAATCAGCCCTAAACGTTGAAAATTTGTTACTAAAAAAGAGAAAATCAAAACTTCCGTTGAAAATCTGTTACTATTTTTGATGAAAACTGCGTCAAAATCATCAGAAGAAAATAAAAATTTATGTAAGGCCGTTGAAAATTTGTTACTATTTTTTTTGAATTAAAAGCCGAAACGTTGAAAGTTTGTTACTATTTTGCCACGTTATGAGGGCTAAAGGAAAAGTTCCATATCAATGTGGGGAATTCCTGCTTCAATGTATTCTTCTGAAGTTGGGGCGAAACCTAATTTCTTGTAAAAGTTCCGGGCGGTCAGCTGTGCGTCTACGTGGATTTTTTTGCATGGCATTTTTTCTTTTATAGCGCTGATGCTCTGGTTTACAAGGTCTGTTCCTGTGCCTTTGTTGTGAACAAGAGTAAGCACTCTGCCCATTTTTACCGTGTCAGGATTTTGTTTGTCGTAAAATGCCCTTAGGTAAGCCGTTACTTTTTTGTTTTCCATAAAAAAGCAGTGAAGTGCCTTGTAGTCCATGTCGTCTTCGTCAAGGCAGATGATTTTCTGTTCTTCCGTAAAAACTGCGTACCGTGATTTAAGTATTTCGTAAAGTTCGGTTGTTGTAAGTTCATTGAATTTTTTTGATATAAGTAAAGCCATTTTGCATCCCGTTTCTTTATTCAGCTGACGGAATCATATCACTGTTTGGGGAAAATGCAAACTTGGTGCTGTGGCGGCGGCCTGTTCTTGCAAGGAAGTATCCGCTTTGCGAGAGGGTTTTGCGGAGAAGTGCAGGGTTTAACTTTTATGGCTGGTTCTTTTGAAGAAGAGTGAACTCTTCTGTGCAGCGTTCTGGAGAAAGTTGCAGCCTGTTGGCAAGTACGGCTGGGCGGCTGTGTTCACAAAGGAGACTTTATGGGATATTATAGGGCAGAACTTTATGGAGGAAAAAATGGATATAGCCCAAATAGACAAGCTGCCTGTAGCAGAAAGATTCAGCAAGCGTGTTATTTTAAAAGTAAGCAAAATCATAAAAGTGGAGCAGCATCCTGGAGGAAGTTTTTTATACATTCTTACACTTGACTGCGGAGAAGAAGAGCCAAGACAGATTGTAAGTTCCATAGTGCCTTTCTATAAACCAGAAGAACTTTTGAACAAAAATATAGTACTTGTTTACAACCTTAAGCCTGCAAATTTCCGTGGCGTAAGAAGTAATGGAATGCTCCTTGCAGCAAGTAAAGCAGAAGAATCAGAAGAAGAAACTTGTGAAGTAATTTTTGCACCTCAGTTTGAACCTGGCACAGTTTTAGAGCCGGAAGGATTTGAACCGCCGGAAGAAAAATTGTGCTATGTAAAGCCAGACACATTTTTTGAAATGGAACTTTACACAAAAGACGGATTTGTAGAACTTGACGGCAAAAAAATCGGAGCTGACGGAAAATATCTGACAGTTGAAGTTTACAAAAACGGAAAGGTAGGGTAAGTTCAGTTTTTTATGAGTGATGAATTGGAAAAAGATGAAGCACTTTGCAAGTTAAAGCATTTCCTTAAGCAGAAAGGAAGGGCTGCAGTTGCTTTTTCCGGCGGAACAGATTCGGCACTTTTGCTGAAAATTGCTCATAATGTACTTGGCGAAAAATGCGTGGCTGTAACCGTTACGTCAGATTTTATGGCGGAAAGTGAAGCTGCAGCTGCGAAAGATTTTTGTAAGGCAGAAGGAATTTCCCATTTTATGCTGAAGATTGATGTTCTTGGAGACGAGTGCATTGCGGAAAATTCCCGAAAACGCTGTTACTTCTGCAAGCGCAAAATTTTTTCTGCCATAAAGGAATTTGCTTTAAAAAAAGAAATATTTTTTGTGGCAGACGGTTCAAACAAAGACGATGCAAAAGATTTCAGACCTGGCTTAAAGGCGCTAAGTGAACTTGGAATTTCAAGTCCGCTTATGGAGTTCGGATTTACTAAGGAAAAAATCAGGCGTGTTGCAGAAAAACTGAATGTTTCGCTCTGGAACAAAAATTCTTCAGCCTGTCTTGCCAGCCGGTTTCCTTACGGCCAGCATCTTAGCAGGGAAAATCTTTTGAAAGTAGAAAAAGCCGAAAACTTTCTCCACGAAAACGGATTGAGTCAGCTTAGGGTGCGTTCTCACGGTAACATTGCAAGAATTGAAGTGATGCCTTACGAAATGGAAAAAATAATGTTCTTGAGAAAAAAAGTTTGCACTGAATTTAAAAAAATTGGTTATAATTACGTTACGCTTGATATGGAAGGTTTTAGAAGCGGTTCTATGAATGATGTTTAATATGGAAAAAACTTTAGATTTAGGTTTTGCTAAACTTGATTTAGACAGAAAAAGAAGAACAGGCTGTGACGAAGTTGTGTTTTGTCAGGGAAAAACTGATTTTCATTTAGTTGAAATTTACAGAAATCTTCTTGAAAAAAACGGCATTGTTTTTGGCACAAGGGCTGTGGAAAGTCAGTTTAAGCTTATAAAGGAAAGTCTTGCCGGTGCTGCTGTTGAATATGACGATGTTTCAAAAATCCTTATTGCAAAAAGCAAGGAAAATGTTTCCGTTAAAAAATGCTTCGGGAATGTAGCTGTGTGCTGTGCCGGTACTGCTGATATTCCTGTTGCAGAAGAAGCATCTAAAACGGCGGAATTTTTTGGCGCTGAAGTAAACAGATTTTATGACATAGGTGTAAGCTGCCTTAATAGAATTCTTGAAAAAATAGATGAAATAAGAAAAGCAAATGCTGTTGTAGTTGCTGCAGGAATGGAAGGTTCGCTGCCTTCTGTTTTAGGCGGACTTGTTTGCGTGCCTGTTGTGTGTGTGCCCACTTCTGTAGGTTACGGTACAGGTGCTGGCGGAGTGGCTGCTCTTCTTTCCATGCTGAATTCCTGTGCCAACGGAATTTCAGTTGTTAACATTGATAACGGTTATGGTGCAGGTTATATTGCTGCAAAAATAAATGCTCTGGCAGAAGGTATAAAATGAAAAAGTTTACTGTTACTGGAATGAGTTGTGCTGCCTGCTCGGCGCGTGTGGAAAAAGCTGTAAGTAAAGTTGATGGAGTAACTTCCTGTTCTGTAAATCTGCTTACAAATTCCATGGTAACTGGAGGAAATGCCAGTGAACAGGCCATCATAAATGCAGTAACTGATGCAGGCTACGGTGCTTTCGTGGAAGAAAAAAAATCGTCAGAAAAATCATCAGTAAAAGGAAAAAAATCACCTGCTGAATCTGGAAACGCTGAAATTTCAGGACTTCTGGCACGGCTTTTCTGGTCTGCCGGTTTTGTCTTAGTGCTCATGTATTTTTCCATGGGTCACATGATGTGGAACTGGAAACTTCCTGTTTTTTACAACGAAAATCATATTGCAATGGGACTTACCCAGCTTCTTCTTGCAGGAATTGTAATGATAATAAACGGAAAATTCTTTGTAAGCGGAACTAAATCACTTTTGCACAAAGCTCCGAATATGGATACTCTTGTTTCACTTGGTTCAGGCACATCTTTTGTGTGGAGCGTCTATATGCTTTTTGTAATGACTTCTGCTCAGGTTGCAGGCGACAAGGCTAAAGTTCTTGAATGTATGGACAATTTTTACTTTGAAAGTGCAGCCATGATTCTTGTCCTCATTACTACAGGCAAAACTCTTGAAGCTTACTCTAAGGGAAAAACAACGAACGCTTTGAAAAGCCTTATGGAACTTGCTCCGGAAACTGCCGTAATTTTAAAGGACGGAAGGGAAGTTACAGTTGATGTTGATGAAGTTAAGCCTGGCGATGTTTTTGTTGTCCGTACTGGAGAAAAAATCCCGGTAGATGCAGAAGTTATTGAAGGAAATTGTGCTGCAGACGAATCACTTTTAACTGGAGAATCTGTTCCCGTAGAAAAAGAAGCAGGTTCTAAAGTAAAAAGCGGAACGTTCAATCAGTCTGGATTTATAAAATGCAGGGCTTTGAAAGTAGGGGAAGACACAACTCTTTCTCAAATAATCAAAATGGTAAGCGATGCCAGTGCAACTAAAGCTCCAATTGCAAAAATTGCTGATAAAGTAAGCGGCGTGTTTGTTCCTGTTGTAATTGGAATTGCAGCCGTAAGTTTTTTTGTGTGGCTTTGTCTTGGAAAGGAATTTGCCTTTGCTCTTGAAAGGGGAATTTCTGTTCTCGTAATAAGCTGCCCTTGTGCCCTTGGACTTGCAACTCCTGTAGCTGTAATGGTTGGAAACGGCGTAAGTGCAAGAAACGGAATTCTGTTTAAAAATTCAGAAAGCCTTGAAGAAACAGGCAAAATCAAAACGGCTGTCCTTGATAAAACCGGAACTGTTACAACTGGAAAAATGAAAGTTACAGACATTCACACTGGACTTTTGCAGACTCAGGATTTTTTAGATTACGCTTTTGCTGTAGAAAAATTAAGCGAACATCCTGTTGCAAAATCAATTACTGAATACTGCAGCGGTAAAGTTTCAGGAAAGAATGTTCTGGTGGAAAACTTTAAGTCTTTGCCCGGAAACGGATTGGAGGCAGTTGCTGACGGAAAGAAAATTCTTGCAGGAAACTTGAAATTTATTTGTGAAAACATTTCGCTGCCTGAAAAAGTAAATGCATTTGCGGCGGAAATTTCTGCTGAAGGAAAAACGCCTGTTCTTTTTGCAGTAAATTCTGAATACGCCGGAATGTTTGCAGTTGCCGACACTTTAAAAGGTGATTCCAAAGATGCAGTTGAAATGCTTAAGTCTTTGGGCATTGAAGTTGTAATGCTTACTGGTGATAACGAACGTACGGCTAAAGCTGTTGCAAAAGAGTGCGGCATAGAAAATGTGATTGCAGAAGTTCTGCCTGGAGACAAGGCGGCTGCAGTGGAAAAGTTAAAGCTTAAGGGAAAAGTGCTTATGGCTGGCGACGGAATAAATGATGCACCTGCTTTGACTGTTGCTGATATAGGTGTTGCAATAGGGAACGGTACTGATGTTGCAGTTGATGCTGCTGACGTTGTCCTTATGAATAACAGCATAAAGGATATTTGCAAAGCCATCAGGATAAGCCGTGCGACACTTTTAAATATCAAGGAAAATTTGTTCTGGGCGTTTATTTACAATATAATTGGAATACCTCTTGCTGCAGGAGTTTTTATAAAACTTTTCGGATGGACTCTTAACCCTATGTTCGGTGCAACGGCAATGAGTCTTTCAAGCTTTTGCGTAGTTTCCAATGCGTTAAGGTTGAATTTTTTCAATGCAGATAAATCTGGAAAAAAGCTTATGCTTAAAAATAAAAATATCAGTAAGGAGTTGTCTATGACAAAAACAATTAAAATTGAAGGAATGATGTGCAGTCATTGTGAAGGCCATGTAAAGCAGGCTCTTGAAGGTCTTGACGGAGTTGATCAGGCTGTAGCAAGCAGTGAAAAAGGAACGGCTGTTGTTACTCTTTCCAGAGATGTTGACGAAAAAACTTTGTGTAATGCCGTTACGGCTGCAGGTTACAAACCTCTTTCTGTAGAATAATTTAATTTTAGTGCGGCAGAGAATTCAGCAGTGCCGAATGTAAACTAATTATGGAAAAAAATCTTACTGAAGGCAGTGTTTTTAAGAACATTCTGAAGTTTTCGCTGCCGTTTTTGCTTTCTTACTTTTTGCAGACATTGTACGGGCTTGCAGATTTGTTTATTGCAGGTCAGTTTAACGGTGCTGACGTTATTTCTGCTGTTTCTATTGGAAGCCAGATTATGCACATGATTACTGTGATGATTGTAGGGCTTGCAATGGGCGGAACTGTTTTGATTGGTCAGGCTGTTGGCGCAAAGGATTCGAAAAGAGTTTCCGTTACGATTGGAAATACAATTTCACTTTTTGTGATTGCGGCGTTTATCATAACTTTTGTGCTTCTTGTGTGCTGCAGGAAAATCGTAAATCTTGTGCAGACTCCAGTTGAAAGTGTTGAAGAAACTGTCAGCTATCTGAAAATCTGCTTTATGGGCATTCCGTTTATTGTGGCTTACAATGTGATTGCTTCGATTTACCGTGGTTTAGGCGATTCCAAAAGCCCCATGTTTTTTATTGCCGTTGCCTGCGTTATAAACATTATTCTTGATGTAGTTTTTATGGGTGCATTTTCCCTTAAAGCGAAAGGTGCTGCCTTTGCAACTGTTCTGGCTCAGACTTTAAGTGTTGCAATCAGTTTTTTTTACATGAGTAAGTCTAAAAATCCCGTGAAGATTTCTTTTTCTGATTTGAAACTTAATGCCGAATGTGCCGGAAGTATTTTGAAAATAGGTGTGCCTGTTTGCTGTCAGGACGGTTTTGTGCAGGTTTCGTTTATGATCATTACTGTAATTGCCAACCGACGCGGTGTTGACGTTGCAGCTGCCGTTGGTATTGTTGAAAAGATAATCTGCTTTCTGTTTCTTGTGCCTTCAACTATGCTTTCTACTGTCAGTTCCATTGCGGCTCAGAATATTGGTGCAGGGCTTTTTGAAAGGGCTGGAAAAACTTTGTGGACTGGTACTGCAATCGCAGGTTCCATAGGGCTCGCTTTTGCACTGATTTTTCAGTTTATTTCCTTTCCTGTTCTTTCCTTGTTTACAAGTGATGAAACTGTTGTGAATCTTGGCGTGCAGTATTTAAAATCTTATGTGTTCGACTGTTTTTTTGCTGCGGTGCACTTTTCTTTCAGCGGATATTTCTGCGCTTTGGGCAAATCGTTTATTTCTTTTTTGCACAACTGCGCTTCCATTATTTTAGTAAGGATTCCAGGTGCATACTTTGCTGCTGAATTTTTCCCCGATACGCTTTTTCCCATGGGAGCAGCAGCGCCTTTAGGTTCAGCTCTTTCTGCAGCCATTTGTGTTGCAGCGTATTTCATTATTTCAAGAAAACGTTCCGCCGCTTGTTCTTGCCAGTAAGTGTCTTCTTCACGAGAAGGGCTTAACAGAAAAGTGAGATGCTGAAACAGGTTCAGCATGACGGCTGTTCTGTGCATTCTGGTTGAATGTAAGATGCAGCTGGTGAGCAAGTACGCTGTGGCGGCGGCTAAAACAAAGGCGCTAGGAGCAGAAGTCGGGTGCAAAAACGCTCTGTTTGTGGCAGGCGCGTAAGCGACAAATAAAATAGTTCCCATGCCACAAACAGTGTGTAGGGGCATAAGTGCTCCGGTTTTGCCACCCGGCTTTGCGACGTTCAGCCGTTTTTTTCCACAGCCACACACGCCCTTGCCACAAACAGAAAAAAAGTTAAAATATACTGGCATAAAATAATTGCTGAAAACTAAAACATTCGTATGCCAGAGGAAATCTTAGAATGCTTAGCTACAACCTTGCACAGGAAAAAGGACCGCTTTACAAAACACTTTATAAATTCATAAGGGAAGACATTCAGAACGGAAAACTGAAAGCCAACGAAAAAATGCCTTCAAAAAGAGCACTGGCAAAAAATCTTGGAATAAGCACAATCTCAATAGAAAACGCCTATGAACAGCTTATAAGCGAAGGTTACCTTTATTCCGTACCAAAAAGCGGATACTTTGTCTGCGAAATAGAAAACATCCGTAAACTTTCCCTTCCAAAAGCAAACGAAAAAAATCACGCAGCACAGGAAAACAATCAGGAAAAAAGCGAAAACTTATTCGACTTTTCATCAAATCAAATAGAAAAATCCAACTTCCCGTTTTCAGTATGGGCAAAACTTTTGCGGGAAACAATTTCAACAAGAGAAAACAACCTGCTGGAAGTTTCACCTTGCGGCGGAGTAAAGGAATTGCAGGCAGCCATAGCAAATCACCTTGAAAACTTCAGGGGAATGAGCGTAAATCCACATCAGATAATAGTAGGAGCAGGAACGGAATATCTTTACGGATTGCTCATAAAACTTCTGGGAAGCGAAAAAACTTACTGCATAGAAAATCCGGGCTACAGAAAACTTCAGCAAATCTACGAGTCAAACAACGTAAAATGCATTCCCGTAGACATGGACGAAAAAGGACTTTCCGTAAAAGAACTGCGTAAATCATCAGCACAAATAGCACACATAAGCCCCACCCATCATTTCCCCACAGGAATTTTCATGCCTGTAAGCAGACGCTACGAAATCTTAACATGGGCAAGCGAAGACGAAAATCATTACGTTATAGAAGACGACTACGACAGCGAATTCCGCCTTAAAGGAAAACCGGCACCTTCACTTTACAGTATGGACGTATTCGGAAAAATCATTTATTTAAACACATTTTCAAAATCACTTACATCAACAATAAGAATAAGCTACATGATACTTCCCGAAAAACTGGCTGAACTTTTCTACAAAAAACTGTCATTCTACTCTTGCACCGTATCAACATTTGAACAATACACATTGTCATCGTTCATAAGTCAGGGCTACTTCGAAAAACACATCAACAGAATGAGGCTCCACTACGGCAAACGCAGAAATCAGGTAATGGAAATAATAAGAACCCGCTTTAAAGAAGATCAGTGCAAAATCATAGAAAACGAATCAGGGCTGCACTTTATACTTCAGTTCAACACAAAACTTTCGGATCAGCAGGTAAAAAAACGCTTAAGGGAAAAAGGCATCATCATCAGCTCAATCACAGACTTCTACATGACACCCTGCAGGCAAAACCTTCACCAGTTCATCTTAAACTACTCAAACATAAACGTCAGGGAATTAGACAGCGCTCTGGAAAAAATAAAAACTATACTTTTCTGAAACGTACCCCAACTTTTCCAGGACATTTTTTCAGTTAAACATAAAACTTTTCATCATCACCTGCTTTTCGTGGCTTACCCTCACGGCCGGTCTTCCGCTTACGCTCCAGACTTGCAAAGCACCCACTACAATCAGGGTTAGGCGTTTCTTTTAAAACTTGCTGCGCAACCTGCAACGAAGTCTCCCGCGCAACCTGCAACGAAGTCTCCCGCGCAACCTGCAACGAAGTTTCCCGCGCAACCTGCACTTAGCATTTTCTGTTCTGCATTACAGGCTCAGTTTTGCTTTCCGTTAAAAAATTTTCCATTGAGACTAAAAATTTCATAGCTGCATTCCTTCCTTTTGCCATTTGTTCAGTTTCCGTAATATTTTACTGCTTTTATGATTTTCTTCTCCTTACATTCTGCATTCCTCTGCTGCTTTGCACTATTTTTGCTAATCGTAAAATTTTAGACAGCATTTTTCTTGCTACAATCCTTTCTTTTTCCATAGTGTGCTTTGTTTACTTAAAAAACGGTTATGGCGACGATTTAGGCTACAGCATTACATCTCTTATTGTAAGCGGTTCACTTATTGTCATATTTTTTAAGATTACACATTCTTACGTAAGCAATCAGGAAAGGCAGATTCAGTTTATTTACAACGTTATGCTTAAACAGGATGAACTTATTGAAAAACTTAAAGTTGAACCTTTGACTAAACTTTACAACAGACTTGCTTTAGATGAGTGCCTGAAAAAATCAGTGGAAGGTTACAACGGTCAGTCTGTAATGCAAAGTTTGATTTTTCCAATAAGTGCCATTTTACTTTAAGCGCAGGAATTTCTGCTTACAAAAACAATATGACTCCTGCTCAATGGTTTGACTGTGCGGACAAAGCCTTGTATTGTTCTAAAGTTAAGGGCAGAAATTCCATTACCGTATCAGGCTTTAATGAAGCAAGTTAAGGCTTCCTGATTTTTCTTAATCAGCTGCACCTGTGTCCAGAAGTTTAAGTTCTTCCTGGGAAAGTTCCCTGTATTCTCCCGGTTCAAGGGATTCATCAAGTTCAAGATTGTTTACGCTTAACCGCTTTAAATAAATTACTTCATTTCCAAGTGCTGCGAAAATTCTTTTTACTTCGTGAAACATTCCTTCGTAAACTGTAAGAGTACAGACATCAGCAGGAGTTTTTCCTTCAGCGTTTCTGTAAGCATTTTTGTCGTACCATTCCAGTTTTCCCGGTTTGCAGTCAGCTTCTCCTTCCTTTCCGTCCGGACCTATGTGAATGCCTTTTTCTATTTCTTCTGCGTAAACTTTCCGCTGATTTTCATTTACGCTGTCTCTTAAATAAACAAGATACTTTTTGGGAATGTTCCATTTTGGTGAAGTGAGCCTGTGGTTTAAGTCGCCGTCGCTTGTAAGGATAAGAAGTCCTTCTGTGTCTAAATCGAGCCTTCCTACAATGTTTAAATTTCCGCCCAGATATTTGCCGTTATCTTTTTCTTTAAGTAAGTCAAAAACTGTAGGGTTAAAACCGCTTCTTGTAGAGCAGACGTATCCGGCTTTTTTGTTCATCATAAAATAAACCTGAGCCTTTACTTCAATTTCTACGCCGTTTACTGCAATTACCGAAGAATTAATGTTGACTTTTGCATCAGTGTCGCATATTACAATGCCGTCTACTGTTACTGTTTTTGACCTTATAAAATGCTTTACTTCTTTTCTAGTTCCGAATCCGTTGTTGGCAAGAATTTTATCCAGCCGTTCCATTTCTTTTACTTGCTTCATTTTCCCCTGAATGATACACCGCTTTAGCTTCTCCGTCAAACTGGTATGGGAAGGGGCTTGCAGGGAAGTTGTGCGGCGTGGTTGTATGTAAGGGGCAGCTTGTTGGCAAGCAGGGTGGGGCGCATGTTCTTACCAGGCAGTTTTTCCTGTTTGCATCAGACTGTCAATGTCCATGTATGCGTTTTCTATTCGTTCTGTGTGATATAATTCATACATATTGTATATAAAATCAACTAAGCCTAGTTTTTCCCATTGTACAATGATTTTTTCTGCCGTTGTATTTTTGTATTCTGCATATCGTTCTATAAGATAAATAAAAAAGCTGGTTTCCTTGCTCATTTACTCTCCTCTTATGTATTGGGAATTTTTCGGATTTCCTGTTACATTTTCAGCTTCCCATATATCAAATACAATACGCGGGCTCATTTTATAAACTTCTGTTTCTGCGTCTATTAGCATTTGATATGTTTCAGATTTAAGAAATCTAATTATTGCTGATTTTTCGTCAATTCCATATTTTTCAACAATCATAGAAACAACTTGTCTGTCAAAAAAGTCTAAGGTTCTTGCGTTTACTTTTGTCATAGCGTTTCACTTCCTTCAAAACTTAATCTTTCAATCGCTTTTTCAGTTAAAAATGCATATTGGTCTGTTAAATTTTGTGGCAATAACCTTTTTACTGCTTCTTCTTTTGTATATTTTCCGTCCATGTAGTCATCTATTACCTGTAAAGTAGAATCATTTGCTATCGGACCGATAACAAGATCATATGGGTTATTAAAATTTTGTTCTTTTCTGTTTGATACAACGTAATCAAGCCATTGTGCGTTTGCAGTTTCAAATTTCAATACATTGATTGTACTTAATCTTTCTTTGTCAACTTGATAGATATTTAACATTGCTGCACCTGAAGCTCTACGTTTCGTAACTGTTCTTGCCCATCGTTCAGCTTGTTTCCTGTCTGATGTTAAATAAAATCCTGCACCAAAATCCAAAGCCCTAAGGTTTTTTCTGATTTTTGGACATTTTACTTCTACATTACTGCCGTGATATAAAGTCATGTTAGATTCTCCTTTGTATAAAAGGTGCTGTGGTAAAGCATGGCGGGTAACCTGTTCTTGCGAAAGTGCTGCAGCTTTTTTTGCTTCTAAACTGAACTCTTCAGGTAATTATATCAAAAAAGTCCTCTTGTGCTAAGTGGCAGCTGGTATTGCAGGAGGGGCTTGCAGGGCAAGTGAAGGCTTTTACTTTTACAGCCGGCTCTTTGGAGGAAGAGTGTACTCTTTTGTGCGGCGTGGTTGTATGTAAGGGGCAGCTTGTTGGCGAGCAGGGTGGCAGCTTTGAGGGTAACGGTGAAGAAACCTCTTATCACAAGATTACGCAGAAAGCATAAAAAATCTACAGCATATGAAAATCTAAAGTGATTTGCAGAAGTTTGGTTTTACCAAAATCAAGCATATAAATATCACCACGTGTCATTTTTTACAATCTCCCATACAGTTGGCAGGCTTGATCCTTTTATAAACGCCTAGTTAAAATAAAAAAAAATAAGACGGATGCCCGAATTGAAGTGCACTTCAAATTAGGACTCTTGGAGGATTTATGAAAAAGTTTATTGGTACCGTACTGGTTATTGTCGCTATTTGTCTGTTATATGGATGTTCAGAAACGTCTGAACCTGGTCCTGAAGCAACAGAGTCTGATACACAAACGGTAGAAGTTACTTCTATTTCAATTACAAGTGAATCAAATGTCACAGAAATCGAAGAAGGTTCAACCTTGCAGCTTACTGCTACAGTCAAACCGGATAATGCAAGTAACAAACAGGTTGAATGGCTTAGTTCTGATACAGACTGTGCGACAGTAAATTCAGACGGGCTTGTTACAGCTGTAAAAGCAACAGAGTCCCTTGTGATTACTGCAAAAGCAGAAGATGGCAGCAACGTAACAGGAGCTTTTACTTTAAAGATAAAAGCAGCTGCTACACTCCCTGCTGATTCAATTCTCAAAGGGCTTGTGATAACAGATAACTATAATCATACAATCACACCAGCAGATTATTTAACTTTGCCTAACAATAGAAAAGGATATACAACTAGTTCTATTATTACCATTAAAAACAATGGTGAAAAATCTCTTACTTTTGTAAGTTCAAGTATAACAAACACAAATGTTTTTCATACAGACGGAAATTGTTCTCTTGTAAATAATGGAACAAGCACAACTTTCAGTTATAGTGATTTGAGAAATAAAGAACTTGTTCCAGGTGCTGAATTAAATCTGACTCTGGCTTCTTATACAAGTAAACTTGGAGTAAACACAGGAAAAATTTCTTTTGTTGTAAATGACGGAGCTGAAACAACAGAAACTCTTGATGTTAATCTCAAAATCTATACAACTGATACCTACGAGCCTTTATTAAAGCTTAATCCAGAAACTGAAGGAACTGTGTATGTTAATAAAACAAATAAGGGCACTTTTAATTTTACATTGGAAAATACTGCTGCCTATCTGCCTTTAAATGTTAGTGCGGAGGTGAACTTATATAAAACAATTCCTTATTACTCAGGTTCAGATTATTCAATTGATAAGATATGTCAAAAAATTCAAAAGATAACAGAAGTTCAATATCCGACAGAAACTCTGGATTTTTTACATCCGGCAGATATATATAATTTTAATCTCTCTACTTCAAACTCGGATGAAGGTGGTTTTATTTTTGAAGTTATCTTCACTTATGATTATAAAGATTGTGATGGAACAATAAATGAATCTTATAAGCAGAAACCGATTTATTATACTTTTTATACAGAACCTGAAAAGGAACCTGAACTTGTTCAAGAAACATTTAATTACAAGCCTTTAGGTGTTTACGGCGGTAAAGCGTATTTTTATTCAACGGATTCAGATTCAAGAAAGCTTTGCGTCTTGAACGAAGATAATACATTAACGGAACTGGATGCAAGTTATGGTTACGACAGCCTTAGGGATGGAGATGAGTTATATTTTAATCAGAGAATAATAAATACCGATACAGAGCAATGGCTTTATAAACTTGGCAGTAACGGACTTGAAAAGCTTGCTTCATCTGAAACAGGTATAGATCTTTCGAATGCGGTGAAATGCGGAAACGTAATTTATTATACCGATGACCATGTGTTGAATGGTAGCGGTGCTGAGTATCTTCATAAAATTGATTTAAAAACAAATCAGATTTCAGAGGTCCAAACAAATGATGAGTCGAATTATAAATATAGTGTAACAAAAATCTTATGTGCTGATTCAAATTACTTGTATTACGACTGTAGTTATGACGTTTATGCTTTAAAACTTTCGGACGAAAGCTATCAGAAAGTTTCTGAAGATGAAGGATTCAGAGTTTTTGTTTATAAAGATAAAGCATATATGCGCCTGAGACTTACAAATACATCAGATGAAGATAAGTACTATATTATAAACGGTACAGAAATTCCAGAGCTTGTAGAAAACCAATTAACAGCCCTTTTGCTTGAAGAATATGACTACGGTGGATTTGAATATTATACAGTCGGAGATTATATTGTTTTTTATGGCGGTCACAGCTGTGTAATATATGACGGAACAACAGTACAGTCATATGAATACGACTATATTTTTAGGGATGGAGATTCTATTTATTGGATTAAAAAGAGCGATTCAGCCGGCATCAACGGATACACTGGAAAGCTTTCATATTTTGACGGCTCATCTGTAAAAGAGTGCAACAATGATTTGCTGTATATGGATGGCTATTCAGTTTTTAAAATTCATCAGACATCTGGTAATAAAAAAATATATTACAGTGGTTACAATGGCTCACTTATAAGTTTTGATTTATCAACTCAGAAGACAAGAGCGGTATATTTTACAAATAATAAAAATGTTACAGGCTCAGGCAATCCATTTAATGATAAATGTAAACCATATATAGGTTATGGAGATGGCCTTTCTTGCAACGGGTATTTTTATTTTACAGCAGGAGGTTCACTTTATTCTTACAGGGAGCAAGAATAAAATTGCCTTAACAAGAAATCCAAAGCTGGCACAGGCTCATGGCCTGTGCGGTTTAAGCAGTTGTGATGTGGACGCCCGCACTGGGCGCTTATTGAAAGGAGGCGTGATAAAAAAGTAAAACGAGCAAGAGGATATGTGATACGCTAGAG
>CAMCRZ010000034.1 GCA_945877425.1 uncultured Treponema sp.
AAAACTGTAAGTTAAAATAGACGCGCCATTTGTGCGGCTATTTTAAACGTTCTTTAAAATTGCAACCGGAAAAAGTTTCAACTTTCGAGGATTGCAATTCGTTCGCGAAAGCGGACAATCCAATAAGACAGTTTTGCAAAAACTGTAAGTTAAAATAGACGCGCCATTTGTGCGGCTATTTTAAACGTTCCTTAAAATTGCAACCGCAGAAAGTTTCAACTTTCGAGGATTGCAATTCGTTCGCGAAAGCGGACAATCCAATAAGACAGTTTTGCAAAAACTGTAAGTTAAAATAGACGCGCCATTTGTGCGGCTATTTTAAACGTTCCTATCCGGGCTAAGCTTAAAAGTAAAATCCTTATCTTCTGCCAAAAGCCTCAAGATTTGCAAGACCGCGCTTAAACTGAGGTATACGGGCACAGCATGTAGTATTCAAAGGAGAAGTTTCGCCCCTTTTCAGAAAGTGAAAGGCAACACCGGCAATCATTGCACCATTGTCACCGCAAAGCTTAAGAGGCGGAAAAATGCAGTTAAGCTCTTTATGATCGGCAAGCATTGCCCTTAACCTTGAATTTGCCGCAACACCACCGCCGGCAACTACAGTAGTCAAGCCAGTATCTTCCACTGCCCTTAAAAGCCTTGAAATCAAAGTTTTGCATGCAGTTTCCTGGAAAGAAGCCGCAATGTTTTCAATAGTGCTTTCGTAACCTGGTTTAAGGAACATCTTAGCCTGATGAATTACAGCAGTCTTTAATCCGCTGAAAGAAACGTCATATCTGTGTTCGCCTTTATCCATTTTAGGAGTAGGAAAATTAAAAGCCTTACAGTCACCTTTTTGTGCAAGCTTATCTATAACCACGCCTCCCGGATATCCTAAATCATAAAACTTGGCAACTTTATCAAAAGCTTCACCAACGCTGTCATCAATAGTAGTGCCTAAAATTTCAAGTTTATCAAAATCAGTAACTTTGGCAATAATGGAATGGCCGCCAGAAACAAGAAGCCCCAGATAAGGATATTCAATGTCATTAGCAAGATGAGCCGCATACATATGACCTAGCATGTGATTTACTGCATAAAAAGGCTTGCCTAAACTCCATGCCAGAGTTTTCCCGAAAGTAAGCCCTACAAGAAGACTTCCCATAAGCCCCGGACGATTTGTTGCAGCTATAGCATCAATTTCATCAAAAGTCAGATTGCTTTCAGCAAGAGCCTGCCTTACAACAGGAAGAATCCACTCTGCGTGCTTTCGGCTGGCAATTTCAGGAACAACGCCTTTGTAAATCTGATGAAACGGAATTTGAGTTGCAACAACATTACTTAAAATCTTCTTTCCGTCTTCAACAATGGCACAGGCAGTTTCATCACAAGAACTTTCAATTCCAAGAACTTTCATATAAATATCTCCAGTAAAATCAAAAAAATCAATTTAAAATCACCTTAACATTGAAGGACATGCAAAAGTATAGCCCTTTTCCTTCAAGTAAGGATACATATCGTTTAATAAATCAGGAAGAATAGCCGCAGATTTATCAACGTGCCCGATCATTATAGCTTTTCCCTGTTTATTTGCAACTTCAAGGCAGGCATAAATTTCCTTAAGCATATCATCTCGCGTTACAACGTTATCAATGTAGGGAGCATTTTTTTCAAAAATTTCAATGCCTCTTTCCAAAGCAGCCTGAGGAGCCTTAGTTTCAGCAGTAGTTCTTGAATCAAGAAAATAAATTCCCTTTTCTTCACACACTTCCAGAACAGCACCGATTTTTATTATATCGGAAGTAATAAGAGAGCCTTCGTGATTATTCATTCCCTTAACGCCATAACCTAACTCTTCAAGATTTTCCTTAACTACAGCCGCTATTTCGTAAGTTGTCATTCCAGCCTTTATGGCACCGGGACCAGGATCAATGTTTAAGTTTAAAGCCTGCATTGGCTGATGAAGTATAAGCTCTTTTCCTGCACTGCGCACAACATAAGCGCAATCCTTTGTGTGAGGCAGTTTAGGCAAAACGGCAATGGAAATGGCAAACGGAAGATTTGCGTACTTCCTTACATTTTCAACATTTCTGCCGCCGTCATCAATTACAAAAACAAGAATAGCTTTACCTGCAGCAGGAGGAATTCTGTATTTTTCTACAGCAGGCTCCTGAGGTTTAGTTCCAGTTTTTGTTTCTGCAGGTGATTTTTCCGCTTTAGTTTCAGTTTTCTTTTCTACAGGTGATTTTTCTACTTTAGTTTCAGTTTTCTTTTCTGCAGCTGATTTTTCTGCTTTAGTTTCAGTTTTCTTTTCTGCAGCTGATTTTTCTGCTTTAGTTTCAGTTTTCTTTTCTACAGCTGATTTTTCTACTTTAGTTTCGCTTTTCGTTTCTGCAGGAATTTGAGGAACAGGAGGAATTTTTTCCGTAAGTTCAGTTTTCTGCCCTTCACTTTCTTTCACTGGATTTTTCTGGGAATTTGAAAATATAATATTTATAACTAAAAACAAAACAGAAAGTGCAACTATTGACAGTGCAAGAAAAACTACGCTTTTTCCGTTAAGTGAAACTTTAGGCTTTCTTTTACCGCCAGCTTTTCTTGATTTTCTTCTATTTTTCTTTCCGGAAGTTCTATTTTTTTGCTTTAAAAACATTTTCTACATTATAAAAACATCCGTCTGTTTTTTCAACATCGCACAACAAAACGCATCATCATCAAAATCATCAGAAAAAATAAAAAGAAAAAGGACTGCCTTAAAAAAGTGAATCTTACAAGAAGGAGTGCATAGACTTGTAAATTCAAAGACAGTCCTTATATATAAAGTGCAGTAAAGGAGGAGCTACACTTTTTACCATTTTTAATCAGTACACTTCATTTGCAGCAGCAAGCTTAAGGCGCTTTACGGCACGAATTTCTGCCTGACGAACTGCTTCTGGGCTTATTCCCAAAATCTGACTGATTTCCCTTAAAGTTTTAGAATGATGTTCGCAATCAAAATTATACCTGTACCAGATGACTTTTCTTTCGTTAGCCGGCAGTTTAGTCATAAGCATCCGCAAGTATGATTTTTCTTCAGAACGCAGCAATTCTCCGTCTGCAGAGTAAGTTGTATCCGGAATAAAATCACCTATGCTGGAAGAATTTTCAGAATCACCTGCATCAATATCAAGGGAACTTACAACGTAGCAGTATTCCATTACTTCTTTAAGCTGGCTTTCACTAACGTTAAGATATGCGGCAAGTTCCTTACGTGTTGCTTCCTTTCCGTTTTTCTGAAAAAGATAAGACTGAGCATTCTGAACACGGCGGATCATGTCATCTTTTCTGTGAGGAATTGAAATAAACGAAGACTTTGCATTTGCATACCGTGACATATACTGAAAAATCCAGGGATATGCGTAAGTAGAAAACCGTGTATTAAATGAAGTCTTATACTTTTCTGCAGCAATCATAAGACCCATATTTCCTTCCTGAATTAAATCCATTACGTTAACACTGCAGTTTGAAAACTTACAGGCAACGCTTACAACAAGCCTTAGATTTGAATTTACGAGAGCGTTTACCGCTTTTCTGTCACCTTTAGCGATTTTAGCAGCCAAAGCACATTCATCATCTGCCGAAAGAAGAGGATATTTCTGAATCTGGAACAAGTATCCGCTGTCAATTTCATTTCTCATAAAAAATCTCCCATAATCTGCTGATTTATTTTCTGTTATAATTATGTTTAGCAATTTTCATACCAACTTTTTTTATATTTTGCAGAAAATTCCCTGTTCCATTTTATCAAGTTGTAATTTCTTATAATACAACAAATTACACTAACCTTTTCCTTAATATCCCTGAATAAAATCATTTTGAAATCATAAAACGAAGGGTGATTTTCAATTTTCAAAAAACTGTATATTTTTTTATAACATAATTTAAAATCCATCTGTCAACTTTTTTAGACAGTTATACTTTTTTATACACTCATTTTTATCTGCCGGAACTTTGCCTTTCTTGACCATTGTATGATTAGAATATAAAATGCAAAACTATGAAACCAGTTCTAATTAAAGATTTATTGAAATTAACTCCAGACGGCAACTCTGTTACAGTTTGCGGTTGGATTCGTACAAAAAGAGATTCTAAAAACTTAGTTTTTATTCAAGTAAATGACGGAAGTTGTTTTTCTTCAATTCAGCTCACCTACGACAGAACTTCTCCTTTACAGCAAGCAAATTCTAACGCTATAGAAGAAGAATTAAAGAAAGCCACTACAGGTGCTGCCGTAAAAGCAGAAGGTTTACTTGTTGCCTCTCCAGCAAGCGGTCAGGCTGTGGAAGTTACACTTACAAAACTTCAAGTTGTAGGTGTTTGCCCTACAGACACATATCCCCTTCAAAAGAAAAATATGTCTATGGAATATCTTAGGGAAAATGCCCACCTTAGAGCAAGAACAAACACATTCGGTGCAGTATTCCGCTTAAGAAACCAGATGGCAATGGCACTTCACACTTTTTTCCAGGAAAGAGGATTCCAGTACATTATGGCTCCGGAAATTACATGTTCTGATGCAGAAGGTGCAGGAGAAATGTTCCAGGTAACTACTCTTTCCCTTGAAAAGATTGCAGAACTTGGAGTAAAAGCCGGCGCTAACGGAATGAAAATTGAAGATGCTCACAAAATTGTTGACTACAGCAAAGACTTTTTTGGCAAAAAAGCATCGCTTACAGTTTCAGGTCAGCTGGAAGCAGAAACAATGGCAACTGCTTTAGGAAGAGTCTATACTTTCGGACCTACTTTCCGTGCTGAAAATTCAAACACACCGCGCCATCTTGCAGAATTCTGGATGTGCGAACCTGAAATGGCATTTTTTGACCTTTTTGACGATATGGATTTGGAAGAAGAATTCCTTAAATATATGTTTAACTGGGCTTTAACAAAATGCCGTGAAGATCTTGAATTCTTTGAAAAACGCATTCAGCCGGGAACAATTGCACAGCTTCAACACGTTGTAGACACACCTTTTAAGAGAATCACTTACACAGATGCAGTAAAAGAGCTGGAAGTTTACAATAAAGATTTTGAATTCCCAATTGAATGGGGAAAAGAACTTCAGACTGAACACGAAAGATGCTTAACTGAAAAGATTTTTAAGTCGCCGGTTATGGTTTACAATTATCCTAAAGACGTAAAAGCATTTTATATGAAACTTAACGATGACGGAAAAACTGTCCGTGCAGTTGATGTTCTTGTACCGGGCTTAGGCGAAATTACAGGCGGCTCTGAACGTGAAGAAAACTACGAAAAGCTTCTTAAAGTTTGCGAAGAAAGAGGCATGGATATGTCAACATATCAGTGGTATCTTGACTTGCGCAGATTCGGTTCAGTTCCACATTCAGGATTCGGCTTAGGATTTGACCGTCTTCTCAGATACATTACGGGAATGGCAAACATCAGGGACGTTGTACCTTATCCAAGAGCACCGAAACTTGCAGATTTCTGATTTTACTTAACAATAGAGGCTGTCAAAAAAGGCAGCCTTATTTTCAGCTTCCCGAAAAGCGTTTTATGAAAAAAGCGTTATAAAAAAATACAGTGACAAAATTATGTATCTCATGTTAAAATAAAATAACAGTGGCGTTTTACGGAGATAATGGAAGATATGGAAGAAAAACCTACAGAAGAACTGGATCAAGTAGCATTGTTCGGCAGAAAAATATTTTTTTTGAATCCAGCCTATTCTATCAGAAACGATGTTATTCCTGCACTTCAAGATAAAGAATACGAAATTTATATTATAGATAACTACAAAGATGCTAAAAATATGCTTCGTCAGAACAGGGATTCTATGTGCTTCATCAACGTAGATGCCCAGCTTTCCATTGACGCCTGGTTTAATTTTATAAAATCTTTTGAAAAAGAAATGATTCTTAAATCAACTTTTATCGGCATAATATCAGAAAGAATTAAAAGAGAAGACAGGACAATTTTTCTTTCACAGGCACCTATTCCTGGCGGAATCATTACCATAGATGAAGGTACTGAACTTATTACTTCGGAAATTGAAAAGCTTCTTATAGAAAATAATGCTAAGGGAAGAAGGCAGTACGTTCGTGCAAACCTTACTTCAGAAAGAGATGCTGCAATGTTCTGGACTAGCGGCGACAAGCTTTTTCAGATGAAGCTTCTTGACATAAGTTCAGTAGGCATGAGCGTTAAAGTTCCCATTCAAATGGCTCACCTTGCACAGAAAAATTCACTTCTAAGGGATTTAACTTTAAGGCTTGGAACGAAACAGTTTATTGTTGATACAGTTGTTTTTGCCATAAAGCAAAGCGGGAATGAACTTATATGGATTATGCTTCTTCATCCAAATACGCCTAACCAGGTAAGGACTGCAATTCGTGCTTACGTTTCAGAAGCAATCCAGAAAGTTATGATTGCAAGCATAAATAATAAAACTTTAGACGACACTGATTACAACGATATTCCGTACTACAAAATTGTATCAAAGCGACAGCGGAATGTTTAAGTCACGAAAACGGAAACTTACTGTAGCAACATTTTTTCAGTCACTTTACTTAACGGTAAGTTTTTTTCTTTCAAATGATCTTTTTTCTTACGCTTCATCATGCTCTTTCGGGTTTTTGTTTTCTTTTACGCCGTTTTTAATGCTTATACTTGCAGTTTTAATCCGTTTTCTTCATGCATCACCTGAAACTGTAACTTCAATTCTGGAAAATCTGGGAAAATACTTTGAAATGCTTGACGTAAAGGAAGCTGAAAAAACAGTAAGCTCTTTGCTCAAAGTTGAAAACATTACAAGCTTTGAAATAATTCTTGTTGTCTGTATAATAATTCTTGCCTGCAGGTTCGTTACTTCCATTTTAAGCAGTTTACGGAAAATTTTCTGGCTGGAACAGAAAAACAAGCCTATTGCCAGTCAGTTTATTGTAATTTTAATTGAAGCAATTCTTATTGTTCTTTTTTCAAGCCTGATTTTTATTTTCATTACAATGCAGACTGTCATAACGATGCCTGTTTTTGAACCTTTTGCAAATAAATTTCCTGACCTTTTGAATTCAGTTACATCAACAATAATGAAAAACCTGCCTTACGTTTTTGTTTTCTGCCTTACGTTTATTGCATATAAAATCGGAAGCAGGACTAAGCCTCCGTTTTTTATGAGCGCATTTTTTGCCATGCTCTGTACTTTTTCGCTGTACATTTATTTAACTGTAGCCTTGAATTTCATCAACATGAAAAACTACAACGTTATTTACGGCGTTCTGGGAAACCTGATTATCCTGCTTTTCTGTGTATTCGTTTTCTTTGTGATTTTTCTGTTTTTTGCACAATGGCTTTTTGTGTATCAGTTTTTTGACATTCTGCTTTTATGCGAACTTTACATTCTTCCTGAACGTGACAACATAAAGCTTTTTGCAACCATAAAGCGTTCACTTTTCATACGGCCGGACAATATCCTTCTTAAAAATGCAAACGTCATTTCATTGAAGCGGGGAAGTTCCATCTACACGAAAGGTCAGGACGGAACAGATGCATTTTATATTGTGGAAGGAACAGTTAAAATCGAAAGGCAGAACCATGTAAATTATGCTGAAAAAGGCAGTTTTTTTGGTGAAGAAGCATGTCTCCTTAATGAAATCAGAAACGAAGATGCAATTGCACTTACTGATGTTAAAATCATAAAAATTTCGGAAGACATTTTCTTTTCACTTCTGGAACACAATCCTCAGGTAAGCAAAAAAGCCCTTGCACAAATAAGCAAATACTTTTCAAAACTCTACATAACTCACCAGATGGAACGTAACTTTTAGCGCCCTTCTGCAAGTACGTTGCAGTGCTTCCTGTGCAAACTGAAAAATCCCAAGTGTCGACATTAACTAAAAATATCACTATAATAGACGAATATTTTTTTATGGAGCATGATCAATGACCAAGTACATTTTTATTACTGGTGGTGTTGTAAGCGGTTTGGGAAAAGGAATAGCCGCTGCAAGTCTTGGACTTATTCTTAAAAGCCGTGGATTAAAAGTTGTAAACCAGAAATTTGACCCTTACTTGAATATTGATCCAGGCACAATGAACCCTATTCAGCACGGAGAAGTTTTTGTTACGGATGACGGTGCTGAAACTGACTTAGACTTAGGACATTACGAACGCTTTACGGACGCAACTCTTTCTCAAAGTTCAAACACTACAGCAGGAAGAGTTTACCTTTCAGTTTTAAACAATGAGCGTGAAGGAAAATATCACGGCGGAACTGTACAGGTAATCCCGAATGTTACGGAAGAAATTTTACGCAGAATGCTTCTTTCCACAAAAGAAACTAACGCTGACGTTATCATTACAGAAATAGGCGGAACTGCAGGAGATATTGAAAGCCTTCCTTTTATTGAATGTATCCGCCAGATGAAATATGAAGTGGGAGAAGAAAACTGCTGCTACATTCACCTTACGCTTGTACCTTACCTTAAAAAAGCAGGAGAACTTAAAACCAAGCCTACACAGCATTCAGTAAAGGAACTTCAGCAGCTTGGAATTCAGCCGGACATTCTCATGCTCAGGACAGAAGTTGAAATAAGCGATGCAACAAGGGAAAAACTTGCACTTTTCTGCAATGTTGATACTGACTGTGTAATCCAGAACTTAAGCGCAAAATCAATTTACGAAGTTCCGCTCAATATGGAAAAAGAAGGACTTGGAAACGCTGTCTGCAAAATTCTTGGCATAAAGGATACGGAAACACATCTTGAAAAATGGACTGAAATGGTTCACGTTTTTGAAAATCCAAAGCATCACCTTAAAATTGCACTTGTTGGAAAATATGTTGAACTTCACGACGCTTACCTTTCAGTTGTAGAAAGTCTTATTCACGGCGGAATTGCCAACGAAAGCGAAATAAGCATTGACTGGGTAGATTCAGAAACTATAACTGACGATCAGAGTGCAGAAAAAAAGCTTAAAGATGCAGACGGAATTATTGTTCCAGGAGGATTCGGTACTCGTGGTGTTGAAGGAATGATTCTTGCAGCGAAATACGCCCGCACTCACAACGTTCCATACCTTGGCATTTGTCTTGGAATGCAGATTCTTGTAATTGAATACGCCAGAAACGTTTTGGGCTGGAAAGATGCACATTCTACAGAAATGAACCCTGACACAACTCACCCTGTTATAGATTTAATGCCAGACCAGAACGGCAAGATTCTTGGAGGAACGCTTCGTCTTGGAAAGTTTGAATGTAAAGTTACGCCTGGAACGCTTACGGAAAAGGCATACGGTTCATCAACAATATGGGAACGCCACCGCCACCGCTACGAGTTCAACAACAAATTCCGCACTGAACTCCAGAATGCAGGACTTATAATTGCCGGAGTAAACCCGGAAAGAGATTTAGTTGAAGTTTGCGAAGTTCCGTCTCACCAGTGGATGGTTGCAGGTCAGTTTCACCCTGAGTTTAAAAGCCGCCCGGACAAAGCAGGACCTTTATTCAGGGAATTTATAAAGGCTTCGCTTAACAATTCAATGTCTGAAAAAAGCTGAACTTTACGGAGAAACGCTATGGAAAGAAGTAAAATACTTGTTCTTGATTTTGGTTCACAATACGCTCACTTAATTGCAAAAAGATTTCGTGCACTTGGTTTTTACTGTGAAATTGCATTGCCGTCAGTTGATGAAAAAAATCTTGCAAATGTAAAAGGCATTGTTATGAGCGGCGGACCAAGTTCTGTCTACGAAGAAAACATTCCTGAATTTAACGCAAAGATTTTAGATTTAGACATTCCTATTTTAGGCTTGTGCTACGGACATCAGTTAATGGCGGCTTCTTACAATGGCACAGTTGGAAAAGCTCCTGTGGGGGAATTTGGAATTGCCCACTTAAATCTTTCTGAAGCAGGAAAAAAATCACCTTTGTTTAAGGGAATTTCTGAAACTACACAAGTATGGATGAGCCACCAGGACGGCGTGCTTTCTTTAGGCGAAGGATTTGAAACAGCAGGAACTACAAAAGACTGCCCTTTTGCAGCAGTTCAAAACCTTGAAAAGAAAAGATTCAGCCTCCAATGTCACTGCGAAGTAAAGGACACTCCTGAAGGAAATAAAATTTTCAGGAATTTTGCTGAAATTTGCGGAATGGAAATAAACTGGGACGAAGACACTGTATTGAATCACATTATTGATTCCATAAAGACTGATGCCAAAGACAAAAACGTACTTCTTTTTTTAAGCGGCGGAGTTGATTCAACTGTAGCATTTGCACTTCTAAACAAGGCTCTCGGACAGCAGAGAGTTCTTGGGCTTCACATTGACAACGGTTTTATGCGTAAAAATGAAAGTACCAATGTTGAAAAAGCATACAAAGCTCACGGATTCAACAACTTTATTGTAGAAAATGCAGAAGAAAGTTTCCTTAATGCGGTAAAAGGATTAACTGACCCTCAGAAAAAGAGGATGGCTGTAGGGGAAAATTTCATTGCCGTAAGAGACAGAGTTGTAAAAGCCCAGAATCTTGACGAAACAAAGTGGATGCTTGCACAGGGAACTCTTTACCCTGATATTATTGAAAGCGGCGGAACTAAAAATTCCAAGGTAATAAAAACTCATCACAACCGTGTTGAAGGAATTCAAAAGCTTATTGCAGACGGAATGATTATTGAGCCTTTAAAGGATCTTTACAAGGATGAAGTGCGGTCAATAGGCAAAAAGCTCGGACTTGAAGATGAACTTGTAATGCGTCACCCTTTTCCCGGCCCTGGTTTAAGCATAAACGTACTCTGCACAGATGGAATTTTTTCTGAAAAAGACAAAGATGAATTTGAAAAAGCAAAGGCTGAACTTAACGAAATAAAGATTACCCAGTTCTGTCCTAACTGTACTGCAAAAATGAAGCGTTCCGTGCTGCCGGTCCGCTCTGTTGGTGTTCAGGGTGATTTCCGTACTTACAGATTTCCTGCAGTGCTGGCTTTCTCCTGCGACGAAAATGGATTTTATCACATTCCTGGTAAAAGGGAAAAAGTTGAACAGGCATCTTCTGCAATTACAAACAGCGCTTCTTACTTAAACAGGACAATCATCAAGCTTTACCAGAATCCTGCACTTAAAGACGAAGATTTAAAGCTTCAGGAAGGTTACTGCGACAAATCAAGATTAGATCAGCTTAGGGAAGTTGACAGCATTGTTCTTGATGAACTTCACAAAACGGGACTTTACAATGAAATTTTCCAGCATCTGACTATTGATTTGCCTTATGCTTCTAAAAAAGAAAATGCAAGTTTTGTATTAAGACCAGTCTGCTCGGAAGACGTTATGACTGCAAGGTTTGCCTGGTTTGCTGATGATTTCATGCAAAATCTTGTAAAGAAAATTGCGGCGCTTCCTTTTGTTGATGCACTTTACTTTGATGCAACAAACAAACCTCCTGCAACTTTTGGCTGGGAATAAAATACATTAAAAAAAAGACTGCAGTTTTTTTGCAAAGCTGCAGTTTTTTTATTCAGTTTTAAATTTTCAGCGTAATTTAAGGAAACAGTTACTTTAAGTAGTTTAAAACCTGCTCTGTTATGAGAGGAACAAGTTGTTTTTTTCTGGAAACTACGCCCTGCAGATAGTAAGCATTTTCTTCCTGTTTAGGAAATGTTATGAACGGCAGGAAATTTTTGTCGCAATCCATAAGCAAAACGCTGCTTAAAGTTGTAATGTCCGTTACAAGAAGGCAGCTGAATATTGCTTTATGAGTGCGGCGCTCAATTTCAAGTTCAGTAATGAATTCATCTTTGCGGTCAAGAATTTCCTTTGGATTTCCTACTTCAATCTGACTTACTGTATAAACTGCCTTGCCTTCAGTATATTCTTTCATATCCTGCTTGATTATTTCGTCTGCACTTCTTCCTGAAACATGACTTCCTGCAAGAAGGATTTCATTTCCTAAAGTCTTTACGTCAAGATTCGTAATGTCGCTTAAGTAATCAGCTGTTTCAATGTCAAGTTCCGTAACTGTAGCACTTTGAAGCACAAGGGTATCGCTTAAAATTCCGCATAAAAGAATGGAAGCTATATCTTTTGGAATAGGAATGCGCTGTTCCCTGTAAAGCTGGGTAATTAAAGTTGCTGTAGAACCGACCGGCTTGTTTATAAAAGTAATTGGATATTTTGTAGAAAGATTTCCAAGACGATGATGGTCTATTACTTCAAGGATTTTGTACTGGTCGATATCTTCTACTGCTTGAGACAATTCGTTGTGGTCAACCATTACTACGCTTATGTTCGGTTCCTTCATTAAATCATGCTCGGAAATAATGCCTGTAACTTTGTTTTCTTCATCTACAACAGGAAGATACTTGCACTGGGAATGTCTGAGTATATCCTGAATTTTTGAAGTCGTATCATTTATGTGAACGGGAAGGATTTCCTTATCTGCAACTGCGGTAACTGGTGTAGAATATGCAATAAGCATGGAAGTTGGTGTTGTAGTATAAGGACTGATTATAACGGAAACGCCGTTTTTTTCTGCAAGAGCGCGCAAATCCTTGTTCAGGGAAAATCCGCTTGTTAAAATCATAAGCTTAACTTTGTACTCTATGCACAGTTTCTGAATGTCTTCCCTGTCGCTTACAATTACAACTAAATCTTCGCTGGCATGACTTTCCAGACGTTCTATAAATGTTTCTCTTGAAGATGAACCTACTAAAATGAAGGCTTTGAAATTTTTGTCTGACTCGTGGTTAAGGATAATGGGCTGTGCGTTCAGTGTTTTTTGAATAAGTGAAATGCTTGTAGAAATTTTATTACGCTTTTCCGGATTCATAATGCGCAAAACTGCCTGTGCAAATCCAGAGTAATGCAAAAGTGAAAGATACCTGCCGTCTTTGTCTACAACAGGAAGTACACGAAGCCCTGTTTTTTCCATTCTTCCGATTGCTTCCCAAACTGCAACGTTTTCGTTTACCGTTTCAAATTCTTCCGGCATATAGTATTCAACTTTTGGAATAAGGTTAGGAATGTAAACTGGACGCGGTATGCCGAATTTCTGAAAAATATAAGATGTCTGAGGGTTTAGATGTCCAGCTCTTGCAGCTACGTACTCTTTTTGTCCAAGCAGATTTTTTAACTTTGCATAAGCTACTGCTGAAACTACACTGTCTGTGTCTGGATTTCTGTGTCCGATAATGTAAACTTTATTTTTCATACTCTGATTTTACTGCAAAATGCCGTTTTTTACAAGAAACTCTTTTCTGCAGGGATTCCCTGGATGGATTTTCTGGCATTTTTGCAATGCGTAGTGGAAGAAGCGTGGGCTTTATCTCAAGAACAAGAGCGGCGGCTATGGAAAAAATAAGGCTGAACGTCGCAAAGACGGGTGGCAAAACAAGGCATAAATGCCTGGCACTTATGCCACTACACACTGCACCTTACTCCAAAACGCTGCACATAAGAGTGTACTTCCCTGCAAGACCTTCTGGCAAAGCATAAACTTCTTGACTTTGCACTGTTATACAAGTAGAATGAAATTATCAGTTTACACGAGTTATCAACACGTATTGATAAGGGCGGAGATTTTTGAAATCCTTTTCATTTCTATTGAAAGTGAAAATCAGTTTTGATATAGTGAAAGGAAATTACAGAAATCTGTAAACAGTAACTGAAAAGAGGTAATTTTATGAATTCATTAACTTCAACAACTTACGATCCTGCTGAACTTGCAGCAGCTTTTGTTAAGCTTTACGGCGGAACTGAAGACAGTGTAAAAATCTACTCTTCACCAGCAAGAATCAACATTATTGGTGAACACATTGACTATAACGGCGGAAAAGTTTTCCCTGCTGCAATCAACAAATATCTTTACGTTGCAATCCGCAAGAGAAATGATTCTAAAATTATTTACAATGACGTTCGTTTTCCCGGAACTTTTGAATTTGACATTAACGACAATTTTGTTTACGACAAGAAAAATGATTATGCAAACTATTTAAACGGCATTCTTTCTCAGTTAAAGGCTGCAGGTTATAAATTTGACTGCGGATTTGAAATTCTTATGGTTTCAAACGTACCTGCAGGAGGCGGAATTTCTTCTTCTTCAGCACTTGAATGTGGATTTGCATACGCTGTTTCAGAAACATTCGGCTTTAACATTGACCGCATTACTATTGCAAAGTTAGGTCAGATGAGCGAACACAACTTTATGGGCGTAAACTGCGGAATTATGGATCAGTTCATCATTGCTACAGGAAAGAAAAACTGTGCCGAAATGCTGGACTGTGCAACTCTTGAATATGAATACGCACCTCTTGAATTAGGAGATTACCGCTTTGTTGTAATGAACACAAATAAAGTACGCAAGCTTTCTGATTCAAAATACAACGAACGCCGCTCACAATGCGAACAGGCCCTAAAAATCCTTCAGGACAGCGGAGTAAAAATCAGCAACTTATGCGAACTTACACCTGCAAAATGGGAAGAAGTTAAAGGTGCCGTTACAGACGAAATCCTCTTAAAAAGAGCTAAGCACTGTGTTTACGAAAATCAGCGTGTACTTGATGCAGTTGCAGCACTTAAAGAAGGAAATCTTGAAAAGTTAGGTCAGCTTTTAAACGCAAGCCACAAATCACTTAAAGAAGATTATGAAGTTACAGGAATTGAACTTGATACTCTGGCAGAAACTTCTCAGAAGCAGGACGGATGTCTTGGCGCACGTATGACTGGAGCTGGTTTCGGCGGATGTGCAATCGCTCTTGTTCACAAAGATAAAGTTGAAGCTTTTGTTGAAAATGTTCAGAAAGTTTACACCGACACTGTAGGTTACGCAGCGGGATTTTTCAGCTGTGAATCTGGAGACGGTGTTTCTCACTGGAACTGATTTTAAAAAACAGCAGTTTGTTTTATCAGATTTCACTTTGCTAAAACGGCTGCTGATTTCCACTTTCCTGTTTTGTATCTGGCAAAAGAAATTACGAAATTTGCAAACCAGCCTATAGGAACAGAATACCACACCCAGCCTATTCCGTAACGTGGAGCTAAAACCATTGAAAGCACTACCCTGATGCTTAAGTTTACGAGATTTGCAACAGTAAACATTTTCATGTCACCTGCACCGCGAAGAACTCCGTCTACAGCCATCTTAAATCCAATCCAACAGTAAAAAGAACCTTCAAAGCGTATAAAGTTTTTGCCTGTTTGTACAGCAAGAGGAGTTTTATCATCACCAAGGAAAAAGTCAATTAAAGGCGAATAGGCAAAATGTATTGCAAAAGCGATAAAGGCTGCGAAAAATACAACTAAAATATTTGCACAGTGATATCCCTTTACTACACGGTCAATTTTTCCTGCACCAATATTCTGGGCTGTATAAGACGAAACTGAATTGTTAAGGGAAGCCATTGGAACTATGCACACGGCAGCAATTCTGGCAGCAGCAGTATAACCGGCAAGACATTCTGAACCGAAACTGTTTACTACTGACTGAACCAGCATCATTCCTATGGAAACAGTTGACTGCTGTAAAATTGAAGGCACTGCAGTTTTTGTCATGGAGTTTAATTCCGGAAAGCTGAACAGACGGACCTTATGCTCACTTTTAACGTCATTCTGCAGAAAGAGTGACTTTTCCATTTCCACAGTGATTTTTTTCAGGACAGCAAGAAATACTATAAACGAAAAAACTGCTGAAATTCCCTGAGACAAAAGGGTTGCCCAAGCAGCACCAGCTACGCCCATTTTAAATTCCTTTACGAAAATCAAATCAAGTACAACGTTTAATATTGAAGAAAAAAGCAAAAAGCAAAGGGGGATTTTTGATTTTCCGAAAGCGTTGAATAATGAAGAAAAAATGTTGTACATAAAAAGGAAAGGCAGCCCTAAAAAATAAATGTTTAAATAAACTGATGCATCATTTAAAGAATCTGACGGAGTTTTTAAAGCTTCCATAAGCGGCAGTGAAACAAAAAGTCCTGCTGCAGAAAGTATAAGGCTTAATGCAAGAAATGCAAAAAGTGAAGTAAAACAGGCTGTCTTTAGCTTTGCTGATTTTTTTGCTCCAAAGTAACGGCTTACTATTACGCCAGCACCTATTCCGCCGCCGATTGCAACACAGATAAAAATGTTTGTTATGGAAAAAGAAGCACCTACTGCAGCCAGTGCATTCTGACTTACATAGCGTCCCACTATTGCCGAATCAACCATTGTGTAAAGCTGCTGAAAAAAGTTTCCCATTATTACAGGCACAGAAAAAACTAAAAGTGCTGTAAAAGGTGATTTTGAAGTAAGGTAATCCTGTTCCATAGCGAGAATTTATCATTTTACAGCAATAATGTAAAACAGATAAGATACAGCGTATTGCATCACCCGCTTTCCGTGGCTTACCCTCCCGGCCGGTCTTCCGCTTCGCTTCAGACGTGCTCCGCACCCACTCCAATCGGGGCTAGGCTCCAACTCACAGATAAGCAAAAACTTCAACTTATTGCAATGCATAGTTTTAGGCAAGAGTCGGGGCGTACGTGCAGACTTTTGTGCTAAGGTGCAGACCCTCTTGAAACAAAGGGGCGGCGGCGCTCTATTATATCAATATTTATTGATATATATCTTTTTTTATTGAACATCCTAAAATGTGGTGATACACTTACTTCCAGAGGTATTTATGAAAGATTCAGTTGTAGTTGATGCTAAATGCAGGGGCGCAGAAATAAGTGCAGACATTTATGGCCATTTTGCAGAACATTTAGGACGATGCATTTACGGCGGATTTTGGGTAGGAAAAAATTCAGACATTCCGAACATTCACGGATTTAACAAAAGCGTAGTAGAAGCATTTAAAGAACTGAACATTCCAAACTTACGGTGGCCAGGTGGATGTTTTGCAGACGAATATCACTGGAAAGACGGAATCGGTCCAAAAGAAAACAGAAAACGCATCATAAACACAAACTGGGGCGGCGTAGTAGAAGACAACAGCTTCGGCACACACGAATTTTTTGAACTTTGCGATGAATTAGGATGCAAACCTTACGTATGCGGCAACGTAGGCTCAGGCACAGTCAGGGAAATGTCAGAATGGATTGAATACATTACATTTGACGGCGAAAGTCCTATGGCTGACTTAAGAAAGCAAAACGGAAGAGCTGAACCATGGAAACTGCCCTTTTTCGGTATAGGCAATGAAAACTGGGGCTGCGGCGGAAATATGCGTCCTGAATTTTACGCTGATTTATACAGAAGATTTCAAAGCTTCATAAAGCAGTACGGAAAAGACAGAATAATGAAAATTGCAGGTGGTCCGAACATTGACGACTACAACTGGACAGAAGTGCTTATGAAAAATGCCCACTGGCTCATGAACGGACTTTCCCTCCACTATTACATTTACGAAGAAGACTGGTTCCACAAAAAAAGTGCAGTCAATTTTGACAAGGAAGCATGGTATAAGACAATCAAAAATGCATATCGTATGGAAGAACTTGTAAGACGTCACAGTGAAATCATGGACAAATACGATAAAGAAAAAAAAGTTGCCCTTGTTGTTGACGAATGGGGCTGCTGGCATGAATGTGAAGAAGGGACAAATCCGGGATTTCTTTATCAGCAGAATACAGTCAGAGACGGCGTAGTTGCAGCAGTAAACCTGAACGTTTTCAACAATCACTGCGACAGAGTAAGAATGGCAAATCTTGCTCAGGCAGTAAACGTCCTCCAGTCACCGGTTTTAACTAAGGAAGACAAAATTGTACTTACTCCAACATGGCACGTCTTGCATCAGTTTAAGGAACACATGAACGGAACTCTGGTAGCGTCAAGCTGTGCTGCTCCACAATGCGGAATTTACGAAAAACAGCTTACAGTTCCTTCATTAAGCGTAAGTGCTTCCGTAAAAGAAATCAGCGGCAGGGAAAAATTCACCGTAACACTGGCAAACGTTGACTGTGAAAACTCTAAAAACGTAATCCTTTCATTTTCAAATCTTGAAGGAAAAATCCACAGTGCAAAAGCATCAGTTGTTTGCGGCGAAAAAATCAACAGTTTCAATTCATTCGAAAAAGACGATGAAGTTACAGAAAAATCGCTGGCTGTAAACATCAGTTCTGCTGATTCCGTAGAGTTCACCGTAACGCCCCACAGTGTTGTACTTGTTGAAGTTACAGTCTGACCGTTTACTGATTTTATAAAGCATGCAAAAAAAGGAATATAATATGAAAGCAAAAGTAACACTTGTAAAAGAGTTTAAAATCGGAGAAATAGATAAAAATCTTTTCAGTTCATTTATTGAACAGCTGGGACGTGCAGTTTACACAGGCATTTACGAACCGAATCACCCTCTTGCAGACAGTCAGGGTTTCAGAAAAGACGTAATTGAAATGGTCAGGGAGCTGAATATTTCACTTGTGCGGTATCCAGGAGGCAACTTTTTAAGCGGCTACAACTGGAAAGACGGAATCGGCCCTAAAGAAAAACGCCCCGTAAGATTAGACAGAGCATGGCACACAATTGAAAGCAATCAGGTTGGAATGGATGAATTTTACGACTGGACGCAAAAATCAGGGTGTCAAATAATGGGCGCAGTAAACATGGGAACAGGTACTCCTCAAGACGCAGGAGATCTTGTTGAATACTGCAACTTTCCAGAAGGCACTTACTGGAGCGACTTAAGAAAATCAAACGGACACATCAAACCTTACGGCATAAAAACCTGGTGCGTAGGAAACGAAATGGACGGCAGCTGGCAGATATGTCACTTAGATGCAGTAGATTACGGAAAAAAAGCAAGGGAAGCAATCAAAATAATGAAGTGGACTGACGATTCAATAAAATGCGTTGTCTGTGGAAGTGCAGCCTCTACCATGCCCACTTATCCTGAATGGGACAGAATCGTACTTGAACACACTTACGACTTAGCCGACTACATTTCAATTCACCGCTACTTTGAAAACTACGGCAACGACGACGACTTTCTTGCAAGCTTTTACGACATGGATCAGTTTATAAAAACCTGCACTGCAACCTGCGACTATGTTAAGGCATGGAAACGTTCATCCAAAACAATGATGCTTTCATTTGACGAATGGAACATCTGGTATCAAAAAAATCAAGGACAGCATCCGTGGATGGAAGCACCACGCTTACTCGAAGACAAATATTCCTTACTTGACGCACTGGCTTTCGGCGGAATGGCAATAACGCTTATAAATCACGCTGACAGAGTAAAAATTGCCTGTCTTGCACAGCTTGTAAACGTTATAGCACCGATTGTTACTGAACCGGGAAAAGGAGCTTACAGGCAGACAATTTACTATCCATTTAAAGACATTTCCCTTTTTGCTAGAGGAACATCTTTGCAGCCTGTTGCTAACAGTGACATTAAAGTTACGGAAAAATATGGTGAAGTTCCGGCTGTAATATTTGCTTCAGTTTTAAGTGATGATGAAAAAACAATTACAGTATTTGCCTTAAACACAAGCAAGACAGAAGATGCCACTACTGAAATAGACATTCACTCTTTCGGCAATTCCAGAATGATTTACAGAAGTGAACTTACAGGCAGCGATTTAAGTGCCATAAACACTCTGGAAAATCAAAATGCAGTAAAGCCTGAATTTGTTCCCCTTGAACAGAGCAGCAGCGGCATTTACACAGTTCAGTTAAAGAAGGCAAGCTGGAACGTCCTTCGTTTTTCACTAGACTGATTTTTATATTTACAATTTGCATTGCAAGGAGTAAAATAAATTCACTAAAAAAAAAGAAAAGGTTTTCACTTTTTTGGAGGAAATAATGGAAATGGAAAAGTATGAATTCTGGTTTATTACAGGAAGCCAGGATCTTTATGGAGAAGAAACACTTAAACAGGTTGCAAAAGATTCAAAGGAAATGGTTGAAAAGCTTAATGCTTCAAAAGCCCTTCCATGCGAACTAATCTGGAAGCCTACACTTCTTACTCCTGAAGCAATTCATCAGACGCTTGAACAGGCAAACGCTGATGATAAATGTGCAGGAATTATCTGCTGGATGCATACATTCAGCCCTGCAAAAATGTGGATTGCCGGACTTAACGCATACAAAAAGCCACTCCTTCAGTTAAATACACAGTTCAACGAAGAAATTCCTTACGCTACAATGGACATGGACTTCATGAACTTAAACCAAAGTGCTCACGGTGACAGAGAATTCGGTTACATTACAAGCCGCATGGATTTGCCTAGAAAAGTTATAGTAGGACACTGGAGCCACGAAAATACACAGAAGCGCATTGCTGACTGGATGAGAGTTGCCCGTGCAGTTGCAGACGGAAAGACTTTGCGCTGTATCCGTTTCGGCGACAATATGCGTGAAGTTGCAGTTACAGACGGAGATAAAGTTGAAGCAATGATCCGCTACGGATGGTCAGTTCCATACTACGGAATAGGCGATCTTGTTGCTTACATGAATCAGGTTTCTGATGCTGATGTAAATGCGCTTTTTGACGAATACAATGAAAAATACGAAATTGTTTTTGGAAACGACAAAGATTTTGTTACAAAGCAGATAAAGGAACAGGCAAAAATTGAAATTGCACTCAGACGCTTCCTTAAAGACAACAACGGAAAAGCATTATGTACAAACTTCCAGGACTTGTGGGGAATGAAACAGCTTCCTGGTCTTGCAATACAGCGCTTGCTCGCAGACGGTTACGGCTTTGGTGCAGAAGGTGACTGGAAAACTTCTTGTTTAGTACGTACATTTAAAGCCATGACAGAAGGTCTTGTAAAGCCTGGAAAAGGCAACGCTTTCATGGAAGACTATACTTACAACTTGGTTCCAGGTGAAGAAGCAAACATGGGTTCTCATATGCTTGAAGTTGACCCTGAAATTGCAGTTTCAAAGCCAAAAATTGAAGTTCATCCTTTGGGAATCGGCGGAAAAGAAGATCCTGCACGTATGGTATTTAACGCAATTGAAGGTGACGGTCTTGTTGCAGCAGTTGTTCAAATGCCGGGAAGATTCCGCTGTGTTGTAAACGAAATAAACGTTATTCCACCAAAAGCTCCTCTTCCAAAACTTCCGGTTGCACGTATGCTGTGGAAGCCTTACCCTAACCTTTCTACTTCGGCAGAAGCATGGATTCTTGCAGGCGGCGGACACCATACAGCATTCAGCAACATAATTACTACAGAAATGCTCCTTGACTGGGCAGAAATGACTTCAACTGAATGTGTAGTAATTGGAAAAGATACAACAATTCCTGCATTCAGAAATGAACTCAGATGGAATGAAGCTTACTACTCAGGAAAATAAGCACTTACTAAATTAACTTTAAAGAGTCTTCTGGCTTTAGTTCAGGAGGCTCTTTTTTATTACCAAAAATAACACACCAAAATCGAAATTCCACTCATTGCTTATCTGCAAAACCAACCGTAAACTAGAACCACTATGACAAAGAAAATTCCCTATGCAAAAGCAATTTGCTATTCAGGCTACAGAGAAAATCAATCTCCAAGCGGAGTTCACCCTACAGATTCCCAGATTATTGAAGATTTAAACATTCTTGTTAAAGACAATTATTCTTACATCAGAATGTACGATCCAAACGATTACGCCGAAAGTGTTTGTCGCATTATCAGAGAAAACGCACTTCCGCTTAAACTTATGCTTGGACCTGGACTTATTAACGAAGTAAACAACACTGGCTGTGAGTGGAACAAAACCATTTACACTGATGAAGAATTAAAAATCCGCAGAGAACACAACGAAAATCAGTTTAAAAGCTTAGTTCAACTTGCCAATAAATACAAAGACGTAATTTTTGCAGTTTCAGTAGGAAATGAAAACACTCCGGACTGGGGCGAAAATTCAGTTCCGCAGCAAAGACTTTGCCATTACGCTGATTTACTCCACAAAGAAACAGACGCTTTAGTTACCTTTAACGAAGGTGCACTTGAATGGCCAAAACTTACTGAACTTGCAAAACATCTTGACGTAATAAGCATTCACTCTTATCCGCTGTGGTACGGACTTACGCTGGAAGAGGCAATTGACGCCAACAAAAAAGATTATGAAAACGTTAAAGCTTGCTATCCAAACAAAGAAATTCTCTTTAGCGAAGCAGGCTGGACAACAAGTTCCATTCCCGGCAACAGAATGATTGTTTCTGAAACAAATGTTGAAAATATGAAAAAATACTACGAAAGCTTTTACCAATGGATAGAAAAAGAAGAAATAGTTTCCTTTATGTTTGAAGCATTTGACGAACCTTGGAAAGGCGGCAGTAACCCAGCTGAAGCAGAAAAGCATTGGGGAATTTACAACGTAGACCGAAGTGCAAAATAAACACTTTTCATAAATATTTTAAACTTTAAAGACCTGAAACCAAACTAAAGAGCAGAAAATCTCCCTTAAGATTTCAGGTCTTTTTTGTTTACTTACATTTTAAAATGCCAAACTAATCTGCCAGACACTTATCAAGTTCATCAGAAATTGCTTTTTTATCAAGATTGCGTCCGATAATGCAAAGCTTAATCATTCTGTCGCCCATTTTTTCGTCCCATTCAGCTTTAATCTGAGGATTTGCGGCAAGAATTTTTTTCTGCTCAGAAGGTGAACAGGCTGCAATCCACTGACCTGAAGGGCCTGCAGAAATTTGTCTTCCCGAAGTTTCAAAAACCCATGCCATATCATTTTCATCAGCAAACCACATTAAGCCTTTGCAGCGGATAATGTTTCGCGGCCATCTGCTAGCAAAATCGTCAAGCTTCTGTCTGTCAAAGCCCTTGCGCCTGTAGTAAATAAATGTGCCAATGCCGTACTCGTCTTCATCAGCGCCTGAATCTCCGTCATGCTTGTGTTCATGATGATGGTGATCGTGATGATGATGGTCGTGATGTTCGTGTTCGTCGTCATGGTCGTGTTCTTCGTGTTCGTGGTGATGATGCTCATGCTCTTCATGTTCATCTTCATCATCTTCTTCAACTTCACCGCTTTCAAGCTTCTGGCACCATCCTGCAGAAGAATAAACTTTTTCAAAATCAAAACTGCCGGTTGCAAGAATGTCAGCCACAGGAACATCACCATGGGAAGTTTCAATTATCTTTACGCCCGGATGCAATGCTTCTATAACTTTCCGTACTTTTGCAAAATCACTTTCCTTAACAAGATCTTTTTTGTTAATAATCAAAGTTGAACAGAATTCAATCTGCTGAACAAGAAGGCTTTCAATATCTTCTTCGTCCATATCTTTTTTAAGAAGACTGTCACCGCCTGCAAATTCATCAACAAGACGGGCTGCATCAACAACACCCACAACGTTATCAAGTACGCCGTTTTTAATGAGTTCAAGTTCCTGAGCAATAGGCATAGGTTCGCACACACCGGAAGCTTCAATCATAATGTAGTCGTATTTGCCTGTCCTGATAAGATTTTCAATATTATTTGCCAGCTGACTTTTTAACGTACAGCAGATGCATCCGTTTGTTAAAGGCACAATGTCGCTTGTATCAGTAATTTTTGCACCGTCAGCAATAAGTTTTGCGTCAACATTAACTTCACCAATATCGTTTACAATAACAGCAACTTTGTATCCCTGCTGATTTGTAAGGACTTTATTAAGAAGAGTAGTTTTTCCAGCACCAAGATATCCACATAAAAGTGTCATAGGTGTTAATTTTTTAGCCATAATTTACCTCTTTTGCGAAATAGTCCGCTTTTTTGTCTTATCAAAGATAATGAATTTTCAAAAATAAGGCAATGAAAAGTTGCACGTCATCAGACTTAAGGCAGAATTTTTCAGAAGATTTATGTTGGCGAAAACCGCCGTTTCAATTATATTTTAAAAGAACGTTTAAAATAGCCGCACAAATGGCGCGTCTATTTTAACTTACAGTTTT
>CAMCRZ010000035.1 GCA_945877425.1 uncultured Treponema sp.
CAAGCACCGCCTCAACAACTTCCGCAAGCACCGCCTCAACTACTGCCGCAAGCACAACTTCAACTACAGACACAAGCGCCGCCGTAGCTACAGCTTCAAGTACTGACACCAATAAAGGTCCTTTAACAGATGAACAAATATTGGCGGAAAAAGGAGCGTTCCCTTATGATGGAGAAAAATTCATTAAAGGCAATGAACATAGCCTTTATGAACTTAGTTTGTGGAAATCATGTCTTGCGCCAAACAATGTGTGGAAATTTTACTGGAAAGAAAACGGTACAGAAAATAAAGCATACATTCCTTCTTTAGGGTTTTCTCTCTATATGCTGAAAAATAGTGAAGGTAATGATACTTCATATTGGGGCGGAACAACCAGTGAAAATCTGAAAAATATGAAATTTCCTTCAAGAGCAAGTGCAGGAACAGATTGTATTGGTTTTGCTTTTCGTGCTGCAAATTATGAAGGCAATAACTATAAATGGACATCAGATTGTAAAATGCCGAAAGACATTGGAGAAGGAAACAGAGCAGTTGATGAAGAAATTAGGACTTTAGCTTATCCCAGTAGAGTTCCTGACTCTTGCAGTGAAATAATTACCTGGCTGGATTTAAACAATAGCAATGATCTTCAGGAACTTCAGTTTTACACAATTAAGCCAGGAGAAAGCGAACTCTGCAAAATACTCAAAGAGGAGCCTGTAAAAGTAGAATCAACTGAAGAAAACTCTGACGGTTCAACTGCAGAAAAAACCATTTTAAAAATAACTGAAAAAGATATAAAAGTTACAGGTCCGTCTCCAGAAGATTTTGACTTTGTAAAGAGAAGGGTTTTAAGTATTGTTCCGGGAGATGTTGTAGTATATGGAGCTTACCTACTCAAAAATAATCTTTCAGAAATTCCCAGAGACGGTGCACACATTGGAATTGTAAGTGACATTGATTATTCTGTTATTGATAGTGCAAAAAATTATTTTGATTTGATGGGAGGTATTGAGGTTATTGAAAGCGTTTATTCTTCTTACTCTTTAGGAGTTTTGAAAAGAAAAATGAATGAAAGCTCAACAGGTTCTGCTTACGGTTTTTTAAAATCAAAAGTCTATAATAATTGGCTTTTTAGAACAGAAGCTGTAGACTTAAAAAAAGTTTATAGGCCATGGTCTATACAAAGACTTAAAAAAGCAAAAAAAGATTAAAGAGAGGTTTAAAATGAAAAAGAAAATTCTAGCATGTATCTGTTTTTTGGCAGGTTACTTTCTGGCAGCAGAAATAAAAGTTGAAACACTTTTATGTTTTGATGATAGCTCGCCTATACGTCTAAATACCGGCTTTGACAGTCCTGAGGGTGAAGATGTGATTTGTAGAATGGAAATCCTTGATGATGACAAATTAATGTTCATAACTAATATGTCAACTTTTTATGTTTTCGATTTAAATGATAATTATAAAATGCTGAGGGATAGTTATGAAAATTTTCCAGGACATCATTTTCTATCTTATTCTTACCAAACGGAATTTATAGATAATGATATTTATTTAATGAAAGAAGATAACAGTCTTGGAATCTTCATTTTTAGAGACCATAAATATGAAGGGCTTGAGGAGTATTTTTTTGAAATTGACAGTAATAAAATTCGTATAGAAGACTTTATGGTTCATGACAATAAAGTTTTTATGACCGCTTATGGAGATGGCGAAAAAATTTACGTTGCTGACTTGAATGTAAATAAAGATAAAGATAAAAAATTAAAACAGCCAAAGCTCCGTAGAAAACCAGAGGAGAAAGAAAATAAGGTAAAATTAAGGCAGCTAAAAACTATACCAGTTGGATGTAAACTTTATGACGAACTGGAGGAAAAATACTATTTATCATTTTCTGACAATTTCTGGTTCTGTGTAAAAATGATGGAAATAATTGAAGACCCGCTTCAGCAAAAACTAAAAATAGAAAATGAAGATCCTCCTAAGTGGACATTTTTAAACAGAGATGTAGTTAATGAAAATTTTATTAAGCAAATGTCTTATTTAGGATCTAGAAATGGATTTGCATATTACTATTATGCTGTGGAAAGTTATTCTAATTTTGAAGATATCTATGAACGTAGATTAGTTCCGTATGGCTGGGATGTAAGATTTGCAGTTTTGAATAAGTCTACAAATGAAGTTTATGCTGAACGGTTGAACCCTGAAGATTTTCACATACCGTCTAAAGAATATACCAGAGACTGTTTCACCCACATTTTTTCTGCATTAGATCCTGTCTTTTTCAGTTTAGATAAAAACGGAAATATTTATTTTATGGACTGCGATGAAGAAAAAGAACACTGCCGCCTGAAAAGAATTAAAAATGACTGGCTAAAAGAAGTGTTTCCCAAAATAGACGCTAATGTAAATGATGCTTCTGTTAAGTTGCAATAATTAACTAAAAAAAAATACGTGTTTAGAGAGGGTTAAAAATATTGAAAAAAAATAATTATTTAAAAAAAATCTATTTAAAAAAATCAAAACTTAATGAAGGCTGGACCTTTATAGAAACTTTGATTGTAATAGCTTTAGTTTTAATTTTAAGCACATCAGTTGGATTTAGTGCGGCCAGGCAAATTGATAAAGCTAAAGCCGTTGCAGCAAAGAGCGATATTGAAGCACTTTCACTTGCTGTAGAAAATTTTTACATTGACACTGGAAGTTATCCGGAACAGCAGCAGGGACTTTCCTGTCTTGTGGAAAACATTTGCGTAAAAACTAGAAACAAATGGAACGGACCTTACATTTCAAAAAATGTTCCCCTTGATCCCTGGGGAAACGATTACGTTTACAAGTGTCCGGGAAAAAACAACAGGCCTTATGAAATTATAAGTTATGGAAAAGACGGCAGGGAAGGCGGCGCTGAAAATGATAAAGACATTTCTTCAAATGAAAATTAAAGGAGAGTCATATCTTTCTGTTTTGATTTCCGTTTTGATAATTTCAATTTTTAGTGCAGTCATTTCTTTTTTTACAAAAAGTCTTAATTACAAAGTTTTAAATCAGGTAGCAGAAACTGAAAAAATTATTGAGAAAAAAAACAATATTCAGGTTAAATAAAAAGGCTCAGGCTTTTTCCCTTTTAGAATCAATTATTTCTTTAAGTCTGCTGCTGATTTTTTCAGGCGGTTCAATTTTCTTTTTTAGAGTTTGCCAGGAATCTGTAAGTAAAAGTCTGGAAGAAAATAACCGTAACGTACTTCTTGTAAATACTGACTGCGAAATAAGGAATTTTATTTCTTCAGTTAAACTTGATTTCTGGAACAGCGAAGTTTGTTTTTCTTATAACGAAAACGAATTGTGCGTAAAGGAAAGTAAATCATCTCAGGCAGAAAGAAAAATAATTCTTGACGAAAAAATTAAAATAATTTCCTGTAGCAATATAAAGGAAAAAGGCAAAACTGCATTTGTTGAAGTCAGTTACAAAATTAAAGACAGAACTTACAAAGTCACTGAGCACATAGGAAGCTGGTAAATTATGAATTACATAAATGTTTTTCTTACTTACATTTTAATTTTTTCTTTTGTCTTAGGAGGAACTCACAT
The DNA here is from genome assembly GCA_945877425.1 of uncultured Treponema sp. Lineage (GTDB taxonomy): Bacteria > Spirochaetota > Spirochaetia > Treponematales > Treponemataceae > Treponema_D. The sequence continues at coordinate 3,568 of CAMCRZ010000035.1, forward strand.
TATTTCTACAAAAAGCAAAATAATAAGCAGAAAAAATTCTACACAAAATTTTTACAATGAAGCAGAAACAATTTTATGGCAAATAACTAACGCTCTTGAAAAAGATAAAACTCCTTCAGGTGATTCTTTTCTTGACGAAGTATTTAACTTTAACACCCAAATAAATAATATTGACGTAAAAATTGAAAGTTTAAATAGCAGGATAAATGTAAATAACTGCAGCACGAATTTTCTCCAGTCAATTGATTCTGCCATAATTTCTCAGGAAGATATAAATGCACTTATTGAAAAGCGCAGTAAACAATACATTTTAACGGAAGACTCTTTGCCCCAGATTTTTACTTCAGCAGGTTACTTAACTTTAAACATAAAAAACAATGAACTTAAAAATTATATAGAAAGCCTTACTTATGTTTCAGAAAATTTAAAATCAAAACTTTTGACTTCATATCACTTAAAGAAAATATTTGATGGAACGGAAGGAAAACTTTACTTCGGGCAGGACTGGGATTTTGTTTCATCACACTTTAATTTTAAAGGCACTGTAAATGTAAACACTGCATCTGAAGAAGTTTTAAATGCAGTCATATGTTCGCCGCTTTACAAAAAGAAAAAGTCAGAAGATGGAATTAATTTTATTCTTACTGAAAGAAATAAAAAAGAGCTTACTGAAAGCCAGGTGTTTTCAGTTTTAAACGTTGATGCTGATGATGAACTTTTTTACATCCTTACATCATCTACTGATTTTTGGAAAATTACTTTTGATTCGCCTTATGCAAAAAGGACTGTAATTTTAAGAAGAATTTTTCCCCAGAACATTCATACAAAAGAGTATGTTATTTACGAGAAGGTTGATTTTGTTAAATAAGAAATATTTGCCGTCAGATTGCGCAGTAAATTATTCGGTAATTCCATTTCCAAAAACAAGGCGGAAACTTGCTGAAAAAATAATACTTAATAAAATGCGGGAAATTTTACCGGACATTAGAAAGTTCAGTCTCTGTGTGAAAAAAATAAATCACAGCGGAATAGTCTTTTATACTAAAAAGGAACTGCCTAAAGACAAAAAGTATTTTTCAAAAGAACTTATTTTAGCCAGAAAAGTAAAAGGCAAAATAAAAAAAGCCCTTCTTGTAGAAAATGATTTTTCTGTTCTGATTGCAGAAGAAAAGAGCTTAAAAAATATTCACATTGAAAAAACAACCTGTGAAAATATTTTCTGCCTTAATGAATTTCTTGTCAAAAATTTTCCAGATAAAAAAAACATAATTTATGCAGAAGAAAATGTTTTTGCCGAACTTAACAAAAAAAATATTTTTAAAGACAGTCTTAAAATTCTTCCTTCAAAAAAACTTTACGCTTTAAGTGCCGTAAAAAAATCCGTTCTGTTTACAGGAAAAGATAAATCTGAAAAAAAAGAAAGGGCGTTGTTTTTCCTTGTTCTTTTCCTTTTAACTGCTGCTCATATTTTTTACAAATTTAATGAAAATAAAACTGTAAATACAGAAACCCAAAGTCTTGAAGTTTCAGAAAAAACTGCTGGTGAAAATTTTACAACCGAAAATGAAATTTCCATCGCAGAAGTTTTCCATCATCTTTCTTCTTTTGACTGCAACATAAAAGTAAAAAAAATAATTCTGGAAAATTCATTTTTACATTTAGAAGGTGAGTTTACTGCAAAAGGCGAATGTAAAAGCCCTATAGAATTTTATAACAAGATAATTGAAATTCCTGCCTTTAAGTTTCTTGAATTAAAAAGCATTCTGCCTTTGGAAAAAAAAAGTGGACAAATTTTTATTATAGAAGGAGAGATTTTTACAACTGATGAAAATAAGTAAGGCAAAAATTATAATTTATAGTTTAAGCTTTTTTCTTTCCATAAATTTTTTTATTGAAAAAGTTGTTTTTGCAAACAGCACATCACTTTCAGAAAATAAAATTCTCCAGTCAGCTGAAAATGAAAACAGTCAGAACGAAATTTCTTATGTTACTTTTGATATAAAAAATCATCTGGAAAAACTTTCCCTGTATAATTGCACTGTAAAGGCAGTTAATTTTGAAAATGATAATTCCATAAAAATTGCAGCAGAGTTTAACGCTGAAAATGCAGACGGATTTTTCAGTCTTTTTGACGGAGAAATAAAAACTTTAAATTTTACAGTTAATGCACTTTCGCCGGATATTATAAACGCCGAATATACTGTTCCTAAAGAATTTGAAGTCAATAAAAATAAAACCGTTTCTGTAAAAAATACAGGCAAAAAAATATTTAAACTTTTTAAAAGTGAAAATATAGAATTTAAAAAAGAGGTATCTAAAATGAAAACAGAAAATCAAGTAAAGGCAAAACTTGAAGAAAGCAGGGAAGTGTTTTTGATTTGCATAATCAGAAATCAAAACGGCAGAAATGAAGTGTATCTTAAAGACAAAGACAGCATTTTTAAAATTCCTGTAGAAAATTACGAATTTTACGAAACAGGAAAAATCGTTTATGAAAACACAAATTATCTTATAAGGAACATACAGAAATGAAAAAAATCACTTTTATATTTTCGTTAGCCTTTATTTTTTTTGGCTGCAATTCTACTAACACTCATAAAAACGGATACAGCGGAATGATTTACGATTACGAAAACAATCCTGTTTCAAAAGCAATGTTTTTTCTAGACAGCGATTACATTACTTCAACTGACTGCAACGGCCATTTCTACATTGATGATTTTACCTGCCGTAGTTTATCGGGAAGAAAAATCATTATAAAAAAGGATCATTACGAAACAATTTCCTGTAATGCAGAAGACTTTTTCTCAAATCCTTTTGTGTATATGAAGATAGGCTCTGTTTCTCAGCTTGTAAAATCATTAACTGAATATTTAAAAAAAGATGATATGGAAAAATCAAAACTGTTTCTTGAAAAATTAAAGACATCTGTAAAAGAAAAAGATGAACTTAACACTTATAATTACCTTAGTTCAATTTTTTATTACAAAGAAGAAAACTTTCCTCTTGCAAAAGAATTTCTAAGTCTTGTTGCTTCTCAGGAAAATGAATATGTAAAAAAATTAGAAAATCTAATAAACGAAAAATGCTTTCAGTTTTAACTTTCGCAATAGTTTCAGTTATTCTCGTTTACAGTGATCTGAAAACTTTTCACATTCCTGTTGATATTCTTGCAGCAGGAATGTTTTTGCTGATAATTGAAAAAATACTTTACGGAAATTTTTTTCTGGAAATTTTCCCTGCAGTTTATATTTTTACTGTTTACATAATCATATATTTTCTGTTAAAGAATAAATTCGGTTTCGGTGATGTTTTGTACAGCTTTTTTTGCGGACTTGTTTTTAATATGCAGGAAGTTTTTATCTCTCAAATTTCAGCATGTATTTTTGGAATTATTTTTATGCTTGTCTTTTCAAAAAGGAAAATTCCTTTTGTGCCGTTTATGTTTGCAGGTTCAGCATTTACAATATTTTTCCGTATACTTCAAAAATAGGAAGGACAATTTTTACAATCATAAATAAAATGATTATTCCTGTAACAACAGTTACAACCGGCTCCGTTAAGATTATTATTTTTTCTGCAAAACTGTTAAGCGTATTTTCAAACTGAATTCTTAAACTTTTAAATGATGAAAAAGGATTTCCTGAATTTTCGCTTAGACTTAAAAACTGGAAAAACTCTTTCGGCATAAGTGGATTTTCAGAAAAAGCTTTTGAAACAGAATTCCCTGCAACAATTTTTTCTTTTATAAGTTCCAGCTGCCTTTTTAAATATCTGTTTGAAACAAGAGTCAGACATTCTGAAATTCCGTCTTTTATAGTAAGTCCGCTTTCTACAAGAATTTCCATTCCGTAGCAGAAGTTAAAAAGCTCAACAGTTAAAATGATTTTCCTTACTATTGGAATTGACAGAAGAACTTTGTCCGTAAAAAAACGAAAGTCATTGTTTTTCTTTCTTGCGTAAATAAGAATGAATCCACTTAAAACAATGCATAGGACAATTATTGCAAAAACAATAAAAGTGTATTTAATTTGATTTATGCTGGAAACAAAACTGTCTGATTCTGAAGGATTTAAACTTTTAAACATTTCAATAAGTTTAGGAATGATTATTTTTATAATGCCTGTTCCTGCGCACAAAGCAGTCAGTAAAATTATTCCCGGATAAATAAGTGCATTTAAGATTTTACTTTTTATCTTTTCCTTCATTTCAATAAAAGCAATTGTCTGTTTCAGCAGGAGATTTAAATTTCCAATTCTGTCTCCGAAACTTAAAAAGGAAACTATAAAAGCAGAAAAATATTCCTTACATTCAAAAATTGCCTTTGAAAAATTTTTTCCGTTTTGAAGATGGGCGAAAAGTTTTTTGCAGATAAATCCGTTTTTTGAATTTTCCTTGCTTAGAATTTCCAGAGCACTTTTTAAATTTATTCCTGAATCTAAAAGATTTAAAATATTTTTAAAAAGCTTTAAATTGTTTTTGTTTTTGTAGTGATTTTTCAAAACTGATTTGTTTTCGTTTCCTGAAAGCAAAATCAATTTTTTAAGGCATAATTCTTTTTCAGCTTTTTCAATGCTTTCTGCACTAATAAAAACTTTTTCAATTTTTCCGTCTTCTGTTAAACATCTGCATTTGAAATTTTTTAGTTCAGTCAAATTTTATTTCCTTTTCAACTTCTTCTTTTGTAGTAACTGAAAGTTTTATTTTTTCTTCAGCATCATCTTTTAAAAATGGAATTTTATTTTTAGTCAGGTAGTTTTTGATTTTCGAATAAGAATCATTTTCAAGAATAAAGCTTTTAATGTTTTCATCGCAGGCAAAAACTTCGCTTAATAAAGTCCTGCCTTTAAAAGTTTCAGTTTTTCTGTCCAGCTTTCTTACAAGCCGCTGAGCAATTACGCCTTTTAAAACTGCGCTTATAAGGTAACGCTCAATGCCCATGTTAAAAAGTCTGTCCACTGCAGAAACTGCATCATTTGTGTGAAGTGTGGAAAAAACAAGATGGCCTGTCAGTGAAGCCTTCACGCAAAGTTCAGCCGTTTCTTTATCACGGATTTCGCCAACTAAAATTACATTCGGATCCTGACGCAAAATTCTCCGCAAAATTGAATTGAATGTAAGCCCGATTTGTTCATCAATTTGAATTTGAGTTACACCGGAATTCTTATATTCAACAGGATCTTCAATGCTTATGATTTTTTTAGAGTCGTCTTTAATGAAATTTATCATTGCATTTAAAGTAGTGCTTTTTCCGCTTCCAGTTGGTCCTGTCAAAAGAATAAGTCCTTCCGGATTTTTCAAAAGTGATTTTATTGAACAAAGCTGATTTTCACTGAATCCAAGATTTTCAATATTCTGAACTTCGCTGTTGTTTCCAAGAATTCTAAGGACAATTGATTCACCTGTAATCTGCGGAACAATTGAAACTCTGAATTCAATTTTTTTATTTTCATACTCAAAAGAAATTCTTCCGTCCTGCGGCAGACGTTTTTCAAGAATATTTAAATTAGCAATTACTTTTATTCTGGAAGACAAAGTACTGAATGTCTGCATATTTAAGTCCAGAGTTTTTTCAAGCTGACCGTCAATCCTGAATCTGACAAAAGCATTTTTTTCTCCGCTTTCAATGTGAATGTCAGAAGCTTTCTTTTTAAGTGCATCGGAAAAAATCGTGTTAAGAAGATTTGCAACTGTTCCTTCATTAAAACTAATTTCTTTAGCAGCTTCTTCATTTTTACTGTTTGTAAAATCTTCCAGCCATGAAAGAAGTTCCTTTTCTTCAACTGGAGCAAATTCAATTTTCGGAAAATCATTTTTATGAAACTCGCGGATATTTTTTTTAGCTTCATCTGAAGTTTTTTCAGTAATTCCCACAACACACTTTTTCTTTTCAATGTCATGTTCTAAAAGCAACGATAAATTTTTTCTTATAAAGTTTATGTCGTACTGAACATTTTCATCAGGAAGATTAAAATCTTTTATTTTTACAGGCAATTACTGTCTCCTAAAATTTCGCTGTATATTTTTTTAAGGCTGTACTTTTCTTCCGCACTTTCTGTAAGAAGGTAAGGCACAATGTAAATTTCAAATTCGTTTTTGTCAAAAGAAGAACTTTCCTGTTCAAAAAGTCTGCCAATAATCGGAATGGAACTTAAAACAGGGTGAACGCTTCTGGAAGAATTTTCGTCTTCCTTTATGAGTCCGCTTAACACAATGCTTTCTCCAGAGTAAGTGCGCACTTGTGAAGAAATAACCCGCTCTGATGTTGAAGGAATTGATGATGTAGATTCGCCGTTTTGTTTTGAAATAGTTGCGTCAATGTTTATGGTAATCATGTTGTCGCCGCTAATCCAGCCGTTTAAGTTTAAAATCAATCCTGATGTAATTTGCTGCGTTACTCCTGAAGCCGTAGTAGTATTTCCGTTAGTGTCGTATTCGTATTCAAGGTAGCGGTATGTTTCTGTATTCTGAAAGCGAACGTCCTGCTCTGCAATTCCAGTTAAAGTTGTGTCTGTAAAAACTCTGGCATTATTTTCGCTTAACTGATGATTTAAGTTTACTGCATATTCCACACCAAGCCGTGATATTATGTCAAAGTCGATGTTCATTAAGTTGGAAAGTTCGCTGGAAAATCCCCATGCAAAGTCACCGTTTTTTTTGCTTACTGTTACTGAATTTTTTCTAGTTTTATTTTTTCCTTCGTTGAATTGTATTATTAAAAGCTGATATTTTATCTGCGGTTTCGGTTTGTCAATGAGTTCCAGTGTTTTTAAAAATACGTTTTTCTCTTCTTCGCTTCCTGTAAAGAAAATTAAATTTGGGCAGATGGATTCCTTTATTTTTTCTGATGAAATGTCCGGCGGAAGATTTTTCAGCAGTTCACTTGTTTTTATGAATTTTAAAGTTACAGGAAAAATTTCTTTTTTTACGTCAGCCATATTCTGCAATGACTGAATTTTTTCAAAAATATTTTCGTTGCCAAAAAAAATTGCATCAACATTGTTTTCTAAAACAAAAGGAGTTTTTAAAATCAAGTTTTCAGGAATCATGGAAATAAATTTTTCAGGCGATATAAACTTAAAATGAAAAATCCTGCTTTCAAAATCACAGTTTGTTTTTTCAAAGCTTTCAATAAATTTTTTCAGCAGTTCAATTTCTCTTGGCGTTCCTCTTGCAAAAATAGAATTTTTTTCTTTATCAGTTTTAAAACTTAAAGATGACGTAATTTCCGGCGGAATGACATTGCACAGTTCTGCTGTTGATTTTTCTTTCAGCGTATAGAAAAAATTTTCTTTTAATAGGGAAGAGGCATTTTTCTTTTGATTTTCAAATATGCAGTAAACGCTGTCTTTAATGATAAAGTCGCCTTCAGTTTTTTCAAGAAGGAAGTTTAAAATTGAAGTAAAGTCCTTGTCCTTTAAAGTAATGTTTTCCACTTTTTTGTCTGATGTAAAAAACAGCGAAAACTCTTTTCCTTCTGCATTAAACAGTTCTTTTAAAATTTCAAAAAGGCTGCAGCTGTCTGTTTCTACTGAATAAAGTCCTTCATTTATTTTCAAAAGGATCTTCTTTTTTTCAGCAGGTGCTTCCTGTAACTTCAGGGTTTCATTTGTTTCATCATGATTTTTTTCCGACACTTTTATAATGCCGTTTTCTTCTTTCCACAAAAGTTCATTTGCATCTAAAAAGGAAAACAGCGCATTTTTGTTTGTAATGTCTTCAAAATAAAATGAAACTTTTCCGCTTACAGTGTTGTCTGTAATAATTGAAATCCCATTTTCCCTTGCCAACACAAGAAGAATGTCCGTAATGTTTTGATTTTTAAACTCTATGCTTTTCTGGCAGAATAATGGTTTTAAAAAAATCAAAAAATGTAATGTAAGTATAAAAACTTTTTTTAAATAATTTTTTTTCATTACGAAAAATGTAATAATAAAAAAACAAATCGTCTACAAAAAATTTCACTGCAGTGCAAACACATACATCATCTTAAATACATCATCCTAAATATATAGATTAACTTAAAAAAAAGTGATATATTATTTTGATTATATTTATAGAAAGGATTTTAATTATGTACAAATCAGTTGATCCAAAAGCAGATTTTCCTAAACTTGAAGAAGAAGTTTTAAACTTCTGGCAAGAAAATGACACTTTCAAAAAATCAGTTGCACAGCGTGAAGGTGCAGAAGATTTTACTTTTTACGACGGACCTCCATTTGCAACAGGACTTCCACATTTTGGACATTTCATTCCTTCTACAATAAAAGACATTATTCCACGTTACCAGACAATGCGCGGTAAAAAAGTTGAGCGCAGGTTCGGCTGGGACTGTCACGGACTTCCTGTAGAAAACTTAATTGAAAAAGATTTAGGCATAAACTCAAAGCACGAAATCGAACAGTACGGAATCGACAAATTCAACGAAAAGTGCAAGGCATCAGTTTTACGCTACACAGCTGAATGGCGCAAAACCATTACAAGAATGGGACGCTGGGTTGATTTTGACAACGATTACAAAACAATGAATCCCGACTACATGGAATCAATCTGGTGGGTTGCAAAATCATTGTGGGACAAAGGACTTATCTACGAAGGCAAATACATTCTTCCATATTGTCCACGCTGTTCAACAGTACTTTCAACACATGAACTTGCACAGGGATACAAAGAAAAGCAAGATCCTGCAGTAACAGTTCGTTTTAAAATCACTTCATCGTCAGTAGCTGTAGGCGACGATTCTATTGCAGACGGAAAAACTTATTTCCTTGCATGGACAACTACACCATGGACTCTTCCTTCAAACTTAGGATTGTGTATGGGCCCTGAAGTTGATTACGTAAAGCTTCTTGACAAAGAAAGCGGCGACAAATACATTTTTGCCCGTGCACGCATTTCAGCATATTACAAAGATGAAAGTCAGTATGAAATCCTCTGGGAAAAGAAAGGCAAGGATTTTATCGGCGTAACATACGAACCTTTGTTCCCGTACTTTGCAGAACTTTCTGATCCAAAAGTTTGTGCTGAAAAAACAAATGAAAAATGCAGTGAAGGCGCATTCCGTATGTTTAACGCATCATACGTTTCTACAGAAGACGGAACTGGTATAGTTCACATTGCACCTGCATTTGGTGAAGAAGACAATAAGGTTTTCAAGGGAACTGGAATTCCAAACGTTGAACCTATTGATGCAGAATGTAAATTCACAAAAGAAGTTTCTGATTATAAAGGACGCTTTGTTAAAGACTGCGACAAAGACATTATGGATCGCCTTAAAAAAGAAGGAAAGCTTGTAAAAAGAGAAACTGTAAACCACCAGTATCCTCATTGCTGGCGATGCGGTTCACCTTTAATTTACAGAGGAATCGGTTCATGGTTTGTAAGAGTTGCAGATCACCACGATGCACTTTTAAAGGCAAACAGTCAGATTAAATGGCAGCCTTCCCACATCAAGGAAGGACGTTTCGGAAAGTGGCTTGCAGGAAGCCGTGACTGGGCAGTAAGCCGTAATCGTTACTGGGGAAATCCTATTCCTATCTGGCGTTGTGATGACGAAGATTGTAAGCACACACTTTGTGTCGGCAGCAGAAAGGAACTTGAACAGTTAAGCGGAACTTATCCGGAAGACTTGCACAAGCAGTTCGTTGATAAAATCACATTTAAATGTCCAAAGTGCAATAAAGGAACAATGCGCCGTATTCCTGAAGTTTTTGACTGCTGGTTTGAAAGCGGTTCCATGCCTTATGCACAGCAGCATTATCCTTTTGAAAATAAGGAATACTTTGAAAGTCATTTCCCTGCAAACTTTATTTCAGAAGGTCTTGATCAGACACGAGGATGGTTCTACACACTTACAATCCTTGCATCACATCTTTTTGACAAGCCTGCATTTAAAAACTGCATCGTAAACGGAATTGTTCTTGCAGAAGACGGACGCAAAATGTCAAAGAGCTTGCGCAACTATACTGACCCTGTTGAAGCAATCAATAAATTCGGTGCAGATTCAATCCGCTTGTTCTTAATGCATTCTGCTGTAGTTAAAGCTGATGAAATCCGCTATTCTGATGACGGTGTACGTGACGTTATAAAGAGCATAATTCTTCCTTTGTGGAACTCTTACTGCTTCTTCGTTCAGTACGCAAACATTGACAAAGTAACGTGCACAGGCCATGAATTTGAGTCAAAGCTTCCGTCAAATCTTTTAGACAGATGGCTTCTTTCAGTAACACAAAAAATGGTAAAAGACGTAACTGCTGCAATGGAAGACTACGATTTAAGTGCAGCAATAGATCCAATGCTCAGCTTTATTGATCAAATCAACAACTGGTACATCCGCCGTAACCGCCGCCGTTTCTGGAAAAGCGGAAATGACAGCGACAAACTTGAAGCTTACGGAACACTGTACAGTGCATTAAAAACATTCTGTCTTGTTGCAGCTCCATTTATTCCTTTCCTTACAGAATCAATGTGGCAGAACCTTAAAACTCAGGAAGACAAAGATTCAGTTCATTTAATGGATTATCCTGTATGCAACGAAAAATTCCGTGACGAAGAACTTGAATTCCAGATGGCAACTGTTCAGAAAGCAGTTTCTATGGGACGTTCTTTAAGAAATCAGTTTAATCTTAAAAACAGGCAGCCTCTTTTAAGTGTTGCACTTGTTACAAGAAACGCTCAGGAAAAGAAAGTTCTTGAAACTATGAAAGACACAATTGCAGAAGAACTTAACGTAAAGGACGTAATTTTCCACGATCAGGAAGCAGATCTTGTTGAATATAAGGCAAAGGCAAACTTTAAGGTTTTGGGAAAAATCCTTGGCGGAAAAATGAAAGCCGCAGCTGCAGAAATCGTAAAGCTTAACGGAGAAACTATTGCGCAGATAGTTGACGGCAGCAGCGTAAAAATTACTGTAGAAGGCGAGGAAGTCGAACTTAACAGCGAAAGTGTAATAGTTGAACGCTTTGAAAAAGAAAATCTTAAAGTTGTAAACGAAGGCACTTTAACAGTTGGTCTTGATACAAAAATTACAGATGAACTTAAAAAAGAAGGTTATGCCCGTGATTTAGTTCGCGGAGTTCAGAATCTTCGTAAAGAAAGCGGTTTTGAAGTTACTGACAGAATCAATCTTAAAGTAAGCGGAACTTCCGGCTTAAAAGATGCATTTGAAATGTTCAGAGATTTCATTGCCGGAGAAACTCTTGCTGCTGTAATTGAATGGAAAGATGAACTTGAAGGCACAGTAATAGAAGCTGACGACGTTAAGTGGACAGTTTGTGCTGAAAAGGCATAAAAAACAGCTGGCTGAATGGAGGAAATCAGTGGAAGTATTTAATTGGTTTAAGCGTAATTTCGTTTCAGCATTATGTTTAGGTATTTTGCTGATTTTCCCAGGCTGTAAGTCTTCAGATGGAAATTCTGAGCCGAAAGCAGTTCACCCTCTGGCACTTTTAAGCAGCGATTCAAGCATTTACGTAAACGTGAGTGTTCCTTACCATCAGGAACTTACTGCTTCAATTTTATGCTCACAGGTTCAAGGACTTAGCGAAAAAGATGCATTAAGTCTTGCTGAAAGGCTGGACAATCTTTACATAGGACTTGGCACTGTAAAAGACCGTTCAAGGCTTGAAGTTGCATCTTTAGTTGACATTCCGAAAGTTGCAGTAAAATCAGTTTTTTCCAAAAAGCATGGATGGAAAAGCGAGCCTTACGTAATTGAAGAAAAAGAATTCACCATATATTCAAGGCAGGACACAGAGTTTAAACTTGCACTTCCTGAAAATGCTTATCTTTGCGCAGGTCAGGACATAAAGCCTTTATTAGATAAGTTTTCACTTAATCCTGCAATTGAAGATACGCCATGGAATAACTGGATTAACGAACAGACCGAAGAAATACTTTTTTACATAACTAAGCCGGGTCAGTATCTGCGTAATTTAATAGGCATTCAAATCAATTTAGGAACAGATGCAATTTACGGCAGCCTTACTTATGTACCTGATGAAAAAAAGCCTAAAGCCTATTCAGGAAAATATGAACTTTCTTTTAATATGCATCTTCAGGACAAGCGTGCAATGGATTCGTTTAAAAGTCTTTTAGCATTGTCTTTTGGAATGATGGGCGTAAAAATCAGTGCAGTAGATGATCTTACAGTAAGGCTTACCGGTGTTGAAGTTACCGAAAATCAAATAAAGGAACTTTTTACCCGTGATCCTGTTACAGGAAAGCATTTTAGAGTTGAAGGCGAAAAAATCATTACTGAACCAAAAAAATAACGAAATGAATTTCTGGAGAACATTATGAGCGAAGAAAAAATTGTTTTAAAAGCAGAAGATTTAGACGGATACCTTACTCAGGAAGATCAGGACGATTTAAAAGAGCTTCAGGATATGTATGAAGATACTTACAAGCATTTTCTTACTGTAAACGAAGATTCAATTGCAAAAAGTTTTGATGCCATGGGACACAAGATGCAGGAAATCTGTGCAAAACATCCTAACATAAAAGTTTATTCTTTTGAAACAGAAGAAGGCGCTCATGCAGAAGCAAGCCGTGTAATTTCCAAGCTAAGGGACATTAACACTGATCATGCACAGTTTATGTATTACACTCAGCGTGCTTTTGAAATGCTTTTCCGTCTGGCATATACAGACGGACATTCAGATAAAAAAAATCACATCTTTGTAAAAACACCTGTAACTTCTCCTGTTCAGAATTATGCAGTTCATAAAATTCCTGATATCGATGATTTAATCGAAAATTCCGTAATGTGCGTTATGTTAAGAGGCGCTCTTCTTCCAAGCATGATTATGTCAAAGGAAATTGAAGAGTATTCTTCTCACGGTTACGTTTCTCCGTTTGCATTGTTTAAAATCAGCCGTGATGATACTAAAAAAGAAAATGACATGAACTACATTCTTAACTTAAAGAATTCATTTTTTGATTTGGAAGAATTAAACGGCAAGGATCTTATTTTTGCGGATCCAATGAATGCAACAGGCGGTTCACTTGTAACAGTGGTAAAGTATTTGGAAAGTCAGGGCGTAAAACCCAAAAGCATAAAATTTTTCAATGTAATTTCAGCGTTAAAAGGAAGCATGAGAGTTACAAGGGCACTTGAAAACTGTACCTGCTATACTTTGTGGATGGATCCTGTGCTGAACGAAAAGGCTTACATTATGCCTGGCTTAGGTGATGCAGGTGACAGATTAAACGGAACTGACAGCCACGAATCTCCAAGAAACATTATCCAGCTTATTGCAGATTACGGCTCGAACATTGCAGGATTGTACCGTTCCCAGCTTAGAAAAATTGAACAGACAGTTTTAGGTAAATTATAATTGAAAAAGTTGCTGCCGGAAAAGTTTACTGTAATTTCTTCTCTTTTTACTTTGATTTGCCTGATTGCATTTTTTTCATGTGCTTCAAATTTTGCAGTGCCTGTTCCAGGTGAAAAGGGAATTGTAGTTTCAAACATTTACAACGAATATTACAACATTGCAGTAAGTTATGAAGAATTAAAAAACTACAAGAAAGCAATTGAATATTACAACATTGCAATGCAGGATAAATCTTTACGGGAAACTGCACGTTACAAAATGGCAAGATGCTATGCCTTAAATAAAGACTGGGAAAATGCAGCTGAACTTTTTTCTGAAATTCTTAAAAAAGACAAAGACAATTCTTCTATAAAAATTTCCCTTGCTTACGTTTATGCAATGAGCGGTGAAATAGAAAAATCCTGTGAGATTTACGAAAAGCTTTTTGAAGAAAATCCTTCCGATGCAGCTATAGGGAAAAACTATTTGAACGTTCTTGTTGCAAAAGAAGACTGGGAAAAAGCAGAAATTGTTTTTGCTGATTTTAAGCAGAAATTCCCCGACGACTCTTCCATTGAAACTTTTGAAAAAAAACTTGAAAGTGCAAAAACTTCTGAAGAAGAAATTCCGGCAGAAGAAACTGAAGAATCTTTCAGGCCTGAAAGTTTTGAACTTCCTGCAGAAAATTCAAGTGAAGCTTATGGAAAAAGTGAAGGAGAAAATGCTGCCGAAAGTTCTGCAGAAAAAAAGTAAACTCATTCTGTTTCAGTTTTGTTTCTTAAAGTTTCAGTCTGACTGTTAAGGTAATTTCTGTATTTTTCAGGATTTACTCTGAATGCTACAATCGGAGAATCTTTGTCTTCTTTAGCATGAACTAAAGCTTCCTGACTTTCTGTAGCAAGACGTGCTCCTGAAATAAGCCTGAGGGAACGTGTAGAAATTCCTATGAAAATATCAAAACTCATTTTAAAACCGTCAAATATTTCCGTTAACTCCTGATGAAGTTTTTCGGCTTTTTCTATGGCTTTATCTGTATTTAAGTTCTGAATGACAAAAGAGCAGCCGTCATTTTTATAATTAAAGACTAAATCGTTAAACTGAACTGTTTCAATAATTGCCTTTGAAGCAGCTTTTCCATAATCAGTTGACCAGTTGATGTTTTCAATTTGAACTGTAAAAAGAGAAATGTCCTGTTCACAGGAAGCTGCACGAACAAGTTCGCTGTCAAGGCGAGGCATCATATATTCTTCCCAGCCAAAACCTGTTACAGGAGAAAAAAGTCCTGAAGGAGTTTCCTTGTTTTCTTTTTCATCTGATTTTGAGTCTTTGTCACAAGAGTTAGAATCATCAGTTTCATGGGAAAGTTTTTCGTAATACAGTTTGTCTATTTTTTCAAGATGTTCATTTTTTTCTGGAACTGTATCTTTTTCAGAAACAAGCTCTTTCTTTAAATCAAAATCATCGTAAGATTTTTCACCGGAAGATTCATCAGCTTTACCTGTGTCTCCAGCAGCATTACTGTCTGCAACATCAGCATCAACAGCAGCATCATCATCAGATTCATCATTTTTATGGGTTAAATCATTGTCTTCTTCATCAAATTCTTTGTATGAAACTTGTGTACTGATTTTTTCCGGCGCAAAAAGTATGTAGAACAAAACGAAAAGCGTAGTAATTAAAATAATTATGAAAGCAACACGCCCTTTGTTGAAAATGGAAGAAGGCTTTAAAAGAAAAATATCGGTTTTTAAAGTCAGGCTCTCATTGTCTGAAGTTTCAATAGTTTCTTCCCAATACTTTATTAAAGAAGATTTTCCGTTATTAAAAACAGCATTTTCTTCCGGATAAGAAAAAATCACTTTGTCGTTCAGCACTAACTGCAATGCAGAAAAGCTTTCAAATTCATCAGCAACTGAAGAAAGAAAATCTTCGCTAAACTCTTTTGCTCCGGCTTTGTTTGTCCTTAATGCAACATTCAGGCTGTGCTTTACATTTAAAAACTTTTTTTCGCAAGCCTCTGTGCTGCCGGAATATTCAGCTGCCAGAAAAGAAACGTAAATCAAAACTGTAATAAGATAAACTGACGCAGCCAGAACTGCCACTAAAGTATTTTTAGAATTTTTCATTTTCACACTCATATCCGTTTCCTAATTATAGCGTCTAAAGTTAGAGTAGGCAAGTTTTATAAGTTCTATATTTCCAAGCCTTGAAGTGGCGCTGTTTCTTTTAAGATAGCAGGCAAAGGGCAGAAGAGAAGCTGTTTCCTGAGTAAGAATAAAATCTTTACTGTCCATAACAAGTGCAATTTTACTGCAGAAGTCTTCAACTGATTTTTTGTAGGAAAAAGTTTTTTCTGTCTTATTTAGCTGTGATTTTTCTTCCGCCGGATTTTTGCCTGACTGTGCTGTAAAAAAAACGTTTCTTTCTTTTTCGTCAAAATTGCTGTCTGCAAGATATTTGTCAAGAGACAATCTGTAGCGGTTAAGAATCTGCGTTGTAAAGGAATTTTTTGCAGGCATTGAATATTTAAACAAACAGATACTTTCATCATTGCCGATTCTTTCTGTTTCAGTTCTGAACATTAAAGTGCAGTACAGCTCTTCTTCTGTTTTAAAGCGGTTGTTTCTGCTAAGATACTGCTTTTCAAGATAAGTTCCTTTTGCGTAAGGCTTTCCGTTAGTGTAGGCAAAGTCAGCGCCTGTAATCTGTATTTTCTGAAATCCAAGAAAACGTGCAAAGTCCACACAACCGATTGTAACTGTTCCGCTTCCTGTGTTTATAAAAGGAATGTCAGTGTTGCGGCACAAAAGCCTGCTTAAAGGGTGAGCTGATTTTATAAAGAAAATGTCGTTTCCATTTTCACCGGCTTTTCGTACGGCATCTGGAGAAGACGTTATGTCAAAGACAAAAAGCGTTTTGCTTTTGTTAAAATGGTAAAAGTGCTGGCATGAAACGTGCTGGCTGTCTACGCTTACAACTGCATCGGGAAAAATGCTGCTTTCCAAAAGTGTACCGTAACTTGTGTCAGCGCAGATTATAAAATAAGAAGCTCTCTGTTTTTTTATAAAGCTTAATGAATTTTCAAGACCGGGACCTGCAGCGCAAATCAAGGCAGTTTTAGACAAGTCTGTTTTTACATAAGGATTTTTGCTGAAGTTTTTTAAGTTAAGCAGAAGATTTCTCTGCCACTGCTTTCCAAAATGACTTTGAACTGAAAAGTCTGCGCTTACTTTTTCCAGTGCACTTTTTGCAGCAAGCTGAATTTTTTTTGCTGCATCTTCGTTGTTTGTAAGCCAGGCTCTCTGGAATTCCAGAGTAAAATTTTCGTAAAGAGGAGGAATGTAGTTTTTAATTATTTCTTCTTCAAGAAAATCAGGTGTTGTAAAAATAATGTTTTTGTTTTCAAGAAGAAGCTTGTTTTCGTTAAGGCTAAGGCAAAAGTCAAGGCTTTCTTTGTCTGCTTCTACACAAATTATAAAAGACTGATTGAATTTCTGCAGAAGCGCCTTTATGTGAAATCCGCCGCCTAATCCTGCTGTAATAATAAATCCTTCTTTAAAATATGAAGCAAACACTTCGCCTTCTTTTTCTGGAGAATATTTTGAGTGCATGGGTTTGTCGTTATAAAAAAGAGGAATCTGAGCATTATTTTTAGATGCTGCAAGACCGGAATAAATCATTTCCTAAGGCCTTTTTTCAGTGATTCAATAAGTGAGTTTATGAAGTGTTCCATGCCGGCCTCAATTTTTTCCTTTGCTTTCTTTTCTCCGGCAGTTCCTATGGTTCTCTGGTAAATAATTTCTTCGGAAGGTAAAGCTGATTTTATCCATTCTTTGTTGGTTTTGTTTTTCTTTACTTCTTCAATCAGCATTTTAATTCTTTCTTCAAGAGAAAAATTATTTGCCTGATAAAGTACAATCGGTTTTGTTACTGTTTCCAGTGAAAGCTGCTGCTCAAAGAAATTCCAGTCAACATCGTAAACCTGACCAAGCTTGTTTTTGTAAGGATAAGAGTTGCTTAAACGGAATACTCTGTTAAAGAAATTCGTTGTGCTGAACCATCCTCTGTAAATGTCAAGGGAAGGCGAAAAAAATGTAGAAGGGCAGACTCTTGTTTCTGTAGTGCGCAGTCTGTTGTCTTTTACGCTTTCATTTATTTCCAGTTCGTTTGGCTGAGTGTGACCGAATCCTTTTGAAGGGCTTAAGTCTAATCCGCAGAAATAAACGTTTGAACTTGAAATGCTAAGTGCAAAACTTGCTGCAGTGCCGCTGACTGTTCCGTTTCTAATGGAATGTACGTTAATGTAGTTGTTGCTTTGTATCAATGCTTCTGCAGGACCGTCGCCGTAAGAAATGGGAACAATCGTCTTGTTGTGCAGAATGTCGGCAAAACAGGCTCCTTCAAGTGGAAGTGCCAGCGGTATGTTGTAGTTGTTTAATGTAAGCGCAAGATGATGCTTAGCCCAGAATCCTCCGTCTGTTGAAATGCACAAGTCTGGAATAATTCCTTCATTGATTAAAGGCGTAAGTGCAGAAGATACTGCTAAAAGAAAATAATTGTCCCTGTATTTTTTTAAGTAAGGAAAAGAGTCTTTTAAGCTGGGTCCGCTGGCACAAACTATGACGGGAGAATTTCCCTTTAAAACGTATGCGTTGTACCGTGAAAAAAGGCAGAATCTTAATGCGTTACGTGACCATCGCTTTGAAAAATAACTTCTTGTGTTTAAGACATTTCTTGTTTTTAGAATTGCTTTTTTTATTCCGGACCAGGCATCCCTTACGCCTTGAGGATAAGCTTTTACTGAATTAACCCATTCGCAAAAAAGGCAGCAGACAATTCCTTCGTCGCCCATAAATGCAAAAATGTTTTCTTCAAGATTCTGATTTTCTGAATCAAAAATAAAGACTTTATCCCACTGGGAATCTGTATCCTGAAAATCTTTTGAAAGATGTACTGCACATAAAACTGCTTTAGGATACTTTTTCCTGAAATATTTTGCACAGTAAGAAAGGGCAGGTTCTATAACAAGAACATACTTTGGCGTAAAATTGCACTTTGTATTTTCCACAAAACGCTCTGCTTCTTTTTCAGGGTCATAGGAAGAATGAAGAGAAAAATTATTTACTTTGCAGGATCTTACTCCCTTGCTTGTGTTAAAGAATTCTACGCTCATAAGTAAATCTTGAATTAAGAAATGCCCAGATCTTTGAAGAGTTTTTTGTATGTTTCAAAATATTCTGATTTTGCAAACTCTTCAATTTTTTCTTCAGGAAGGCTTTCAAGAAGCTGATCCATGTAAGAAAGTACTGATTTTATTTCGTCTTTTAATTCAGAAGAAATAAATTCTTTTTCTTCAGATTTATTTTTTGATTTTTCTTCAAGGGCATCAAGTTCGCTTTTGCTTATTGAAATGTCCTGGATATCGTCATTTTCTGCAACGTCAATTTCTTCTGTTCCTGTGCTTTCATTTTCAGGTGAAGAAGCCTGCCAGTTTGCAAATACATCGTTTACTGGTGAATCGCTTATGCCTTCTTCAATAATTTCCTGCTCTTCATCTTCTTTGGCAAGTTCAGGTTCAACTGTAATTTCTTCCTGCGGTTCTTTTGAAAGATATTCAATGCTTTCGTCTGTAAGAACTTCTTCCGGCTTTTCTTCCTTGAACAAATCAATAGGGTTGGAAAGTGATTCAAGTGTTGGAGAAGGAATGTCGTCTTCTGTTATTTCAGATAATTCTTCTTCTACCTGTACGTTGTCGTTGCGGATTTCTGCGTCCATTAAGTCTGATGATGAAGATTCTACAAGGATGTCGTCAACTTTTGGTACGGAAATTTCTTCTTCTGACTGTTCAGTTTCTTCTTCGTTTACAGGAATTTCGTCGCTGAAGTCCGGTTCTTCAAAACTTTCGTTGTCAAAGTCAAGTGTTTCTTCAGTTTCTTCAGTTTCTTCAGTTTCTTCAGTTTCTTCAGTTTCTTCAGTTTCTTCTGATTCTGATTCTGGCAGCGGCGGTTCGGCAGTGTCTTCCGGAATTGCACTTTCACCTTCTTCTGTTGCTGTAAAGTCTGCTGTGTTAAGGATGTTGTTTAATTCATCACCGCTTAATGCAATTGTGTCGTCTTCATCAGTTTCAGAGAAAAATCCGCTGTCGCTGCTGGCTGCAACTGGAATTTCTACTTCTTCTGCTTTGTCTTCTGTTTTTTCTGCCGGCTGATTGGCTGAAAGGTCTGCCATTTTATTTTTAAGTATGGAAATTTCGTCTTTAAGGTTTGCAATTTGATTTGAAATTTCTCTAAGCAAGTCTGTTGTCTGAATTTCGCTGCCGGAAGTTTCATGCTTTTCTGGTGCTGCTTCAGTTTCTTCCTGTGGAATTTCTTTGGCTTGCTCTGCAGGTGAAGTTGTTCCGGCATTTTCTTTTATAAATACGCTGTAAACTTCTTTTTCTGCTGATGTGTCTGTATCTGCGCTACAGCTTTTTTTGTCGCCTAAATCTTTTACAAGTGAAGCTGTTTCTTCTTCAAATGTATCAGGCACTGTTTCTGATACAGTGGGAATGTCTTCAAAAGCAGTTTCTTCTCTTGCGTTTGCTTCTACTACTTGGGAAAGGAATGTTTCAAAATTGTCTTCTGTCATAACTGGATTTTCCTCTGCATTTTCTGTTTTATTTGGTTCCATAGTGTCATTATCTTCCGTTGTATCGTCTGCAATGTTGCTTGTGTCTGCATTTTCTGTGTCAGCGGCAGTTTCTTCTAGTGAAGTTTCTTCTTCTTCTTCGAGGAACGGCTCTTGAAAAGATTCTTCAGTTTCTTCAATAACAGGCT
>CAMCRZ010000036.1 GCA_945877425.1 uncultured Treponema sp.
GTTCCCATGCCACAAACAGTGTGTAGGGGCATAAGTGCCCCGATTTTGACACCCGACTTTGCGACGTTCAGCCTTCTTTTTCACAGCCGCCGCCCTTGTTCTTGCCAGGAAGTGTACGCTTTGCAAGAGTGGCTTATGGGCGGTGTTTGACCCTTTTGGTGTTACGATGTAATATTTTCTTATGCCTGATTTTGTTTTGTATATAATTGCCGGATGCTTTTTTTTACTGCTTATTTTTCTGCTGAATTTTTATTTAAACTGGATTTCTTACGGTAAAAAAGAACAGGCTTTAAAAAGAGCAAAAGCTGCACAGAAAAAAGCAAAGGCTTCCGGTCTGCTGGTAAATTGTCCGCTTTGCGAAAGCCCTTTATTGCCTGGAGAAGATTTGTTTACTCGTGTTTACAGACCAATGAACGTAAGCGACCAGCTTTGCACCATAAGCGGTTGTCCACATTGTTTTCCACAGCCGGAAGCCGGAGTTAAGCGTGAATGTCCCGTGTGCCACAAAGAAGTGCCTGTTAACGAAGGTCATCTTGTTGCAAGACTGTTCAATAAAACTGACGGAAAAAAACACGTAGTAGTTTCCGGCTGCAATTTATGCTGCAAAAGTAAACTTTAACCGTTGCTTTTTTAATGTCTTAGAAAAGCTTTTTGATTTGCCTTACATAAGAATATTTGTTTGTCATTTTGCGGCTGTACCTTAAGCCTAAGTCAAAGTGATATTGCCACGACAAATCCAAAGGCTGAATCCCGCCGTTAGTTCCTAAGTTTGGATAATCTAAATTAAAGCTGCCGTTTAACAGAATAGTCCATCTGTGAGCAACAGGAAGTTCAATTCCCGTAAGAATCCCAAGCCCTACGTAATGATAATGATATTCATCACTTAACTGATACATATAATGAAGCCCTGCGCCAAACTTTAGCCCAACGTACTTCCACATATCAGCTTCTATAATCGGACCTGCAAACAAATCAAATGCATACAAAACAGTCTGCTTGGCAAACTGCTCCATATTGTTGAAATAATGCTTGTAAGGATAATACGCACTGATTTTTATAATGCTGTTGCAAGGACGCATATTGTCTGTCTGCATTGCAAAATACGCACCAATAAGATGATCGTTCCACACATAATTTGAACGTCCGCTTTGCTTTTCCAGACGTGTAACAGTAGCAAAGGAAAGTCCTTCATCAAATGCAACGAAAGGCTTTTCTTTTATCATAGGGAAACCGGTCTTTGGATTTATGTCTTCTGAAGAAACAGTTGAATTTTCCGCTGCACTTTCTGCCTGAGACCAGCCTTGTAAAGCAAATAAAAATAATGATGTAAAAATTAAAATCAGTTTTTTCATTAGAACCTCAGTTTTTAAAACTACTTGCTTACATGATATAAAGTAAGGCTTCTTGAAGTTCCGTCTGAAAATGTCCAGTCAAGATACAGCAAAGAACCGCGAATATCCCATTCAGTGTTGATGTTAAATCCGTCTGGCTCAGAAACGCTGAAGGAAAGTACATTGTCTATAACAGTAAATGTTCCCTGATAATTTACCACTTTAGTTGAATCATCACGCTCGTAAATGTTTGCAACAAAAGTGCCGTCATCTGCAAATGTAATGTATGAACCGCTGTTGTCTGCCCATTTGCCGTAAAGTGGAGAAGGGTCATAACAGCTTACTGCAAAAAATGCAACCGTAACAGCTAAAACACAAATCAATACTTTTCTAATATACTTTTTCATTTTATCTTCCTTTTTTATTTTTCTTCACCAACAAGCCAGCTAACCTGTGCTTCTGCCAGAATTATATTTCCTTCAAGGTCATAAGTCTGAACGCCGTAACCGCCGCCGCCAGCACTTCCGCCTTTTATTTCAAGAGAATCGTAGCTTGCATAACCAGGATACATTCCGCACAAATAATGTGTGTCGCCTGTTTTTGCAATGGCATTTCTTACAGCATCACTTACGTTAGGGAAAGTTTCTGCCAGAACAGTTGGATTTGTTACGTCAACTACTTTTGTTCCGCAAGTTACAGTTTCATGCATATTACCGTTTGCGCTCATATTTGATGTAGTATCAGTGTTTCCGTTAAAAATAAACTTAATGCCGAGAGTTTCATCATCAGAAATAAATTTATCTGCAAAGTTTGTGTAATGCATTGTAATTTCAGCGCCTAAACCAGCAACTGCAGCTTTGTAAGAAAGAGTTCCGCTTATGTCGCCTTTTATTGTTTCGCTTCCCAGTTTGTCCATATTATTGGACTTGTGCATAAGAGTAAGCTTTTCCTGAGAACTTTTTCCGGTTTTGTTGTATTCCCTGAACCACTGAGCTCTTGTAAGTGCCCCGTAACCACGTGCATCATGAGCAGGATCATCGACAGGATTATTAGACTTAGTCCCCTGGTTCAATGCATTCAGCGAAACAACTTTATAATAGTAGAAAGTATCAGATTTTGCCGCATTGTAAGCATCAAGATAATAACATTCCGTAATAGGACTTTCATTTACTTTCTTAAAGCCAGAATCAATTTTTGCAGAACGATAAACGTCGTAACCTTCAGCTTTTTCTACGCTGTCCCAAGTAACTACTACAGGATATACTTCAAATTTATTTGCTTCCCATTGACTTTCGGAAATAGAGCCGCCTTTTGCCTGAATATATTTCTGTGCCGTTTCAAATCCGATTGTTTTTGAAGCGTATACATTTTCCGGTGCGTCTGGAACTGGAGCTGCAACTGAACTTTTGTTACTCATTTTGTTGCCTTCTTCGCTCTTTTCGTTTACGGTTGCAATTTTAAAGAAGTTGTAATCTGCCGAAGGAATGTCATAGTAAAGATAACCTGTTCCGTCTTCTGTGCCTGAAACATCATTTGCAACTATATCTGTAAACTGGCCGTTCTGGTAATTGTCACCGTAAATAACGTATACATAAGAAATCGGGTCTTCGTCTTCGTAAGCTACATTTATTGCAGGAAGCCAGCGGATGCGTATTTGTCCGTTAGAAAGATTGTCTACGTCTACAGATGATGGCGGACTTAGCAAAAAGCCGTATGCAGGATTTTTTGAATCTTTTCCGCTGTCACTGAATGCACTGTTTAAAACATTTCCTTCGTCGTCCTGAGTTGTTGTTCTTACGAAATAATAATAATACAAGTCTGTGCTTCCGGTTTTGTCTGTAAATTCAGTAACTTTTAAACCTTTGCTCAAAAGTTTATAAGAAGAATCTGCAGAACTTGAGCGGTAAAGTGAATATGTCAATTCGTTTGCTGATGCTACTTCTGACCATTTGATTTTTATTTCTGATTTACTTGTGCCTAATCCGTTTTCTACAACTACAGTTTCCGGAGCAATTGGAGCGCCGTCTTTAAGTGAATAGCCCATTGCAATAGGACTTGCTGCAGAGATTTCGCCTAACCGGTTTTTTGCATAAACTTTGTAGTAAAATTCAACGCCTTGTTCAGATGCACTTAAAATATTGTCGTAAGATGTCTGGTTTGCATACACTTCATCAAAGAACACTGAATCTGTTCCTGTGTCTTTTTCTCCACGATAAATCTGGTAAGCTACAGCTTCTTCTACTGCTGTCCATTTTACAGAAATCCGCTCTGTGGATTTTCCTTTATCTGCTTCAACCTGCATTGGTACGCCAAAAAGGCAGCCGTAAATTGAAGGGTCTGCGTCAACGTGCTGACCTGTTACATTTCCTTCTTCGTCTTTGTCTTTGTACACTTCATAATCAGGATAGTAAGGGCTTGATTCATAATCTTTTATAAGGTTTTGTGCCGTTACACGATAATAATAGCGCCAGTTGTATTCTATCCGGGAATATTCAGGCTTTTGCAAAATAACGTCTGTGTATGTTGTCTGATAACAGAAGCTCTGGAGTACGGAAAAATCTGTTTCTTCAGGAAGCTGCCATTCTCCGTTTTCGTCCGGGGATTTTACTATTGCACGTTCCAGCTGGTAAGATGTAGCTTCACTTACAGGTGACCAGGAAACAACTATTTTGTTTGAGTAAAGGTTTTGTGAAACGTGAAGTTCAGCCGGTGCTTCAAGGCTTGTAATAGTTTCTGGTTTTGTAAGTAAATCGTACAGTCCGGAATTTGTGTCTCGGCTTGAATCCATATCCACTTTTCCCTGAAAAAAATTGGCGCAGGAAGAAAGTGCTGATGCTGCTAAAAATGCGGCTGTTAATTTTATTGTTTTATGTATAAGTTTCATTTTGTTTTATCCTATTTGAATACAAAGTATTGAGAAGCTCTGCTTACTTCACTGCCTTCCAATGTTTTTGTGCTGCCACCAAAATCTACTGTGTATTTTCCAGAGCTGCTTTTCATTGTATCTATTGTAACTTCACCATAATAAATATCAACCAAAGCATCATCTTTTGGAGACAAAGTTAACGTACATGGAGTTGATTTATCTGACGACAAAGCACCATTTGATCTTCTTGCTCCATAAGCAATAGGTTTTTCTCCTGTTGCATTACCACTTGACTGCAATTCTCCCGAAACTTTATAGAAAGTAGGACTGTCATCTTTGAAAGTAAACGTATGGTCATTTGACCATGTACCAACAGATTTTACAGTTGAATAATTATCATTATACAAACATTCACCTATTGATAAAGCAGAAATGTCTATAAACTCTTCAATCGTAATCTCACGGTAAGCGTAAACAGATTTGTCGTCACCGTATTTTGCACGAATTTCTTCGCCATTGCTGTTTTGTCTTACTGCTTCGATTTTATAATAATGCTTGTATGAACGGAGAACTTTTAAAAGACCTTCTGTTGTTTCAGCACCAGAGTTAAATCCTGCAGGCTTAATTTTAAACTGTGTGCCGTTTGGAGTAAGGGCAACGTCTTTTGCTGCTGCATCAACGTCTGTGCTTGTAACATTTGCTGAAGTTCCGTCTAACGTGAAAAGTTTTACCCAACCGTCTTCAAGGTCATCATTATAAATAAAGATTTCATAGTATTCAGGACCAGCTGCCCGTTCTTCTGTGTCGTACTTGTTCCATGAAACTTCTTCTGAATATTTTTCCGAACCTTTTTTTGCAGAAATTCCAGGCAAAGTGAAAGCGTAGCCTTTGCAATTAAGTTCTTCGTTTGAATCTTTCTGTTCTTTAATTTTGTTTTCAAAAGAATTGTGCACTGGCTTTGCATTACTTATTTCCCTGTATGCAACAAGATATTCGTACGGTGTGCATCTGTCATCATCAGTACTTGAAACTGCTATTGTAATTGTATTTTTTTCAGAATCATACAGATATTTATCAAATGTAACTTTTTCCCACTTAGCGTCTGTGCTTCCTGAAACACGGTAATACGGTATTGGTGTGCCACTTCCAAATGATGTGTCCCACTTTAATGTTACTTTATCAAGATAATCTGCCTTTGATGCCTTAAGGTTCAAGCCGTAGCCAGTTGCTGCACCCATTGCGTTTTGGGCAAGTTCATCTGTTCCGCTGTAAGTAAATTCTTCGCCTAAGTTGATTTCAAGCTTATTTGTTTCTGCACTAAGATCGCCGGTAAAGTCGTCGCTTGTTTTTACAGGAATTACAACATAGCTGTACGGAATTCCCCATGAAATCTGCGACTGATTAAGTGAGTATCGGTTAGTGCTGTCGTAATTGGAATCTGTGTATCTGTCATACAATGTGTATACGCCGCTGCTTACGTTGCACTTAGTATTGTTGCTGTCTACAGTTCCGTCATTTTCTACAACTGAAATTGAACCTAATGTATTTGCTTCTTTGTAGTAAACGTCAACGCTGTTTGGCTTCCATGATTCTTCTTCGCCGTCGCTGTAAAGTTCGTACTTGGTGCGGTAAATCTTATATCCTGCTGCTCCTTCTACTTCTTTCCACGTTACTGTAATGCCGTCCGGAATAGCTGTGTTGTTTACCTGTGTGTCTGTAAGTGCAGGTCCAAGTGTGCAGACTTTAATGTTTGAAGCTGAAGTCTTTAAATCTTTTTCTTCTTCCGTAAATGTGTCGCTTTGAGTTGTTACTGTAAAGATTATTTTCTTTCCGCTTACAAGTGCATTGTTGTAGCCTTCAGGTTTTGCGATTGTACAGCTTATGCGGCTTTCTGCAGTACTTATTGATGTTTTTTCTGCTACTGCAACTTCTGTATCAGGGTCATCTTCGTAATAAGCTTTAACTGTGTAAATTCCGTTAGACTTTTGCACTGGAGTCCAGCTGACTGTAATTGAATCGTACTGTAAATCCGCAGAAACAAGCTCTGGTGTGGCAAGGGTTTTTGCTTCGTTCAAAGTTTTTTCTTCTTTCATACCATTGTTTGCAATAAGTGTGTAAGTTCTTATGTCGCCGCTGTTTGCCGGATGCATATATACAGCAGTTGATTTGTCGGCAGAAAGTGTAAGTTCGCTTGCAGAAATATCAACTGTTGATTCAGAAGTTGTGCCGTCTTTATCAGTATTGTTCCACTTTAAGCTGTAACTGTATTTTTCGTTGTATGACCAGCTAAGTTTAAAGTATTCAGTGTAACCGTCTTCAACTGTAAATGAGTCAATAACAGGCTTTTTGTCTGCATGGCGTACAACTATTACTGAACCCGGTGCTTCTGCTTTTGCGTATTCTTCCTGAGAATAGTCGTAGTCTGTTGCTGAATGGATTTTAAGAGTGTATTTATAGTAGTAATATTCGTTTTCTGCGGTGTCGTAGCTTACTTTATAAGTCTGAATGTCCGAAATGCTGTTTGAACAGGTAAGCCTTTTTGTTTCTTCACCAGTTTGTTCATCATCGCCTTTGCCATTGTTGTCTTTCATTGTGATTTTTGTTTCGTACAGAGCATATTGGTAAGCTTTAAAATCTTTGTCTGAACCGTTAAGTCCAAAGTCTTCAAATGAAGCTTCAAATTCAACGTTTACTTTTGTAATTATATTTTCATCTTCTGAATCAAGCTGTACTGAAGGAATTGCTTTTAGTGAAGGATTTGTGATTTTCCATCCGTCGTATTCTGCGTAAGATTCATCTGACGTTACTACATTTTTTCCGCTGTCGTCTGTGTATGACTGAACTTTGTAAGTGTACTGCTTTCCGATGTGTCCTGTTTTGTCTACAAATGTTAATGTTGTTCCAGGAATGTATGTAGGATAGTTTACGCTTACGTCTGAGTCCGGTTCTGCTGCTTTTGTAAGTGTAAGGAGAGAGTCTTCAGGCGTTACGTTATTGCTTTCGGCTGAACAGTCAATTCTGTATTCTCCTGAGCCAAGTGTTTCCGTGTTTTTGTATAAGCTGTTGCCTTTAATTATTCCAATGTAGCTTGAAAGTACCTGATATGTGTCGTCGTCTGCGTCTTTTTCTTTTCTGAATATCTTGAAGTAAACAGGATGCTGTACAAAGTCACCGCCAGATTTTAAGTCTACAAGTGAAGGAAGTTTCCATGTAAGTACGATGTTTTCTTTTGAAATGCCTTGTGTTGCTGAAAATTCTGCAGGAGGATTCGGTATAAGTCTGTGGGCTGTTCTTGCGTCCATTATGGCGCTTTTTTCTGTATGCCCGTCATCTGACTGAGATTTTAAGCAGGCGTTTACCTGGAAATAGTATTGTCTGTCTGCATCAAGGTCTGTAATTGTGCAGGAATTTTCTGTTCCGTCTAAAGTAATTTCCTGTAAAACGTTTGTTTGGTCAGAGTCGTACATTATTACTGTGTAAAGCAGCTGTTCTACGTATGCCGAACGGTTGTCGCCGCCGTACCAGTGTACTGTAACTGATTTTCCGCTTTTGTCCTGTTCAATGTTCGTAATGACCGGCTGGGCAAGTGTTGTTCCGTAGCATAATCTGCTTTGTTCTGATTCTTTGCCATAAGTGTCTACTGCCGTAATTTTATAGTAGCGTTTTTTGTCTGAATCTGTTTTGTCAGTATATACAGGCTTTTCGTCAGAAGTTTCTGCAAATTTCGTAAATTCTCCAATGTCAGAGTCGGAAGCATAAATAAAATATTGGCGTGCATTAGATGAAGCTGTCCATGTTAATGTAATTTCCCTGTAGCCGCCGTTTGTTGCCTTTACATCTGCCGGTGCTGAAATTTTTCCTGTATAAGGCTGTCTGCGTGTGTCAAACGATGGAAAAGAAAGCGTTTCCTGCTGACATGAAGTGCTAAATGTTGCCATAGCGCTGGAAAATAAAACTGCCAGACCAATTTGTGTGATTTTTTTAAGGTTACTAATATGTGATTTCAGTACTTTTTTCATAATTCCACTGTATCAGACAGATGATTTTGTTTCAAGAAATTATGGAATTTGCTTTAAATGCATAGGCCTTATTAAACAATATTTAATTTTACGGGGAAATTGATTCAGGCTGATTTAATGTGCGGAAGAAAAATGTGAAAAAAACTAAATTTCACTAAAGTAAAAAAATCAAATTCCGACTTTAAAAGTATAGGGTGGAAACCCAGAGGGGACAGTAAGCCCAACTGGCTTGCCGCTAGCTCTAAGAATCGTATAAGGAGATACATTATGGTTATCAATCACAACATGAGTGCTATGTTTGCACAACGTTCAGAAGGAATTACTGAAGTAAATCATCAGAAGAATATGGAAAAACTTTCTTCTGGTATGAAGATTAACCGTGCCGGTGATGATGCATCTGGACTTGCAGTTTCTGAAAAAATGCGCTCACAGATCCGCGGTTTAAATCAGGCTTCTACAAACGCAAAGAACGGTATTTCTTTCATCCAGACTTCAGAAGGATATCTTCAGGAAACAGAAGATATTGTTCAGCGTATTCGTGAACTTGCAGTTCAGTCTTCAAACGGTATTTACACAGACGAAGACCGCATGCAGATTCAGGTTGAAGTTTCTTCTTTAATCGCTGAAGTTGACCGCATTGCTTCTACAGCACAGTTCAACGGTATGAATATGCTTACAGGACGTTTCGCACGCCCAACTGGAGAAAACAGCGTAACTGCTTCTATGTGGCTTCACATTGGTGCTAATATGGATCAGAGAACACAGGTTTACATTGGAACAATGAGTGCTGCAGCTCTTGGTCTCCGCAATGTTGGAACTGAAGAAATTATGTCACTCCAGACACCAGATGAAGCAAACCGTGCTATTGGAACTCTTGACGAAGCAATCAAAAAGATTAACAAACAGCGTGCTGACCTTGGTGCTTATCAGAACCGCCTTGAAAAAACAGTTGTTGGTCTTGATGTTGGTGCAGAAAACCTTCAGGCTTCAGAAAGCCGCATCCGTGATACAGATATGGCTAAAGAAATTGTTGAATCTACAAAGAATCAGGTTCTTCAGCAGGCTGGAACTGCTATGCTTGCACAGGCAAACCAGTCTTCACAGAACGTACTTTCACTTCTTCAGTAGTACAGTTTTCGCAGCGTAAATCTGCATAAAAAAATCCATCTGTCTGCAAATTACGTAAACACGTAACGCTGAATGTAAACAGATGGATTTTTTATTTTAAACTTTGATTTTAAAGTGCAGCCACAATAGCAAAAGCCAAAACTTAGCCGTAAAAATCTTATCTTGAAGCGTTAAAGAAATTTACCTGATGCTGAAGTTCTACAAGAACGTCTTCTATTCCTGCAAGTTTCAATTTACTGCGGAACTCTGCAACTAATGCTTCCGGATCTTCATCCTGACCGTAACAAATGTCGCCCATAAATTCACGCCATACTGCATCAATATTTTTAAGCTGAACTTCAATTTTTGTAAAATCCCAAATCAGCTGACTGTAATCTGTTTCAAATTGGAGGCTTTCGTACAAAGTTGATACTTCATTAAATTTATCCCAGTCGCTTAAAGCATCACGAATTTCAAGATCATCATTTCTGCCCCACCAGAAGTTAGTTACAATTCTGCGGTTTGAGTCATAGTTTGCCGGCAAAACTCTGTGGTTGTTTTCGTCAATTTCGTAATCTGCGCCAAGAATTCCGTAGTTAAACAATCTGTAACATTCAGGGTCATTTCTAAGCAAATCGTAAACAGCAAGAGCCCTTCCTTTGTTTAACGAATAATTTGAAACTGCCATTGCACCGTGTGTTATAGACATTGGCGTAATGTTTTTGCTTTCTTCTCCAAACCAGAAAAATTCAACATCAGAACCAGGCTGCCTTTTGTTCATTTCAGGGCGAACTTGCGTATACCATGTCTGGCAGTGATGCTGTTCTACTGAAGAAAGTCCTGCGTAAAATTCATCACGGTTTTTTCTATTATCACTGATGTTATGAAGAACCGATTCTTTCCATACGCCCATGTTGTTCCATTCCCTCATAAGTTTAGCGTATTCAATAAGTTCATCTCCTTCATAAAACGGACTGTAAACTTTTTCAAGATTTTTTCTGCTTACACCAAACATTCTGGAAACGTTAATTCCTTCAAGAATAATGAAATCTGTTTTTGACTGAATGTAGCCTTCTCCGTGATAAGAGCTTATGTCACCGTTTGAATCCCATGGAATTACATCAGGCTTGTTTTCCTTTACGTATTTAAAATATTCAGTTAAATCTTCCCAAGAGTGAACACCGTTTTCAAGACCTGCTTCTTTTGCCCAATCCATTCTGTACATAAAGCCATGATTTGTCCACTGCTTGTATTTGTTTTCAGGAATAAGGTAAATGTCACCTTTGTAAGCACACTTAAGCCAGTCGTCATTTGTAACCTGAGCGTATGTTAAAGGTGCATATTCTTCAAGACAGTCTTTCGGTATTTTAGAAAAAGAGCCGTTCTTTACATAACTCCATGCATCAAGCCAGTCAGTTGCCGTACCGATTAAATCTACAGAACCGTCCTGCTTTTTCACTTCAATATCGTAATTTTTCTGAGTATCTTCTTCAGGAATATAAGTAATTTTTAATTCTGCATTTAATTTTTCTGTAAGAATTTTATTAAGTTCAGCAAGCATTTCTTTTGTTGCCGGATTTGATGACTCAACAGGTTTTGTTCCGATTGTAACGTAATTGATTACAACGTGTTCAGCTAAATTATCGTCCCAGGTAAAATCCCTTATTTTACAAGCTGTTGCCAGCGATGATGCTAAAACTACAGAACCAAAAAATATACTTTTTAAAAACCCTTTCATTTTTCCTCCAAAGTAACTTAAATTGTAACATACTTTATTTGAAACTACCAACATTGAATTTCCCCTTGTTACAAAATTTCAAGTTTATCTTCTATAGTGAGGAAGATTTTGTAGGCTTTGTATGTTTCGTTAATGTCAAAAACTGATGTAACTTCCCAAGGTGCGTGCATACTTAAAACTGCAACGCCTGCATCAAGAACAAACATTCCGTACTTTGCAGCAAGATATGCAATTGTTCCGCCGCCGCCCTGATCTACTTTTCCAAGTTCCGCCATCTGATACTTTACTTTGTTTTCATCAAGGAGTTTTCTAAGCAATGCTATGAATTCAGGACTTGCATCACTGGCTCCGCTTTTTCCTCTTGAACCTGTGTACTTGTTGAATACAATTCCGCCGCCAAGATACGATGCATTCTGATTGTCGTAAAGTTCGCCGTGCTGAGGATCAAATGCTGCGTTTACATCACTTGAAAGCATAAGGGAGTTGTTTAAACATCTTTTCAGTTTAAGCTCTGAATATTCTCCTGTGGAATTTAAAACTTCGGCAATTACGTTTTCAAAAAAGTGACTTGCCATACCTGTTGCTCCTACGCTTCCAATTTCTTCTTTGTCTACGCAAACACAGCAACTTGTTCTTTTTCCACAAGGGCTTTCGAATAATGCCATTGCGCTTGTAAATGCACAGCTTCTGTCGTCCTGTCCGTATGCTAAAATCATGCTTTTGTCCAAGCCTAAGTATCTTGCTTTTCCAGCCGGCACGATTTCTAATTCAGC
Organism: uncultured Treponema sp.; assembly: GCA_945877425.1. Taxonomy (GTDB): domain Bacteria; phylum Spirochaetota; class Spirochaetia; order Treponematales; family Treponemataceae; genus Treponema_D. Next base: position 11,835 of record CAMCRZ010000036.1, read on the forward strand.
GCTTGTAAAATCTTCTTCGGTAATGTCGTACTGTTCTTTTAAAAGCGCAAGGATTTTTTTCTTGCCTTCTGGAGGAAGTTTTAATTTTTTCTCTTCTGATTTTTCATCGGATTTTTCGTCTTCAGTTTCTGATTTTTCTTTTTTCAAAATTCCGCTTCCAAAGATTATGTCCAATGATTCTCCCGGAATGAATTCTGCTGCACTTTCTTTCATCTGCTTTTGTGCAAGGTGCGGTAAAATGTCGCCTATGCAGAAAACAGGATCTTCTTCTTTTTCGCCTATTACGATTTGAACTGCCGTTCCGTCTTTTTTACATACAACGCCGTGGATTGCAAGAGGTAATGTTACCCACTGATACTTTTTTATTCCGCCGTAATAATGTGTGTTTAAGTAAACGCATCCCTGCTTTTCGTAAAGAGGATTTTGTTTTACGTCAAGTCGAGGTGAATCTATGTGAGCGCCAAGTATGTTCATTCCGTTTTCAAGGTCTTCACTTCCAATGTTAAAAAGTGCAACTGCTTTTCCAAACTTTACGGCATAAACTTTATCTCCGGCTTTCAATTTTTTTACTTCTGTAATATTTTTGTAGCCCTTTGATTTTGCAAGTTCAACTATAAGTCTGCAACATTCACGTTCTGTTTTTCCTTTGCTAAGGAAGTCCATGTAACTGTTTATTAAATTATTTTCCATTTAAAACCCCGATTGTTTTTTTACGCCATTTTAATGGTTTGAATGTTCATTTTCAACATTGTTTAAATTGGTTGAGGGCGTGGTTCGGGATGACACTCTCGCAAAGCACACACTTTATGGCAAGAACAAGGGGCGGCGGCGCCTCTGCTTGCGAAGAGGTGTACGCTTCTTCCAATATGCTTTGCGAATAAGTACACGCTTTAACTTTTGCGGCTGGAACAAAAAAAGAACGGTACACTCTTACGTGCAGTGTCTTGGAGAAAGAGGCAGCTCTTGGGCAAGTACGCTCTGTTTGTGGCAGTCGCACAAGCGACAAATAAAATAGTTCCCATGCCACAAACAGTGTGTAGTGGCAAATTTGCCCAGGCATTTATGCCTTGTTTTGCCACCCGGCTTTGCGACGTTCAGCCGTTCTTTTTTTTAGTGCCGCCGCCCCAGCGTACTTGCCAAACCTTTGCTTGAACGTGAAATAAAAAAAAGTGTAAACTTATTTTATGAATATTGTTGTAATTCAGCCGCCACTTGTTCAGTTAAACACAGCATATCCTAGCGGTGCATATTTAAGTTCATTCTTTAAAAATCTGGGACATAACGTAAAATGGTTTGACTTCAGCATCGAACTGTTCCATGAAATTTTTTCACGAAAAGGATTAACTAAACTTTTTGAGCTGTCGGAAAAATCAGCACTGGAAAAAGCACAAGCCGCACTAAAACAAAACGACGCCGCAACTTATTCAAATATAATGGCTTACCTGAGCATGAGTTCAGCTTGGATTGAATGGATTGACGTTATTGTTGAAATTTTAAAAGACGGCACTTCGGAAAGCACACGTGAACTTTGCCATAGATTTATTTTTTCGCCGGACGTTCCTCGCGGTGCAAGAATGATTTCGTACATGGAAAATCTAAGTCACGAACTTTCCACAGACGACGCACGATTTCTTGCAACAATGGCACTGGCAGATTTATCAGATTACATAACAGCAGTTTTCGACAAAGAGTTTGCCCTTATTCGATACGGTGAATCAATAACTGTAAACGAAAATACTTTTGCTCAAATAGAAAAAAGCGTCTCTTCGCCAATACTTGAAAATTTTTACGCTGAAGTTTTGAATCATCATTTTTTAAAAGATGACTTTACTGAAAAAGAAAATTTCCCGTCACTAGTCTGCATTTCCATACCTTTTGCAGGAACATTTACAGCTGCACTTTTTACAGGAAAATTTTTCAAGGAACATTTCGGCAGCAAAGTTTTTGTAAGCGCAGGCGGTGGTTTCATAAACACTGAACTAAGGGAATGTAACGAAAAATCTTTGTACAAATATTTTAACGCACTAAGTTACGACAGAGGATACGGAAGTTACAAATCATTATTTGATTCAAAAATTTTAACACTTGATTTTAACGACAAAAATAATCTGCCTGAGTCACTTTACAAAATGCGTCTTTTTACGGAAGAAAAAATTTTTCCTCAGAATGAAGATGATGATGAAGTTTCTGCCTTTGAAGATAAAATCACTGCTTCCACAATTCCGGATTTTTCAGACATAGATTTTTCACTTTACCCAAGAATGTGCGACGACACAAATCCAATGCAGCGTTTATGGAGCGACGGTGCCTGGCTGAAAGTTTATCTTGCTCACGGATGTTACTGGCATAAATGTGCTTTCTGCGACACAACTCTGGATTACGTAAAATCTTACAGGCTTACGGACATTTCGTCACTTTACAAAAACATCAGAAATCAGTGTGAACAAAAAAATATTTGGGGATTGCATTTTGTTGACGAAGCCATGCCTCTTTCTGCTGCAAGACAATTTGCGTTTTTAAACTCTCAGTCAAACAAGAAAATTTCTTTTTGGGGAAACGTGCGCTTTGAAAAAACTTACACCCGTGACATTGCAGATTTTCTTTCTTACGGCGGACTTTCTGGCGTTAGCGGCGGTATTGAAATTGCAACTGGTTCCGGGTTGGACTCCATTAACAAAGGTACGGATTTAGATTCAATCGTAAGCGCCTGCTGTGCATTTAAAGAAGCCGGCATTTTAATTCACGCATATATGATTTTCGGATATTGGGCAGAATCGAATCAGGATTTAATTAACAGCATGGAAACTTTACGCCAAATGTATGAATGTGGAATTTTAGATTCGTCTTTCTGGCACAAATTTGTTTTAACACGTCACTCAAGAATTTACAGCGAATGGAAAAACGGAATGCACGATGAACTGAAACCCATTGAAATAAAGAACAGCGGAATCTTTGCAAAAAACGCACTTCATTTTGCCGGCGAAGAAAAATCAGAAAAATTTTCACAAGGACTTAATCTTGCTTTACAAAGCTGGATGCACGGAGAAAATTTAAACAAAAGCGTAAACAAATGGTTCAACTTTAAAACACCTGCACCGACTGTTCCAAAAGATTTAATAGAAAAATCAATTGCACGCTACGAGTTAAACAGAGACAAGCAGTTTTCTCTTCCTGTTGATTTAACTAAAGCATGGTGGCTTGGCGGAAAAATTTTTGCTGCAGGAAATGTATTTACATGGACATACAAGGGCGAACTTCTTGAAGAAAAAATTCCAGATGTAAAGGATAAAAATCTCCTGAATGATTTTGCATGTGTGCTTTTTAGTCTTAAGCCGGAACTTTTTGCCGAAAGAGAAAATGCAATACGCAGGCTTTCCAAACTTACGGAAGCATCACCTGCCCTGAAAAAGGCCTTAACGAAACTCAGAGGTCAAGGCTTATGCATCTGCTGAATACGGTAAGCCGCCGCCCAAGCGTACTTGCCAACAGATTGCATCTTATATACAACCAAACTGCACAGACCAAGCCGTAAAGATAATTAACACTATACAAAACAAGGCGTATACAGTATACTAGTTTTTGGAAGTGCCTGAATTGGCGGTTATCTCCCAGCTCTACCGGTTTTGCCGGAATTTGATCTTGGGAGGCTTTGCATATGACTTGTGAATGTATTATTGCACTAGTAACTTGTGTTGCCACAATAATTACTACAGTTTATAATAAGCCGAAAATCTGGACAGAAAATTCAAAAAATAGCGAATTTGCAGTACTATAAAAGTAAGGCATATTATGGGACGAAAAAGAAAGGCATATCAAGATAAGTTTAAGATTGATGCAGTAAGAGAAGCACTTCATAGCGGAGCAGACCGCACAGAAGTTGCAATTAAATACAATATAGCTCAGAGCACACTGAGTGAATGGATTACAATGTTTCTCGAGGGTAAGATTCTGACAGACGAACAGAAAGCACTTGAAGAAAAAATTGCAATTCTAGAAAAGCAGCAGGAGATAATCCTCATGGAGCTTGGAAAGAAACAACTTGAGATTGATCTCCTAAAAAAAAACGGGAATTTGCTGGAGAACCTTGGAAACTGATAATTCCAAAGTTAAGAGGCAAAAACGGAGCAAAGCTTACGATTTCCGAACAGTGCAAACTGCTTGAGATTTCAAAAGCATGCTATTACGAAAACCTTAAGAACTGGGAGGCTAAGCAGCTAAGAAAGGCAGAAAAAAACAAAATCAGGCTTGAGCGTGCAAAGAGGGTTTTTGACGAATGGCTTACGCATGAGACCTACGGCTACAAAAAGATGTCGATGCATCTGAAGAATAAGCTCGGATTGGACTGGGCAAATGAGAAATATATCAGGAATCTTTACCAGGAGCTTGGAATTAAGGGCATGAAGCCTGTTTTCAAGACTACAAGAGCTGGGAAAGCACCTTACGGTAAGTTTCCGTATCTTCTCCGCAACAAGTTCATTCGCTTTTCAAATCAGGTTATGGCAACCGACATCACATACATCAAGACTCCGTGGGGAATGATGTACTTCACTGCTGTAATCGATTTGTATAGCAGAAAGATTCTTTCATGGCGGCTGTCAGATTCAATGAAAACTGATTTCTGTCTGGAGTGCGTGAAAGATGCATTTGAAGAATACGGAGTTCCGGCAATCTTCAACACAGACTGCGGTTCTCAGTACACCAGCGCGACGTTTGTTGAGCTTCTGCAGTCTTACAACGTTGAGATAAGCATGGACGGAATCGGTCGCTGCAAGGACAACATCTTTGTCGAACGCACATGGCGCACATTGAAGTACGAATGGATTTTCCTCCGAGATTATTCAAGTGCAGAGGAACTGAGAAAAAGTCTCGTGGAATTTGTAAAGTTCTTCAATAGTGAAAGGATTCATCAAGGGTTGGACTACAAAACTCCGGATGAAGTTTACGAAGCAGGTTTGATAACAAACAGATTGAAGACAAAACCTATGGCTGCTTAATTCGTTA
>CAMCRZ010000037.1 GCA_945877425.1 uncultured Treponema sp.
AAGGTGCAACCCCTTAGCAAGTACGCCCGGGCGGCGCCTGTTCTTGCCAGTAAGCTCGCACTTTACGAGAGGGTCTTTACAAATAAGTATAAGCTTTAACTTTTGCAACCAACTCTTTGGAAGAAGAGTGTATGCTTATGCCCAGCTTGGTTGAATGTAAGGTGCAACCCCTTAGTAAGCACGCCGCCGCCCTGTCCTTGCCAGTAAACTTACACTTCACGAGAAGGCCTTTACAAATAAGCCCAACCTTCAACTTCCACAGCCAGCCCTAAAAAAGAACAATGTACACTTATGCCCAGCGTGGTTGAATGTAAGCCGCAACTGGTGAGCTAGTACGCTTTGCAGGGGAAAAAAAGTGAAAAAGTAAAAAATCAAAATTTATTGACAAATCCATTAATTATGTCTAAACTTTTAAAAGCTGATAACATTCTTTTATCAGAAGGAGTAAAACAGATGAAAATGATTAAGAAGGTTGCTCTTACAGCAGCAATGGCTTTGGCAGCTTCAGCAGTTTTTGCAGAAGTAAGTGTTGATGGTTTCTTCCGCACAGAAGTATCTAACACAATTGTCTCTCCAGATGAAGGCGACGGATGGTCTGACTTCTCTGCTATAAGAGGAACTTCTGGATATTACTTTGGTCTTGGTGGAGAAAGACTTCGTGTTAACACAGACATTTCTAACGAAGATGGAACAGCTGGAGTAAAATTCCGCTATCAGGCTGACGCTGGTACTTTCTTTGTTTCAAGTAACGTTAAGTATGCAATGGCACACATTAAGTTGTTTGACGGACTTTTTGATGTAGAAGCAGGAAAACTTACAGACGGATACACAGGAACTAACGGTTACAACGGATATGATTTTGCAGAAAACCGTGGTGCTCGGGGTGCCCGTCTTGTAGTACTTCCAATTGAAGGTCTTGCAGTTACAGCACAGGTTGCAGGCGATGACGGAACATATTCAAAAGACTATGTTTCATTCTCTGCTTCATATAAGACAGATGATTTCAATGTACAGGGTGGATATAAACTTGACGGTTCTGCATACTACGGATTCCAGCTTACAGCTGTAGACGGACTTAACCTTGTAGTAGACGGAACAATTGCAACAAAAGATGTTTCTGGAGAAACAAACGATGACGGTGAAGATGTAATGGCTATTAAAGCAGACGTTACAGCAGAATACTCTATTTCACCAGTAACATTCGGTGTTGCAGCAGAACTTACATTCATTGAAGACAACAACTACTTCCTTATCAACCCATTTGTTTCTGTAGATCTTTCTGATGTTGTAGCAGACGGACTTTCAGCAGGTGTTGAAGTTTGCTACATTTCAGCTGATAAAATTGGTGACGGTGACATGAAAGTTACTCCAGAAGTTACTTATGCAGTTGGTGATGTTACACTCCAGGGCTTCTACAGCTTGTACCTTCCAGATGGTGATGTTGGAACAGAACACTCTATTGGTATGGGAATCAAATACGCATTCTAATTTAAGTAAAGTTCTATCTTAGTAACTTACAATTTACAGGCTGTCCGGTTGGGCAGCCTTTTTTATTGCATTATAAAAATCAGAATAAAATCAGAAAATAAACGAAAAAACTGTATGAGCAGCAAATGCTAAAAGCCATGCAACTGTACACTGCCACAAAACAACACCTGTTGCCCATTTCCAGCCCATTTCCCTTTTTATTGAAGAAACAGCCGCAACACAAGGCGTATAGAGCAGACTGAACACAAGCATAGTTACAGCCGTAAGTTCAGAAACTGCTGTAGCAACATTTTGGGCAAAAAGAATCTCCATAGTAGAAACAACGCTTTCTTTTGCAATAAACCCTGAAATAAGAGAAGTGCATATTTCCCAGCTGCCCATTCCAAGAGGCTTAAACAAAGGAACAATTGCACCGGAAATCACAGCAAGCATACTGTCTTTGGAATGTTCCACCATATTAAGATGAAAATCAAACTTCTGTAAAAACCATACGATTATTGTTGCAAAAAATATTACAGTAAACGCCCTTGTAAGAAAATCCTTGGCTTTTTCCCACAAAAGATGACTTACGTTTTTTATTCCAGGCAAACGGTAATTAGGAAGTTCCATAACAAAAGGCACGGCTTCACCTTTAAAAATCGTAGATTTATACAAAAACGCCGCACCAATTCCTGCAAATATTCCCAGAACGTAAAGCCCGGTCATAATAACCGCGCCGTTTCCTGGAAAAAATGCACTTACAAAAAAAGCGTAAATGGGAAGTTTTGCACTGCAGCTCATAAAAGGCGTAAGAAGAATAGTCATGCGTCTGTCCCGTTCGCTTGGAAGAATACGTGTAGACATTACTGCAGGAACAGTACAGCCGAATCCTATTAAAAGAGGAACAATGCTTCTGCCGGAAAGCCCTATTTTACGCAAAAGCTTATCCATAACAAATGCAACTCTTGCAATGTAGCCTGAATCTTCAAGAATGGAAAGAAAAAAGAACAGCACAACTATTACAGGCAGAAAACTTAAAACTGAACCTACGCCGGCAAAAATCCCGTCAATAATCAGACTGTGAACGGCTTCATTTACACCGGAAGCATAAAGCGCGCTGTCTGTAAGTTCCGTAATTTTTTCTATAGCTTGTGCCAGAAGATTTTGGAAAAAAGCGCCAATGAGATTAAAAGTCAGGTAAAAAATTCCTGCCATAATCAGAATAAACGCCGGCATTGCAGTCCACTTTCCTGTAAGAATTCTGTCTATTTTTTCAGAGCGCTTTCTCTGCAGACTTTCCTTAGGCTTTTTTACGCAGGCACTGCACACTTTCATTATAAACTTGTAGCGCATTGCGGCAACGGCTGCACTTCTGTCCAAAGAGCTTTCCTTTTCCATTTGAATTATAAGGTGTTCAATAGTTTCAAGTTCGTTCTGGTCAAGGTCAAGCTGAGCGGCTGTAATTTTGTCACCTTCCACAACCTTGCTTGCTGCAAATCTGACAGGCATTCCAATACGCTGGGCGTGATCCTGAATAATATGGCTTACGGCATGAAGGCACCTGTGAACAGCTCCGTTGTAATCATTTTCATCACAAAAATCCTGGGTAAGAGGCTTTTCCTGAAACCGTGCAACATAAAGCGCATGGTCCACAAGTTCGTCAACACCCTGATTTTTAGCCGCAGAAACAGGAACTACAGGCACTCCTAGCATCTGCTCCATTTTGTTTATGTCAATTGCGCCGCCATTGCTGCTAAGTTCGTCCATCATGTTAAGGGCAACAACTACAGGCGTGTCCATTTCAAGAAGCTGCATTGTAAGATAAAGGTTCCGCTCAATATTTGTAGAATCAACAATATTTATAATGGCTTTAGGCTTTTCCTTAAGCACAAAGTTCCTGCTGATGATTTCTTCGCTGGAATAAGGTGACATGGAATAAATGCCAGGCAAATCAGTTACTAAAGTTTTAGCGTTTCCTTTTATAAGTCCGTCTTTTCTGTCAACAGTTACGCCAGGGAAATTTCCCACATGCTGATTTGAACCGGTAAGGCAGTTAAAAAGCGTAGTTTTTCCGCAATTCTGATTTCCAACAAGGGCGTAAGTTAAAATAGTTTCGTCGCTTAAAGGAGTCCGGGTCTTATTGTGATTAAAACGGCTGCTTTCTCCAAAGCCTGGATGTTCTGCCTTTAAGCTGTCTGTTTTTTCTGCTGATTTTAACGGGATTTCGTTTTTGTCCGTGGAAATGCTGATTTTTTCCAAAGGTTCTATCTGGATTTTCTGTGCATCTTCAAGGCGAAGTGTAAGTTCGTAGTCGTAAATGCGGAATTCCAGAGGATCGCCCATTGGTGCAAATTTTACAAGCGTTATTTCCACTCCGGGGATAAGCCCCATGTCAAGAAAATGCTGCCTGAGTTCATCTTTTCCGCCGGTAGCAGTTATTTTAGCCGAATGTCCAATTTCAAGTTCGCTTAAATTCATGTGTGCCTCTTGCTTTTTATTTAACTGTTAAAAGTAAGTTTTTTCAAGAGGACACACATTGGCGTTTTTACACCCGACTTATGCTCATAGCGCCTTTTATTTTAAGCGCCGCCCAAAGCGTACTTGCCAATGCACTGCAGCTTATTTTATTGTAATTCTTTGGGAGCCGGATGGAGATTCGTAGTTTATAAGGTAATTTTCGTAGGATGCGAGAGGGCTGTTTTTTGAGCTTATGTGAGGAATTCCGTCGGAAGATTTTGCGAAATTCTTAATGTAGGCACAGGTTGCAAGATAGTCTTCACCGCAGTAATCCTTTAAAAGCTTTGTCTTTGCAAGCATACCGTAACCGTCGCCCATGTGACGCAAAGTGTAGTTTGAACCGCCCATAACGTAAGTTTTGCCTAAGTCAAGAATCTCGTACTGGGCAGAAGCTTTATTGTAAACCTGAACATCGCATACACGATATTTTGAAGGTGCGGAAAGCCATATTCCCTTGTCGTCAGTTTTTACAGTGTCAGGAATGGAAGTGTCGATTGTGTATTTTAAACCGGCAACGTGAAGGAATCCGCCGTTTTCACCAGAGCCGGCTTTTCTTGCGCCAAATTCCAGTGCATCAAGAAGTTCCTGACCTGAAACTTCAACAAGACAAAGTACATTTCCAAAAGGCTGAACTTTTTTTGCAGAATTATAAGTAAATTCGCCTGCAGGAACATCAACACGAATGCCGCCGCCGTTAGCTATTGCAAAGTCGCACGGAATTTTTTCCACTTCATTAAAGAAGTAGTAAGTTCCGTCTGCAACAAGATCGCCTAAATTTGTTTCCTGTCTGCGGATAAGGCGTTTTGTGCTGTCTTCCGGATTGTTTATGTAAAGATTTACGTCTGAAACAGCAATTTTCCGGTTCAACTGAGAGTCAACTTTGCCAGCCCATTGAGATACAAGGGAGTCAATTTTTTCATCTCTAGGCTCATATTCAGTTATAAGTTCCGAAGTGATTTTTTCGTCTGTAAGAGTAAGCTTGCCTATTGCGCCAAAGTAGCTGCCTGTCTGAGTAAGCACAACTTCTTTGCCCGAAGCATCTTTTACTAACTGCATAGGATTTGTTGAATGAGAATGACCGTCTATAAAAGCGTCCAGGCCCGAAGTTGCAGCAATTACGTCTACACTTCTCCACGGTGCGCTTGTAGGGTCGTCGCCTAAGTGTCCAATGGCAACAACGTAGTCTGCTTTAGATGAAACTTCATTTATTGCTTTCTGAACTGAATCGTAAAGTTCTTTTCCGTCTTCTCCGGCAAGGATTTTGTAAATGAACTTAGACTGAGAGTCGTCCATAAAGTAAGCCGGAGTTGATTTTGTGTAAGTTTCCGGAGTCATAATGCCGATAAATGCAACTTTTGTTTTTCCAAAGCTAAGGATTTTATAAGGACTTACAACAGGCTTTCCGTTTTTTTCGCTTACAAAATTGCATGAAACATAAGGAAATTTTGCTTCTTTTATGATTTTAAACAGACGTTTTGTGCCGTAGTCAAATTCGTGGTTTCCTATAGTTGCAATGTCGTATTTAACAGCGTTCATTATTCTGATGATGCTGGCACCTTCGTCCATTGCACCGTAGGCTGTTCCCTGAACGTGGTCTCCGGCGTCTACCAAAGCAACCTGTTCACCCTGATTTTTAAGTTCATCTCTGTAAGCTGCAACTGAACTGTAAGACAAACCAGGCACTTTGTTTCCTTCGCTGTCTTTTTTTGTGTTCATGATGTAGCTGTGAACGTCATTTGTGTAAAGAACCGTAACTTTGCCTCTTTGTGCAAATACTGATGATAAAGCAAGTAAAAGCGCAAGCAGGCAGCTTAATTTCTTTTTCATAGAACCTCCATTTACAAGGCTGATTTTTGCCTGTGCTTTTATTTTACAGAATGAAGGTAAAAAATTAAAGTATTTTTTGTGCGAAGTGGACTTAAGTTACAGCAAAACGCTCTCAGACGCAAGAAACGGGTTTAGTGTGTGAGATCCCGAAACACACATTCGTAGCAAGTGCGTGCGACTGTGGCGTAGCGTTGGAATGACAGTTGGGGCGTTTAGATGACTGAACTGACCCCAAATTCTAGGACAATTCATTACGCTGTTTCACTTTCCAGCCCACCATTCCCTTGCCGTTGCTGGAAAAAACAACTCCCACTTTGTACATCTGCTTTCCGCTTACAGCAAATCGGTCAGCATATCCGTTAGCGTCAATCTGAGCGAGTGCTTCTTCAGCAACTTCTTCAAACAGGCGGCCGTTGTCCATTTTAAGCTCAAAAATAAATACGCTGTCTTTTGTTGCTGCTACAACATCGCTTCTGCCTGCAACCGACTGCAATTCCGAAACAACACGGCAGCCTGTCATGCGGAACATCAGGTGTGTAACTGATTCGTAGTAATTTTCGCACATATCTTTTTTTACGATTGTGGGTAAATCAGCAATGGCAGACTTTATAATAGAAAGAACTTTGTCAATATTGCGGTTTTTCAAGGCGATTTTCATATTGCCGATTTCAAGTCCCATGTCATCGTAAGGCACTGTAACAAACTTTTGAAGCAGAACTTCCAGAAAGCCTTCTTCAACTTCGCGGTTCGGAAAATCAAGTGTGTAAAAGCGGTTTTCTTTTTCAAAATCTTTTATTGTAAGGTAGCCGCTTTGGTAAACAACTGGCAGCATATTCTTGCTATGAGGGTCGTAATTTTTAAACTGGTTTTCCGTTGCAAGCCTTCCGTTTACGAGGTTTTCAAGTTCCAGCGGCTGATACTGCAAAGTCTTTACAAGGAACGAAGGAGTTCCGCTTTCAAACCAGTACGAGCCAAAGTCATTGGCAAAAAAGCATTTTAAAAGACAAAACGGATTGTAAACTCCTTCAACATCGTGGCTAAAATGATAGCCGTCATACATTCGGGCAAGTTTTTCCTTTGTTTCGGCAACAGTTAGTTCCTGCTTTTCTGCAAGAGTTTTTATTTCAGGCTCAAAATATTGTTCAAGTTCGCTTTCTGAAATTCCGCAGATGGAAGAATAGCTGCCGTCAAGGCTGATGTCATTTAACTGATTCAATCCGCTGAAAATGTTTACATGGCTGACTTTTGTAATTCCCGTGATAAACAAAAAACGGATGTATTTGTCAGAATCTTTTAAGGGGCTGTAAAAACTGCGCAACTCCTGCCTGTTTTGTTCTTCGTATTCGGTGTAAAGTGCGTCTAAAATCGGCTTGTCGTATTCGTCAATAAAGATGACAACATTTTTGCCGGTCTGTTCAGCCATTTCTTTTATAAGATTAGTAAAACGTGGAGCAAAACGCCTGTCCTCAACCTGAAGACCATAAAGTTTTTCATAACCAGAAAGCTGAAGATTCAGCGCAGATTTCAAGCTTTCCAAATCAGGATAATTATCCGTACCAAAACTGATTTTTAAAACAGGATATTCAATCCACTCTTTTTCAAGGTTTTCCAGAGCAAGACCTTTGAACAGTTCTTTTTTGCCTAGAAAATACGCTTCCATGGTAGAAAGCAGCAGGCTCTTGCCAAACCGGCGCGGTCGGCTTAGAAAATAAGGTTTTCCTTCTGTTGCAAGTTTGTAGATAAGGTCCGTTTTGTCTACATAAATGCAGCCTCGATTGCGTAAATCTTCAAAATCCTGAATGCCGATGGGCAGAAATCTGTTTTCCATAATTCTGATTATAGCACAAATTGGCTGAAAAGTAAGTGTTGTGTCTGCGTGCGGATGTGAGTGGCGTAAAACTCGTGGCGTAAAATCCTCATTAAAAACTTGACACTGAAAAAAAGCATATTATCTTTAAGTTGTAAAAAGCGTACATTTTTTAGTACATATTTCAGTACATAATACTTACTTATTTGAGGTGTGATATGACAGTGGCAAAACAGATTGACATTCGTGCAAACATAAAAAAATACTTTGACATGGCATTTAACGGTTCTGCATTTTCCATCCAAATGCTTCAGTTGCCGCAGATGTTGCTGTTGCGTCATCTATGTATTTAACTTCATCTGTATTATTACTATCATGTCCAGAAAGCACTATATTTCCCAAGTTTAATCTAAGAGTATTATAACCTTCTGTTGCATGGTAGCCAAAGAAGAATGTTTGCAACAACCTATTGGTTTATTTTATAAAATGAAGTTAAAAAAAGAAAGATATTCTTAGTGTTTTAGCTATAAAAAAAGCCCCCGCCTTTACAAAAAAGACGGGAGCCAGAACTTAACTTTTTGCTGTCAAGTTAGAAAATGGATTACAAAGAACCTCCAGATTTGTTTGTACTTCTAAATGTCCATGCATAAACTGAATCAGTAAAAGTAGCACTTGCTGTACTATCTGCAATGACGATTTCTGTATCATTATTATTTGTTCCAGTATAATAGATTATGACGTTACTAATATTTGCTGCTCTTAAAGTACTGTAACCTTCATTACTATGATATCCAAGGAAGAATACAGTAGCACTATCTGCTCCACTAGTAGACAAAGAAACATTACCATTTGCTACTAGAGCACTCATACCATCCTTAACACTGTCTCCAAGTTTGAAGTATCCTTTACTTGTATGGTAAAGAATAAATGTATCATAATAATCTGTAACACTTTCTGTGTCAGAAACCTGTACAGTATGCTCCTTGTAAATTGACTTATCATTAGCAGGATATACTAACCAAACAGCGTCTCCTGCTCCAGTATTCCACTGACACAAAAGGCTATTTGCAGCACTAGATGTGTTTAAATCCCTGTGATCTGTCTCTGTAATTGCACCATTTTGGATGGCTCTTTTTACCTCAACTGCGGTTGCTTTTACTGTAAATGCATCGTAAGTTTGGCTGTCTGCTGTTGCTGTAACTTTGAATGAATATTCTGTTCCTGCTGTAAGGCCTGTGAACTGTGCTACATAACCGTTTTCAACAGTTGGGTCTGTTATTGTCTGAGCTGGTGTTATATCTGAGTTGCTTGTGCAAGTTACATTGTAGGTGGCATCAGTAAGAGCGCCTTTTTCCCATTTAACAAGGATCTCCCCTGTCCAGCGGGCAGCGGCTGTTGCGTTTTGTGGTGCATTTTCAGAAAGTGCTTCAATTGTTACATCTGTATTTGCTTCAGTAGAAACGTTTCCTGCGTAGTCTACGGCTTTTACTGTAATTGCGTAAGTTGCGCCTGCTGTGCCTGTAAACTCGTATTTTTCGCCTGTTAATGTTACTTCTGTTGGATCATCGTTAGTGCCAGATACTTTGTAAGAAAGTACTACGTTCTTAAAGTCTACGTCTGATGGGTTTGTCCATGTAACTGTTACTTTTGTTTCTGCGGCTGATGCTGTAAGTGAAGTAACTGCACCCGGTGCTGTGGTTGCGTAGTCGGTAGTCTGTGTGGCATAAAGCGCTGGTTTAAAGGCAGCACAACCATCTTTATCTTCGGTGTCTGATGTAACACCGTGGAAAACAAGACTAGCATGACATAAATAATATCCTTTTTCAGTTTCAGAAACAATCTTTACATAGCCTTCCTTTATAGACGTTGCTGTTGTAAAGGAAGCCTCTTTTTTATCTTCAGTAAGCCAAGAGGTTCCGCTTGACTGATTCTCACCATCTAATTCTTCTACAGCTCCTGCTATTGATGCAAGCATAACGTGTGGCTTGTGATCAGCATTGTTATCACCACTATACTTCCAAACATATTTATCTGCTGTATTTGTTAAGTTTCTACCTTTTTGATCAACATAAAGATAAAGACCAGTTCCTGTACCGTATTTATCAGACCACATTAAACTGAAATGTTCTGGGTCTGTATTGCCACTTAATGCAGGATACTTTAACCAATACATTTCATCAGTAAAACCATCAGTAGCAGTAGGATCACATAACTGTGCAGAAGTATCATAGAACTCTTTGGTTCTAACAAGGTAACGATCCCCATATCCATTTAACAAAGTAATAATTACTTTAGCTGCTGTGCAAGTTGCAGTAAGGTTATTTGTAGATACTACTACACTTGAAGAATCAAGAACCTCTACTTTGAAAGTGTATTCAGTTCCTATTGTAAGACCTGTGAACAATGCTTTCTGTACGCCGGCTTCAACTGTTTTAGATGTGCCTGATGAAGTTTCTGTAACTTTGTAAGTGTAAGATGAAGCGTCTGTAACTGGATCTTTCCATGTAACTGTAATTGCACCAGTGTGTGTTGCTTCTGCCTGTACATCTGAAACTTCTGGAGTTACAGGGTCAGCAGTTGTTGTAACGGCGAGACCTGTTGCTGCTGCACTGTTTCCAAAGATGTCGTAAGCTGTAACTGTAAATGTGTATTCTGTGTCTCCTAAAAGGTTTTCGATAGTTGCTGTTTTTGTATCCTTTGGAACTGTTACAGAAATAGCGTTGCCGTTTCTGTCTGCTTTGTCTGCTGTAATTACAACGTTCTTGAAGGTAGAGATGGAAATAAGGGCATCTTCGCTCCAGGTAAGTGTTGTCTTTAAGTTAGTTGTATCGCTTGATGTAACGTCTGTAACTGGTGCTATTGATTGTATTGTCTGGTCTTCGAATTTGATACATGCGTGTATATAATCTCCTTCTCCACCATGAGCTCTTACTGCTCCCTGATCCCACCACATAAGTAAATAAAGGTTTGAATCAGTACTAAGCTGTGCGCTGAAGTAATCAGGATTACCGTTAATAGGATCTACTTTCTTAAAGGTAGAAACCCTATTCTGTGGATCAATAATAAAAATTGAGCGATTATTATCATCATTAATCCCACCTGTAGGACTACCTGATGACTCTTTAGTATATGTTGTTTCAGAATCAAGGTAACCCCATAAATTTGTTCTGTAGCCTTTTAAAGAGAATGTGTCAACTGCAGAGTTTTCTTCTTGTCCCGGATAAACAAGCCAATAAGAATCACCTAAATAGTCGGTATATGCACCATCTTCTGCCCAGAAAGTACCGTACTTATCCGATTTTACAACGTTTGCTGATGTTAAATAGTACCCAGCAGCAGTTTTAATTCTTACAACTTTTTCAACTGGTGTAATTGCAGCAAGTGTTTCTTGTGCAAAAATAACGGTTCCTACCGCTGTAGAAACTCTTGTAATGTAACTTGGTGTAACTTCTGTTCCAACAGTAAGTCCGCCAAGTCCGATTGTGCCTGAATCTCCTGTTAATGTTAATGAAGCTGTTTTAGCATCAGCAGAAAGTGCTATGGTGTATGTATAACCTTCAGCTTTACCTGCAACACTAACGTCTGCAACAATTTGTCCTGTGTACTTAGTTGTGAGGCTTGATACTGTAGCTTTAGCTGGTACTGTTAATGTAATACCGTCGCTTACATTTCCAATCTTGTCTTGTGTTTTAATAGTAACACTTGTTACGCTTGACCAAGCTAAAATATTAAGTGTCTTTATACCAGCGGCTACTTCTGTAGCGGTTGTGTCACTATTCTTGTAAATAAGGATTTTGTCTAAGTCTGCGTCTGATGGATCTCTCCAAGTAAGTGTTTTATTTTCAAAGTTAAGAACTGGAGCGGTAACTTCTCCAGGAGCAGTTGTGTCGCCTGTAAGTTGTGCGGTTACAGAATCACTTTTTGCTGATTCATTGCCAGCCTGGTCTAAAGAACTAACCTTAATATTGTATGTTTCACCTGCTCCTGTAGATTCGAATGTAAGTGTTGCAGAAGTTGTGGTGCTTGTAAGCTCTGGGTCAAACACGTATTCTGTCCATTTGTCGTCTGAATCGGTTGATTTTTTGTAGTAAACTTTTACTTTGGCAAAGTCTTCGTCTGCTGGGTTTGTCCAAGAAATATTTATTGTTGTGTCTGTTGACTCACCTACAACTGTAAGATTTGTTGGTGCAGCAGGTGGTGTTGTGTCTGCAGCTGTGCTAACTGATTCAATTTCAATTTTTCCGTAAGCTGTTTTATCTGCATTTAAAGTATAAACAATTACGTTTGAATAAGTTGTACCAGGTGTAAGTTCTGACAAAACTAATGTTGTTGTGCCATCTTCGCCTGTTACTACTTCTGAAGCAATTTCTGCTCCATTGCATACAACTTTAACTGTTGTGCCTTCTGCTGGTGCTGAATCAAGTTTAAGTGTTATATTGCGTTCACCTGAAACTGCATCTTCATTGCTAAGTGCTAAATTAAGGCTGTCTGTTTTATCTGCAAGTCCAATGTTGTATTTTACAACTGTTTCTATTGCATCATTTACATCTACAACGTATGAGTTTATTGTAACAGAGCCATTGCAGGCTGCTAATGGTGTTAATTTAATTGTGTAAGATGTGTCCGATTCTGATTTCTTTGTGATTTTAAGATTTGTCTTACTAGATGGTACTGAAAGACTGGCGAACGTTCCATTTGAAACTGTAACAAGAATTTCATTTTCTACAAATGGAATTGCGTCTGATTTTGTATATGTGTAGTCACATACGTCTTTTTCTCCTGCTCCTACGCCTATACCTGTTAAAGTAATTGTTGGTTTTGCCGGTGTACTGTTTCCTCCTCCACCGCTGTCACTTGAACATGATGCAAAAAGTACTGCCGCAACTGTAGCTACTGCAAATACGTGTCTTAATTTTGCAAACATATTTCCTCCTTAAAAATATAAAAACATTTTTTTTATTCTTACCGCTTTTACGGTAAGCCGACTCTTATGAAGTCTAACTTTTCAGTCTATGAAAACCTTTTCATAACTTATTTTAGTGTATCAAAATTATAATTTTTTGCAAGTGCTTTTTTGGGCTTTTTTTGGGGAATTTTTTGTTTTTTTTGGGTGGTTTGGGTTTATTTGCTGGAGGGCGGGCTTGCGAGGAGGTATTGGCTTATTTCAATGTACTCTGTGATAAGTGTGAGCTTTAGCTTTTGCGGTGCATTTAATGGAAGAAGGGTGTATGCTTTGGTGCAGAATTATTGAGATAAGTTGCAACTTGTGGGTAAGAACAGCAAAATAGTTGACCACTATAGAAAGATGGATTAAATTTTTCTCATACTCAAAAAAAAGAAGTCAAGGCTTTTATCGAAAAACCGGCAGAAGAGGAGGCAGTAGCATGTATGAAAGGTTAGAAGAAAAACTGTGCACAGGCCGCGTAGAAGACTTTATCGAAGAAATAAAAAAAGCCGGCATAGAAAGTGCTTTAGACATTTACCAAAGCGGAGTTAATTTTGACATAATAGAAAAGTGCACCGGCATAACAAAAGAGCAGATCTTACAGGAACAGAGTAAGCAAAAAGCAAATAATGACTGATAACACGATTTTATAATTCGGATTTCCTGGTTAAAATCATTCAATTAAAATTTAAACAAAAAAAAGCCGGCAGCATCCTACTTTCCCGCTTTCAGCAGTAT
>CAMCRZ010000038.1 GCA_945877425.1 uncultured Treponema sp.
AATTCTTTTGTCTTTAAAAATAATCAGGGCTGCCCATTTCTTTTTGGACAGCCCCCTCCTGCAGCAAGTGTGACACCCTCTTGTTCAAAATGACATTTTTTGATAAAATGTCATTCATGAATTACGTTGCATTATGTGCAGTTGGCGCAGAAAAAATACTTGGAAATGAATTAAAGTCTCTTGGTTTTAAGCTTAACGGAAACGCTCCGGGAAGAGTAAACTTTATTGGAAACGAAGACGCACTTTACATAGCAAATTATTGCCTTAGAACAAGTGACAGAGTTTACATTCAAATGGCACAATATAAGGCTCTTGATTTTGACGCATTGTTTGAAGGCTGCTATCACGTTAACTGGCAGGATTTTTTCCGCAAAGATGTACGTGTTGTAGTAGACAAAGTGCGTGTTTACAAAAGCAAGCTGAACAGCGAACACACAGTTCAGTCTATGATACAGAAAGCAATTTACAAAAAGCTCGGTGCATTGTGGCGTATTACAAATCTTCCTGAAAGCGGAGAAAGTTGCGACGTAAGGGTTTACATTGAACAGGACGTAGTTACAATCCTTTTGGATACAAGCGGCGAAGCTTTGCACAAAAGAGGCTACAGAACAGAAGGCGGACCTGCACCTTTACGGGAAACTACTGCAGCAGTTTTACTTCAGCAGAGTTTATGGCGCAGAAAAACTCCTTTGCACGACCCGTTTTGTGGAAGCGGCACAATCGTCATAGAAGCAGCACTTTACGCACACAACATTGCACCTGGTTTAGGACGCCATTTTGCTTACGAACACCTTGCCATTTACAATCAGAACCGTGCAGTTGAACTGAAAAAACTTCAGGCAGAAAAAATCCGCACAGATGTAGAATGCCGCATTACAGGCAGTGACATAGATCCGTCGCAAATAGAAAGGGCAAAACTTAACGCAGAACACGCTTGTGTTGCAGCAGGAAGAGCCTTGCAGATGATTGGAAGCGATGCAAAAATTGAGCGCCCGGATTTTATTGTAAGTGATTTTGCAGATTTGCGTGCTCCTTACGAAAACGGACTTTTACTGTGCAATCCACCTTATGGCGAGCGTCTTGGAGATGCAGCTGAAGCAGAATATTTATATCACAAAATGAATGCAATATTTGAAGATTTTCCCGGATGGAATATTGGCGTTATTACAAGTCAAAAAGGATTTGAAGAATGTATTGGTAAAAAATCAGTTTCAAAAAAATCTTTTAAAGCCGGCAATCTTGATACAATTCTTTATCAATACTAAAAGGGAGAGTTTATATGGCAGTTTTTGTAGAACATGAAAAGCGTAAAAATGAAATTCTTTCAAAAGCACTGGATTTGTTTATAGAAGAAGGCTACGAAGACGTAACTTTTCAAAAAATAGCAGACAGATGCGGCATTACAAGAACAACCCTTTACATTTACTTTAAAAATAAGCGGGAAATTTTTGTTTCCAGCATAAAGCGCATAACAAGCGGACTTGAAGAAAAGCTTCTTAAGCTCATAAAAAATGAACAGCTTACTTCAATTGAATGTCTGGAACAGATGTTTGAAACGATTATAACTGATTTGGAAAAAAATGCTCAGCTTTTTAAAGTTCTGCTTGTTTACTTAATTCAGCTGCAGAAAAGCGGTATAAATGCTGACGAAAGAGTAACAAGACGAGTTATAAGGCTAAAGCATTTAATGAGTGCAGTTGTAATCAGAGGTCTGGAAAAAGGCGAAATAAAAAACATTCAGGTTAAAGACGTAAACGACTTGTTTTATAGTCAGATGGAATGCGGGATATTCCGCCTTGCTGTTTTAGGACGCACTTCTCTTACGGGAATACGCTCAATGATTAAGTTTTTAATTGAAAGAATAAAAGCTTAGTTTGAATTTGGTTCCGTGTAATCGAAAACGTCAAGTTCCTGATTTTTATCAGCAATTTCAAAATAAGTCTGCTCTTCTGCATCAACTGTAAGCTTTGTGTTTGTAATAGGCTTTGTCCAGTTGTAAACTTTTGCAAAATACTTTGGATCGCTGCCATCAAAATTTTCAGACTTACCGATTGAGTCATCCTGTGTCTGTCCGATTAAAGCAGTAACTTTAAGCTTTTTGCGGATAAATGTGTCGGGTACTAAACTCATAAGTGCTACCTGGTAACAATCCACGCCATTTACAGTTGCTTCTGTAAGCGGAAACAGGTAAGAGTGAATTCCGTTGTTAATGGAAATCATTGGTGAAAAAAAGTCATCACCGTCTGAGCCGTAAATTTCCCGAAGGTTCACAAGTTCTCCTGCCTTTTCAATAGTAAGGATTGCACTGCTTGAAGTGTAGGAAATTTCAATGGCACCAGAAGGTTCGGCTTCTGTAAGAATAACTTCTCCATTACCGCACCCTTTGAAAGTGTTAGTTGTTTTTGAAAAACTGTAGCCTGTAGAAAACTGATACCTTACGTAATACTGATAATATTTGTCGCCGGCTGTGTAATAGTCTTTTAGTGATATTGCATTGTCTTTGTAATATTCAGTAGGAATGATTTGTCCTATGTTTACGGTTGTATTTTCAACTATATTTGCATCTTTGTCGTTGCTTGAAACTTCATAGCGGAAAACGTTTATGTAAGTTGCTGCTTTTTTTACTGTAGGCAAAATGGTAATGGATCCGTCTTTTTCGTTCCGGCTGATTGCAGGTGCTGTAATGGAAGCGTCTTCTGTTGAAAAATCAATTACGCTGCAGGAAAAAATTGCAGCTGCACAAGAGAAAATTATAGCTGTAAAAAATAAATTCTTCTTTTTCATCAATGAAATTTTCGGAAAGTTCCTGTAAAACTTTACATTTTTGTTTAGGAAGGGGCTTGCTGTGTGGGTTGAAGTGTCTTTTTGTTTAGGTTAAACTTCTGCTATGAATTTTGAGTTGATAATTGAATCGCTTTTTGTAAGTTTTGTTCCTCTGCTTGTTTTTTTTGCTGTACTTTTTATTTTAGTTCCGGAAATGAAATTTACCCACGGGCTGCTTTCCTGTTTTTTAGGTTTGCTGGCTGTAATTCCAATTTGTGTAATTCAGTTTTGGCTTGATTCTAAAAATCTGGCTCATCCAAGTACAATGCAGGGATTTTTCCTTATGATGATTCTTGCAGTTGGCGTTACTGAAGAGTTTGTTAAGATGGTTTTGCTTTTAGGGCTGCCTGTAAAAAAAATGGAGCTGCCTGATTTTTTCAGCTGTTCTCTTCTGGCAGGATTTTCAGTTGGCTGTTTTGAATCTTTGCTTTATACGGTAAGCGGAATTTCTTCTATAGGAATAAGGCTTTTTACTGCTGTAATTCTTCATTCATTTTGTGCAGGTTTAAGCGGAATTTTTATTTATTCCCTAAAGCATAAGTGCCTGCAGGTAATGCCTTTTATTTTTGCAGTTTTGTTTCATGGCATTTACGATTATTTTGTGTCGTTAGATTCGTCTTCTTTTTTCTATTATTTTTCTTTCTTAGTGATTTTGATTTCTATTGTGGAATGTCGTGCAGGCTATACGAAGGTAAAATACATTTTGCTGAAAAGAGAAGAGCCGCCTGTTAATCCAAGCGCTGCAACTGTAGTTGACGAAAAAGCATCTTCCGGAAAAAGTAAAAAACTTACTTCAAAGTCTTTTTCAAGAAGTACAGTTTCCGGAAGAAAAAGCAAAACTTCATCTTCTAAAATTGATTCGTCCAAAGTAGGAACTTTCGAAAAGAAGTCTGTTTCCCCAAAGAGAAAATAAACGCCAGCAGCAAGAGAACTCTCTCCGTCATGCTGCTAGTGGTTATTTGCTTTCATCAGTTGGTGATAAAGTCATTTCATTAGGCACAAAGTTAAGTGTTTCACTGTATTCTGTTTTATTGTACGTAAACGAAAGAGTTAAAGTTTTGCTTTCTTCGTTGATTGTGTATGTTGCAACAAATGGATCTTCTTCTTCAATGGCGTTAACAAATGTTATTGTTCCATTATCAAAAGATAAAGCTTCAAAATAGAGAGTACTTTCATCAATAGAAAGCATGATTTCTGCATTGAGTGCAGAAGGACATACTTCACAACTTACATTTGTTTCTACACCTTCAAAAACAGCAGTTTCAGCGTTAAATAATTCTGTTAAGTTCAAATTAGTGCCGTCATAAGTGTATGAATAGGAATTTACTGCAGAAAAAGTATTCTTTAATATTGTAAGGAATTCTTCGTTAGATGGAATTTGTGCTTCAGCAAGCATTAATGCTGTCTCAAATAGCTCTTTAGGCAGTTCACTATTTTCAACTTCTTGTTGAAGCTCTTCTTTAACTTTAGCGAGCATATCTTTTTTGAATTTGCCGGAGTTTATGTACTCGTATGCTTCTACGTATGTCAACAGACAATCTTTAGTTTCAAGAGAAAGTTTTACAATTTTGTACGACAAAGTTTTGTCTACTGAGTTTAAAGTATACTCATACTCATAACAAGGAACGTATTCATCAGGGCTGGCTTTTTCGCTAACTGTAATTGTCTTTTCACCAATCTCAAATTTTGAGCCTGATTCGTAAAAGGTTTTTCCAGCGAATGGATTTGCACCTTTGCTTTCCGGCAATACAACATTAGGTGCTTCAATTTCTTCGCTGTTGTCATTGTCGTTACAACCGATAAACATAGCAGCTAAAAGCAATGAAGTTATTGCAACTGCTCTCTTTGTAAACTTTTTCATAAGTCTACCTCCGTTAGAATTTTGATAGGAAATTCTATCTGTAGAAACAATTTTTTGTCAATCCTTTATTTCCTGTGTAAAGTGTGAATTTTTTTTGAATATTTTTTTGAAATAACAGCAGGTTTCTTTTCAAAATACTTAAAATAGTTTAATATACTTTAAGTTTGTGGGCTGATTTTACAACTCACACAAAATAGGGGTAATATTATTATGAAAAACGCTTACGTAAACAGAGTTTGGGAAGAGGTTAAAGCAAAGAATGCTCATGAACCGGAATTCCTTCAGGCAGTAGAAGAAGTTCTTACAACACTTGATCCTGTAGTAGATCAGATGCCGGAACTTGAACCAAATGCAATTCTTGAAAGACTTGTTGAACCGGAAAGAGTTGTTCAGTTTAGAGTTCCTTGGATGGACGATGCAGGTAACTATCATGTAAACCGTGGATTCCGTGTTCAGTACAACAGTGCAATAGGTCCTTACAAAGGAGGTTTGCGTTTTTCTAAAGAAGTAAATCTTTCAGTTTTGAAGTTCCTTGGATTTGAACAGGTTCTTAAAAACAGTCTTACAACACTTCCAATGGGTGGTGGAAAAGGTGGTTCAGACTTTGACCCTCATGGAAAATCAGATAAAGAAGTTATGCGTTTCTGCCAGTCGTTTATGACAGAACTTTACCGTCATATTGGTGCAGATACAGACGTTCCAGCCGGTGACAAAAACGTTGGCGGACGTGAAATCGGTTATCTTTTCGGTCAGTACAAGAGAATCCGTGATGAATATACAGGTGTTTTGACAGGAAAAGGCCTTACTTTCGGCGGTTCTTTGATTCGTACAGAAGCAACTGGTTACGGACTTATTTATTTTGCACAGGAAATGCTCAAGAAAGTCGGTCAGGATTTTAAGGGAAAGACTTGTGTTGTTTCAGGTTCAGGAAACGTTGCTCAGTATGCTGCAGAAAAACTCATTCAGCTTGGTGCAAAAGTTGTTACTCTTTCTGATTCAAACGGATATATTTACGATGCAGACGGAATTACTCAGGAAAAACTTGACTGGGTTAAAGAACTTAAGTGCGTAAAGCGGGGACGTATTTCTGAATATGCAAAACAGTTCCCTTCTGCAAAATATGTTGAAGGCGGAAAAGTTTGGGAAGTTAAGTGTGACTGTGCATTCCCTTGTGCTACACAGAACGAACTTCTTGGCGATGATGCTAAAACTCTTGTTGCTAATGGCTGTAAACTTGTTGCAGAAGGTGCAAATATGCCTTCTAACATTGATGCAGTTAACACTTTCCTTGCAGCAAAAATTCTTTATGCTCCTGGAAAAGCTTCTAACGCTGGTGGTGTTGCAACATCTGGTCTTGAAATGAGCCAGAACTCAGAACGCCTTGCATGGTCTGCTGCAGAAGTTGACGAAAAACTTCACAATATTATGATTAACATTCACGACAATGCTTACAATACTGCTGTTAAGTTTGGCGCAAAAGACGGAGATTTTGTAAATTACGTTGCAGGTGCTAATATTGCAGGTTTCGTAAAAGTTGCCGAAGCAATGATTGCACAGGGCTTAGTATAAGTTCCACTGCTGGAGCGTCACTCTTGCATGCGATAGGGCGGCAGCTAAAAAAGAACGGCTGAACGTCGCAAAGCCGGGTGTCAAAACCGGGGCACTTATGCCCCTACACACTGTTTGTGGCATGGGAACTATTTTATTTGTCGCTTACGCGCCTGCCACAAACAGAGCGTTTTTGCACCCGACTTCTGCTCCTAGCGCCTTTCAATTTGTGCCGCCGCTCCTGTCCTTGCCGGGAAGAGCCTTTGTTTAAAGTGAAATGTGGTTATTTATTATCTGTGTATTATAATTAGATTTAGACTTATTTAAATCTGATTATGAAAGCGAAACTGGAAAAGTATCTGGCAGATTACAACTTATTCTCTTTGAACTTAGGCTCAACTAGTTCTCTTATTCATGGAGAATTTACAATAAGTTTAAACTTGTTCAGAAAAATGTGTTCTAAAGACTGGAACGAGTTTTACGTTGAATTTAAAAAATCAGATTTTAAAAAAGCATCTTCTGCCGTAAAAAGCTTGAAAAAAGAAATAGACCAGACATTTGAAGCTGTTCAAAAAGACAGGCAGCTGCTGGAAAATAAAAATGAAACTCTATTTGTAGAAATTCTCCGTGATTTTACAGATGAAGTCCGCTCTAACTTAATGAAAATAACCGATATAGAAAAATACAGAAATTCACTGTAAAAAAAAATCAGGCTGCCTGAAAATATTTCCTGCAACCTGACAATGTTAAAACTAAAGCCGGAAAGTTCTAGCGTAAATCCTGTGTTTTAATCCAGTCCTGATCTGTGTAAGTGCGGTTTTCTCCAGCCATACTCCAGATAAATGTGTAGTTTCTTGTACCGCATCCTGAGTGAATGCTCCAGCTTGGATTAATTACAGCTTCATCGTTGTGCATTACAATGTGGCGTGTTTCCTGCGGCTCACCAAAGAAGTGGAAAAGGCACTGATCTTCAGGAATATCAAAGTAGAAGTAAACTTCCATGCGTCTTTCGTGAGTGTGAGCCGGCATTGTATTCCAGACTGAACCCGGTTCAAGATGTGTAAGACCCATTGAAAGCTGGCAGGTTTCAAGAACATCAGGGTGAATGTACTGATTTATTGTGCGCTCATTTGATTCTTCAAGACTTCCTAAATGAACGTGTTTTGCATCTTCAAGAGTAATAAGCTTTAAAGGACAGGCTTTATGTGCTGGCGTTGAGTTCATGTAAAACTTTGCAGGATTAGATTTGTCCTTGCTGGAAAAAAGAACCTGCTTTGTACCCATTGGAATGTAAAGTGCATCAAAGTGGTTAAGAGTGTATTCAGTTCCGTCAACTTCAACTTTGCCTTCCTGACCAATATTGATTATTCCAAGTTCCCTGCGTTCAAGGAAAAAGTTTACGCCAAAATCCTTCATGGCATCAATGTTTTTCTCAAGATTGATTTTTTCGTTTACAGGCATTGCTCCAAGTGTAACAATGCGGTCTACGTGAGAATAAACTCCGCTAACATCATCTGCCTTAAAAATATTCTGAATAAGAAATTCCTTGCGAAGTTCATCTGTAGTCATTCTTTTAAATGGCTCTTTTCCAGTTGAATAGCGTACGTCCATTTTATACCTCTTATTTATAGTAGCGTTTATTGTAATTTTCCCAATATTCTGTATTTTTCGGCGGAATAATGTACTGTGAGAATTCATGGAATATTTTGTCTCCCATACGTTTAACACCGTTGTTTAAATGTTCGCCTATAATTACAGGAATTGAATTGGAATCTTTCTTTTTAATTGCGTCAACTAAGTCTATATGGTCCTGTATCATTTCAGGATATTCCATTGTAGATTCGTAATCTAACATTCTGAAACGTGTATATTCAATTTTTTGTTCCTGAATAATGTCCCATATATTTTCGCAGTGCTGATTTGTAAACCAGAAACTGTGAAGCTGATTGTCAAGTTCGAAAAATTTAGTCCGTTCTATATCAGGCTGAGAAATAAGAATGTTCTGCAACCTGATGTTGTGCTCTAATTCTTCAAGGATAAATGCATCCGGATTAGACGCAATAAACTCTTGAATGACATTTGATTCAACTATTATTCTCATGTGAATAATCTGAAAAATCTTGTCCATATTTAAAAGTGTTGCATGAGTTCCGTAGTAAGGCTTGATTTCAACTAAACCCATATCGCTTAATCTTCGTAAAGCAGTTCTTACAGGAGGTCTTGTAACAGAAAATCTGTCGCAAATTTTAGATTCAACAATTTCCTGTCCGGGCATAATTGTTAAGTTTAAAATTTCTTCCTTGAGAGTTTCGAATATAGACGCACTTAAATCTGTTGAAGAATTAGTATTTTCCATAATTATTTAGGCTGTTTTCCAATATAAGCAAGAATTCCACCGTCAACATAAAGAACGTGACCGTTAACAGCATTTGATGCATCTGAAGCAAGGAATACAGCTGGTCCCTGAAGTTCTTCTGTCTGGAGCCAGCGTCCTGCAGGTGTACGTCCGCAGATAAACTGATCAAATGGATGACGGCTTCCATCAGGCTGTGTTTCACGTAAAGGTGCAGTCTGCGGAGTTGCAATGTAACCTGGTCCAATACCGTTGCACTGAATGTTGTATGCACCGTATTCAGAACAGATGTTTCTTGTAAGCATTTTAAGTCCGCCTTTTGCAGCAGCATAAGCACTAACTGTTTCACGTCCAAGTTCACTCATCATTGAGCAGATGTTAATGATTTTTCCGTGACCCTTTTCAATCATCTGAGGTATAACGTTTTTGGCTACAATAAATGGAGCAACAAGGTCAATGTCAATAACTGCCTGGAATTCTTCACGCTTCATTTCGTGCATTGGAATTCTCTTGATGATTCCTGCATTGTTTACGAGAATATCAATTACTCCAAGGTCAGCGTTAATTTTTGCAATAGTATCTTTTACCTGAGCTTCGTCTGTAACGTTACAAACGTAACCTTTTACACTGTCTTTAAATCCTGCTTCTTCGTATGCTTTGTAACCGGCATCAACTTTGTCCTGGCTTATATCACAGAAAGCAACTTTAGCTCCTGCATTAATGTAAGCTGTAGCTATAGCAAAACCAATTCCATAAGTTGCACCTGTAATAAATGCAATTTTTCCGTCAAGAGAAAAATCTTTCATGTTCATAAGTGTATTCTCCTAAAAAAAATCAAATATGCGGAAACAGTGATTTTCTTCCACATTTTATTTTTTATATCATAAAACCAAATTTTAGTTTTGTAAAGGAAAAAGATATAAAATTGTGAAAAGTGATATCACTTTTTGATTGACATATCACTTACAAGAACTTATAATTTCAGCAGATATAAGATAATAATCAACAGGAAGAGAAAATGAATAAAATTGTTTCCTTTGGCGAAATTTTGTTAAGGTTAAAGGCGCCTGGTTTTGAAAGACTTTTTCAGAGTGCAAGTCTTGAAGCTACTTTTGGTGGAAGCGAAGCTAACGTTGCAGCTCTTTTAAGTGAATTTGGAGAAAAAGCATCATTTGTAACTATTGTTCCTGACAATGCAGTTGGCGAAGCAGTGTGCGCTGATTTGAGAAAATACGGTGTTGAAACTAAAGATATTGTACGCAAAAACGGAAGGCTTGGCATTTACTTTCTTGAAGCAGGTGCGTGCCAAAGACCATCGACTGTAGTTTACGACAGGGCAGACAGCTGTATTTCAAATGCTGAATCGGAAGATTTTAACTGGGAGAAGATTTTTGAAGGCGCAGAACTTTTTCATGTAAGCGGAATTACACCGGCGTTAAGTGAAAAGGCAAGGCGTGTTACAATCGAAGGAATGAAAGCTGCAAAAAAAGCCGGACTTTCTGTTTCCATGGACATCAATTACAGGAGCAAGCTTTGGAATTATGGCGTTAACGCTTCAGACGTTATTAAGGAAATGGTAAATTATGTTGATTACCTTATTTCAAACGAAGAGCATATACGCATCTGTCTTGGAATTACAGTTCCTGGTTATGACGTTACTAAGGAAGGTTTGCCTGATGATTATTTTGTTTCTTTGTGTGATAAAGTAAGCGCGGTTTATCCTCAGCTTAAGGCAATTACTTTAACAAAGCGACGTACTTACAGTTCAGACAATAACGATTTCAGCGCAGTTTTGTATGATGTTGAAAAGAAAATGTTTTTTGTTTCTACAAAGTATCATATTGAAAATATAGTTGACAGAGTTGGAGCAGGTGATTCGTTTTCAGGCGGACTTATTTACGGTTTCCTTAATTTTGATGATAAAAAGCAGGCTCTTGAATTTGCAACGGCAACGGCTTGTCTTAAACATACTATTCCAGGTGATGTGGCTGTGCTTAGAAAATCAGAAGTTGAACAGCTTATGAAAAACGGTTCGGGAAGAATTCAGCGCTGACATTTTAAACTTGCTTTGTGAAAAGGTGGAAATATGACAAATTATACTATTAAGATTTTAGACGTACAGAACAATGTTCTTTTTGAAAAGACAAATGCTGTTGAACTTGCTGCAGTTTATGACGGTGAATATCACAAAGGCGATAAAATTCAGTTGTCTTCCGGCAGCGATAAAGTTTTTTCTATAGTTAAGCTTGATGACTCAATGGATTTTTCCTATACTTTTTTAGCCGGAACTTTTACAATGGAAATTCCATTTGATGAAAAAAAGATGTCGTATAATCCAAAAGCTTTTTCGGGAACAAGGCATTATCTTTACGTAAGGGAAGCTCTTCCTGAAGAAATCAACTGCAGAAAAAATCTTGCGCTTAACGTGTGGGACTGTCACGAAAATACTGCACTTTTTCCTCATACTTCTGCAAATGTTGAAACTCGTGGCGAAAGTGTTTTTGCAAGCCGCAACGCAATTGACGGACTTCTGGCAAATACTTTTCACGGAGAATGGCCTTATTCAAGCTGGGGCATAAACAAAAATCCTCAGGCTGAACTTACGCTTGACTTTGGTAGAAAGGTTAAAGTTGATGAAGTTGTAATTTACTTACGTGCAGATTTTCCTCACGATGCATGGTGGACTCAAGGCTCAGTTACTTTCAGCGACGGAAGCGAACTTGTAATGCATTTTGAAAAGCACGGTGAAGCCCAGAGTTTTAAATTTCCTGCTAAAGAAATTACAAGCCTTAAGCTCCACAGTTTAATCAAAGCTGATGATCCTTCGCCGTTCCCAGCCCTTACACAAATTGAAGTTTACGGAGAAGAAGCATAATTGAAGCTTTACATTTCTGATCTTCATCTTTTCCACGAAAACGCAATCAAACTTGACAACAGGAAATTTTCTGACGTATGGGAAATGAGCAGTTACATTGTAGAAAAGTGGAATGAAAAAGTTAAAGGCGGAGATCAGGTTATAGTTTTAGGCGATATGTTCTGGACTGATGATGTTCAGAAAGTGAATAAAATTCTTAACAGGCTTAACGGAAAGATTTGTCTTGTAGAAGGAAATCACGATAAAAACTGGCTTAAAAAAGAAGGTGCAGATATTTCACGCTTTGAATGGATAAAACCTTACGCTGAATTAAAAGACGGAAAGTCAATTGTTATAGCAAGCCATTATCCCATTATGGCGTATAATCATCAGTATTTAAAAAATGATGATGGAAGTGACCGCACTTTTATGCTTTACGGCCATGTTCATAATACTCACGACGAAATTTTAATAAATCAGTTTCAGGAGCTTACACGACGGACTGTTCTGGAAATCGATTCTAAGCAAAGGAAAATTCCCTGCAACATGATAAACTGCTTCTGCGGATTTTCTGACTATACGCCTTTAAGTTTAGCTCAGTGGATTGAAGTGGACAAAAAAAGGCGCAGTGTTCTTGGCAAGAATATGCCTTTTGCTTTCCCTGATTTTCAGCTTTTGGACGATGAACCTTAAGTTGTTTGCCTGAAATTCAATTCCATCTGCTTACAGAAATTCCGTCGCCGCAAGTGTAAAAGTCTGTGTGGAATTCTTTGTTCTGTTCAAGAAATGCAATGTATTTCTTAATTTTTCTGATAAGCTTTTTTGTGCTGTAGTTGTGTGTCAGCGAAATGTCCTGAACCATTCCGTGAAAAGAAAGGTTGTCGCTTATTATTACGCCGTCTTTGTTAAGGCTGTATTTAAATCGCTCGAAGAATTTAATGTACTGGGCTTTTGCTGCATCTATAAAAATCAAGTCGTATTTTCCGTCAATTGGATAAGTTAAAGCGTCGCCTAAGAAAATGCGTATGCGGTTTTCAAGGTTGTTGTCTTTTATGTTGTCCACTGCCTGATTAAAACGGTCTTCATCTATTTCAATTGTCGTTACAAAAATGTCCGGGGCAAGTTTGGCAAATCTTATTGAAGAATAGCCTATTGCTGCACCTATTTCCAGTACGCTTTTTACGTTGTGCTCAACTATATACTTGCAGATAAAATCAATGCCTTCGTCCATCATGATTGGCACTGAATGTTTGTGCGCATATTCTTTTATTTCTGAAATTTCTTCCATAGTTCCCTGATTTTTCTCATCACAGAGTTTAGTAATATGAGTGACTTTTTTCAAGAACAAAGGCGGCGGCATACTTTTTGGCAAGAACACAGGCGGCGGCTTAAAATAAAAGGCGCTAGGAGCAGAAGTCGGGTGCAAAAACGCTC
>CAMCRZ010000039.1 GCA_945877425.1 uncultured Treponema sp.
ACGAACTCACATGGAAAAACGCAGCCCTCCGAGAAGGCCGTGAAGAAGGAGAAGCCAAAGGAAAAGCTGAAGGTTTGGCAGAAGGACTGGAAAAAGGACGTTCTGAAGGAATGAAGCAGGCAAATATTGAAAATGCCATAAGTTTCTACAAAAGCGGAGTTGATTTTTCCATAATAGAAAAATGCACCGGCATAACAAAAGAGCAGGTTTTGCAGGAACTTAAGGCAGAAAACTAAAATTTATGTGTGGCAGGTACATTCTTAAAAGAGACAGGGTTTTGCCTTACTCTTTCCAGCCTGTGTATTTGTCACACTCAAGAATTGTACGGGCGTTTTCAACTCTTTGTTTAGCAGGTGATTCTGTATCTTTAAGAGGATATTCTATGCCTAAGTCTTTGTATTTTATGGCACCTAATCCGTGGTAAGGAAGAATTTCTACACGCTTAACATTTGAAAGCGTACGTATAAAATCTCTTGTTTCTGTAAGGTAAGTGTCGTTGTCCGTAATGCCTGGAGTAAGCACATGACGTATCCAGATAGGCTTTTTTATTTCATCAAGATAACGGAACATTTCGATTATGTTTTTGCCGCTTTTGCCTGTAAGTTTAATGTGTTCTTCTTCGTTTATATGCTTTATATCCATAAGAAGCAAATCCGTTACTTCCATAAGCTGTTCAAACTTTTTAAACCATTCGCCTTCTTTTGTAAAACAGCCGCCACTTGTATCAATGCAGGTGTTTATTCCCTGTTCTTTAGCTTTGGTAAGAAGTTCAGTTAAAAAATCAATTTGAAAGAGAGGTTCACCGCCGCTTACTGTAATACCACCTTTCTTTCCCCAATAAGAACGGCAGCTCAGGGCTTCCTTTATAAGCTCATCTGTTTCATAGAGAGTGCCTTTCGTTATGTCCCATGTATCAGGGTTGTGGCAGAACTTACAGCGCAAAGGGCATCCTGCAAAGAATATGATGAATCTTGAGCCTGGACCATCTGCACAGCCAAAACTTTCTAACTGGTGAATATAACCTTTCATTGTATTTCTCCATAAAATCAGTAAAAATCAGTAAAAAAAATCCCGGCCTTCTTGAGAAAACCGGGACTTGTTAATAACAGCTATTTATTACAGGCTTGCATGGCAAGTACGTGCAATAACATCGTCCTGCTGTTCCTTTGTAAGGTTGATGAAGCGAACTGCATAACCAGAAACACGAACTGTAAAGTTTGCATATTCAGGTTTTTCAGGGTGAGCCTGACAGTCTTTAAGCTTTTCTACGCCGAATACGTTAACGTTAAGGTGATGAGCACCTGTGTGACCGCTGTCTGGTCCCATATCAAAGTATCCGTCAAGAACGTTTACAAGGTTTTCAATCTGTTCATCTTTGTCATGACCAAGAGCGCTTGGGTTGATTGTCTGTGTGTTAGAAATACCGTCCAAAGCGTAATGGTATGGAAGTTTTGCTGTAGAGTTCAAAGACTTGATAAGACCCTTTGTTTCTGCACCGTAAGATGGGTTTGCTCCAGGTGAGAATGGTGCGTGTGCAGGGCGTCCGTTTGGAAGTGCACCAGTTGCTTTTCCGTAAACAACATTTGATGTAATTGTAAGAATTGATGTTGTAGGTTCAGAATTGCGGTATGTAGGGTGCTTCTTGATTTTTGCCATAAATGTTTTGAGAAGCCATACAGCAATGTCGTCAGCACGATCATCATCCTGACCGTAACGAGGGAAGTCGCCTTCAACTTCAAATCCCTTAACCATATTCTTTACAACTTCTTTTACAGCACCAGTTTTCTTGTCTTTAATTTCAACATCGCCGCGGATAGTCTTTACTTTTGCATATTTAATTGCAGAAAGTGAATCTACAACGTGAGAGAATCCTGCAATACCGGTTGCAAATGTTCTCTTAATGTCTGTATCTTCAAGAGCAAGTTCTGCTGCTTCGTAGTAGTATTTGTCGTGCATATAGTGGATGGCGTTAAGTGTGTTTACGTAAAGATCTGCCAGCCATTCAAGTTCTGCATCGTACTTGCGGATAACTTCATCGTAATCAAGATATTCTGAAGTGATAGGTGCTGTTTCCGGTCCAACCTGAACTCCTGGTGTAAGACCTGCTTCTTCATCACGTCCGCCGTTGATTGCGTAAAGAAGTGCTTTTGCAAGGTTAGCGCGTGCTCCGAAGAACTGCATTTCTTTTCCAGTCTGAGTTGCAGAAACACAGCAGCAGATTGAATAGTCATCACCCCAGATTGGGCGCATTACATCGTCATTTTCATACTGAACTGATGATGTTTCAATAGAAATGTGTGCACAGTACTTGCGGAATGCTTCAGGGAGTCTCTTTGAGTAAAGGATTGTAAGGTTTGGTTCTGGAGAAGGTCCCATGTTTTCCAATGTATGGAGGAAGCGGAAACAGTTCTTTGTAACCTGTGAACGTCCGTCCTGACCAAGTCCGCCTACTTCAAGTGTTGCCCAAATTGGGTCGCCTGAGAAAAGCTGATTGTATGATTCAATACGTGCAAAGCGAACCATGCGGAGTTTCATTACCAGGTGGTCAATGAGTTCCTGTGCTTCTGATTCTGTGATTACGCCTGCTTTAAGATCACGTTCAATGTAAATGTCAAGGAATGTTGAAACACGGCCTACAGACATAGCTGCACCGTTCTGTGTTTTGATTGCACCAAGATATCCGAAGTAAAGCCACTGAACAGCTTCACGGGCATTTTTTGCAGGTTTAGAAATATCATAACCGTAAAGGGCTGCCATTGCCTTAAGTCCGTTAAGTGCCTTGATTTGTTCTGCAACTTCTTCACGGAGACGGCAGATATCTTCTGTCATAGTTCCGTTGCCAATGTTGGAAAGATCCTTCTGTTTTTCTGTGATAAGGTAATCAATTCCGTAAAGAGCAACACGGCGGTAGTCACCAACAATGCGTCCGCGTCCGTAAGTATCAGGCAAACCTGTAAGAATGTGAGAAGAGCGAGCCCTACGGATTTCTGGAGTATAAATCTGGAAAACTGCATCTGAGTGTGTTTTGTGATATTCAGTAAAAATCTTGTGAATTTCTGGATCTGGTTCGTATCCGTACATTTCACATGACTGTTCAGCCATACGGATTCCACCATAAGGCATAAATGCTCTTTTTAAAGGCTTGTCTGTCTGGAGACCAACTACTTTTTCAAGTTCTTTTCCTTCTGGACAGATATATGCTGCACCGTATGCTGTAAGACCTGTTACAACTTTGTTTTCAAGTTCAAGAACACCAGTTCTCTGTTTGCCGTCTTTTCCTATAGAAACTTTGTCATGTTCAGCTTTCTGAAGTTTCTGAAGTTCATTAAAAAGTTTCTTTGTTGCTTCTGTTGGACCTGCAAGGAATTTTTCATCCCCGTCATAAGGAGTGTAGTTGTTCTGAATAAAATCGCGAACGTTAACTTCTTCCTTCCACAAACGGCCTTTAAAACCGTTCCATTCTTCTTTTTGGATCATAATAAAACCTCTTAAAATAAATACTGGCATTTATAAAAGGCAGTTTCTGCTTCCCGGCATTCTACGATGAAAGGTAAACAGACTTGCATAATATAAATTGCGTTGGAACTTATTTAGATAACTGATATAAGTATAATTAACTAGATTTAAAAAATCAACATAAAAAGAGACAATTTTATAAAAAAAATAGTGTTTTTTCGTAAAAATTTGTAATAACTACGCTATATATAGTGGTGTTTTAGAAAAAAGGTATCAGGTTATAATCAAAAATAAAATGTGATATCAGTTTTTGGAATGTGATATAACTAAATGACGATGGAGTACATCATCATTTAGCATGGAGTTTTTGCACGGCAGACAGGTGTTTTTAGTCCTGGCTTATGATTTCCTTGTAGAAATCAGCATAATCAGTGCGGTTGTCTTTTGTAAAGGCTATGGCTGTTCTAGGATGCTGGTTCAGAATGCCTGTTACAACGTACTGAATGTCGTAGCCCCATGTTATGCCCTTCTTTTTTAAGTCTACCATATGATTCTGGATAAATTCAAATACAGGATAAATGTTGTACTTTGGATTTTTAAGGAAGCCGAGAAGAAGTTCCATTGCACAGTTTCCTGCACCACGACCCATCTGCATATAAGTTGCATCAAGGTAATCTACGCCGTCTCCCACACATTCGATTGTATTTGCAAATGCAAGTTTCTGATTGTCGTGAGCGTGAATGCCCAGTTTTTTATTGTATTTGGCAGAGAATTCAGCAAAAATGTCGCATACACGTGCCATTTGTTCAGGGTAAATTGAACCGTAGCTGTCTACAATATAAATGATGTCAACTGGAGATTTTCCGATAATGTCAAGTGCTGCCTTTATGTCGTTTTCCTGACCTGTTGAAAGTGCCATAATGTTGCAGCTTGTTTCGTATCCTTTTCTGTGGGCGTCTTCTATCATTTCTACGGCTGCAGGAATCTGGTGAAGGTAAGTTGCCACACGGATAAGGTCAACAGGGCTTTCGCTTCTTTCGTGGATGTCTTCTTTGTAGTTGCATCGTCCTACGTCTGCCATAATTGCAAGCTTTACTTTTTCTGATTTTTCACTTCCGATTACGCTGCGGATGTATTCGTCGTCACTGAATTTGCATGGCCCGAATTTTTCTACGTCAAACATTGATTTGTCTGCTCTGTAGCCGAATTCCATATAGTCAACGCCGGATTTTACGTTTGCTTCGTAAAGTGCTTTTGCAAATCCTTCAGGAAAATAAAAATCGTTTACAAGTCCGCCGTCTCTTAATGTTGCATCTAAAACTTTAATGCTTGGGCGAAAATTCATAAGTTCTGAAATATCTTTCATTTGATAAGCTCCTGTTTTTAATACTTTCTAAAATACCTGAAAATGTGTTTAAAATAGAACGGTGTGATTGTATCAGAAAATATAATTTGTGGACAGATAGAAGTTTAATATTATTGAAATAAATTGTGTACTCGGGCGGCTTGTTTTTGCTGCGGGGTTGCGTCTTCTTCCAATGCACTGCACATAAGCATAAACGGTTCTTTTTTGCGGACAAATGCTTGAAATACTTAACTTTGTAATATAATATAAACTTACACTACAAAATTATCTATTTTACAATGTTTGTAGTGTAAAGATGGTATGAAATCTGATTTAATACGCTTTGTTTTTTTGGATGAATTGGAAAGACACAAAAGAATGATTGCTAGATATGAAAATGAACTCGAAAATCTGCCGAAAGGTTCTGTCTTTAAAAGAAAAATCGGTAATCAGGAATATTTATACCTCAACTATAGGGAAGGCAAAAAGGTATGTTCCAAATTTTTAGGAAAACCCGATAGTTTTGATTTACAAGATTTACAAAAAAAATTAAACAGGCGGAAAGAAATTGCTTCTTTATTAAAAAAAATGAATAAAGAGCTTAAAGAACTGGAAAAGGAAGTAAAATGACAAAAGAACAGGAAACTGCTTTTTGGCAGACACTCAAAGCATTTAAGGAAATCAGTCTTCTGAAGCATGTTATGATTATTGGTAGCTGGGCAGAATATTTATATCCAGCACTTTTTGAGACAGATTTTATTCCAAACCTAAAAACCCGTGATATTGATTTTTTCTACAAAAATATAAATCTTCCAAAAGAAAAAATTCCTGTAATAGAAAAACTTAAAGAAATAGGCTATATCTATGACGAATACGACGGTATTTCCCGATTCTATAAGGACGATTTTCTTGAACTTGAATTTCTTACAAGAGTTTTGGGAGCTGGGACAGAATGTCGCATGGAAATAAAACCGCTTGGTATTATTTCTGAAGGTTTAAGGGTGCTGAACATTCTAGCTTGCTACCCACGAGAACTTGAAGTTATATCTCCCGATGGAACGGACTTCTGCATAACAGTTCCAGAACCTGCTGTATATGCTGTGCAAAAAATTTTGACAAATCCAATCAGAAATCCACCTGAAAAGAAAACAAAAGATATAGTTGCTGTAAAAGAAATTTTATATCACATTGAAAAATCACAAGAGCATTTATCAAAATTGCAGGAAGTTTTTAACAGTCTTTCAAAAAAAACAAATTTGCATTTTGAAACAGGTTTGCTTAGAAAACGATATTAATTCTTTTTCAAGATTTTTTTAGATAGAAAATTTTTTGATTTCTATAACATGCCGCATTTCACAAGATTTTCTTTTCAAATCTGGTCAAGGCGACCGTGCCCCTGTTCTTGCGATGAAGTTGCGTCTTACTTCAACTGGGTTGCACCAAAGAGTGCACTGTTTGTAAAAGCGTAACGGCTGCAAGAGTACCTGCGTCTTTTATGGAGTTGTTTTTTATAAGATCGTAAAGTTCAGAAAAGGAAACAGCGCGGCAGACTAAATCTTCTTCTTCCAGATCAAGATGGCGTTTTGTTTCAGAAAGATTCGTTGCAAGAAAAACGTGCCCCTTTTGATTGGAAAATCCCACGGCAGAAAAAATAGTTCCCAGCTCCCTGATGTTTTGTGCAAAAAGACCAGTTTCTTCCTGAAGTTCACGGCGGGCGCTTTCCAGATAAGATGCATCTTCGGCTTCAGCCATTCCCTGAGGAAATTCCAGAGTCCGTTCTTTCAAAGGATAGCGGTATTGTTCAACCATATAGACAATCTGTTTTTCAAAATCAGCAGGAATGATGAGGGAAAATTCTTTCTTTTCCACAACACCGTAAATTCCCTGATTTCCACTTGGACGTAGAAAAGTGTCTTCGTAAACTTCCATCCACGGATTTTTATATTTCAACTGGTGAGTCAAAGTTTTAAATTCGTTTCCCATAGATTCATTTTATCGTTTTTTACAGAGAAATGTTACTGAAATTTTGATTTTTACGCTTTTAGGTTTATATTTTATGCAGATAAATCAGAAAATCAGGAGAAAAAAAATGAACAGTCACATAGAAAAAGCTATGGCTTTGCGAAATGAAGTGCCAATGGTAAACAACTGCGCCCAGACACTTTTGCGTGTGTATGCTGATGAACTTGGGCTGAACGAAGAAACTGCAGCTAATCTTGCCTGTAACTTCGGCGGCGGAATGAAGTGCGGCGGAACTTGCGGAGTCATTACAGGTGCGCTGATGATTCTTGGAGCAAAAGGCATAACTGATGCAGGAAAAGTTAATTCTGTCAGAAAAGAAATTGCTTTAAGTCACGAAGGGCTTACGGATTGTGCTGAACTTTTAAAGGCAAATGCAGCTAAAGGCGGTGAAAAAAAGGCTCACTGCGACAGCATGATAAAGCAGGCAATTGAAATTATAGATAAACTTCAGTGATTTAAGTTGGGCAAAAAAAATACTCCAATGCAACAGGCTGCTGCACTGGAGTAAACAGTTTAATCAGTTTAAGAAACTAATTATGCATTGTTTAAGCGAGCTTCCAGGTCGTCAAGGATAGCGTTAAGTTCTTTTGGAAGATGCTTTCCGAATTTCGGATAGTGGTTTTCACGAACATCTTTAACTTCTTTTTTCCATCCTTCAACATCAACTTTAAGAATTTCTGGAAGTGTCTTCTTGTAATATTCAGGAAGTCCGTCTGTGTTAAGAGCACCGTCTTTTGGCATAAGTCCGATTGGTGTTTCAACAGCGTTGTCTTTTCCGTCACAGCGGTCGAAAATCCATGCAAGAACACGTGAGTTGTCACCGTATCCAGGCCACATGAATCCTCCAGGAAGTTCAGCGTTGTTTTCATCTTTGCGGAACCAGTTAACGTAGAAGATTTTTGGAAGCTTGTCTTTATCAGCAGCAGCGTTTCCTACGTCAATCCAGTGCTGGAAGTAGTCGCCCATGTTGTATCCGCAGAACGGCAGGATTGCAAATGGGTCACGGCGGATTTTTCCAACTTCAGCAGCGTTGATTGTAGAAGCAGCAGTAATTTCTGAACCTACGATAGAACCAAGGAATACACCATGTTCCCAAGAGCGTGCCTGATGTACAAGAGGTACAGTTGAAGGGCGGCGTCCACCGAAGAGGATTGCAGAAATAGGTACACCTTCAGGATTTTCCCAGTCAGATGCGATGCATGGACACTGATTTGCAGGAGCTGTAAAGCGTGCGTTTGGATGTGCCATTTCTTCGCCCTTAGGAGCCTTGTCTTTTTCGAATGCAGGACGAGTATTTCCTTTCCAGTCAACAAGATTTCCCTTTGCAGGATATCCGATTCCTTCCCACCATACATCGCCGTCTTCTGTAAGGGCACAGTTTGTAAAGATTGTATTTTTAGAAGCTGAAACGAGAGCGTTTTTGTTAGACTGTTCGCTTGTTCCTGGTGCAACACCAAAGAATCCAGCTTCAGGGTTGATGGCATAAAGGCGTCCGTCTTTTCCGAACTTCATCCATGCAATGTCGTCACCTACAGTTTCAACTTTCCAGCCAGGAATTGTAGGAATAAGCATAGCAAGGTTTGTCTTACCGCAGGCACTTGGGAATGCACCTGTTACGTATTTAACTTCGCCCTGTGGATTTGTAAGCTTAAGGATAAGCATGTGTTCTGCAAGCCAGCCTTCATCACGTGCAATAACTGTAGCAATGCGGAGGGCAAAACATTTTTTTCCAAGAAGTGCGTTTCCGCCGTAACCTGAACCGTAAGACCAGATGAGGCGTTCTTCAGGGAACTGTGAAATGTATTTGTTTTCAACGTCAGCACATGGCCATACGCCGTTGTCTTTTTCGCCGTTGTTAAGTGGCTTACCAACTGAGTGGAGACATGGAACGAAATTATCATCAAGATACTGCCATACTTTTTCGCCTGCACGTGTCATAATGTCCATGTTAAGAACAACGTATTCTGAGTCAGTAAGTTCTACACCGTACTTTGCAATTGGTGAACCTACAGGACCCATGCAGAAAGGAATAACGTACATTGTTCTTCCGTGCATACAGCCTGTGTAAAGGCCTTTCATTGTTGCTTTAAGTTCAACTGGATCGATCCAATGGTTTGTAGGACCTGCATCTTCTTCTTTTACTGAAGAAATAAATGTACGTGATTCAACGCGTGCTACATCAGAAGGAAGTGAGCGGAAAAGGAAGCTGTGTGGTTTTTTTGCCAATGGAGTTGCAAGACCTGCATCAACACATTTCTGCATTAAGCGGTCGTACTCTGCCTGAGAACCATCACAAACAACAACATTGTCTGGTTCACACATTTTAACGCATTCTTCAACCCAAGCTTTGATTTTTGCGTTTTTGATTTCATCGATAGTCTTAATAGCCATCTTTAGCTCCTATAAAATTTGAAAGTCAGTTTGAAACAGCTTTCTGCAACTGCAAGTCTGCTGTTTTCTCCCTGCTGATTTCATTTGAAAAAATAATAGAATTTTTACGGTTAAAATTCAATAAGGTGCATAAAAAGTGATACTTAATTTTGATATATCTGACAGCCGCAAGTGCCTTTCGTTACCCTGAGCTGTCCTTCCAGATCCCTGAAAATTTCTGTTTCTTCAAAACCGTTATTAAGGAAGATTTGCTGTGTTTCAAGTGCATTGTATTCGCCGCTTTCGCAAAGAAGAATGCCTTTTGTGTTTAAGTGAAAAACTGCCTGCTTTACAAGATTGCGCATTACGGCAAGTCCGTCTTTTGTGGAAGAAGGATTTCCTTGCAAAGTTACGTCTCCGTTAAGTGCAAGAGCCGGTTCCATTCGTCCGTCCTGCAAAAGTTCAGCTGTTTCTTGTTCAGGAATGTATGGCGGATTTGAAACTATAATGTCAAAGCTGGAATTTATGTTCTGGAAAAGATTTGTGCGGACAAATGAAACTTTTTCCAAAAGCTCTTTTTCTAAAAGCAGTGAAGCGTTTTGTCTTGCAATGTCCAGTGCATTTTCGCTTATGTCTGCAAGTACGAGAGAAGGAGCCGTTTCTCTGGACAAAATGTTTTCCTGAATGCAGTATTTTAAAATGCTTATTCCTACACAGCCGCTTCCGGTGCACATATCGCAGATTGAAATGTTGTGCAGGTGAAGTTTTTCCTTTACGGCGTTTATTCCCTGTTCAACAAGAATTTCTGTATCAGGCTTGGGAATTAAAACTGAAGGTGTTACTGTAAAGTCGTAGCCGAAAAATTCCTTATGACCGGTGATGTATGCAACAGGCAGTCTGGTTTTACGCTTTTCTACAAAAGACAGAAACTTTTTTTCCTGCTCTTGTGTAAGGACAGTTTCCCGTTTAAAAAGAAGCTGTGTTTTTGTTAAGCCGGTTACATGAGAAAGAAGAACCTGAGTGTCTAAATCGGGAGTAGGAGAATTTAAAAGCTGGTTCCTGCCAAAAAGTTTTGCTTCCTGTACCGTCATGAATCAATGGCGTTAAACTGTTCTTCTTTTGCGTAAACGTTAAGGGCGTCAAGCATTTCGTCCATGTTCCCCATCATAAAGGAAGGAAGATTGTGTACGCTAAGGTTTATGCGGTGATCTGTAACACGGTCCTGCGGATAATTGTATGTGCGGATTTTTTCGCTTCTGTCTCCGTTACCGACCATTTTTTTTCTTGCATCAGAACGTTCGGCATCAAGCTTGCTCTGCTCAAGGTCGAAAAGTCTTGCCCTTAAAACCTGCCATGCTTTTTCTTTGTTTTTAATCTGACTTTTCTGATCCTGCTGGATTACTACAATTCCTGTTGGTATGTGAGTAAGGCGAACTGCTGAGTCTGTTGTATTAACGCACTGTCCGCCTGGTCCGCCTGCACGCATTACGTCAACACGTACATCGCCCGGGTTGATTTTTATGTCAGCTTCTTCGGCTTCAGGTAAAACTGCTACTGTTACAGTTGATGTCTGGAGCCGGCCCTGACTTTCTGTTGCAGGAACTCTCTGTACTCTGTGAACGCCGCTTTCCCAGCGCAATGTTCCGTAGACAAATTTTCCTGTAATGGAAGTAACTATTTTGTTAAAGCCTCCGACTTCTGTTTCCTGTGCTTCCATTGTTTCGTACTTCCAGCCCTTTCTGTCGCAAAGGTGACAATACATTTCCCACATATCACGTACGAAAAGTGAAGCTTCGTCTCCGCCTGCTGCTGACCGTATTTCAAGGATAATGTTTTTTTCGTCAAGAGGGTCCGGCGGAATAAGTTTAAGTTTGATTTTTTCTTCCAGCTGAGGAATGGCTTCTTCTAAAGTTTTAAGTTCTTCTCTTGCCATTTCTTTCATGTCAGCATCGTCTTCTGAAGTGATGAGAAGTTTTGCTTCTTCTATTCCTGTAAGTGATTTTTTGTATTCGCCGTATAAAGTCATAAGGTCGCTTAAATACTGATTTTCACGCATTGTGTCCTTATACTTTTTCTGATCTTTTATTAAGTCAGGATTGCTGATTTCTTCTGTTACTGTTTTAAACCTGATTGAAAGTTCTTCTAATTTTTTTAGTAAGTCCATAGTCTTATGATATTATTGTTTTTTTTGTGTTTATTCAATGGCGGGCTTCTGTGCGTGTGCGCTCTTATGTGCTGTGATTTTGAAGAAGAGGCAGATGTCTGGCAAGTACGCTTGGGCGGCGGTGCCCAACATCATCAACTTAAGACCTAAAAAGATGGTTTGAGATTGCAAGCATATT
>CAMCRZ010000040.1 GCA_945877425.1 uncultured Treponema sp.
TCTTATTGGATTGTCCGCTTTCGCGAACGAATTGCAATCCTCAAAAGTTGAAACTCTTTCCGGTTGCAATTTTAAGGAAGGCTTTCAGTTTAACGCTGAATTTTACACTTATCTTTATGGAGTTATTATGGTAATTGAACTTAACGAAAACAATTTTGAAAATGAAGTTTTAAAATCAGACAAACCTGTTCTTGTAGATTTCTGGGCAAGCTGGTGCGGTCCATGCAGAATGATG
Organism: uncultured Treponema sp.; assembly: GCA_945877425.1. GTDB lineage: Bacteria > Spirochaetota > Spirochaetia > Treponematales > Treponemataceae > Treponema_D. The sequence continues at coordinate 236 of CAMCRZ010000040.1, forward strand.
GGTCCTGTTGTAGAAGAAATTTCAAATGAAAATACAGACATAAAAGTTTGCAAAGTAAATGTTGATGAAAATGACAAGCTTGCTGCAAAATTTGGAATTATGAGCATTCCATGTTTCATCAGTTTTAAAAACGGAAATGTTTTCAAGCAGACTGTAGGAGCCTGTCCTAAAGAAGATTTGCTTAATATCGTTAAAGGCTGATTTCATACCATGGAAGAAAATAAAGACAGCGGCGAAAGAATCCGTGAGTTGTGCCTTAAATGCTTCAGACCAAAATCTGCCTGTTACTGCAAATACACTTCTCCTGTAAACTGCGGCGTTAAGTTTGTATTTTTAATGCACCCGAAAGAAGCACGGAAACAAAGAACAGGTACCGGAAGGCTTGCTTCCCTCTGCCTGCCAGAAAGTGAAATTCTTGTTGGAATTGATTTTACAAAAAACGCCAGACTTAACGCACTGCTTAATGACCCTTCATACTTTCCTGTGCTTTTGTATCCGGGAGAAGATGCAGTTACGGCAAAGTCTTCGGAGTTTAAGCTATCACTTGGTTCGAAAAAACTTCTTGTAATTATAATTGACTCTACATGGTTCTGTTCCAAAAAAATGATACGATTAAGCACAAACGTAAACTGTCTTCCAAAGCTTTCATTTTACGGCAGCTACAAAAGCATTTTTACCTTTAAGCATGAACCAGCCGAATACTGCATTTCCACAATAGAAAGTTGCTACTATCTTATAAAGGAACTTCAGGAAAACAATCTTTCTCCAAAAAGTGCAGACCCTGAGCCTTTGCTTAATGTGTTTAAGGAAATGATTAAGTTTCAGCTTAGAAAAGAAAATGAACGCATAGAATCAGGGCTTCCGGGAAATCACGCTTACGACATTCATTACAATAAAATAAAAGAAATACCGGACTTTTAGCATTACGTCACTACCCGGACACTCAGCAAGATGGACTTTACTTTACGTACACTTTGCTGGAATTTTCTTCTCCGGGAGTGACAACTGATGTTACAATCCAGACGCTTGGGGAATTTACTGCAGTTACATTCTGATTTTCCAGATTATCGTCCTGAAAAAGTGCAAGTATTTCGTTTACGTTTTGCCTTGCAATTGAACGGCCGCAAGCAGAAGAAGTAAGCAGATCACTGCAGAATGCATTTTCAATTCCGTAATTTTCTTCGCCGTTACTGTCTGTCCATAAGTTTAAACCTTTCATTTTTTCTATAAACTCACTGCACTTGCCGTTCCATTCAGTCTGGCTGCTTTTTGCAAATAAAACTGCGTCCTGAATTTTGCCGTTCCATGAATTTTCAACTGCAACAATGTCACTTTCTCCAATTACGGCTTTATTGTTTTCGCTCCACAAGTCTCTTGAAGGGCTTGAATCAACATGGAAAGAAAGATTTAAATCTGTGGAAGTTTCGCTTATAATTCCGTCGCCGTCTGTAGGGCAGCTGTCAGATTTTACGGGAGAACGAAGATGCACTGTAATGTAGTCGCCTTTTTTTACTTCAACGTTAGGCATAACGTACTTTTTTGCTTCTCCGTCACAAGCTGAAATTACCTGAATGCCGCTTAAGTTTCCGCCTTTTACTGCAACTAATTCCACAAACTCGCTTTTATGAGTTTTGACTCCTGCAGAAGTTGTAATGCCGTAAGCGTCACGGATTTCGCTTATGATAAGGGAAGCCGCATTTGAATTGAATCCTGAAAAAGAAACGCTGAAAGTCAGGGAATTTCCGTTTTTGTCTTTTACTTTGCCTTCAAGTAAATAAGGTGCGCCTATTTCAGTTTCAGTGTTAAATGAAAAATTTACCTTATTGTTTTCGCAAATCAAAGCATCTGTAAAAAAAACGCTGGAATTTTCCCGGGAAATAAGTTCAGCTTCTACGCTTTCAACTTCTTTTGAAAACTCCAGAACTGCATTTGTACTGCTGCATATTTCCAGAGACTTTATTGAAGGAACAGTAAAATCACCTTCTAAAAAAGAAAGACCTTCCACAGTTGCCCTGCAGCTTACAGGATGCATTACAAATAAAACGGCAGAAACTAAACATGCAGCAGGAAGAAATGTTTTAAATAAAAAAAAGCAGATATTTTTTTTCATAAGAACCTCTTACTTTTAAATATCCGCTGATTTTACAAAAACAACAATTTTGACAGAATTTTTTTGAAAAAAAATTAGATTACACTAAAAACGAAGGGTTTCAACCATAAATCTAATGGAAGTTCCCGTATCATCTTCCAGAGTTTTCTGAACTACAAAAACCAGACTTTTGCCATCACTTGTTGTGTAAATTTTGTCTATCAAATACGAAGAAATTCCCTTACGCTTAAAATCTGGAGTGCCAGCTTTCCAGCTGCCTATTTCCCTTCCAGTGTCAGTAGATTTCTTTACGCTGATGTAAAATTTAGACTTGACGTTTTTGCCCTTTCCTTCAAATTCAGGCACAAGCTTTATGTGATAAAAAACTCTTTCTTCTGCAGTAGATTCTTCAAAACTTTCAAATACAATTTCTTCTTCCGGAGATTTTTTTTCACTTTCACGCAAATAAAGAAGGTTTGAAGCATCGCATGGTTTTGCATTATACTTTGCCATTTTCCAGAGTGATTTTTCCTTTAAATCTTCATAAGCTTTTTTTCCGGACATTTCACTTGTTTTTTCTGAAGGCTCGGTTTTATACACTTCATTTTTTACAAAATCATTTTTTGCAACATCAACTGTATAAATCTCTGCCCAAGCCTGAAATTTTTTATCAGTTTTGCCATATTGACCGAAAATGTACGTATTTCCATCTTGAGAAAATCCTATGTCTTCAAAAACAGCAGCATCACCTGCAAAAGCACAGAAAGCAGTAAACGCTAAAACAAAACAAGCTACTTTTCTTTTCATAATTCCCCCAATAAAGCTCAAAATATGCAGCCTTTCTTTTCAATTATCGGATTTATTCAATTAGTCTTTACTAAAATTTTCCATTAGTTTATTCTTATGATATGACTTTAAAAGCACGCAACCGCTTAATTTTCATTTTTCTTTTCATTACACTGATTTTTCTTTTTTCCACTTTAGTTTTAGTTATTTTTGCTGCAACACAAAATCAGATTGTTCAGCCTGAAAATTATTTCCGTCATATAAAACTTTTCAACTACAGTTTTACTTCTGTCTTAATTTCAATTCTGTGCTTCTGCCTTTACGTTCCCGTTATACTTACTTACATAATATTCCGCTTTGAAAAGACACAGACTACAGAGTTAGTTTTTTTTATGGGATTTTTATTCGGCTGTGTTGCTGAAACTGTAAGGATTTTCATTCCGCTTTTTTCTCTATGGAAGACAAATTCATTTTTTCTGCTTTCAATAGGTCACATTGTAAATTCAGGGCGGGTTATTGCTCCCTTAAGCTTTTTCTTTGCAACTCATTTTTCTGCCACAGAGCAAAGGCAATACGTTCAGCGCAACTTCATCATTTTGATTACAACTTCTGCAATGGTTGGATTTTTTGTTCCCTTAAACACTTTTGTTACGACTTCTACCTGCACAGTACTTTCCGGCTATAAGGAACTTTTTTATACAGTTCTGCTTCTCATAAACGCTGCAACTTTACTTTCCATGATTTTAAAATCAGTTTTCGGAAAAAGTTCAGGGGAATATTTTCACCTTATCATAGGTTACGTTGTTTTAATGGCTGGATATTTTTTACTGTTTCTGGCAGACAGTTTTTTTGTTTTAGTGCCGGCTCTTGTGTTGCTTTTTGCAGGAACTTTTGTATATTTAGGCTCGCTTCACAAAATGTATATGTGGCACTGATTTTTACACGCTGATTACAAGATGATTTTTGCAAGTAAAGACAGAAGCACCGGGATAAAGATGTTGTCTAAATCCTTAAGGGGCAGAAGTTCTATAAACATTCCGGCACTTGCAATAATAAGTGAAGCACTGCAATTTTTACAGCACAAATAGCATGAAATAAATATTGCGGCAAAACAGCTTAAGCTTCCTGCAGCAGTTTTTCCTTGAGTAAGAGGCAGATGGACTTTTCCAAACAGTTTTCCGGCTAAACTTGCAATTCCGTCTCCAAATGCCAGTGCAAAAATTCCAATGCGGGCGTACGGAAGTTCAAACAAAACAGATGCAGTTATTATTCCGGCACATAAAGTTACAGGTCCTAAGACAAACCTGTTTTCGTCACGTTTTCTTGAAGCTGCAGCTGTTACGGCAGAAATTAACGGAACAACTTTTCCCTTTAGCCTGAGATATTCGCAAAAAGAATAAAAAGCTAATGCCAGTGAAAGCAAAACTAAAACAAGGTAATATGATTTTTCCATAAGAAAGGGAACTATGCAGCTGCACAAATGAATGGATTTCCTGAACACTTCCTTTGTAATGAGAATAACCCTTTGCCTGGAAACAACTCCGCTTGATGTCATTTGATTATAGTTTCTCCGTAAAGCGTTCTTGGAATGTCAGTGTAAATTTCAGGTTCATACTCGGAGAACGGTTGTGTCAAATACTTTACGTTTTGTTCTGCAAGGTTTGAGCCTTCAAGTCTAATCATTGTAGTCTGATTTCTTGTAAGGGAATCCCATGCACGAATACTTTCCTGAAAGTTTACGATTGCCGAAGCGTTAAGGCCTGAGTTTCCTGTTTTTTCTGCCTGACGTGAAAGGGCAACTCCCAGATTATTTGAAGTTTTCATGTAAGTGTCCACAAGATCAAACTGATCATCACGAACTTGAGGCAAAAGAACGCCCTGCCTTTCCCTTTCTACATTAAGCTTGTTCATTAAATCTTCGTAATAACCGATTGCAGAATTTATGTCGCCGTTTTCCGTAAGAGTGTTTCCTAAAGAAAGAAGGACATGAATGTCGTTGGGATTATGACTTGCGCTTTCTATAAACGAACCTAATGCTGCAGAATAATTTTTGTTGTTGTAGTTTATGTATCCGATTTTATAGCGGACAGAAGGGGTGTCGTATTTGTTTTCCACAGCATTTATGTAATGGACAAGTGCATCATCATTGTTAAGGGAAATGAAATAATCAATGTCGCCTAAATCAGAGTAAAGGTGCCCGATGTTTTCGTCACTTTCAAAACCGCTGGAACTGCGCTCTCTTTCAAAAATATCAATTCCTTTTGCATAAGTTTCTTCTGCATCAATAAAGTTACGGGAATCCCTGTACTCTTCTCCCAAAAGACGGTAAGCGTTTATGTATTTGTAAGTTTCACGCCTGTTTCGTTTATTCTGATTTTCAAAAGCTGCAATGGATCTTTCCAGAAGGTTTACAGCCAAACTGTCGCTTCCAGTTTCTTCAAAGTAACGTCCCAAATTGTAAAGTGCAACAGGGTTCGTATCATCAGCTTTAAGTGCCCTTTCAAGCAAATCCCTTACGTCTTCAATGTAAAAACGAAGGCTTTCTTCTGCAGGCCTGAGCTTTCCGTAGCGCTTGTCCAAAAGATATCCGCTTAATTCAGTTAAGTCTTCTGCGCCAAGGGCTTTTTTCTGAGGATAAAATTCTTCCTTATACTTCAAAACTTCCCTAAGATTATCCGTTCTGATAAAGTAGCGCATTTTCCGTGACTGACTTAAATTTGAAGCGCCGTAATTTGTTTCCAGAAGGTTGTACTGCTCAAGGGCATTTTTGTATTTAGAGTCATCTTTTTCTGTTGCCCAGTCAAGATAAATGTCTCCAAGCTTAAGAATTCCGTCGTAGTCGTTTATGGAATAGTCAAGAACTTCACGCTTTACAATCCGCTCTGCTTCTTCGTAGTTGTACAGGTCGGAATGTTCCATGTCTGCCCATTCAAGTCCGGCTTTTTTGTCGTGATTGTACCGCTGAAGCACAGCCTTATACATCATTCTGGCACGGTCATACTGCTTGTGGTCTCTGTAGCCCTGTGCATAGCGGAAAAACCATTTCTTTACAGATCGATATGACAAAGCCATATTAAACATATCTTCAGACTGAGGATACTGATTTTCTTCCAGAAGTGCATATCCTGTTTTGTAAAGTGAAGCTGCCTTTAACGGTCTGTAGATGAAAGTATTTGTAATGGTAAAGATGCAGAAAATCATTATGGCTGCAGCTGCTGAAAGTACGGCTCCAGGAATGATTTTGTTTTTAAGCTGATATTCCAGCGACTTTTTGTAAGCTTCGTATTCTTCTGCAGTACGCCGTTCAAAATCTCTTGGAACTTCAAGAGAAATGTCCATCATTTTTTCAAGTTCAGTGGCAATCTGACGGGCTGGAACTTTGCGCAAAACTTTTTCAAGAATTCCAAAAACTGCATCGTCTGTAAATTCATTTTTTACGACAAGGTCTTCCAGGGCAATCCTTATGTTAAGAGGATACTGTGCAAGGTTCTTTTTAAACCGCTGATATTCGGCATCAGTAAATGTATTTTTAGGCTTGCCGCTTTCATCTTCTTCTATTACAACAGGCGCTTTTTTCTTGGTAATGTCTGCCGTAACTGTGTCAGAAAAACCAGGTATAGTGAAAAAGTCATCGTCTGATTCAACTGCATCAACTTTTCCAAGCTCAAAGTCTGACTGTGAATTTGAAAAATCCAGACCTTCCATTGCAGAAGTGTCGAAAGTTTCAACCGGCTCGTCTTCAGGGACAGATGCATCGGGAGAAGGTTCCTGCTTCTTTTCAGGGATTTTTCCTTCGTAATCGCTTATTTTAAGGTTGCCGAAATCTTCTCCTAATTCCTGACCAATGTCGTGGCCTACTTCTGGCGGAGTGTTGTCCTGTACAGTTTCAGTGCTGCCTGTTTCGTCAAAATCAGGAAGTCCTAAAGATTCGCTGCCCTGACTGTCTGTGCCTGCAAAATCAGAAAAGCCAAAGTCCGGAACGCTAAAGTCCATTTCTTCGGATTTTTCTTCAGCAGGAAAGTCATTTTGTTCTGATTGTTCTGATTGTTCAGTCTGTTCAGTTTCATCTGAAGAAGGAAAATTTTCGTCAAAATCAGGAAGGTCGAAATTTTCTTCTGAAGCTGTGCCAAAGTCCTGGTGCTCCTGTTCATTGCCTGAAGTAACTTCATCTTTGTTGAAATCCGAAACGTCAAAATCAGGCAGGTCGAAATTTTCTTCGCTTGGAGCATTAAAGTCTGGCTGTTCAGTCTGTTCGAATTGTTCCGGCGGCTCAGTTTCATCTTGAAAGTTAAAGTCTTCGTCAAAATCAGGAAGTGTAAAATCTTCTTCCAGAGGCTGAGTCTGGGGCTGCTCTTGAACAATTTCAGGTTTTACAACAGGCTTTTCATCCGGCTTTTCGTTAAACTCGTCCGGAATACCGTCGTTCATGTCGATTACAGATGAATTTTCTTCTTCAAAATCTTCGTCTGCACTTGTAAAATCAAAGCCGCTTTCTGCAGGCGGTTCTGGTTCTTCTGTTTTTTCCGGTTCTTCACTTTCCAGAAATGGCAAATCTTCTGCTGACTGATCTGCGCTACCTTTGTTCTGGGCTTTAAGGAATTCTTTTGGCAAACCTAAGTCTTCATCTTCAGCATTATCTTCTGAAGGCGACATAAATTCGTTGAAAAGGTCTGTTTCTTCTGTCTGTGAAGGCTGAACTTGCGATGAAGGCTTTTCTTCTTCCGGTTCAGGAGCTTTTGGCTTTGGTGCAAGGAGCGCTTCAAGATCAAGGTCTTCTATAGGAATTTCTTTTGGCTTTTCAGGCTCTTTTTTCTTTTTAGGCGTTTCAAATTCGCTTAAGTCTAAATCATCAAATGAAAGATCTGCAGGCGAAATAAGTTCTGACATATCGGGAACTGCAGTTTCTGGAACATTTGCACCTGGCTCACCGCTTTCTTCTTCTGATTTTTCTTCTCCGAATATGTCTGAAAAATCACTGGCTGCCCTTTCCATTTCTGCGGCTGCTGCATCTGCCTGCTGCTGTTCTTCTTCGGAAAGTGAAGGCATTCCATATTTAAAATCTTCTGAATCGTCTTCATCGGGAATATCTTTCGGAATAGGTACAGTCACAGGCTTTTCGCTGCGCATTGAACGAATTTTTACTTCGTCACCGAGATTTAATAAATCTGAATTAAACTTTTGAAGCTGACTTAAGCCTGGCATATTGTGCTATTATACATCGCAAAGTGTCTTTATTTCAAGGCAATTTCTTTTTGTTGGTGATGGCACTTTGGAAGAAGAGTGTGCGCTTATGTGCAGCGACTTGGAGGAAGAGGCAGCCTGTTGGCAAGTACGCTGCGGGCAGCGGCGCCTGTTCTTGCCAGTAAGTGTTTACTTTGCGAGAAGGGCTGAACAGATAAGTGCAGGCTTTAACATTTGCGGCTAACCTTAAAAAAGAACAGTGTGCGCTTATGTGCAGCTTGATTGGAGGAAGAGACAGCCTGTTGGCAAGTACGCTGCGGGCGGCGGCGCCTGTGCTTGCCAGTACGCTTATACTTTACGAGGAGGTCACTGCAAAAAAGTG
>CAMCRZ010000041.1 GCA_945877425.1 uncultured Treponema sp.
CTCTCGTAAAGTGCGAGCTTACTGGCAAGGACAGGCGCCGCCCGGGCGTACTTGCTAAGGGGTTGCAGCTTACATTCAACCAAGCTGCGCATAAGTGTACTTTCTTCTTTTTTAAGGTTGGCTGGTGGAGTTGAAGGTTGGGCTTATTTGTAAAGACCCTCTCGTGAAGTGTATGCTTACTAGCAAGGACAGGGGCGGCGGCGTGCTTACCAACAGATTGCACCTTACATTCAACCAAGCTGCGCATAAGCATACACTCTTCTTCCAAACTGCTAGTTGCAAAAGTTAAAGCTTTCACTTATTTGTAAAGACCCTCTCGTAAAGTGTAAGCTTACTAGCAAGAACAGGCGCCGCCCGGGCGTACTTGCTAAGGGGTTGCGGCTTACATTCAACCAAGCTGAACATAAGCGTGTATTCTTCTTTTTCAGGACTGGTTGCAAAAGTTAAAGCTTATACTTATTTGTAAACACCCTCTCGTGAAGTAGGAGCTTACTGGCAAGGACAGGCGCCGCCCAAGCGTACTTGCTAAGGGGTTGCACCTTACATTCAACCAAGCTGAACATAAGCGTGTATTCTTCTTTTTCAGGACTGGTTGCAAAAGTTAAAGCTTATACTTATTTGTAAACACCCTCTCGTGAAGTAGGAGCTTACTGGCAAGGACAGGCGCCGCCGCCCGGGCGTACTTGCCCACCAACTTCAACTTACATACTGCCAAGCTGCACATAAGAGTACACTGTTCTTCCAAAGTTCCAGTTGCAAAAGTTAAAGTTTTCACTTATCTGCAAAGCCCCTCTCGAAAAGCGTAAGCTTACTGGCAAGGACAGGGGCGGCGGCGTGCTTACCAACAGATTGCACCTTACATTCAGCCAAGCTGAACATAAGCACATACTCTTCTTTTTCAGAACTGGTTGCAAAAGTTAAAGTTTATACTTATTTGTAAAGACCCTCTCGTGAAGTGTATGCTTACTGGCAAGAACAGGCGCCGCCCGGGCGTACTTGCTAAGGGGTTGCACCTTACATTCAACCAAGCTGCGCATAAGCATACACTCTTCTTCCAAAATGCTAGTTGCAAAACTTAAAGTTTTCACTTATCTGCAAAGACCCTCTCGTGAAGTATGAGCTTACTGGCAAGAACAGGCGCCGCCCGAGCGTACTTGGAGGCCACTGAAAAAGTCTGTTTTTGCAAATTTTAGTCCATATTTAGTGTGTTTTCTTTGCATTTTTAGGCATAAACAACACTAATTTTTCTAAAATTCGACCTTTTTCAGTGGCTTCCGTACTTGCTAACAGATTGCACCTTACATTCAGCCAAGCTGCGCATAAGCACACTCTCTTCTTCCAAACTGCTAGTTGCAAAAGTTAAAGCCCGCACATCCCGCAAGAACAAAGCCCCGCCACAAAAAAACAAAAAAAATCACCCGTTTTTGCGGTTTTTGGAATATCAGTGCAAATATAAATAGCAGATACTTTCCCTCGGCAAATACGCCGAACGGAAGTATCAAATTTAAAAAACAAGGAGACATATTTGTCACAAAACAAAAAATTTCACGGCAAGATTCTTAACCCGTGCATCGACTCAACATTCAAAAGCCTTTTCACAACAAACTCGCCTGAATCAAACACCGCACTCAGATGCTTTCTGCAGGCAGTGCTGGGCCATCAGGTAACGGAAGTCCGGCTGCAGCCCAACGAACTTTCCACAGAAACGCCATTCGACAAGCAGACACAGTTCGACATCGCCTGTGTCCTGGACGGAACCGAACCAGTGAACGTGGAAATGCAGGGCGTAAACAGGGAAAAATCCTACGACAAGCGCGCTGAATACAATGCCGCTCACTTAATGAACCATTACGTTCCGAAAGGACTTGAGTGGAAAGACGTGCCGAAATGCTATCAGATATCAGTGCTGAATTTCATCTACGACGCCGCAAGCGAAGAAATCGTAAGCCACTACACAATGCGCACCGACGACAACCGAAGGCTTTCTTCCCGGCTGAACATCTATTTCATTGAACTTCCAAAACTGAAAAAGCTGAACCACCTGAAACTGGAACAGTTGACGAGCATTGAAAGATGGATTAAATTTTTACTATACGCAAACGACGAAAAACAAACTGCACTTATAAAAAAACTTTCAACAATGGAGGAAGGAATAATGCAGGCAAAGACAGTACTGGACATTTTAAGCCAGGACGAAATCAACTGGTACCGTGAATGGGCTGAAATAAAGCGTGTAAACGACGAACTCACATGGAAAAACGCAGCCCTCCGAGAAGGCCGTGAAGAAGGAGAAGCTAAAGGAAAAGCTGAAGGTTTGGTAGAAGGAAAAGCTAAAGCTAAACTTGAAGATGCCATAAGTTTCTACAAAAGCGGAGTTGATTTTTCCATAATAGAAAAATGCACCGGCATAACAAAAGAGCAGGTTTTGCAGGAACTTAAAGAAGAAAGCTAAGCTTTATTAAAGAACGGCTGCTTTTACAGCATTTTACGCTTCCGTTTAACTTTTGTACCATGCTGTCTATGACCATTCGTTTGCATCTGGCGCAAGAGATAACGGACTGCTGCTTGCGGGGTTATATGTCTGATTACTGTGAAAATGACGAAAAGTCTGCTCTTGGCTCTAAAAAGATTTCTTCCTTAATGCTTACTCTTGCAGTTCCTTCTGTTATTGCTTACGTTATAAACGTTCTGTATAACATTGTTGACAGAATTTACATCGGGCACATTCAGGATGAAAATGGTGCAGCCTTTGCACTTACTGGGCTTGGAATCTGCCTTCCTATAATCCAGCTTGTTTCAGCCTTCAGTGCATTTGCAGGTACAGGTGGAGCGCCTCTTGCTGCAATAGAACTTGGAAAAAGTGAATTCAACCCTGAAGCAAAAAAAGAAGCTCAGCGTATACTGGGCAATTCTTCTTTCATGCTGATTGTTTTTTCAGTAGTTCTGACTGCATTTTTTCTGATTTTCAAAGAACCCATTCTTTTGTTTTTTGGAGCCAGCAAAAATACGCTTCCATACGCCGACAGTTATATTTCAATTTATCTTCTTGGCACAATTTTTGTTCAGTTTTCCATAGGACTTAATACTTTTATCACTTGTCAGGGTCATGCACGTACAGCAATGGTTTCAATTCTGATTGGAGCCTGCCTTAACATCATTCTTGATCCTGTTTTCATTTTTATGCTGAATATGGGAACAAAAGGAGCAGCACTTGCAACAATAATTTCCCAAGGAGTCAGTGCAGTCTGGGTAACAGGATTTTTAAGTTCAGCCAAATCTGCCATAAGGTTAAATCTTTCTTTCATTAAACCTGATTTTTCCATAATAAAGAAAATTTCGTCACTGGGAATGTCACCCTTTATAATGCAGGCAACTGAAAGTGCCATTTTTGTTGTATTTAACTCAGGATTACAGCGTTACGGCGGAGACATTTACGTCGGTTCAATGACAATCATGCAGAGCGTAATGCAGATTATATTCGTTCCTACAGCAGGATTTTCCAACGGAATTCAGCCAATAATTTCCTACAACTATGGTGCAAAAAAATACGGCAGAGTACGTGAAGTAATACGCAAAATGCTGTTTGTAAATGCAGTCCTTACACTCACACTGGTTTTATGCGCATCAGTTTTCCCGGAAATATTTTCCCGACTCTTCACATCAGACACCGAAATACTTGCAATAGAAAAGCGGCTTCTCCCGGTTTACATAGGCGGAATGTGGTTCATGTGGATACAAAATGCAGCACAAACAACATTCGTTGGAATAGGAAACGCAAAAGTGTCCATATTTATAGCATGCCTTAGAAAAGTAGTACTGCTCATTCCACTAGCCCTCATCTTACCGCACATCTTTGGAGTAGAAGGCATTTTCTTCGCCGAACCAATAGCAACAACCTGCTCAGCCTTAACAAGCGCCGTCCTTCTTGCCCTAGAGTACAAAGACCGAACGCAAGAGCAGGAATGAGATTGTAAGGAAAATGCCTGATGCCAAAGGTAAAAGCACAGTGGAAATCCTTGATGAAATTGAGAGACAGATGGGAAGCGAGACATTCAGAAGAATTTTCATCACGATGACCTGCGATGGCGGAAGTGAGTTCCTGGATGTCGAAGGAATAGAGCGGAGCTGCATTGACGGAAAACCGAGGACGAAACTTTGTTTTGCCCACCCGTACACGGCATGCGAGCGGGGAACGAACGAAAACCATAACAGAATTCTCAGGCGGTTATTCCCGAAAGGCTGTGACTTCTCAAAAATCACGGATAAAGAAGTTGCCCAAGCAGAGTTCTGGATGAATAATTATCCAAGACGGATTTACGCTGGAAAAACCCCGGATATGATATACAAAAATTGTTGTAATATCTGACAGAATAATGGGGAATTAATCTTTACAGGATACTTTTTTTTATTTTCGTGTTAATTTCGTATTATTATAGAAAAATTTAAACAAAAAAAAGCCGGCAGCATCCTACTTTCCCGCTTTCA
>CAMCRZ010000042.1 GCA_945877425.1 uncultured Treponema sp.
AATTTCTTCTTTCGTCATTTTTTTTCTCCTGAAAATTTTGCGTTAGCGACAAGCTACAGATGGCGAGATAAGTTTATGAAGTATACTTGCCAAGTTCACTTGTCATAGTTTATTCTATCATCCGCCAAGTAAACTTGTCAATATATTTTTCCACGCCCGCTTTATTATTGCAAAAAAAAATATTTCTGTTTTTTTTTTTATAAAAAATCAATGTTAACGACACGCGTATTTAGGGTTCGCTTCAAATAAATCTGATCACGGAACATTGCCTTTTTTCAGGCGGTGCGTCCATGATTTTTCCTGATTTCCCTTCAAAGAAAAAAGATAATCTGCTCTCTTCCCAATGATTTTCTCGGCGATTTTCTTCTGTTTTGACCTGCCCGAAGCAGATTCCCAGCGAACTTGCGAAAGCTGAGATGACATGAGCTGCCTTGTGGGAAGTTTATTCCGGCAAGCACCCTCCCGTAAAGCAACCCACTCCAGCAACTCCAGTCATCTTGTCAAAAGCACATCAACTTCCTACAATAAACAAAATCACATTCTCAGGAAAAAATATGTCATTAACATCACTTGCATTGGAAAAAAATTCACTTTTTGGAGTTTCACAGAAAACAGGACTTGATTACGTTTTAAATATAAACCCGGACAGACTTCTTGCACCATGTTACGTAAACACTTCACAAATTTCACCGGCAAAAAATTACGGCGGCTGGGAAAATATGAAAATTCAGGGACACGGTTTAGGCCACTACATCAGCGCATTAGCCGGATTTGTAAAATCAACAGGAAGCAGTGAAGCTTTGGAAAAACTCAATTACGTAATCGGAAAAATCAAGACGCTCCAGAGAAAAGACGGATTTTTTGCAGGCATTCCATCAGCACCATTTGAAAAAGTATTCACCGGAAACTTCACAGTAGAACGGTTTAACCTTGCAGACTGGTGGGTTCCATGGTATTCAATTCACAAAGTTTACGCCGGACTTATAGACGCATATCTTTTTTGCAGCAACAATGATGCACTTGACATAGTGATAAAAATGGCAGACTGGGCAGAAAAAGGACTTTCAAATTTAACGGAAGAACAATTCCAGAAAATGCTTATCTGCGAACACGGCGGAATGTGCAAAGTTTACGCTGACCTTTACAAAATCACTGGAGAAAAAAAATATCTTGTAATGGCAGAAAAATTTATTCACAAAGAAATAGTTGAACCGCTTATAAACAAACAGGACAAACTTCAGGGCTATCATGCCAACACACAGATACCGAAAATTCTAGGCTTATGCTCTTTGTACGAAGCAACAGGAAAAACTGAATACAAAACGGCAGCAGAATTTTTCTTTAACACAGTAACCCAAAAAAGAAGTTATGCTATCGGCGGAAATTCCATAAGCGAACATTTCGGACCTGAATATTCTGAACTTCTGGGAAAAGAAACTTGCGAAACATGCAACACTTACAACATGTGCGAACTTGCAGAACATATTTTTCAGTGGAACAAAAATTCTTCTACAGCTGATTTTTACGAAACTGCACTTTACAACCACATTCTTGCATCACAGGCGCCGGACACAGGAGCAAAAACTTACTTCGTTTCCATGCTTCCCGGATTTTTTAAAGTTTACTGTACACAGGAAAATGCCTGGTGGTGCTGCACAGGAACAGGACTTGAAAATCCTGCACGTTACAATCGGTTTATTGCATTTGATTTTGACGACACAGTTTACATCAATCTTTTTATACCATGCACTTTTTCTACACAAAGCGGCTGGACTTACCGAATAAAAACTGAATTCCCTTACAATTCAAAAGTTGAACTTACGGTTTTAAAATCAGGCAGCGGAAATCCTTCCGTAAAGATAAGAAATCCCGGCTGGCTAAAAAAAGAAACTTCATCTGCTCAAGACTGGATTTGTCTGGAGTCACCTCTTGAAGAAAATAAAACTTACACTTTTGACTTCCCCATGAAACTGAACATAAGGGAAACTTCAGACGGAAGCGGAAACTTCAACATTCTGTACGGTCCTATTGTTCTGGCAGCTGATCTTGGCAACAGCGGAATGCCTTTGGACACAGTGGACAATCATCTTGTTTACAATAATCTTCCTGTAGAAAAAGCCCCGGAAATTTCAGGCAGCAAAAATGCACTTTCTGAATGGATTACGCAGACTTCTTCTTTACAGTTTAAAACTTCAAGCAAATGTTCTTCCGACAAAAAAAGCTACGTTTTAAAACCATTTTTCGAAACACACCACACACGATACATAACTTACTTCAATAGCAAATATCTAGAGTTAGACAAGTCGCCTTACAAAAATTCCACAGTAGATAAAATCAACTTAGGGCTTCAGCAAAGCGAAATTGAACATCAGTATAAAAACAACGGCTCAAAATCTTCCTTCAGCAGCGAGTTTAATGTTGCAGGACGAACTCTTGAAACAGGCAATTCCATTACCTACACTTTAAAGGCTGATGCAAAACGTTACTGTAAACTTGCGGTGGCTTTTATTCCTAAGGAAAATGCTTCTATTTGCATTACCGTAAACAATTCTTCCATTAAAGTTGCAGCTTTTCCTGAAAAAGAAAATCAGGGCATTACGTGGAAAGAAGCCGACCTTCCTGATGGAGAGGAAAATGTAACAGTTACCCTTACTTCCGAAAATTCGCCTTTCATCACGGAACTGCGTACATTCGTTAAAGTGTAGCCTGAAAAATGTCAAAGACTGCACTTTAGGCAAGAACAGGCGGCACCGCCCAACATCATCAACTTAAGAAAGCCACTATTTAAAAAATTAAAAATACATT